>CAYUDT010000125.1:0-13558 GCA_964443695.1 uncultured Conexibacter sp. | reverse complement strand
CCATCATGAACGGGTAGTTCCAGGGCGTGATGCCGCCGCAGACGCCGATCGGCTCCCGGCGGATGGAGGACGTGTGGCCGGCCATGTACTCGCCGGTGCTCAGGCCCTGAAGATGGCGCGCGGCGCCCGCGAAGAAGCGGATCTGGTCGACGCCCGGCGGGACCTCCTCGGAGAGCACGAGCGCCAGCGGCTTGCCGGTGTTGTCGGTCTCGATCTTCGCGAGCTCGTCCGCGCGGTCCTCGATCTCCTGCGCGATCTTCAGCAGCGCCAGGCTGCGCTCGGAGGGCGTGGCGTTGCTCCACTCGGCAAAGCCCTTGCGCGCCGCCTCGACCGCACCGTCGAGATCGTCCGTGCTGGACACGCCCATCTGCGCGATGACGCTGCCGGTTGCGGCGTTGTGGACGTCGTGGGAGCCGTCGCCTCCGGTGGGCACGCTCTTCCCACCGATGAAGTTCTGCAGAGTGGTCGTGCTCATCACCCGACACTATCGGGAGAGGCTTGTCCGCTCTGGCCAATTACTGTTCCCGCCCTATGACCAACGTCGTCGTCGCCTCCGCCGCCCGGACTGCCATCGGGTCCTACGGCAAGTCCCTCAAGGACGTCCCCACCACCGAGCTGGGCGCCATCGCCTCGCGTGCCGCCATCGAGCGCGCGGGCATCACCCCCGACCAGGTCGACCACGTCGTCTTCGGCAACGTCATCCACACCGCGCCGGAGGACATGTACATGGCGCGCGTCGTGGGCATGAAGGCCGGCATCCCCAAGGAGACGCCGGCCTTCACCGTCAACCGGCTGTGCGGCACCGGTGTGCAGGCGATCGTCTCCGCCACCCAGTGCATCCAGTCCGGTGACGTCGACGTCGCCCTGTGCGGCGGTGCCGAGTCGATGTCCCGCGGGCCGTACTGGCTGCCGACCGCCCGCTGGGGCTCCAAGATGGGCGAGGCGAAGATGGTCGACCCGGTCATGGGCGGCCTGACGGACCCGTTCGGCCAGATCCTCATGGGTGTGACCGCCGAGAACCTCGCCGAGCGCATGGGCATCTCGCGCGAGGACCAGGACGCGTTCGCGGTCGCGTCGCACGCCAAGGCCTCGGCCGCGCAGGCCGCCGGCAAGTTCGAGGACGAGATCGTCGGCGTGCCGGTCCGCGTCAAGCGCGACACCGTCGACTTCGTCACCGACGAGCACATCCGCCACGGCGCGGACGTCGAGACGATGGCCAAGCTCGGCACGGTCTTCAAGAAGGATGGCGGCACCGTCACCGCCGGCAACGCCTCGGGCATGAACGACGCCGGTGCCGCGTTGGTGCTCATGTCCGACGAGAAGGCGTCGGAGTTGGGCGCCACGGTCCGGGCGCGGATCGTGTCCTACGCGTCGTGCGGCGTCGACCCGGAGATCATGGGCATCGGCCCGGTCCCCGCGATCAAGAAGGCCCTGGACCGTGCGGGCGTCGGCATCGACGAGGTCGGCGTCTTCGAGCTCAACGAGGCGTTCGCCGCGCAGGCGCTCGCGGTCATGCGTGACCTCGACCTGGATCCGGCGAAGGTCAACCCCAACGGCGGCGCGATCGCCCTGGGCCACCCGATCGGCGCGTCCGGCGCGGTCATCACCGCGAAGATCCTGTCCGAGATGGACCGCGAGGGCCACGAGTACGGCATGGTCTCGCTGTGCATCGGCGGCGGGCAGGGCATCGCGCTGCTGCTGCAGAAGGCCTGATCGGTCGTGCGCCGCTGGGCCGTCCTCGCGTTGCTGCTCGTGGTCGCCGGGTGCGGCGGCTCCGGCGACGACGGCCCGGTCGGCGGTGCGGACTCGCCGGCGCGCGCGGCGGCGGAGGCGTCGGAGATGAAGACGTCGCTGGACCGCGCGCTGGAGAAGTACCGCGAGGGGTCGCGGGGTGACGCCTCCGACGTGTTCGAGGCCGGTCGCCGCGACCACTTCTCGCGCGTCGAGGGTCCCCTGCGCAAGGTGGACGCCGCGCTGGCGGCGTCCTTGCACACGTCGATGTTCACGTCGATCCCCAAGGCGATCGACGAGGGTGTGACCGTGCAGGAGCTCGCCGAGCGGCTGGCCGACGTCGAGGTCGACCTCGACGACGCAACGGTCAAGCTCCGCGCTCCCTAACCTACGCGGTTCCCCAACCCGACTTTCATGGAGAGCTTGATGGCGACGTTCACCGATGAGCAGCAGGTCTATGCCCGCCTTGGCCGGGCCTTCAAGGAGCTCGTCGCCGATGCCGGCAAGGTCGCGCCGCTGCGCAAGGCCAACCTCATCGTCCAGTACCAGTTCCGCAAGCCCGAGTCGACGATCACGGTCAAGTTCCTCGAGAACGAGGACGCCGACGTCCAGTTCGGCCCGACGACCTGGCGGACCGAGGTCGTCTACGCGATGGACGCCGATGTCGCCCACGAGTTCTTCCTCGGCGAGCTGAACGTCACCACCGCGCTCTCCAAGGGGCAGATCCGCGCCTCCGGGCCGGTCAAGAAGATCCTTGAGGTCGTCCCGACCCTCGGCCCGCTGATCCCGCTCTACCAGGAGCACAAGGACGCCGAGGTCCCGGCGGCCGAGGAGCCCGCCGCAGAGGCTCCGGCTGCCGCTGAGGAGCCCGCCGCCGCTGAGGCTGAGGCCCCGGCTGCCGCTGAGGAGCCCGCCGCCGCTGAGGCTGAGGCCCCGGCTGCCGAGGAGGCGCCGGCCGCTGAGGAGGCGCCGGCCGCTGAGGAGGCGCCGGCCGCTGAGGAGGCGCCGGCCGCTGAGGAGCCCGCCGCCGCTGAGGCTGAGGCGCCGGCTGCTGACGAGGCGCCCGCCGCTGAGGAGGCTCCGGCTGCCGAAGAGGCGCCCGCCGCGGAGGCTCCGGCTGCCGCTGAAGAGCCCGCCGCCGCTGCTGAGGCTGAGGCTCCGGCCGCTGAGGAGGCGCCCGCCGCTGAGGAGGCGCCCGCCGCCGCTGACGCTGAGGCTCCGGCCGCTGAGGAGGCCCCGGCCGCGGAGGCCGAGGCGCCCGCCGCCGAGGAGCCCGCCGCCGCCGAGGAGCCCGCCGCCGCAGAGGAGCCCGCCGCCGCCGAGGAGCCCGCCGCGCCCGAAGAGCCGGCCGAGGCACCGGTCCAGGAGCAGCTGTCGCTCGACCCCGAGCCCGAAGCTTGATGCGGCGGCCGGTGGTGGCCGCGCTCGCCGCGGCCCTGGTGTCTGCGGCAGCGGCCGCTCCGGCCGACGCGACGCTCGTCTACGTCAAGGGACTCGGCAAGGGCAAGCCGTCGGTCTACGCGGCCAACGACGACGGGACCTCGCCGCGCCGGATCGCGTCGGGCAGCTACCCGAAGGTCTCCAGCGACGGGCAGACCGTGGTCTACGCCACCAACGCGACCGGCCCTGACTACGACAAGGTCCAGCTCCTGGCCGCGCCCACACAGGGCGGCGCCTCCCGGACGCTGCTGACCCGGCTCAACGACGTCTTCAACCTCAGGTTCGCGGCCGACGGCGTCCACCTCGCGGCGATCGGCGGCCAGGCCTCCGGACCGCACAGCCTCTACGTCATCAACGTCACCGACGGCACGAGGACGACGATCGCGACCGGGTTCTTCTACGGCGTCTCCTTCAGCCCGGACAGCAGGAGCATCGTCTACGCGCGCACGGCCAAGGAGACCTACGGGTCCAAGGGCGACCTGTACTCCGCGCCGATCGACGCGTCGGCCAGGCCGACCCGCCTGACCACCGACGGCAAGAGCATCTACCCGGCGTGGGGACCGCGGTTCATCGCCTTCACGCGGACGAAGGCCCGCAAGAACGACGCGCCGCAGTTCAACCTGTACCGCATCAACACGTCGGGCAAGAACCTCAGGGCGATCACGCACGACAAGGTCCCCAGCCTGCTCTCCGGCCTGACGCCGACGCAGTTCAGCACCGACGGCACCCGCCTGCTCGCGCAGTTCGGCGGTCAGGACACCAGCTACGCGGTGACCGTCGACCCGCTCACCGGCAAGGAGCGCGTCGTCGGCCCGAAGGGCGAGGCCGGCTTCTACGGCACCGCGCTGAGCAAGGACGGTTCCCACGTCCTCGCCGCGACCGGTGGCTACGACCCGCAGGCCAAGGGCGACGTCGTCAGCGCGCCCTACGCGGGTGGCAAGGCCACCGTCCTGGTCAAGGACGCCGACCTGCCCGACTGGAGTCGCTGACCAGCCGGCCCGTGTCGGTTTCCGCGCGTGCGTGCGTGCGTCGATCGACACACACCGGCGGGCTCGGTGACGGCGGCGGACGTGCGTCGACTTCGGTACGGGCGCCCGTGCGGAGGTCGACAGACCTCAGGTCACGCCGCGATCCGCTCGCGCGAGACGTCCAGGAGCTGCTGCAGCACCTCGACGTCCTGCGCCCCCGACAGCCCGAGGTTGCCCGCCGCGGCGACGAGGAACAGCGGGACGCCGGTGATGCCCAGCTGCCCGGCGCGCTGCTCGTCGAAGACGACCTCCGCGGTGGCCTCGTCCGCGGCCAGGGCGTCCAGCAGCTCAGCCGCCGGGATCTCGGTGACCGCGGACACCGTCAACGCCGCGACCTCCGGGTCGCTGATGTCCGCCCCCAGCGAGAAGTGCGCGGCGAAGAGCGCGTCCAGCGCCACCACCTCCGACGCGCCCCGCGCCGCCGCGATCTTCACGAGTCGGTGACCGACGCGCGTGTTCGGCGCCCGCACGACGCGCTCGAACGCGAACGGCACGCCGATCTCCGCGCCCAGGGCTGCGATGCGCGCCTGAGCCGGGCGGATGGCGTCGAGCGATCCGAACTTGCTGGTGTAGTGCTCCTCGGCCGAGCGGCCCTCGACGGGCATGTCGGGCGACAGCTCGAACGCCCGGTGGCGCACAACGACGTCATCGGCACCCTCCAGCGCGACGCCCAGGCGCCGGTGTCCCAACCAGCACCAGGGGCAGGCGATGTCCGACCAGACCTCAAGCTCGAGCACCCACGTACCGTTGCACACTCAACCTCCGCGCCGGCCGGGCCGATGTGCACACCATGAAGCGTCTGTCCCACGTCGCGGCCGTCATCGCCGCCGCTGCGCTCGTCGTCCCCACCGCTGCGAGCGCGGCCAGCAAGACCCACTACCTCTCCCTCGGCGACAGCCTCGCCGCGAGCTGGCAGCCCAAGGCCGGCGGTGGTGGTCAGGTCACCACGGAGGGCTACGTCGAGGCGCTCGCCGCCAGGACCTCCACGACCGCCGTCAAGTACGGCTGCCCCGGCGAGACGACGACCTCGATGCTCAAGGGCGGCGTCAGCTGCGCCGGCATCAAGCTGCCCTACGCGCACAAGAGCGCTGCCACCAGCCAGCTCGCCGCCGCGGAGAAGTGGCTGAGGAAGAACCGCTCGAAGACCGCCTTCGTCACCGTCTCCATCGGTGCCAACGACGTCGCATCCTGCGCCAAGGACGGCGCCATCGACGGCGACTGCCTCAACGCCGGCCTGGCTGCGATCAAGAAGAACCTGCCCGTCATCGCCAAGCGCCTGCGCACCGCCGCCGGCCCGAAGGCCAAGATCGCGATCCAGACCGAGTACGACCCGTTCCTGCAGTCCTACCTCAAGGGCGATGACGCCTCCAAGGCCCTGGCCAGCGCGTCGGTCCTGATCGCGCGGACCAGCGTCAACGAGACGCTGACCAAGGCGGTCAGGAAGCAGCGGTTCAAGGTCGCCGACGTCGCCACCGCCTTCGGCACCTACACGCCGTTCGAGACCACGACGACGCTGGCGCCCTACGGCGTCATCCCGACCGCCGTGGCGAACATCTGCACGTACACCTGGATGTGCGACGGCCCCAACGGCCCGGACATCCACGCCAACGCGAAGGGCTACCGGCTCATCGCGGACACGTTCGCGAAGGCGCTGGGCGTCTAGTCGTCAGCCGGCGCGCGCGCCGCGGCCACCGTGGCGCGCAGCGTCTCCTCGGCGTCGTACCTCGGACGCCAGCGCAGCTGTGACCGGGCCTTCTTGCAGTCCATGAGCATGGGCCGCCGGAAGGCCTCGACCCACCGCGCCTCGGGCGGCAGGAACGGCAGGCGGGCCACGAGCTCGGCCGTGGCGTCGACCGCCATGTCGGGCACGGGGAACGAGTAGTAGCCCAGCGCGTCGGCCAGGTCCTTGACGGTGAGGTGCCCGGTCGCGGCCAGGTTGTAGACGCCGGGCTCGCCGCGGCCGACGACGCCCGCGCGCATCGCCGCAGCGACGTCGTCGTGGTGGACGAGCTGGAAGGGCACGCCGGGGTCGGGCAGCACCGGCTTGAGCAACGGCACCTGGTCGATGAGCCCGCGGACGGCGCCCGGGAGCCGGTCGCCCAGCGCGACGTAGGGGATGAGGTTGACCAGCAGCGGCGCCTCCGGCCCGGCGACGATCGACGGCCGGAACACGTAGGCCGCGGTCCGCGACCCGCCAACGACCTCGTCGAGCACCCGCTCGACCTGCGCCTTCTGGAAGGAGTAGGGGTGCCGCGGCGAGCCCTCCGTCGCCGCGTCCTCGAACAGCACGTCGGGGTTGTCGTCGCCGAAGCCGTAGGCGGCCACCGACGACGTGTAGATGAGCCGGGCGGCCTTGGCCTTCACGGCCGCCGCAAAGACGTTGCGCGAGCCCTCGAGGTTGATGTCCCGCGACGCGTCGGACGCCTGGATGATGAACGCCAGGTGGACGACCACGTCGGCGCCCTTGACCAGCCGCTTCACCGCATCCGGATCGAGGATGTCGCCCTGCAGGTACTCGGTCCGCCTCAGCCCACGGGAGGCCGGCTCGAAGTCGCGGCGCGCCATCCCGATGATGCGCCCGACCTCCTTGGTCCGCTCCAGCGCCCGCAGGAACGGGACGCCGATCTCACCTGTGGGCCCGGTGACGGCAACGGTCAGCCCCTCTGACATGGGGCGACACTACGCCTCTTCGTAGCCCTCGTCCCCGGGAAGCAGGACACGAGCCGTCTCGCCGCTGACGACGACACGCGGGGTGACGGGCAGGACCTCGCGGCCCGCGGCGTACTCCAGCAGCGCGTCGGCACTGTCGAAGTCCGCCAGCTGCTCGAGGTGCTTGATGGTCGGGAACACCAGCAGGATCTCGCCGGCGGCGTGGGCGTCCAGCGCCGCCTGGGGCGTGAACCAGCCGAGGTCGACGCACTCCTCGCCGTCCACCGCGGGCTCGGCACCCTCGGGCAGCGGGGCCAGGAAGAAGTGGGTGTCGAAGCGGATCTGCACCTCGACGGGCGTGATCCAGCGGCTGAACTTCACGACCGTCCCGGGGTCGACGCCGGCGACCGACGCCTCCTCCTCGAGCTCGCGCACCGCCGCCGCGCGGTGCGCGCTGTCGCCCTCGCCCTCGTGGGCGTCGACGGCGCCGCCGGGGAAGACCCAGACGCCGCCCATGAAGCGGGCCTTCTCGGTGCGCTTGACCAGCAGCAGCTCCAGCGCGTCGGCCCCGCCGCGCAGCAGGATCACCGATGCGGCCTGCCGCGGCACGCTCGCCTCGCCGCTGGTGTTGATGGTGGTTCCGGGCTCCGGACCGCTGATCTCCGCCATGCCCGGACCATACAGTCCGGTACGGATCCGGAACCGTCCGAAACGACCGCGGCCCCGGCGCGCCCCGGGCCTGCGGGCGGCGGGGTGGCGTCCTCGATATGTTCACGCGCGATGAGCGACGCCACCCAACGTTGGATCTGCGAATCCTGCGGTTTCATCTACGACCCGGCCGAGGGCGACCCCGACGGCGGCATCCCGCCCGGAACCGCCTTCGAGGACATCCCCGACACCTGGTTCTGCCCGGTCTGCGGCGCCCGCAAGAAGGACTTCACCCCCGAGGACTGATCGCACCCTGAGCAAGCCCAAGGACAAGAAGCCTCGCGTCGACGCTCCGCCCCCGGTGCAGCGTGGCGCGACGCTGCTCGGGCTGCGCAAGCTCGTCAACTCGTTCGGCGGGGCGAAGCTCTGCTACGGCGAGCCGATCCGCAACGGCGAGCGCGTCGTCATCCCGGTCTCCCGCGTCAGCACGTTCGGCGGCTGGGGCTGGGGACGTGGGCGCGACTCCGCGGACGGCTGGGGTGACGGCGGCGGTGGTGGCGGCGGGCTGGAGGCGGCGCCCGTCGGCTTCATCGACATCGGTCCCGAGGGAACGCGCTTCGAGTCCATCCCGGACCCGATGAGCAACGCCCGTGCGCTGCGCACCAGCGCGTCGGCGCTGGGGGCGCTGGCCTCCGGCCTGGCCACGGCCGCGGCGATCCGCCGCGCCCGCAGGTCGCTTCCCGGCGGCGCCGGCGTGTCCGCCGGCCGCAAGCTGCTGGGCCGCGGGCGCTAGCCCGACGCGGCCGCGCCGGCGGCCGCCGGCGCCTGGCGCGTCGCCCCGGTCGCGGCCACGATCGCCGCGGCCGTCAGCTGGACCAGGCGCGTCAGGTCCTCGTCGCTGATCGACAGCGGCGGCATGATCACGACCGTGTCGCCCAACGGGCGGATGATCGCCCCGCGCTCCCGGGCCGCCAGCGTCACCTGGTGGCCCATCCGCTGCTCCAGCGCGAAGCCGTCGAGGTCGATGCCGGTCATGAACCCGACGCGCCGGATCTCCCCGACGCAGGACAGCGGGACGACGTGCTCGTCGAGCAGGCGCACGAGCAGGTCGATCTTGCCCTGCAGCCGCTCCAGCGTCTGCTCGGACTCGAAGACGTCGAGCGTCGCGAGCGCCACCGCGCAGGCCAGCGGGTTGCCCGTGTAGGTGTGGCCGTGGAAGAAGGTGCGGAACTCGTGGAACTCCCCGAGGAAGCCCTCGTAGACCTTCTCGTTGGTCAGCGTCGCGGCCAGCGGCAGGTACCCGCCCGTCAGGCCCTTGGCGACGCAGAGGAAGTCGGGGACGACGTCCTCCTGCTCGCAGGCGAACATCGTGCCCGTCCGCCCGAAGCCGGTCGCGACCTCGTCGAGGATCAGGAACACCCCGTGCTCGTCGCAGAGTTCGCGGACGCGCTTGAGGTAGCCCGGCGGCTGGACGAGCATGCCGGCCGCACCCTGGACGAGCGGCTCGACGACGACGGCGCAGATCTCCTGGGAGTTCTCGGCCAGCACGCGGGCGAGGTCGTCGGCGTCGCCGGAAGCAGCGCGGTACCCGTCGAACAGCAGCGGGCGGTAGGCGGTGTGGAACAGGTCGATGCCGCCGACGGAGACCGACCCGATCGTGTCGCCGTGGTAGCTCATGTCGATGTAGGCGTACGCGCGCCGCTGCGTCTCACCGCGGTGCTGCCACCACTGGAAGGCCATCTTCAGCGCGATCTCCACGGCGGTGGAGCCGTTGTCGGAGTAGAAGACGCGCGACAGGTCCCCGGGGGCGAGGTCGACCAGCCGCCGCGCCAGCTCGATCGCCGTCGGGTGCGACTGCCCGAGCATCGTCGTGTGCGCGACCTTGTCGGCCTGCGCCTTGATCGCGGCGGTCAGCGCCGGGTGCGTGTGCCCATGGACGTTGCACCACAGCGACGACGTGCCGTCGATGTACTCCTTGCCGTCGGTGTCGACGAGCGTCGTGCCGTGGGCGCTCTCGATGATCGGCGCCTCCTCGCCCTGCCAGCCCCGCATCTGCGTGAAGGGGTGCCAGACCACGGTGCGATCGAGTTCGCGCAGCTCCTCGGTGCGGGACATGGGCGGCACCATATGGGTCGGATCGGACGGGGCCGAACCATCTCGACGCCCGGACGGGCGAGCGTCGGCGCGCCCTCCCGGTGCCGGGCGGGGCCCGCACCGGCACACCGGTCCGGGCCTGACGAATAGCCTGCGGGTGGTGACCGCCGCTCGCCCCGTCCAGGTGCTCGCCTTCGTCGTCGGTGCGGCATCCCTCGGTGCCGAGATCGCCGCCGCGCGGCTGCTCGCGCCCTGGTTCGGCGCGTCGACGATCGTCTGGGCGAACACCATCGCCACGGTGCTGACGGCGCTGAGCGCCGGCTACTGGGTCGGCGGGCGCCTGGCCGACCGTGACCCGTCGCTCGCGGGCCTCTGCCGCCTGGTCCTCGCGGCGGCCGCGCTGCTGGCGGTCGTGCCGTTCGTCGCCAACCCGTTCCTGCGCACCAGCGTCGACGCCCTGGACAGCGTCAGTGCCGGCGCGTTCGTCGGATCGCTGGTGGGCGTCTGCGTGCTGATCGCCGCGCCGGTGCTGCTGCTGGGCGCCGTCGCGCCGTACGCGGTGCGGCTGAGCGTGCGGACGGTCGAGGAGGCGGGGCAGGTCGCCGGCCGGCTGTATGCGATCTCGACGCTCGGCTCGCTGGCCGGGGTGTTCGCGGCATCGCTGGTGCTGGTGCCGTTCGTCGGCACCCGCCGCACCTTCCTCGTCTTCGCGTTCCTGCTGGCGGCCACCGCCGTCGCGACCGGTGCGCGCCGCCTGCCGGTCGCGGTGGCGCCGGTGGCGATCGCGCTGCTGGCGCTGATCCCGGTCGGCACCGTCAAGGCCGACGGGGACCGCAAGGTCATCTGGGAGCGCGAGACGGAGTACCAGTACGCCCGGGTCACCGAGGCCGACGACGGCACGCGGCGGCTGGAGCTCAACGAGGGCCAGGCGATCCACTCGATCTACCGCCCCGGCGAGTTCCTCACCGACGACTACTGGGACGAGCCGCTGGTCCTGCCGTTCGCCGCCCGGGCCCGCGCGCCCCGGTCCATCGCGATCCTCGGCGGCGCCGCGGGGACGATCGCGCGCAGCATCGGCCACTACTTCCCGCGCACCCGCATCGACCTCGTCGAGATCGACGGCGAGCTGCTGGAGGCCGGTCGCGAGCTGTTCGACATGCGCGCGCCTCACCTCGTGACCCACGTCGCCGACGCGCGGCCGTTCCTGCGGCGCACGTCGCGCCGTTGGGACGTCATCTACGTCGACGCCTACCGCCAGCCCTACATCCCGTTCTACCTGGCGACCAAGGAGTTCTTCGCGCTGGTCAAGCAGCGCCTCAACCCGGGCGGCTCGGTCATCGTCAACGTCGGCCATCCCGAGGACAGCGACCGCCTGGAGAAGGTCCTGAGCACGACGATGCGCACGTCGTTCTCCACCGTCGTCCGCGACGCCAGCGAGGACACCAACTCCCAGGTCCTCGCGACCGACGCCACCGAGGCCTCGGGCAGCCGCCTGCGCACCGCGCTCTACACGGGCGCGATCCCGCCGCTGCTCGGCTCCCTGGCCCTGGCCACCGCCAACCGCCTGGAGCCCGGGCTGACCGGCGGCGAGGTCTACACCGACGACATCGCGCCTGTCGAGTGGCTCATCGACGCGTCGATCGTCGAGGTCGCGGCCGACGGCTGACGCTCAGGCGGTCCAGCGGTCCAGCGGGAACTGCGCGCCGGCGGCGGCGAGCTGCTCCGGCTCCGGTGTCAGCGCGGGGATCGTGACGACCTCGACGCCGCTGAGCTCCGCGACCGTCCTGCGGTTGTCGCGCTCCATCACGGAGGGCTCGTCGGGCCAGGGGCCCATGACCACGCCGCGGACGTCCAGGCCGACCGAACGGGCGGACTCGATGGTCAGCAACGTGTGGTTGATCGTCCCGAGCGCCGGCCGCGCGGCGATGACCACCGGCAGCCCGATGTCGACCGCGAAGTCGCGGACCGACCATGCCATGGACATCGGCACCAGCAACCCGCCGACGCCCTCGACGACCATGACGTCGTGGCCGTCGCAGGCCGCCGCGTAGGAGGCCAGCACGTCGTCGCGGGAGATCTCCACGCCGGCCATGGATGCAGCCAGGTGCGGGGAGACGGCGGGAGCGAACGTCAGGGGAGCGACGACCCCGGGGGAGACACCGGCGCAGCCGCCGACGAGCTCGTGGTCCATCGGCACGCCGTCCGGCGAGGGCTCGTCCAGGCCCGTGACCGCCGGCTTGAACGCACCGACGTCCCGCCCGGCGGCGCGCAGCGCGGCCGCGATCGCGGCCGACACGAACGTCTTGCCGACCCCGGTGTCGGTGCCGGTGACGAAGACCCCGCGCAAGGGCTATGCCGCTTCGCGTCGCGGGTGCGACGGCTGCGCCGCGGCGATCGGCAGCCCGGCGCCGGGACGGAAGCCGGCCGACAGCGCGGCCCGGCCGAGGATCGTCGCGGCCTCGCGCAGCTCCTCCTTGGTGTGCGAGGCCATGACGGCCAGGCGCAGCCGCGAGGTGCCCGGCGCGACGGTCGGCGGGCGGATGGCCTGGGCGAAGACGCCGTGCTCGATGCCCAGCTCGCAGATCTTCATCGCCAGGTCGGCCTCGCCGACGATCAGCGGGACGATCTGCGTGGTCGAGCCCTCGACGTGGAAGCCCTCGCGCGCCAGCGCATCGCGCAGGACGTCGGCGTTGGCCTGCAGCTTCTCGACGCGGCGGGGCTGCTCCTCCAGGAGCTCCAGCGCCGCCAGCGCGCCCGCCACCGCGGGGGGCGGCGGCGCGGTGGAGAAGATCAGCGCCCGCGAGGTGTTCACCAGGAACTCCGCCATGGACCGCGAGCAGGCTGCGAACGCGCCGTAGGCGCCCAGCGCCTTGCCCAGCGTGCCGATGACCACGTCGATCTCGCCCTCGACGCCGGCCTCCGCGACCGCGCCGCGGCCGCCCGGCCCCAGGCAGCCCGTGCCGTGCGCCTCGTCGACCACGAGCCGCACGCCGTAGCGGCGGCACAACGTGACGAGCTCCGCCAGCGGTGCGACATCGCCGTCCATGGAGAACACGGAGTCGGTCACCACGACGCCGGCCCGGCCCTCCAGCCGGCGCAGGCCGTGCTCGAGGTGCTCGAGGTCGCAGTGGTCGTAGATGACCTTCTCGGCGCCGCTGAGCCGGCAGCCGTCGATGATCGAGGCGTGGTTGAGCTCGTCGCTGAACACCACCGAGCCCGGACCGGCCAGGGCGGAGATGACGCCGACGTTGGCCAGGTAGCCCGAGCCGTACAGCAGCGCCGCCTCGGTGCCCTTGAACGCCGCCAGGCGCTCCTCCAGCCGCCGGTGGACGGTCATCGTGCCGCTGACCAGCCGCGACCCGCCGGCGCCGACGCCCCAGCGCATGGCGGCGTCGGCTGCCGCCTCACGCACCCGCGGGTGGTCGGCGAGGCCGAGGTAGTTGTTGGAGCAGAGCATCAGGACGGGCTTGCCGTCCAGCACCACCCGCGGGCCCTGCGGACCGGACACCATGCGCAGGCGCCGGTACAGCCCGCTCTCGCGAAGGTCGTCGAGCCTGGCCTCGATGTCGGTCACTGCTATTCGCCGAACGGCATGCCGGAGGACTGGGCCATCTCCACCGGCTTCTCGTCGGGCCACTTGTTCAGCGCCCCGTCCGGCCGCGGCGGGACGTGCGTCTTCTTGGCGTAGCGCAGCTGCGAGGACGGGTTCCAGATCTTGATCTCGATGCCCGCGTCCTCGGCCTGCTCGACCGTGTCGAAGAAGTCCTCGATGACGTCGGGCGTCTCGCCGTCCAGCCAGCCGCTGCGGTTGTCGGGCCGCGGGTTGGCGCCGTTGTCGGTGTGGCGGGCGATGTTCAGGCCCAGGTCGGAGAACATCTTGCGGTCCTGCTCGGGGGTGTTGCCCAGCGTCGTCAGGAAGTTGCCCATCATCACGCCGTTGAGCCCGGCCTTGACGGCCAGCGGCTGCA
>CAYUDT010000124.1:0-13808 GCA_964443695.1 uncultured Conexibacter sp. | reverse complement strand
TTCCGACTGAGCACGCTCAGTCATCAGGTGTCCACGAAAGCGGGGGAACTCCACCTCGGCGCTCGGCGCAGGCGCGAATGAGTAGTGGGGCTCCGCTGCTACCTATTCGCGGCGGTAGCTGAGCGGATTCCGCCGCCGACGGGACCGCGTCGTTGCCTGCGCACTATCCGTTCTTGCAGGGGCTGTCTGTACAACTGGCGCCGTGACTGAATGCTGCAAGTCATTGCACGTTTTGCTGGCCGACCCTGATAGCCGCCCGTAATGCCCGCCAGTCCTGCTCAGCGTCGAGTAGCCCAGCGCCGACGCTCAAAGGCGCATCGCCTAGCCGCCCAAGGGAAGACCAACGCGGAGATTGCCGCCGAACTAAAGGTGACCCCGGCCACCATCAGCCGTGACCTCGCGACCCCGATCGGCGACGCTCCGCCTGCACGTACGGGCGGATCGCCGAACCTCGCCGCCGGCGCGATGAGCGATGCCGAGCTCCGCAAGGCCCGAGAGCGCTACGCCGCGGATGCGTTGCGGCGTTGGCCGCACGCCGCCAACACCGCCGTGATCAGCACGTGGGCCGACCGCTGCGCGCGCCTTGAGTCCGCGCAGCGGTTCCTCGACACCAAGGGCGGGGTAGTGCGGGACGAGTTCGGAGAGCCGTTCCCAATCGTCCGCGAGATCGAGAAGTGGGCCACCCGGATCGAACAACTCGAGCGTGACCTCGACGCCCAGGCCAAGGTCACGGTTGGCGAGGCGCTTGCGGGTTACATCGCAGCCCAGGCAGCAGAGCAGGAGAGCACGGCCGGCGGCGTGCCTGCACTTCCCGGCGAAGCGGAGCGATAGCCGCGAGTGATGCCCAGCGACAACACCTATCCGCCGTCGGTGGAGATCGCCGTCACCTGCCGCACCTACAGTTCCGAGACGGGGTGGGGCACGCGCAAGGTCGTCGCCACGTGGAGCCTCGACGAGGTCACTGAGCGCTTGGCCGAAGACCTCGAGGCCCGAGGGATCGGGGCGTCTGCTGCCGCTCGTATGACGATGGCGGCCGAGATGGTCGGCCTGATGCTGCGATTCTCGCCGCCGGCGCAACCTCCGACGGTCAGCTTGAGTTCGTTTCTCGGGCTCGTGCCGGGGGCAAGCTGATGCCGGCGCGGGAGCGCCGCAAGGGCGCGAAGGCCGAGATCGAGATCGTCGGGATCCTGCGCGCTGCGGGATGGGGCAGGGCACGTCGCACGCACGATGGCCGTGACCAGGCTGGGCGCGGTGATGTGGCGCATGGGCCTGCCGGTGTTCACTTGGAGGTGAAGCGTCAGGAGCGGCTGAACGTTCCGGCGGCGGTTCGGCAAGCGGTTGCTGACGCGGACCCGTTGGACCTGCCCGTGGTGGTCCACCGGCCGAACCGGTGCGGGTGGATGGCGACCTTGCCGTTGGACGAGTTGCTGGCGTTGCTGGCTCTGCGGGAGCGCGGATGACGGCGCCGTCGATTGGCCTGGTGAAGGCCGCGACTGACCCGAAGTTGCTCGGCGGCGACGCGACGTTGTTCCCGAAGCAGTTGGAGATCTTGCGCGCGATTGAGTCGACGCCGCTTGGGGTCTTGGCGCTTGGCCGGCGGTCTGGCAAGACGTTGCTCGCGGCGAAGGTCGCGTTGCATCACTGCCTGTTGCGGCCGGACCTCGATCGCTTCGCGAAGTTGCGGTACGCGCTCGTCGTGGCGGCCCGTCAGGATCAGGCGAACGAGTTGCTGCGGGTCGCGGGAGAGATCGTGAATGCGTCGCCGATGCTGCAGGCGTGCATGTATGCGGAGACAGCGACCGAGCTTCGGTTCCGCACGCTGGGGGGCGCAAAGACGACGCTCAGGGCGGTGCCGACGTCGACGTCGGCGACTCGCGGGATGGCGGCGTCGATCGTGATCTTGGACGAGGTCGCGCACTTTGAAGCTGCGCGCGAGGTGTTCCAGGCCGTGGCGCCGTCGATCGCGACGTTTGGCGCCGCGGGCCAGATCCTGCTGGTCTCGACGCCCTACGGCACGGAGGGGTTGTTCGCGGAGATGTTTGATGGCGTGTCGTCGGGCGCGCTGCCCGGCTACGCGTTCCAGGCTCCGAGCGCCGACGTCAACCCGATGGTGACCTCGGAGTTTCTGTCCGGGGAGCAGCTGCGTTTGGGGCACGGGGCTTACGCGACGGAGTACCTGGCTGAGTTCGTGGCGTCCGGTGGTGACTATTTCGAGCACGTCGAGGCGACGGCGGACGGGCCGGCGCGACCGGACGAGGGGAGCGGTTGGGTCGCCGGGTTGGACTTTGCGTCGAAGCAGGATCCGTGTGCGCTGGCGATCGTCGGCCGATCGAACCTGATGCCGGGGAAGTTGCTGCACGGCTTGACGAAACGGTGGGTGCCGAAGTCGGCGCACACGTTTGAGACGGTGCGGCGCCGTCAGGACGATCTCCTCGCGGCGATTGCGGAGGAGTGTCAGGCGTTCGGTGTGCACACGATCGTCTGCGACCAGCACATGGCCTACGAGATTCAGGCTCGGATGTCGTCGGCGTACGGGCTGCGGGTGGTGCCTAACCCGATGTCGGCGGTTTCGCAGACCGAGGTGTTCCGCGAGTTGCGCGCGGCGCTGCTGATGGACCGCTTGGCGCTCTACAACGACCCGCAGTTGATCGCGGAGTTGCGAGCGGTCCGGACAGACATGCGGGTCGGCCGATCAGAGGTTTCGCTTCCTCGGACGCTCGGCGGTCACTGCGACATCGCCCAGGCGCTGGCGCTGGCCGTGCACCATCAACGCTTCAGGAGTCGCGGCGATGCCCGGCCGCGACGGCAGCAGACAACGGACACCCTCGAGCGCCGCCGCGCATCGTTCATGAACCGTGCCGGCGGCGAAGACGCCTTCATCAGCACGTTGAGCGGGCGAGACGTATGACGCCCCTGCGAAGCGAAGTTGCGAAGCGCCCGCGGACGGCGATCGTGGAGGCAGTCCTCGAGTATTCGAAGGTCGCCCACCGACTCGACGAGTTGGGTCAGGACGAGGCGATCGTGCTTGCAGTCGCGGCGCTCCTGGTCAGACCGAAAGCAGACCGAGAAGCGCTGATCGCCGACATGTGGGCGATCGACGTCTGGCTGCGGTTCGCGATACCCCTTGCGCTGGAGGAGCCAGGACGCCTTCGAGCCATTATCGAAGCCGCATGCTTTGACTACCTGGCGCACGCCACACCGGGAGGGGGAGTCGACTTGCTGCGCCGAGACGCGGCGCGGATGTGCGACGTGGCGTGGGCGTTTCACCTTGGCCCTGCCACTGGTGACCGGTATGAGTGGATGGCCGAGTCTCTGCCGGAGGAGTTCGGGCCAGCCCGGTCGGTCCGAACGCTCAAGAAGCTCAAGTCCCGATGGGACATCGCGGTCCTTGAGGGCCTCCGAGATCCTCACGGCGAGATGCTCTGCCTGATCCTCACGGCCGCCCTGCCCGGGCTCTTCTCTGACGCTGGCGGCCCCCCCGAGGCCCTACCGGAACCAAGTTGCACTTTTGGGCTACGCACGCGGATAGCCGCAGGCAATGGCACTCTCACCTGAAGACCGGCTCTGCCTCGCACGTGCCGTCGCCGACGTTCGTCGTGAACGCGGCGTCGACGACGCCGTGGCGCTGCACCTGCTTACCAACAACGACCCTGGCGTATTCCAACTGGTCGCGGCAACTGCCGGAGACGCCGCGCCGGTCGATCACGTCCTCGAGGTCAGGGAACTCGCCGAGCAGCGCCTCAACGAGATCCGCGGCATCGACACGCCGGCCCGGTTCATCGACGTGTTCCACAACCCGAACCGGTTCGACCTCGCGGTCCGTGCCGTGGCCCTTGCGGAAGGGCTTGGTTACGTCGAGGCCGCGACGAAACTCACCGAGCTCCACGAGCAGGCGAGCGCGTTCCTCGACCGTGAAGAGGCAGAGGCGCTGACCTTGCAGGCCGTCCTCGCCAAGGGACGGATCCGCCTCGACGAGGCGTTCGGGCACGTCGAGCAGGCATACGCCGATAGCGTCATCGCGTTGTCCGCCACGGTGTCCACGCCTCCGCCGGCCCGCACGCCCGATAGCCACGGGTACGTGATGTTCGGCCCTGACGACGACGTGGCCGCGCTGCTCACCGAGCCGGTGCACGCCGTGCGCGCATGGCTGCGAGCCAAGGAGTTGGGTCTCACCACGCAGAGCTCCGAGGAGTTCGGGAAAGATTGGCGTCAGTACGCCGAGATGGGCATCGACCATCTCGGAACCCTGCAGGCAGCACGGCACGAGGAGGAAGTCCGGAGGGCCGCACCGGCTGCTGCGGGCAAGCGGTTTGCGAAAGCCGAGGCCGAGAAAGCGATGACGCTCGATCGTGCGGCTCGAGCCGCTTCCGATCTCGCTGAGCGCACCGAGGCAGAGGCATCGCGGTTTCGCGGCGGGCGCTTGGTGTGAGCCGTGGCCGCCGACCCTGACGCCCTCGGCGCGATCCTCGGCGTCGACACAGAGCGCATGCTGGCGATCGTGGCCGCGCTGTACGAGCGAGGGTGGATGCTTGTGCCCGTCGAAGCCGCCGAGAACGCGCGCACCGAGGACCTCATGCGCTTCGGACGTCACCTGCTGGCGCCGCTCTCCGAAGAGCAGCGGCGAGTCGTTCTGGGCAGAGGCCTCGACCCAGATTGGGCGCCGTCGGACGACGAGATCCGTCGTCTACTCGAGGACACCTAGTCGAATGCAGTCGGGGCGCGAGCGCCGGGGTACATAGCTAGCGATCCTCATCAGCCCCGGCGTTCGCGCCCCGACTGCACTTCTGGGGAGCGCCCACGGATAGCCGTGGGCGTGAAGATCGAATTCGACGTCCTCAAGCCCTTCGAGCGGAACGGCAAGCCGTACAGGCCGGGCGAGACGTTCGTCCTCGGCGTTGATGTGCCGGCGATTGTGAGGCGTTCGGGCGACGTGGCCCCGACGCCGTTTACGCAGAGCCACGTGGACCACCTAGGGAACGTCTGGCACGTAGCGGGTGGAACCGGGATCAGCGTGATCTGGGAGTTCCGGGTGACTACCTCGCCCGTTGCCGCGTTGCTGCTTGACGGCACGCTTGCGCCGCGGGGCTAACCCGATGACGGTCGATCCGATCAAGGTCGTCATCGAGGGCGACGCCGACGACGTCGTCCGTGAGGTCAAGCGCGCCCGCCGCGAGACCAAGGCCGCCGTGGAGGGCATGGCGGCCGACGCCAAGCGCGCCTCTGGCGTCTACCAGGACGCCGCCGGCCGCTGGCGGGAGGCCAACGGCCGGTTCGTCACCAGCGCCCGCCAGGTCGAACTCGGCCTGGACCGGGCCGCCAAGAGCAGCGACCGGGCCAGTAGCGCCTACCGCCGTCAGGGCGTCGCGCTGAAGGGCCTGAAGGCCGGTGCGCAGGAGGCCGGCCGCTCCCTCGATCAGCTTGGTTCTGCCGGGCGCCGGGCCGCTACGGGGGTCACCGCGGTCGGGACGGCGATGGCCGCCGGGGCGATCAAGGAAGGCATCCGTTTCAACGCGTCGATGGAGTCCAACCGGATCGCGCTGACGCAGCTGACCGGCTCCGCCAAGGAGGCCGACCGGCTGCTGTCGGACCTGTTCAAGACCGCCCGGCAGACCCCGTTTGAGTTCGGCCAGGTCACCGACGCCGCCAAGAAGTTCCTGGCGTTCGGGTTCACGGTCAAGGACACCGAGAAGGACCTCCGGGCGATCGGTGACGCCGTCGCCTCGTTGGGCGGCGGCTCGGAGAAGATCGACCGGCTTGTCATCGCCCTCGGGCAGATCAAGGCCAAGGGCAAGGTCCAGGGCGATGAACTGCTGCAGTTGGCGGAGGCCGGGATCCCCGCCTACCAGATCCTTCAGGAGAAGCTGAAGCTCACCCAGAAGGAAGTCGCGAACATCGGCAAGGTCGGCATCCCGGCCAAGGTCGCGATCGACGCCCTCATCGAGGGCATGACCGAACGCTTCGCCGGGATGACCAAGAAGCAGTCCCAGAGCTTCGACGGCATGTGGTCCTCGATCAAGGACGACAGCAAGCAGGCGTTCGGTGCGATGACCGAGGGCCTGTTCTTGGAGATGAAGCGGTGGATGCCCGCGGTGGACAAGACCGCCCAGGACATCGCCGCGATCTGGAACCGCAAGAACCTCACCCCGGAGGAGAAGTTCAAGCGCAGCCGGGAGGCGATCGAACGCGACCTCGGCCCGCTGTTCAACCTCGTCGAGCAGAAGCTCAAGAACGCGCACATCGAGGAACACCTCATCGACGCGTTCAACAAGGCGCTGCCGGTCATTGCGGAGAAGGCCGGCGAGATGGGTCTTAAGGCTGCGGGTGCGTTCGGGGACGCGTTCATGGACGCGGACCCGCTTGGCAAGCTCGTCTTGGCGGGGTTCGCCAGTAAGAAGCTGGGGCTTTGGGCGGCGGCCGGGAAGCTCGCCGGCGGGGCGTTCAGCAAGGGCGCCGCCGAAGGCGCCGGCGGCGCGGGCGGCAAGACCGGCGGCGGGCTGCTGCGCAGCCCGCTCGGGCTGGCCGCCACAGGGGTCGGCGTCGGGCTGCTGATCAACGAGGTCAGCGAGCGCAAGCAGGCATCTGACAGCGAGAAGATGCTCAAGCGGATCGTCGACCTCGCCAAGGACGGCAAGGTCCCGCTCAACGATCTCCGCCAGGCGCTCGATGACGCCGGCCGCGCCCGCGACCTGCTGCACATCAAGCCCTCCCAGGTCAAGCAGGCCCGCGACGCCCTGGAGGAGTACGCGGCGAAGATCCGGCAGATCCAGCGGCTGGCCAAGGACGGCATCGACGTCGACGTCGACGTGCAGGCCACCAGCAAGCAGCTCAAGGACGTCGAGATCGCCTTCGACCGGATGCGCAAGAGCGCGGGGGGCAGCGTCAGGGACATCCGCCTGACGACCCGGGAGAACATGACCTTGATCTACCGGGCCCTGCGTGACGGGTCCCAGGAGAGCAGGGACGCCCTCGCCACGAACTACCGGCTGGCCGCCGACGCGGTGAAGAAGTCGATGGACGCCGGCACCGTGTCGACGAAGACCGGGCTGGCCGAGATCGACCGGCTGATGCGCAAGTACCTCGGCGAGTACGGCATCAAGGGCAAGGAGGCCACCCGCTACCTCAACGGGCAGGACACCAAGACCGGCAAGGTCGCCCCGACGTCAACCGATCACACCAACGCCGCCCGCGGCGGGTTCTGGCTGGGCAACAAGGGCGAGGCTGGCCGCGACACCGTCCCGATGGACGTCAACGGGCAGCCGGTCATCGCCGCCCGCGGCGAGTACGTCGGCATCTTCAACCGCCACCAGAAGCCCGCCCTCGACGCCGCGCTGCAGCAGCAGGGCTACGGCAACCTCGAGTCGTTCCTCGCCGCCAACCCCAAGCCCCACTACATGGCATCGGGCGGTGTGGTGCCTGCGGCGAAGGGCGGCACGTTTGAGGCGACCGCCTACGGGCCCCCGTGGGGCGGCATCGAAGGCACCGGCATCACCAGCACGGGGATCAAGCTCCCCAACGCGCCGACGGGCAAGGCCGGCCCGTACATCGTTGCTGTCGACCCGACGGTCATCCCCTACCACACCAAGTTCAAGGCGTGGCCGAACCCGTTCGGCTACCGCGGCGACTTCCAGGCCGAGGACACCGGCGGCGCGATCAAGGGCAACCGCCTGGACTTCCTGGACATGATCAGCCGGGAGCACCAGAACGCGTGGGGCCGCCGGAACGTCCAGGTGTCGATCGGCGGGACCGCGTCGGCGCTCGACGCGATGATGGGCGCCGGGACCGCCACGACCAACGGCAAGCCCGACGCCAAGAAGATCAAGCGTGTCCTCGCCGGGCTCGGCGGGCCGTTGGGCGGGATCGTGCAGGGCGGGCTGGACCGGGTCCGTGCCGCAGCCCAGGCCAAGGTGGATGCCGCTGCACCCGCCGACACGGGCGGGGCGGGGGGCGGCTTCGGCGGCGGGACGTTCGATCTCGGCGGCGGCACCGGCGGTCACCCCGAGCTCAAGCAGAAGATCAGCCAGGTCGCCGCGGCGGTCCTGGCGAGTGCGCCGGGCCTGTCGATCACGTCGACGACGGGCGGCAACCACGTCTCGGACTCCTGGCACTACCAGGGCCGCGCCGTCGACATCGGCGGCCCGGTGCCGGCGATGTACAAGGCGTCGGAGTGGATCAAGTCGTCGGGCTTGTACCGGGACCTGCTCGAAGGCATCCACAACCCGAACCTGAGCATCAGCGACGGGCACCCCGTCGACCCGTCGTTCTACAGCGGCGTGTGGGCCGGGCACGCCGACCACATCCACCTCGCCGCCGCCGTCGGCGCGCTTCTGGGCCGCTCCGGGCAGCCCGGCACCGCCGACGACCCGCAGAGCGTCAAGGACTGGGCAGCCCAGCACGCCAAGGACCGCAAGGCCGACGCCGAGAAGGACGCCAAGAAGAAGCGCAAGAAGAAGACGCGCACCCCCGCGACCAAGGTCGACGGTCCGGGCCGCCCGAACCTGAGCAAGGTCAAGGGCACCGTCAAGAAGGCAGCCAAGACCAGCACCGACTCGCTGCCGAAGTGGCTGGCCCAGTACGCCACCCCCGAGGACGCCTTCGACCGGTTCGCCAACGCCCTCATCGGCGGCACGATGGAAGACCTGTTCGGGATACCGATCGAGCACGTCCGCGCGCTGATCACCCAGCGCGAAGGCCTCAACGCCCTGAGCGAGGAGCAGGCCACCGTCTACGACGTCGACGGCAACGAGGTCCTCAACCAGTCCGGCACCTGGCAGGGCGGCAAGTTCATCGGCGGCATCGACCAGGCCTCCGCAGAACTCCGGGCGCTGATGATGCTCCACACCGGCACCCCCGACGGCAGCATCGTCGCCTCCCAGAGCCTGCTGGGGCTGCTGCAGGGGCAGGCTGGGGCGATCGGCGACAAGCTGATCCCCGCCTACGGCAGCGATCGCGATGCCGTCCTGCGGCGCCTGGCGATGTTCAAGCGCATCTGGCAGGGCCGACGCAAGGACAAGGCCCACGAGGAGCGCGTAGCCGCCGGGCTGCGCTCGGAGGGGCTGGGGTGGGAGCAGCGCGTGGCGAACAACACCGCCCGCATCAAGGAGCTGCAGGACTACCAGCGCGACATCCACGACGGCACCAACGACGACAACACCGTCCTGTCCTCGACGGCCAAGAAGAACCTGTCGTGGGCCAATCAGAAGATCGCCGACCTCCGCGAGGAGAACACCAAGCTCAAGGACACCCAGCCGGGCCCGGTGTTCGAGCAGGCCAAGAAGGGGGAGACCGGCGATGAGCGCCGCAAGCGGCTGGCCCGCAACGCCGAGAAGAAGGCCCGCCTGACCCTGGCCAACCGGGAGATCGCCAGCGCCACCCGGGACATGGCCGCGGTATCGGGTGGCACCGACGCGTTTGACCCCACCACCGGGCTGGCCGGCCAGTACACCGCGCGCCTGGACCACGACACCACGATCCTCGGTGATCTCGCACGCACCCTCCGCGGACTGAACGACACCGACATCCCCGCCGAGCAGCTGGCGGTGCTGCAGATCGCCAAGGACCTCGCCGACCTGCAGAACACGTCGATCAACTTCAAGCCGACGAGCACCAGCGGCACCGGCTCCGACGTCCGAGAGGGCCTGCTGCAGCAGCAGCGCGACGAGGCCATCCGCGCCCTGAGCGTCAGCGAGTCGCAGCGCCTGGTCATCGAGGGGTTCGCGCCGTTGCTGAACGCGCGGTTCTTCGGGTCCTTCGCGCGCGGCACGGACGGTGTGATGCGGGTGCCCGACACGGGCATGTTGCGCGTCCACAAGGACGAGCTCGTCCAGGTGCAGAGCGATCCGGCTGGCCCGTTCGGTTCGCAGATGGCCACCGCGCCGACGGCGGCCACGGCACCGGAGATCAAGGTCTACATCGAGGGCGACACCGCCCCGCTGATGCGCAAGGTCCGGGCAGAAATCGACGGCTACGGGGTGCGGGTTGCGGGCGAGCGCATCGGCCGTCACGCGCGGGTCTTGCGCATCGCCCCGGGCGGCTGATGATGAGACCCGCTGAGCTCGACCCTGATGGGCCGCATGCGTGCGCGGTCGCGTGGCTTGGAGCGCTGCAGACCGGGGATGGACAGGCAGCGTGGGACCTGCTGCACGTGGATCTTCAGATCGCGTTGCTGGCCGAGGGCGTCCCCGGTGAATCGGACGACCGGACGGCTCAGCGAGCGCTGCAGGCGATGCAGGACGAGATCGGCCGCCTGAGCCTGACGGGGTGGGGCGTGGCGACGGACCCCCGCCCCGAAGGCGTCGACCTCGAACGCGTGATCGTCGTGCCGCCGGTCGACACCTCACGTGGCGACGTCGTGACCCCGGCGCTCTCGTTCCTCATGCAGTTGACCGCGGACGGTTGGCGCGTCGCGGCGGTTGCGCTTCCTGCTGGAAACACGTTGCTTACCACGGACGCCCGGTGCTAGCGTCAAGCGCGTCAACTACAAAGCGCTCCGGGCGACCGCGCCAACGGCCCCCGGAGCATGGCCCAAGGAGAACCGACTCCATGAGCATCGGCGAGGCTACTGCCTCCGTCATTCCGTTCCCCCTCGAGCGGAGAATCTCGATCCCCCTGGATCTCCAGACGTCCACGCGACTGCGCCTCTACGAGGCCCGCGGATTGCGGAGTCACATCGGCAGATTCAGGGAAGCGAATGAGATCCTTGGGTGCGAAGGCGGCGATCGGACGATCTGCTGCCGAGATCTTGATGGAAGGTACGAACAGGTGACTGCGACAGCCGGCGAGATGTGCGCCACGTGCGCCGCAGAGCTCGCCAACCGGCTGGAGCGGTTGATCGAGTCTTCCGAGAATGCGTGCGCCGGAGCCGTGGCTCGGCGGTACGCCGCCGAGGTTCATCGAGTGGCGACCATCCTCGCCGACGCCCGCGACGTCGGGGACTATGACCTAGCGCGCATCCCCTTGCAGCCGGCCGAGTCGACGATCGACACCTCGGGTCTGCTGAGGGCCGTGCGATGACCCTCACCCCCGAGCAGAACGAGGCCCTGTGCGCGGCTGTGTGCAGGGTTCTCGATCGTGAGTTCCCGGGCCGGGGTTGGCGTGTAGAGCGGGACGAGAACGGGGAGCCTGCCTCATCGCCCGTTCGCGATTACGACGACAACGCCGAGCGGCCAGCCGATGCCTAGGCCTGCGACCGGCAGCATCGTCGAGAAGACCAACAGCCGCGGCACCGTCTACGCGATCCGGTTCCGGGCCCTAGGCCGGCAGCAGTACGTCACCCTCGGCTACGCCCACCAGGGCTGGACCTACGCCAAGGCGGAGGCCGAGTTGGCCAACGTCCTCGCCGACGTCCGCCGCGGGCTGTGGCAGCCGCCCGTCTCGGACGTCGCACCCGAGATCGTCGAGGAGCCGACGTTCCACGTGTTCGCTTCGGAGTGGCTGGCGGCCAAAGCTGTCGACCTCGCCGACAACACCGTCGAGGCGTACACCAACGAGCTCAGCCGGCACCTGCTGCCGTTCTTCCACAAGCACACCTTGCGTCAGATCACTGTCGCCGAGGTCGACCGCTACCGGGAGCACAAGCTCACCGCCTACCGCCGCTACGCGGCGTTGAAGGCCGAGCCCGTCTCCGCCGACGATGACGCCCGCGAGGCGCACCTGCAGCGCGTCGAGGACGCCAAGGCTGTCGGCCCGAGCTACATCAACGCGACGATCACGCGGCTCGGCGCGATCCTCGACGTCGCCGACGAGCGCGGCCTCATCGACCGCAACCCCGTCCGCGTGAACCCGCGCAACCGCAAGGCCAAGGTCAAGCGCTCGCGGCGCCCGTACCTCGACCGCCCGGAGCAGATCGCCGCGCTTCTCGCCGCCGCAGCCCAGCTCGACCGAGAAGCCGCCAGCCGACGCGACCGGGACACGTGCCTGCGCCGCCCGCTGATCGCGACGCTGCTGTTCGCCGGGTTGCGCATCAGCGAGGCGCTGCAGCTGCGGTGGCGTGACGTCGACATCCCCGGCGGCCGGCTGCACGCCGACCTCAAGACCGAGGCAGGCGACCGGTGGGTGCCGATCGTCCCCGCGCTTCGTGAGGAGCTGCTCGCCCGGAAGATGAGCACGACATACGACGGGGTCGACGACTTCGTGTTCTGCACGCTGAAGGGGCGGAAGATGTCGAAGGACAACACCCGCTCGCGCATCCTGCTGAAGGCGTGCGAGATCGCCGACCAGACGCTCATCGCCGACGGTGCGGCGCCGCTGCCGGTGAACCTGACGCAGCACTCACTGCGCCACACGTACATCAGCCTCCGTGTCGCGCTCGGCGACGACCTGGCCGCTATCAGTCGCGACGCCGGCCACGCGGACATCAACGTGACCTTCCGGATCTACACGCACGTGATGGCGCTGGCGGAGGGCGACCGCGAGAAGTTGCGCGCCCTCGTGGACGGCGGGTTTGTGCACTCATTGAGTAGCGGAGCCGATTTGGGCGCCGCACTGGCTGAAGCGGATGACCCCCGGAACGACAAAGGGCCCCATGAAATGGGGCCCGATGCGAGTAGCTGGGGGGGGACTCGAACCCCCGACCTCACGATTATGAGTCGTGCGCTCTAACCAGCTGAGCTACCCAGCCACGACGGCGACGGATTGTAGGCGACTCAGCCGATGCGCAGCAGGCAGAGGGCCGAGGCGACGCGGATCTCGCCGTTGGTGCGGGTCAGGGCGCGGCGGACGCGGGAGGCGATCTGCCTGGGCGTCAGCCAGGTGCCGGCGTCGGCGCGGCCGGCCATCGCGGGCTCGTACCTGTACGCGTCGAAGCCGCGGTTGTGGTCGTTGCCGTAGAAGTAGAAGCCCTTGCGGTCGGCCGACGGCGCCTTGACGGCCCAGGTGTTGGAGTCGGGGAAGCGGAAGGACCCGACCTCCTTCATGCCCACGCCGTTGCGGCCCAGGGCGACGCCGACCAGCCCAGAGAGGTCGACGACCCGGACGCCGCCGTTGTAGTAGGCGATCGTCATCAGCTTGGCCTCGCGGTGCAGCTGGAAGACGTGCGCCGTGCAGGTGCCCAGGGTGTCGTCGCTGGTGGTGCGGACCTCATCGATGTTCCAGTAGCCGACCTTCACCGGCGCGGCCTCCAGCGGGCCGGTGACGTCGTAGACGTGCACGCCGCCGTTGGGGCACTGCCCGGTGCCGATCGCGCCGAGGAACTCATCCTCGGCGATGACGAAGTCACGCTTGCCCAGGATGGGGTCCTCGATGGTGATCGGCTCCGCCTCGTGCCAGACGTTCAGGGCCGGGTCGACGATCGAGCCGATGCGGGCCGGGTGGGCGGGGTCGGTGGTGTCCAGGATCTCGCCGTGCGACAGCGCCGCGACGTAGGCGCGGCTGCCGTCGGCGCTGAAGCCGATGTCGTGGGACTCGGTGCCCAAACCGGGAATGGTCAGCAGCGCGATCTCGCCGACGGACCTCGGCCTGGTGAGGTCGGTGATGTCGAAGATCTCGACGGCCGGGGTCAGCGAGGTGATGAGGTCGGAGTTGGAGTTGTAGAGGTACCTGCCCGAGGGGTGGACCGTCATGTTGTGCGAGCCCTGCTCCACCGGGACGAACGTCACGAACCTCGGGTGGTAGGGGTCGGTGATCTCCGTGATCCAGGTGCCCGAGCCGTTGACCTTCACCGCGTCGATCCCCGCGGCCTTGGCGTCCTTGGCGCACTGAGCGGTCTGGCTGAAGTCGTAGCCGTCGTCCTGCGTGTAGGTGGCGAACCAGCGGCCGCCGAGGTCCTTGCGCTGGAAGACCTGGACGTCGCCCTGGGAGATGCCGCAGTCCCA
>CAYUDT010000123.1:0-13954 GCA_964443695.1 uncultured Conexibacter sp. | reverse complement strand
CCGGGCGCCCGCGCGGATGAGGTCGTTGGTGTTGCGGCCCTGGCCCTCCAGTCCGGTGCCGAGCTCGCCGAGCAGCGGCCGCAGCGCGCCGCGCGTCTGCCTGTCGAACGTGTCTAGCGCGTCGGTCGCCCCGGCGGTCAGCGCGCTGTCGCCGCCCTGGATGACGGTGCCGGCGCGCAGTGCCGCCGTGCTGCGCCCGGGCACGAGCTCGACGTAGCGTGCACCCAGCAGGCCGTTGGCGCGGATCCTGATCTGCGAGTCCGCCGGCACGTGCGCGTCCGGCTCGAGCTGCAGGTTCAGCAGCGTCTCCCCGTCGCCGGCGAGGTCGATCGACTTCACCTGCCCGACGCGCACGCCGCCGAGGCGGATCGGGTCGTGCGCCAGCAGGCTGCCGACCCGCGGCAGCTTGGCCTGGACCATCGTGTAGTCGCGGCCCGGGACGCCGTTGTAGAAGGTGACGGCCAGCCAGCCGAACGCGGCGATCAGGGCGGCGACGAGCAGGCCGCGGGTCAGCGCGCGAGCCGGAGGCTCGCCGTCGTAGCGGCGGGTGCGGCGGCGGTGACCGGTCATGGCTTGAGGAGGAAGTCGAGGAGGCCCTGCCGGTCCTGGTCACCGTCGGGCTGCCGGCCGGCGCCGAGGACCTTGTCCAGCAGGCTGCCGACCTTCTCGCCGACGCCCTCCACCAGCTGCTGCGCCTTGGGCTTCGTCGCCGCCTGCGGCCGGGCGGCCTGCAGCTTGGGCAGCTTGTCGAGCACCGTCGGCAGCGCCGGCCTGCGCCGCGCCGGCCCGGCGGCCTTCTTCTTCGCGGGCGCCGTGAGCCGGCCGACCATGCTGAGGATCAGGTCCGGGCTGAACGACGCCTCGCCGCGGAAGACGTGGCCCATGCTGTCGCGGAACTGGATCGCGCGGCTCCAGTTCTCGAGGATCGCGATGACGTTGTCGGCGCTGTGGTCCAACGTGTCGCTGACGGGTGGCAGGTCTGACGCCAACGTCGCGGCAGCCTGCAGGGTCGGTCGCAGCCGGCGCAGCGTCGGCGTGGCGCCGGTGGCCAGCTTCGTCAGCTGGGGCGCAGCGGCAGTGGCGCTGCGCAGGGCGGGCGCTGCCGCCGTCTGCACCTCGTCCACCTGCGCGAGGGTGTCGCGCAGTGCGGGGGCGGCCGCGGTGATGTCCCGCGCGGCAGGCCCCAGGTCGCCGGTCGCGTCCTCGAGGTCACCGAGGAAGCCGCGGAGGTCGCGCAAGGTCGCAGGAGCGGCGGCCAGGGTCTGCCGCAGCGCGGCCCGCCGTGCGGCGACCGTCGCCGACGCCTGGCCGAGGGTGTCCACCAGCCGCGACAGGGCGCGGCGCTCCGCCGTGACCTGCGCGACGAAGCGGTCCGACCGCGCCAGCAGCGAATCCATGGTGCGGTCGTCGGTCGCCAGCTGCTGCAGCACCGGGCCGGCCTGCTGCATGCCGACCGGCAGCTCGCGCAGCAGCGTCGAGACGTCGACCTTGCGCCCGACGACGGCCTCACCCGCGGCGTCGAGCAGGATCCGCGCGCGCGCACGTGTATCCGCGTCGAACACCCCGAGCACCTGGTCGAGGTCGGTCGGCGTGGTCAGCTGCGACGCCGGCAGCCGGTAGCCGTCCGGTGCCGGGTTGCCGGTGGCGTCCCCGCGCAGGAGCTCCACGCGCTTGATGCCCAGGAAGTTGGCGGCGACGATCGCGACCTTGGCGTCCTTGCCGACCCGGCCCACGGACCTGTCGAGCTTCAGCGTCAGCAGGACGTTGTCGCGCCTGTCGATCGAGAGCTTGACCGTCCCCCGGTCCACCCCGCCGACCTTCACGGCGCTGCCGTCGCGCAGGCCCGAGGCGTTGGGGACCGGGATCGTGACCTCGTAGCGGTCGTCCCCACCCAGGCGCGACAGCAGCAGCGCCAGCACCGCGCCGACCGCGACGAAGCCCAGCACGAACGCGACCCGCCGGTTCATCGTGCACCCCGCGGGGACACGATCGGCGACAGCTTGGGCAGGTCGAAGACCTTCGAGGAGCTGCGGATCTCCGGGTCCTTGTGCGGGTCCAGCGCGTCCGGCCCGGCGCCGCACTTCGGCAGGAACCAGGGCTGGCCGGCGACCGTCCCGGGCGGGCGCGGGAAGCCGTACTCCAGGCCGCTGAAGAGGTCCTTGGCCTGGCCGGAGTCGATCGGCATCGCGTTGGAGAACGCCGGGCCGTAGGACTGCACCTGCGCGCGGATGAGCTTGTCCTGGCCGTCGGTGCCGGAGAAGAAGTCGCCCCAGTTGGAGAAGAACGCGTTGGCCTCCGGCGTGTAGGGCCGGATGCACTCGAGGTTGTCGACACTCTGCGTCCCGATCGACTTCAGCTGCGGGCTGAGGGTGCGCAGGTGGCGCAGCAGCGCGACGAGATCCGGGGCGGAGCGGCGGCCGGTGGCCAGCGCGGCGCGCGCCGTCGGGCCGACGTGCTCGACGGTGGACAGCAGGCGCGTCAGCGGCGGGATCGTCGCGCGGACGACGGGGACGCCGGGCTTCAGCCGGTCGACGACCGTGCGCGCACGGGCCAGCGTGGTGTCGGCCAGCGCCAGGACGTCACGCGTGCGCCGCAGCGTGGCCGGCGTCAGCGCCAGCGCCTGCTGCAGCCGCGCCGACTCGTCGGCCACGGCGTCGAACGTGCCGGCCGAGCCGTCGAGCAGCTTGCGGATGCCGGGCTGGGAGCGGTCCACCGCGGCCAGGACATGGTCGGCGCTGCGCACCAGCGTGCGCACGGCGCGCTGGTCGGCGTTGATGTCCTGCACGACCGCGGCGGCCTCCGTCAGCGCGCCCGGCCCGCGTTGCAGCGTCGTCCGCAGCCCGGGGCGGGAGGCCTGCAGCGCCGGGGCCAGCGCGCCGAGCATGTGCCTGACGTCGGCGCGGGTCCGGCCCGGGAAGGCCGCAAGCAGCTCGTCGTACTCGACGGGGACGATGAAGTCCCGCGTGGGCAGCACGCCGCGGAGGACCGCCGACCCGCTGCCGTGCCCACGCCGGATGGCGATGTAGCGGTTGCCGAAGTTGGCCGTGCCGCCCCAGCGCAGCTGCAGCTTGGTGCCGGCGGGCAGCGGCCAGGCGCGGTCGTCGATCGCCAGCTCCACGCGCGCGTCGCGCCCATGGTTGGCCGGTTTGATCGAGACGACCTCGCCGACGTCCTGCCCGGACTGGCGGACCTGCTGGCCCTTGACGACGTTGGTGGCCTCGCCGACGACGACGGTGAAGCGGTGGCCGTCGTCCCCCGAGCCGCTGACCACCGCGACCAGCACCACCGCGGCGGCGATGAGGGCAAGCACGGGTGCGAGGACGCGCATCCGGCTCACCCGCCGATCGGGAGCTTGGCGTCCGTGCCGAACACGAAGACCGCGCCGCAGGCGGCGATCAGGTGCAGCAGGACGAGGTTGACGACGATGGAGCGCGCGACCGAGCCGCCGACCGCGGCCGGTCCGCCGGTCGTGCGCAGCCCGTAGAAGCAGGCCACGATCGCCGTGATCACGGCGATGACCGTGCAGGTGACCATGACGAAGATCGAGTCCCCGAAGGACTGCACGCTCCAGTGGACCGTGGTGAGCGTGTTGGTCGACAGCCCGCCCAGCAGCACGTGCACGATCAGCCAGGCGCCGATCAGCGTCGCGATGAGGCCGACGAACGCCGCGATCGGCGCGAAGATGATCACCGCCAGCAGCCGCGTGCCCACGAGGTAGTGGCGCGGGTCGACACCGGAGACCTCCAGCGCGTCGACCTCCTCCTGGATCTTCATCGCCCCGAGCTCCGCCGCGATGCCGCAGCACACCCGCGCGGTGAAGACGTAGCCGAACATCGTCGTGTTCGTCTGGCGCGGGCCGACGACGCCGGTGGTCAGGCCGAAGTAGTCCGCCGCGCCGATGCCGCGCAGCAGGAAGAACGCAAACGTCCCGATCACCGCACCCTGGAAGAGCTGCATCACGAAGACCAGCGGGATCGCGCCGCGCAGCATCATCGACGCCTGGCGCAGCACCTCGGAGAAGTACTTCAGGGTGCCCGGCAGGCCGGTGAGCGCACGGCCGCCGAAGCGGGTCAGCTCGCCGAACTCCGTGAGCAGCGGGCTGGTGCGGCCCGGGGCGCGCGTGCCCGCCTTGGGTGCAGGGACGGCAGCCATCAGCCGCGCAGCACCGAGACGTCCGGCAGCACCGTGAAGTACGCCAGGTTGAACACGACGTCGAACAACCAGATCCAGAAGAAGGTGATGACCACCGTCTGGTTGACGGCGCGGCCGACGCCCTCGGCGCCCGGGGCGCTGGACAGGCCCTTGTAACAGGCGACGACGCCGACGAAGACCCCGATGATCGCGTTCTTCAGGAACATCGTCAGCAGCAGGTCGCTGGGCCGGATGATGTTGCTCAGCGAGTCGAAGTAGACGCCCGTCGAGAACCCGAAGTACGAGGGCGAGATCAGGAAGTTGACGAGGTTGACGCCCAGCAGCGAGGCGAAGGCCAGGGCGGGCATGGCCACGCTCATCGCCACCACGCGGGGCACGACGAGCTGGCGGATCTGGTTGACGCCCAGGACGCTCATGGCGTCGAGCTCCTCGCGGATCTTCCGCGCGCCCAGGTCGGCCGTGACGGCGGACCCGACGACGCCGGCGAAGATCATCGCCGTGATCCAGGTGGCGATCTCGCGGCTCCAGATCAGGAAGACCGTGCCGCCGATGCGGTCGCTGATCCCCAGGCTGATGAGGATGTTGCCGAACAGGATGATGCCGAAGCCGATGAGGTAGACCGCGTGGCTGAGCAGCAGCGGCAGCGAGCAGCGCCGCACCGCCAGCGAGACCTCGACGACCGCCTCGCGGACCCACGGGAAGGGCGGGGTGAACGTCTGCTTGGCGACCTTCACCAGCAGCCCGCCCATCTCGCCCGCGGCACGCAGGCGCGAGCCGCCGGGCGTGCGCAGCACCGCCGCGGCGGCGCCTCGCGAGTAGGGGTTTCCGTGGGCGGCCATGCGCGGTGGTCCTAGACCGGGACGACCAGGCCGGAGGGCCGCATCGACAGCCCCTGTTGCAACGTCGCCCGCAGCGCCGCCGTGATCGGGCCGGCCCCGCCGCGGGGGTTGGTGGACACCTCGAGGTCGCAGAAGCCGCGCTTGCCCTCCAGCTCGATCTCGCAGAGCGCGTCGACGCAGGCGACGCCGTGGTGCTCGGAGACGATGCCGTCGACCGGGGCGCAGACCAGCGTCAGCTCCTCCCCGTCGGCAAAGCGCCAGCGCACCTCGCCGCGGCGGTAGGTGAAGCCGTCGACCTCGAAGGTCACCGCGACGTCGACCTCCTCCGCGCGCACGACCTCGCCGTCGCGGACGACGTAGCCGAACTGCCGGGTCGATCCGTCGACGCCGTGCCAGCCGATGGAGCCGAACGACAGCTCCGGCCCGACGGTGCCGGGCACCCAGCGGTGGTTGAGCAGCGTGTCCCAGCGGCGGATGCCCCAGGAGCGGTCGCGGTGGCAGAGGCCGTCGACCTCGTAGCTCTGGCCGCCCAGGTCGACGGTGCCGGTGATCCGGCCCGAGGTCTCGAAGTGCGAGGACGCGAAGTCGTCGACGAGCGTCCCCGCGGTCGGCGGGAAGAAGTCGGTCCGCGCGTAGAAGTCCTCGATGGTGAGGTCGACCTGGCAGTCCTCGTCGTCGACGCGGAGGTGCAGCGCGTCGTCGAAGGTCAGCGTGTAGCGGCCGTCGTGCGCGCCGAAGCCGTCGTCGCGGCGGTCGGCGTCGGTGAGCGGGAACGAGCCGTTGCGCTTGTAGCGCCGGCCGTCCTTCGTCACCAGGCCGAACCACAGCGCGCTGATGCCGCCGTCATGGTTGGGTTCGTGGCCCAGGCGGATGAGGCCGCCGATGCCGGCGTCAGCAGCGTGGAAGGTGACGAAGGCGCTGTCCTGCCACCACTCGTCGGCCTCCGGCTGCTGGCGCAGCTCCGACGCGGGCCCGTGGATGAGACCGGCCATCGTGCGTCAGCCCCGGTTGCCGATGAACGACTGCGCCTCACCGGTCGGCGCGGCCGCGCCGACGAGCTTGGCCAGCAGCTGGGACGCCGGGTTGTTGAACTTCATCGGCGCGTCCGGGGGCAGCAGCCCGACCTCGATCATCAGGTTGCCGGCGCGGTGCATCAGGATCGACAATCGCAGCGCCGCGAAGACCTCGTAGAAGTCGATGTTGGGAAGCGACCGCCCGGTCAGCTCGGTGTAGCGGGAGATGATCTCCTCGCGCGTCGGCATGCCTTCGGGCAGCGGCGCGCCGATGCCCTCGGTGTGGTGGCGCTGCATGAACAGCCACCAGCCCAGCTCGAGGCCCGGGGTGCCGAGCGCGACCATCTCCCAGTCCAGGACGCCGTTGATCTGCAGGTCGTCGCCGACGAGCATGTTGCCGATGCGGGCGTCGCCCCAGCAGAGGACGACCTCCTCGTCGTCCTCCGGGCGGTGGGCCTCGATCCAGGCGAAGCCGTCCTCGACGGCGGGGTTGACGTCGCCGTCGCGCGCCCAGTCGTAGGTCTCGCGCCAGTAGGTCAGGTGCTGGTCGAGCACCGGGCCACCGCGGTCCAGGAACCCGAGGCCCAGCGCGTCGACGTCGGCCGCGTGGATGCCGACCATCGCCCTCAGCGCGTTGTCGCACATCTCGGCGCGCTGCTCGGGCGTCAACTCGGCCAGGACGAAGCCCTCGGGGTCGGCGGTGAACGGCGGGTCGTCGGCGGGGACGCGGCCGTCCAGGCGCTCCATGACCAGGAACTGCGCGCCGAGCACGGATGGGTCGGTCTCCACCCAGGGCGTGTTGGGCACCGGGACATCGGTGTGCTGCGCGAGCGCCTGCATGACCCGCTGCTCGGCGGCGAGGTCGTAGGACGGGAAGACGGCCGGGCCCTGCGGGGCGACACGGGCGACGTAGCGCCCGCCCTGCTCGACGCCGTCGACCTTCCAGGATGCGCGGAACAGCAGCGTCTCGTTGGACAGGCCCGAGGCCTGCGGGGTCTCGACGTCGCAGACGACGACGTCGGTCGCGCCGGTGAGCTTGCCGCTCAACCAGGCCGTGAGCTGCGCCGCCGACTCCTGCGGGTCACGCGTGTTGGCCAGTGCCATGCCTCTCTCTCCCTCTCCGACCTAGACCAGCGCGGATGCGCGGGCCTTCATCGCTCGTTGGTATCTGTCGAACCAGATCTCCTGGTAGGTCGCGTGGGCGACCCGCCCGTGCTCGTCCTCCCAGCGGTAGACGCTGTCGTGGAAGGACACGTTCGGCCACGCCGGCAGCGTGGCCGCGGCGATCGCCTCGCCGCTGAAGCGGTGGACCGTGCCGTCCTCGTCCTCCGCCTCGATCTCCTGCCGGACCGCCATGAACAGCTGCGGGTGGTACTCGGTGACGTTGCGGCGGATCCGGGTGATCGCCTTGGTGACCTCGCCCTGCTGCAGCCAGGCGAAGTGATGGGTCGGCCGGTCGGCGGGGACGTCGTACACGCCCGTGTAGGCCGGGTCGGTGTCGGGCGCCTCGTAGCTGATCTGGTTGAAGATCAGGTCCTCGCCGAAGTACATGGGCGACCACCCCACGGGCGGGACCGGGACGGTGCCGCGGGTCTCCTTGCGGACCTGGCGCCAGCTGCGGTCGCGCGGGGCGAAGCAGTCGACGCCGAACGTCTCCCCGTCCAGCGTCAGCGACCCGACGCAGTGCATGAACTGCTCGCTGCCGCCGGGCGCGGTGCCGGCGCCGTGGTGCAGGTCCTCCCCCGGCATCACGTGCCCGCGCGCCAGCAGCGGCGTGACCGCGGTCTGGGTGACGTCGATCGTGGTGCCGTCACCGCTGTCGTAGGTGATGCGGGCGACGCGCCCGGGCTCGAGGAATTCGATGCTGAGCCCGTTGGCCGTCGTGATCCGGTTGCCCTCGATGGCCGGCCAGGGCATCGTCATCTCGTAGTTGAGGTGGTCGACGTCGATGATGCCGACGTTGTCCAGCCCGCGGAACAGGACCACGCCGCCCTGGCACAGCGGGAACGCCGGCTGGTAGCGGATGTAGAGGAACGCGCCCAGCTGCGCCTCCGGGACGCTGAACCCGAAGTAGTGGGTGTGGATGGTGTGCGGGTCCCAATCGTCCCCTGCTCCCGGCAGGGGCAGGAGCAGGTCCGACTCGGCGGGGTGCGTGGTGAGGCTCATGCGCTGAGCAGCTCCAGTGCCGCCCGGGGGTCGAAGGTCTCGCGCCAGGCGCTGACCTGGCCGTCGGCGTTGAACTCCAGGACCCCGCAGACGGGGAACGACGCGATGACCTCGCCGTCGGCGTTGCGCAGGTGGTCGACGCGCTCGGTGAGCACGACGTCGCCGGCCTCGGCGATGTGGAGCAGGTCCACGCCGATCGTGTCCAGGCCCAGCTGCGCCTGGAAGCCGCGCATGAGGTTCAGCGCCTCGTCACGGGACGTCGTCGTCGGCAGCGCCGACTGCTCCCAGCGGGCGTCCTCGGCGAGCAGCCCGGCGAAGGCGGCCAGCGTCGCGTCGAAGCTCTCGTCCCAGGTTGCGAAGAACTCGCGGGTGCGCTCGACGTTGCTCATGCCGTCACCGGCTTGCGGGCCGTCGTGGCCGGCGCGGGAGCGCCCTTCTCCGGCCGGACCAGCGCGCGGAGCTTGGCGAAGATCGACTCGTCGGCCAGCTCCTCGGCGGGCCGCGCGACGACGAGCCCGATCATCCAGACGGCGTAGAGCGCCAGGCCGAGCGTGACGGCGCAGGCCAGGTAGGTCCAGACGTAGGAGACGTCGGTCTGGTTCAGCGCGATCCACATCGGCCAGGCGGTGGCGCCGTTGGCCAGGCCGTCGGCCATCGGCACCAGCGGCACGAGGGCCAGCAGCTGCAGGTTGCCCTTCAGGTGCGGCTTGATCTTGTAGATCAGCATGCCGGCGACCATCGGCATGACCGGGTTGACGAAGCCCCACCACAGCGGGAAGCCCCAGGGGTTCAGCGGCTGGTGGCCGTAGTAGCTGTAGGTGCCCGCGAGGATGCCGGGGCTCTCCAGGAAGATGTCGACGATGCAGTCCAGCAGCCACAGCTGGAAGAGGCCGCGCATCGTGATGCCGCGCTCGAACAGCCGCGACGCCAGGTAGCCCAGGCCGCCGACGTACCAGGGGTAGACGAAGCAGATGTACAGCGGCATCGTCCGATCCAGGACGGTGAACGTCCCGAGGGCGTTCTCCTCCTTGAGGTAGACGAGGCCGAGGACGTCGACGATCGGCTCCATGAACGCCGCGAACGCGCCGCCGATGATGCAGTAGAGGAGCACCGGGCCCTTGCCCTGGATGAGGTGGCGGACCGCCAGCGCCAGGCCGATGCCCAGCGGGATGAAGATGAAGACGTTGAAGATCGTCTCGGCGGTCTTCGGCATCTCGCCGTCGACCGGGGGCTGCGGGATCGCCGCGAGCACGTTGCTCAGCACTGCTTCTCTCCTCCTCAGATGACCATACAGAGTGTCCGGAGACACTGTGTGCGATGAGCATAACCACTTTCTGAAAGAGATTTCAAGAATGAAATTTCTTTCATTCGGTGGGGGCCGTCGCTAAGCTGCCGCGCATGGCCAGCGAGACGACGACGAGGGGTGACCGCCGCCGCGAGCGCACGCGGGCGCGCCTGGTCGACGCCGCGCGTGAGCTCATCTCCGAGAACGGCGTCGGCGGCTTGAAGATCGCCGAGATCACCGAGCGCGCCGACGTCGCGCTCGGGTCGTTCTACAACCACTTCGAGTCCAAGGACGAGCTGGTCGACGCCGTCGTCAGCGACTCCGTCGGCGCGCTGGCGGAGATGGTCTCCCACGCCGCCTACGCCGACCAGGACCCGGCCGAGATCGTGGCGTTCGCCATCAAGCGCTTCGTCCGCCTGGCCTACGACGACCCGCCGCTGGCGCAGCTGCTCGTCGAGCTGAATCACGCGGACGCCCTGTTCATGCACGCGACTGATCCGTACGCCCGGATGGCCGTCGAGGCCGGCGTCGCGTCGGGCCGACTGCGCGTCGAGCACGACGACGTCATCCGGACCGGTGTCATCGGGGCGTCGCTGGCGGTCATGCGTGCGGTGGTCGAGGGCCGGCTCGGCGAGGGCGCGGACGTGGCCTTGGCGCAGTCCGCGCTACTCGTGTACGGGTTGGGGATCGACGAGGCCACCGAGATCGCGCAGCGGCCGCTGCCGGACGCGGCGTGACGCCTCGGCCGGCTGGGCCAGGGCGCCGCTGAGGACGCCGACGACCACCAACGCCAGCGCCATCGTCGCCAGGCCGGCGAGGTCGGAGACGAGGGTCGACGCGTCGGCGTTCAGCGCGGCCCACGTCGGCCACGCCATCGCGGCGTAGACCGCGAAGAGGCTCATCGGCATCAGCAACGGGATCAGCTGCCGGTTCTCCCCGGCCAACCTCACCCCCGCGGCGGCCGCCAGCGGCAGGACGCCGTTGAGGACCATGTACCAGCCCGGCAGCGGGAACCAGCCGGCATCGAAGAACGGCTGCGAGCCGAAGTACGTGTAGACGCCGCCCGCGTAGAGGATCGGCAGCTCCAGCACCGCGTCCATCACGCAGAAGAAGACGTACAGCCGCCACATGTCGCCGACGGTCGCGCCGTTGCGCAGCCGGCCGAGGACGTAGAGCGTCTGGCCTCCGACGAACCAGTAGTAGACGGGCACCATCCACAGCGGCACGTGGTGGCCGAACATCGAGACGGCGGTCCACTGGCCCTGGGCGGCGTGCCAGATGGAGCCGAGGTGGTCGAGCATCGGCTCGGCCAGGACCGAGAGCCCGCCGCCGACGAGGACGAGGATCGAGAGCGTCTTGTCCTCCCGCCGCCACAGGTAGGCGGTGACGGCGATCGCGACCGTGAAGTGCAGGACGGTGAAGACGGTCTGCGCCGTGGCGCTCATGACCATGTCCGTCGGCGCGCCCGGCGCGTGCATCAGCGGGCCACCAGGCGCCTGACGCGCTGGGTCACCGACGTCGTGCTCCTCGTGCGCCTGATGAACGTCTTGGCCGCGACCATGCCGGGGATGCCGCTGATGCCACCCGTCGGATGGGTCCCGGCGCCGGTGATCCACAGGCCGGGGACGGGCGTCTCGTAGCCCCCGAAGCCCTGCGCGGGCCGTAGCGGGCCGAAGCGCATCGCGGCCGGCTCGACGTGGTAGACGTTGCCGTCCGGGACGTTGAACCGGGTCTCGAGGTCCGGGGCGCTGAAGACGCGGCGGCCGATCTCCAGGCCTTCGAGCCCGTCGTAGATCTTGGAGGACTCCTTGATCACGCGGTCGCCGATCTCGTCGCGCATCTGCTCCCACGGCTTGTGCGGGTTGCGCGGGACGATGCCGCTCCAGACCCAGAAGGTGTCCTGGCCCTCGGGCGCCTGCGTCGGATCGAGGGCGCTGGGGACGATGCCGATGAAGCAGATGTCGTCCGGCCACTCCTTGGCGACGACCTTGTCCCACGCGGCGAGGTGCTGCTCGTAGGTCTGCCAGGACACGATCGGCTCGCGGAGGTCCAGGCCGTCCTTGCGCCAGGCGTTGTGCCTGGGCGTGGTGAGCCGGCCGGAGACCGCGACGTCGATCTTCAACGTCGTCGTCTCCAGGACGTTGGTGGGGATCGCCTCCGCCCGGCGCTGCAGGTGGTCCGGCAGGATGCCCTTCGGCAGCAGGTGGGCGAGCGTCGCCTTCGGGCTGCAGGACGTCATGACGTAGGGCGCGTGGAGCTCGCCGCCGTCCTCGAGCTGCACGCCGGTGACCGCGCCGTTGGCCGTCAGGAGACCCGCGACCTTGGCGTTGGTGCGGATCTCGGTGCCGTGCTCGGCCAGGTAGGCGGCCAGGGCCTGCGTCAGCGCGCCGGTGCCGCCGACGAAGCGCGAGCTGTTGGTGCGGTGGCACATGGCGATGTAGATGAGCGCCCAGCCCGTGCCGTCCTGGGACATCCAGCAGAACGGCGGCATGCTGGCCAGCGCGCCCCGGACCAGCGGCGAGTCGAAGCGCTCCTCGATGACCTCCTTGTGGGAGGTCGTGAGGAAGCTGATGAGCGGGGCGAGGTCCTTGCGCCGCTTCAGGGCGGTCGGGATCGCGTCGGCGACCGCGCGGGGGCTGGGCCGCAGCGGGTGGCCGAGCATGAACGGGATCGCGAGGTCCATCGCGGCGTCGAGCTGGTTGGCGAACTCGACGTACTTCTGCGCGTCCCGGCGGCTGAAGTGCTTCAGCTCCTCGACGGTCTTCATCGGGTCGTGCCAGAACGCCAGCGACGGCCCCTCGGGGTCGAGGTGGACGTGGAAGGGATCGGCGATGACCTGCCGGAAGCCGTACCGGGCGAGGTTGAAGTCCTGCGGGATCGTGGTGCTGCGAAACAGCGAGGCCTGGATGCCGCCCTCGTTGATGAGGTGCTGCGGCGCGCCCTCGATCACCGGGTTGGTGGAGATCATCCCGCCGACGCCGGGCGACGCCTCCACGACCGTCACGTCGTAGCCCGCCTTGGTCAGGTAGCTCGCCGCCACGAGCCCGTTGTGGCCGGCCCCGACGACGATGACGTCGGCGTCCTGGTCGCGCGTTGCCATGTACATGCGGCCGACCGTAACGCAATTCTGAACAAAAGTTCAACTCTGTCGCAAAGTTCAGTTCTGACGCAGCGTTCGCTACAGTGGGTGCCCGTGGCCGTCGAGAACGCCCCCAACCGCAGCGAGCGCCGGCGTGAGCGCACCCGCCGCCGGTTGACCGACGCGGGCCGGGAGCTGATCGCGACGCACGGCGTCGCCGGGCTGAAGATCGGTGAGCTCACCGACGCCGCCGACGTCGGGCGCGGGTCCTTCTACAACCACTTCGAGTCCAAGGAGGACTTCGTCGACGCCGTCGTCGGCGAGTCCCTCGAGGCGCTGGCCGCGCACGTCCTGGCGGACGTCGCGCTGGACGCCGACCCGGCCGCCGCTGCCGCCGAGGCGGATCGCCGCTTCATCGGGCTGGCCCGCGACGACCCGGACTTCGCGCGGCTGCTGGTCAACCTCGACCACGGTGACGACGTCTTCCGCGAGGCCGTGCTGCCCTACGCCCGCTCCGCCTTCGAGCGCGGTGTGGCGGCAGGGCGCTTCTCCGTCCCCGACATGGACACCGCGCTGCTGACGCTCACCGGTGGGGCGCTGGGCGTGATCCGCGCGATCCTCGCCGGCAAGGCGCCGCGCGATGCGGAGTCCGCCCACGCAGAGCTCGTCCTGCGCATGGTCGGACTCCCCCCGGCGGAGGCGCGGGAGATCGCCCACCGCAAGCTCAGGAAACGCTGACCATCTGGGAAACTGGCGCCCATGCCGTCAGTGACCCGTCGCCCGGACCGTCCCCGTGAACGCCGCCGCGCGGAGATGGTCGCGCAGATGCTCGAGGTCGTCGAGGGCATGCTGCAGGAGGGCGAGAGCTACACCGAGCTGTCGGTCGAGCGGCTCATCAACGGCGTCGGCATCTCGCGCTCGACGTTCTACGTCTACTTCGAGGACAAGGGCTCGCTGCTGCTGGCGCTGGCCGAGGACGTCGTCCTGCAGCTCATCGGCGCCGCCGAGGTCTGGTGGTCGCTGCCCGCCGACGCCACCGAGGACGATCTCGAGAAGGCGCTCGGCGGCATCATGGACGTCTACCTGCGCCACCACCTGATCTGGGGTGCGCTGGTGGATGCCAGCGGCTACGACCAGAACGTCCGCAACGCGTTCCGGGGTGTCGTCGAACAGGCCGCCGGCGGCATCGCCAAGCACATCAAGGACGGGCAGAAGTCGGGCCATGTCCGTCCCGGGCTCGATCCGGAGCGCACCGCCGCGTGGCTGACCTGGATGACCGAGCGCGGCCTCTACCAGCAGGTGCCCGGCGCGTCCAAGGCGGAGCTCGCCAAGCTGCTGCGCAGCCAGACCGACATCGTCTGGTTCACGCTCTACGACGGCGCCCCCGGACGCTCCTGACCAGGTGGTGCAGCTCGGTGAC
>CAYUDT010000122.1:0-14475 GCA_964443695.1 uncultured Conexibacter sp. | reverse complement strand
CTGCGCAACAAGGTGCTCGACGCCCTGTTCGGCGCCGAGGAGGAGTTCGACTACACGTCGACCACCGCGCCGGCCACCCCGGCGCCCGCGCCGGCGCCGGCGTCCTAGCTGGCGCACAGCCGCTTCACCATGCCACGAGCGGACTGGCCGGACGGCCAGTTCCGCTTGTAGGCTGGACGGTGGATGGAAGCCGCAACCACCACCGAACGTCGACTGATCGAGGGCGAGAAGGCCCAGCGCATCGTCGACGCCATGCGCTCGGCGGTCGCCCGCAACGGCGTCGCCGGGGCGACGTTCGAGACGGTCGCCCGGGAGGCGTCGGTCTCGCGGGGGCTGCTGCACTACTACTTCGGCACGAAGGAGCGCCTCCTCGCCGAGGTCGTCCGTCGCGACTGCGACCTGCGGATGGACGCGCTGCGCGTCCAGCTGTCGGCCGCGTCCAGCGCCGACGACTTCATCGAGCTGCTGCGCACCGCGCTGACCGGCTACGTCGAGGACGAGCCGGAGTTCGTGACCGTCGTGTTCGAGCTGTTCACCGTCGCGCGGCGCAACGAGGAGATCGCCGAGGAGTTCACGGAGACGATGCGCCAGACGCGCACGCACGTCGCCGAGCTGCTGGCGGCCAAGCAGGCCGAGGGCGTCCTCCACCTCCACGGCGAGGCCGAGGCGATCGCCGACATCCTGTTCTCGCTGGCCGACGGCATCGCGCTCCGGATGGTCGCCGAGCCGGGACGCGACTGGGCAACGACGATCGAGGCGGCGACGGTCGCGGTGCGGGCTCTGCTCACGGACCGCTGATCTGCTGCCGACAACAGGAGAACCACCATGACCGAGCTCGTCGATCGCGAAGCCGCACTCCAAGGCGGTCCAGGTGTCCTCGTCGACGCCGTCGTCCGCCTCTCCCTGGCCCGCACGGTGGAGGACGTCCAGGAGATCGTCCGGCACGCCGCCCGCCAGATCTGCGGGGCCGATGGCGCCACGTTCGTGATGCGTGACGGCGCGCGCTGCCACTACGTCGACGAGGACGCGATCAGCCCGCTCTGGAAGGGCCAGAAGTTCCCGCTGGAGACCTGCATCTCCGGCTGGGCGATGCTGAACAGGCAGGCCGCCCGGATCCCGGACATCTACCAGGACGACCGCATCCCGCACGACGCCTACCGGCCGACGTTCGTCCAGGCGCTGGCGATGGTGCCGATCCGCCGGCTCGACCCGATCGGGGCGATCGGCAACTACTGGAGCCACGAGCACGAGACGACCGACGAGGAGCTCGCGCTGCTGCAGGCGCTGGCCGACTCGACCGCCGTCGCGCTGGAGAACGTGAAGGTCTGGGACGAGCTGGAGATGCGCGTGATCGCGCGCACCGAGCAGCTCGCGCAGGCCGCCAAGCTCAACGAGCAGCTGCTGCACACGCTGGCCCACGAGGTCCGCAACCCGCTGGCGGCCACCGACGGGCTGCTCGACATGGTCCTCGACGACGCCGAGGGCCTGGACGACACGCAGCGCGAGGACATCGAGCACGCGCGCAGCGCGGTCCAGGACGGCCTGCGCATCGTCACCGAGCAGCTGGATCTCGCCAAGCTCAAGGCGGGTGCGGTGCGCGTCCAGCCGGAGGCCGTGGACCCCGCGCCGCTGCTGGCGTCGCTGGCCGGCACCTTTCGCGCGCTGCGGCAGGGTGACGGCGTCGCGTTGGTGGTCGAGGAGCCCGTCGGCCTGCCGACGCTGCTGACCGACCCGCATCTGGTCAACCAGATCCTGCGCAACCTGCTCACCAACGCGCTGAAGTTCACCGACGCTGGCGAGGTGCGGCTGCGTGCGTTCGCCAACGCGGACCGCAGCGAGGTGTCCTTCGTGGTGTCGGACACCGGCGTCGGCATCGCGCCCGAGGCGCAGGCGAAGGTCTTCGAGGAGTTCGCCCAGGTCGACGAGGCGCAGGGCGGCCGCCGCCCCGGCACCGGCCTGGGCCTGCCGTGGGTCAAGCGCCTCGCGGAGCTGCTCGGCGGTGGCGTGACGCTCCAGAGCGCGCCGGGCGAGGGGTCGACGTTCACCGTGACGCTGCCCGCGGCGGCGCCGGAGCCGGCGGACCTGTAGATGGTTCGCGTCCTCGTGGCCGACGACGACGCCGCCAACCGCCGGTTGGTGGAGCGGCTGCTGCAGCGCCTCGGCGCGTCGCCGGTCGTGGTCGAGGACGGGCAGGAGGCGGTCGCCGCCGCTGCGGCGGAGGAGTTCGACCTGATCCTCATCGACTTCCACATGCCGCGCATGACGGGCGTGGAGGCCACCCGCGAGATCCTCGCCGCCGCCGGTGACGTCGCGCCGGTGATCGTGGGCCTGACGGCCACCGCCCACGACCACGAGATCCAGACCTGCATCGACGCCGGGATGGCGCAGGTCATGGGCAAGCCGCCGCGCCGCGAGGATCTCGAGGCGCTGCTGGCCACCGTCCTGGGCTGAGCCCCGCCCGGCCGGGTTGTGTGACCTCGCTCACACTCCGGATCGGGCCTCTCGAGCAAACTGGCTGGCCAGCCAGCCAACGTAGCTTTTGACGGGAGCTCACCTTGCAGGACGCCATGCTTCGCCTGGACGCCTTCGTGCGTCGCCATCGCCGCCTCGTGCTCGTCTCGTGGCTGGTCGTCCTCATCGCCGCCGTCCCGCTGGCCATGCACCAGAACGACCGCCTCACCGGCGGTGGCTTCGGCGTCCCCGGCTCGGAGTCCAAGCAGGTCACCGACACGCTGCAGAAGGACTTCGACGTCGAGGCCCGCGCGGCGACGCTCGGCGCGGTGCTGACGACGACGCGGCAGGCCACCCCGAAGCAGATCAACGCCGCGGTCGACGACCTCGCCGAGGCAGCCGCGAAGGCCGACCGCGTGTCGCTGCCCGCCAAGGCCGAGGCCTTCGCGCGCAAGCAGGCGCTCACCCACCCGGGGCAGACCGTCGTCGTCCCGCTGGCCGTCACCGCCGACGACTACGACAGCTCCGACGTCGCCCAGGAGCTCCGCGACGAGCTCGGCCTCACCGATCGCGCGCAGACGCCGGTCGGCGTCCACCTCGTCGGCCAGGGCGCGCTGTGGGCCGGCCTGCAGGACGTCTCCAAGAAGGACCTCGAGAAGGCGGAGGGCACAGGCTTCCCGATCGTCCTGCTGATCCTGCTCGCGGTCTTCGGCTCGCTGGCCGCGGCGTCGCTGCCGCTGGCGCTCGGCCTCGTGTCGGTCATCGTCACGGGCGCCCTGATCTACCTGCTCTCCGGCGCCCTGGAGATGAGCGTCTTCGTCACCAACATGGCGTCGATGATCGGCATCGGCGTGGCGGTCGACTACTCGCTGTTCGTGCTGGCGCGCTACCGCGAGGAGATCGCCGCGGGCCACGGCCCGGACCGCGCGCGGTCCATCGCGATGGCGACGTCCGGCGTGGCCGTGCTGTTCAGCGGCCTGACCGTCGTCGTGTCGCTGGCCGGGCTGTTCCTCGTGCAGACCAAGGCGCTGCAGTCGATGGCACTCGGGGCGATCATGGTCGTCCTCGTCTCGATGCTCGCGTCCGCGACGCTGCTGCCGGCGCTCATCAACCTGCTCGGCCATCGCGTCGCGCTGCGCGGACGCGGCACCGCCGCGCTGGCCCGCGCGGTGAGCAACCGCCGCCCCTGGCGCCGCGGTTCGACCCACCCCGACGCGCCCGTCAGGGAGACCGTCTTCGAGCGTTGGGCCACGCGCGTCATGGACCGCCCCGTGCTGTCGGGCGGGCTGGCCGCGCTGCTGCTGGTCGTGCTGGCTGTTCCCGCCCTGTCGCTGAAGACGGGGGACGGCGCGCTGCGCCAGTTCCCCGCGGGCAACGAGACGCGCGTCGGCTTCGAGGCCGCGGCCAAGCTCGTCGGCCCGGGCGACAGCGCGCCCGTGAAGGTCCTCGTCCCCCGGACAGACGCCGCGCAGGCGGCGGCGGTGCTGAAGGCCGACCCGCTCATCGTCAAGGTCGCGCCGCCGGTGCAGCCGCTGCGCGGTGACGACGTCCTGCTGCTGGCGACGCCCAAGACCGACGGCGAGTCCGAGGCCGCCAAGGAGATGGCCAAGCGCCTGCGCGCCGAGCTGCCCGCCTCCGCGGTCGTCGGCGGCAACTCCGCCACGGAGGTCGACTTCCAGCACGAGGTCTCCGGCTCGATGTGGAAGATCGTGCTGTTCGTCGTGCTGCTGTCCTACCTCGTGCTGATGGTGCTGCTGCGCAGCGTCGTCCTGCCGCTGAAGGCCGTCGTGGCGAACCTGCTGTCGGTCGGCGCCTCCTACGGGGTGCTGACGATCGTCTTCGTCTGGGGCTGGTTCGACGGCTTCCTGGGCTTCCAGTCGCCCGGCTACGTCGACACGATCACGCCGCCGCTGGTGCTCGCCGTCGTCTTCGGCCTCTCCATGGACTACGAGGTGTTCCTGCTCTCGCGCATCCGCGAGCGCTTCAACGCCACGGGCGACACCCGCCGCGCGGTGGGGGAGGGTCTGGCGACCTCGGCGCGCACGATCACCAGCGCCGCGCTCATCATGGTCTCGGTCTTCGCCGTCTTCGTGGGCACCGGCCTGCCGTCGATCAAGCAGCTGGGCCTGGGCAACGCGGTGGCCATCGCGGTCGACGCGACCCTCGTGCGCCTGGTGCTGGTCCCGGCCGTCATGGAGCTGCTGGGCAAGTGGAACTGGTTCCTGCCCCGGCCGCTGCAGCGCGTGCTGCCCAACGCCTCCTTCGAGGAGCTCCCGGCGGCGGCGCGCTAGCTGGTACACGCGCGTACACTGCGGGCATGAGGAGAGGGTTCTGCGCCGCCGTGCTGGCGGCGCTGTCGTTGGCCGCTGCATGGACGCCGGCCGCCGTCGCGGACGACGGCTTCACGGTCAAGACGCTGCACTTCGCGGTGACGGTCGGTCCCGACGACGACCACGCGTGCGACATCATCGGCGACCTCTACACCCCCACCGGGGTGGACAAGGCCCACCCGGCCCCGGCGATCCTCGCGACCAACGGCTTCGGCGGGTCCAAGGACGGCCAGGCCTCGATCGCCAGGGCCTACGCCAAGCGCGGCTACGTGTTCCTCTCCTACAGCGGCCTGGGCTTCGGCGGGTCGACCTGCAAGATCACGCTGGACGACCGCGACTGGGACGGCAAGGCCGGCTCGCAGCTCGTGACGTTCCTCGGTGGCGGCAAGGCCGCCGTGGACGGCACGAAGGTCGACTACGTCAAGCAGGACAGCGTCGCCCACGACGGCAAGCACCACGACTTCGACCCGCGCATCGGCATGATCGGTGGTTCCTACGGCGGGCAGATCCAGTTCGCGGTCGCGGGCATCGACCCGCGCGTCGACACGATCGTCCCGATCATCACCTGGAACGACCTGTCCTACTCGCTGGCGCCGAACAACACCTCGTTCTTCAAGGGCGTCAGCAGCACCGCGCCGGGCAGCGCCAAGATGATCTGGGCGGCCGGCTTCTTCTCGCTCGGCGTCGCCCAGGGCCTGGCGGCCATCGCCGATGACCCCGCGCGGGTGCTGCCCTGCCCCAACTTCGCCGACGACGCCTGCCTGGCGCTGGCGCAGACCGCCGCGCTGGGCGGCCCCAACGACGCGACGACGGCGCTCCTGCGCCACGCGTCGGTCGGCTCCTTCACCGACAAGATCGTCATCCCGACGCTGCTGTCGCAGGGGGAGACGGACACGCTCTTCAACCTGCAGGAGGCCGTGGCGACCTACCGCGCGCTGAAGGCGCAGGGCACGCCGGTGAAGATGGTCTGGCGCTCCTCGGGCCACTCGGGCGGCGGCATCAAGGGCGACGACGCCGACCAGCTCGACCATCCCAACTACGAGGGCATCACCTACCTGGAGTGGTTCGACCACTACCTCAAGGACTCGGTGAAGGCGCCGGCGCTGGACTTCAGCTTCTACCGCGACTGGGTCCCGCACCCGGACAAGGACGCGACGGTCTCCTACGGCGCGGCCGCGAAGTACCCGGTCGGCGAGGTCTCCGACCTCAACCTGTCCTCCGACGGCGCGCTCGTGGGCGACGCCGGAAAGGTCGTGGCCGGGGCGGCGTCGTTCCTGACCACCGCCGCCGGGGTCGGGACGAGCTACAGCGAGATCAACGCCGCGGACTTCGGGGCCGAGCCGTTCGATCTGCCCGGCACGGCGGCCTCCTTCGACGGGCCCGTGCTGGACAAGGACGTCGACGTCGTCGGCGTGCCCACCGCGGACCTGCGCTTCAGCGCACCGGTGCAGAACGTCACGTCGGTCGCCGGCAACACCGCCGAGCTGGTGGTCTACGTGCGCCTGGAGGACGTCGCCCCGGACGGGTCGGTGTCGCTGCCCCGCAAGCTCGTCTCGCCGGTGCGCATCGCGCAGCCGACGCTGCCGGTCCACGTCGAGCTGCCCGGCATCGTCCACCGCTTCGCCAAGGGCCACAAGCTGCGCCTCGTCGTCTACGGCGGCGACCTGACCTACCGCGGCAACACCATCCCCGGTCCCGTGCAGATCCTCACCGACAAGGGCCGGCCGAGCGTCCTCCACGTCCCCGTCGCCGTCGAGGGCAAGGACTACGGGGCGGTGAAGTGGGCCGCCGCGCCTCCGAAGGCCTGCGCGTCGCGCCGGGTCGTGACCCTGCACGTGCGCCGCGCCCTGCGCGGCAGGTTCCGCAGCGGGCACGTCCTTGTCGGGGGCAGGAAGGTGGGACGGATCTCCAGGAACGGCACGGCCAAGGTCACGCTGAAGGGCAAGGCCAAGGGCACCACCGCCGTGACCCTCGTCGTCCGCCTGAAGAGCGGCAGGACCGTCACCGACACCCGTCGCTACCGGACCTGCACCAGGCGGAAGTAGCGCCGCGCCGCGGACCCCGAGCTCCGCGGCGTCCCGTCAGTGATCGGAACGCCGACCGGCTGCGGATGGTTCCTCGATGAGGGCGTTCGACTACGAGAACCTCAGCGGTCGTCGTCCGGGTCCGGTCATGACGGTGGCCCAGCGGCTGCTGCCCGGCGTGCGCGAGGTGTCCGGGCAGACGCCGCGCTACGCCGCCTGGTGGCGCGAGCGCAACCTTGATGCGCTCAGCAGCGGCCGCCCGTTGTGGGTGGTGCTCGGCGACTCGATGTCCATCGGCATCGGGGCTTCCGACGTGCGCAACGGCTGGGTGCCCCGTTGCGCCTCAACGCTCGACGACGGCCTGGCCGTGCTCAACCTCGCCTTCAGCGGCGCGCGCACGCAGGACGTGATCGACCGGCAGTGGCCCGCGTTTCGCGAACTGGGCCGCGGCCCTGCGGCCCGGGTCACCCTCTCGATCGGCAGCAACGATCTGCTGCGCCCATCCAACCGGGCCGCACTCGCCGGCCGCGCCGAGCAGCTGTTGGCGTCTTTGCCCGACGGGACCTTCGTGGCGACCGTTCCGCACGCGACCGGAGCTCTACGGGTCTTCGGCGATCTCGTCGCCGCCAGTGAGGGGCGCCTCCGCAACGTCCCGCTGCTGTTCTCGCGCGGCGGCCGGGCGCCCGACGGCTACCACCCCGACGACGAGGCATACGCCGGGATGGCCGACGAGTTCGCGGCTGCGATCCGCGCTGCGCCCCGCTGACGCGCAGCAGTCTGGACCGTCGGTCAGCCGAAGACGCGGTTGAGCTTGGGCAGGAGCAGGAGGTTGCCGCGGGCGCGGACCCGGCCGGTCAGGACGAGCTTGGCGGGCTCGACGCGCTTGGCCGAGAGGTCGACCCAGTCGTCGAAGCTGGACCGGAAGGTGATCGACGGCCGGTCGACGCGGCCCGGCTGCGCCTCGGAGCGGCCGTCGGCCAGCACCACGTGCCAGGGCTCGAAGTCGCTGAACTCCCACTGGATCGTCGTGCCCGGCCGGACGTGCCGGGTGATCGCCTGGCGGGCGACGGCGTCGAAGAACAGCCGGACGTTCTCGTCGCTGCGGTCCAAGGGGCCGCCGGGGCCGGTGAAGTTGGCGGTGCGCAGCGCGACGCCGATCTCCGCCCGGCGGCGGGGCGGGTCGGTCAGGTCGAACGGGATGCCCTCCATGGTGTCGACGGGCAGGCCGATCGCGCGGAGCTTCTGCTCCAGCGAGCGCGCGGCGGTCTCGCCGAGGTCCTCCAGCTCGAAGCCCCAGGCGCGCGTGTACTCGCGGTCGAAGCCCGGCGGGATCGGGACGTCGGTGACCCACGGCAGCACCTCGCGGATGACGCCGATGATGGCCTCACCGATGGGACCGGGGTCCTCGGCGTAGAGGTCGGCCAGCAGCTTCACCCCGAACGCGATGTGGCGCTGCTCGTCCAACGAGACGAAGCGCATGCCCTCGCGGAAGCCGGGGAGGACGTCGTAGCGTTCGAGGTAGTCCTCGATCATGTGCTGCGCGCTCTGGGCCATCATCGCCTCGACGATGACGTGGTACAGCGTCACGGCCTTGGCCAGCTGCACCTTGGAGCGGTCGCGCCGCAGCTCGTCGGCCATCCTGTCCAGCCGGCCGAAGACCATCCGGTGGCCCCAGGTCAGCTGGTCGTGCGTGGCCCGCAACCCGCCGCCGACGGTGCCGTCCCCCAGGCCGACGACCTCGTGCAGGAAGCGGTGGAAGAAGACGGAGTGGCGGGCCTCGTCGACCTGCTGGGTCGTCAGGAAGTAGGTCTGCTCCTCGCGGGGCGCGGCGTCGACGTAGGGGGAGAGGTTGTCCGCGACGGAGTCCTCGCCGTGGAAGAAGATCGAGTAGAGCCACAGCGCGCTGCGGCGCTGCGTCTCGGTGAGCTTCTCGCGCCAGTCGACGGCGTCCCGCGTGAGGTCGATCGCCGTGGCCGCCCACTGGTTGCGCTCCCAGCGGGCGTACAGGTCCTCATACGACACATCCGCGGTGACGTTCCCCTGACCGGCGACCGTGGCCATGCGGGGAAGCGTAGAGCGTCGGCGTCAGCGGGTCAGCAGGCGCAGCTTGGAGGTGGTGCAGGTCCCGCGGTCGCAGAGGCGCAACGACACGGTGGCCTTCATGCGACGACCGAGGGCCCGGCGGGTCTGCGCCGGCACCTTCAGCACGACGGTCTTCGCACTGTAGGCGGCGACCTTCACGGCAGCCTCGACGCGTCGCGGCCGGATGTCCTTCGGCAGCGTCAGGCGCAGGGTGCCGCTGCAGTCCGCGGCGGCCAGGCAGGACACCGAGAACCGCAGGCCGCGGGCGCGGACCAGGCGGACCGCCTTGCCGGACGGGCGCAGCCCCTCACGGGCCGGCACCCGGTCGTCGTCGGCCGCGCCCCCCGGTCCCGCAGTCGGGCCACCGCCGTCGGCGGGCGGCGCGGGGGGCGTCGCGCAGTTCGACCCGCAGGTCGCGGCATCGCCGGGCGGTGCCGGTCGGCGCCCGACGTGCGCGGCGACGACGTCGTAGCCGGGCCGTGCGCTGCCGTCCCGGCGCAGCAGCCCGGCGTCGAAGCGGCCGTCGTCATAGCCCTGCCACTCGTAGACGTACATGCGCGTGACCCGCGGGCGCGAGGCGGCCAGGCCGTAGAGCCAGTCCAGGCTCTCCTTGGCCCGCTGCTCGTCCTCGCCGAGGTTGCCGAAGCGCACGATGCCGCCGGTCTCGGTCATCCAGACCTCGCCCCCGTACTGCAGCATCTTGTCGACGCCCTTGGAGGCCAGGTACGTGGCGTCGTAGTAGTTGTGCAGCCCCCAGACGGCGGGCTGCGCGCCCGCGCCGCTCTGGAACTTCGCGATCGCCGTGCCGTTGTCGAAGCGCGCGTCGTCGAGGAAGTCTCCCGCGACCACCGTGCACGCCGGGCAGGCCTGTCGCAGTTGCGCCCAGTAGCGCCCGGCCCACTCCTCGCGCCTGTACGTCGGCTGGGAGGCGTGGTTGGGCTCGTTCCACGCGGTGTAGGTCGTCACCCACGGCCAGCGGGCGATGAACGCATCGACGGCGGCGCGGTACTGCGCCTCGGTCGGCAGCGTGCACGCTGAACCGGCCTTGTCGCAGTCCTCGTGGCGGCGGTGCTCGAAGGCCACCAGCGGGCGCAGGCCGTGCGCCTGCGCGGCGGCGAGCCAGGCCCCGGTTGCCGCGTCGTTGGTCAGCGCCGCGTCGTAGGGCACGACGATGCGGACGTCGTCGATGGCCAGCGCGGTGAACAGCGGCGCGGTCATGAACGACGGGTCGGACTCCGAGAGGCCCGTCACCAGCGCGCCGGCGGGGGCCGGCGCGCAGGTCATCATCAGCGCGGCGGCGCCGAGTGCTCCGAGAAGCAGACGCCGCCGCACCGGGCTACTTCCTCTTCTTGGGCTTCTTGCCCAGCGACTTCACGATGGTCACCGACGCAGTGTTGCTGACCTGCCCCGCCTTGGGACTGACCTTGGACACACGGCCCTTCTTGACCGAACTGGAGTAGCGCGACTTGGTCTTGTAGGAGCAGCCCGCCGCCTTGAGCTTCTTCTTGGCGTCGGCGAGCTTCTTCTTCAGGACGCTCGGGACGGTGCAGGACCTGTCGTCGTCCTGGATCGTCACGACGGCGAACGCACGGGCGAGGGTCGCCCCGCTCGGGCTGGTCAGGGCGATCGCGAAGGTGCGGTTGCCCTGCTTGACCACGTTGGGCTTCAGGGTGATCGTCAACGTCCGCGCCGTCTGGCCCGGCGTGAACGTCGTGGTGCCGCTGGCCGCCACGTAGTCGGTGCCGGCCCTGGCGGAGCCGTCGGCCGTCGTGAACCTCACCGTGACCGCCTTGGAGGACGCCTTGGACAGCGCGATCGGGACGGCGATCGTCGGGGTGCCGACGTTGCCCTCCTTGCCCTGCGCGTCGAAGATCGCCATCTGCGGATCGGCCACCGGGGTGTCGCCACCGCCGCCACCGTTGCTCGGCGCGATGTCGTCGTTGGTGATCGTGCCCGTCGCCGTGGCGTCGGTCAGCGTCGCGTTGACCGGCGCGGTCAGCGTGACGGTGAGCGTCTCATCGGGCTCGACGGTCGTGTCACCGACGATCGGGACGTTGATGACCTGGCTCGTCGCGTTCGGCTCGATGGTCACCGAACCGGTGGTCGCCGTGTAGTCGCTCGGCGCCGTGGCGGTGCCGTCGCTCGTGGCGTAGGTCGCGGAGACCGGGAAGACCACCGCGGTGTCGCGGGTCACGACGAACGTCAGGTTCTTCGTGCCCGAGTTGCCCTCGGTGATCGTCGCGTCGGCGATCGAGAGGCCGGGCAGCGGGCCCTTGTCGACGCTCTCGCACGCCACGTAGGTGTCCGGGACGTCGCCGACGGCGCTGTCGGTGCCCAGGCCGCAGTCATCGGTGTCGGCGGCCGCGTCGCCCTGGCTCTTCAGGGTGTCGTTGCCGTTGCCGCCGGTGAGCACGTTGGCGACCGCGTTGCCGGTCAGCGTGTCGTCGCCGTTGCCGCCGGTGAGGTTCTCGACGTCGGTGTCGATGAAGTCGGTCTCGCCGGTGGCGCCGTCGTTGAGGACGCCGTCGAGCGAGGCCGTGATGTTGTCGCTGCGGCCACGGTAGGTCGCCGTGTCCAGGCCGCCGCCGCCGTGGAAGAAGTCGCGGCTCAGGCCGGGACCACCGTCGAGGGTGTCGTTGCCCAGCCCACCGGTCAGGCCGTTGCTGAGGTCGTCTCCGGTGAGGTCGTCGGCGAAGGTCGTGCCGACGACGTCGTCGATGGCGACGATCTTGTCGCGACGGGTGGAGCCGAGGACGACGCCCTGATCGTCGCTGGAGCCGTTGGAGGTGCTGCCGTTGTTGAGCACGACGGTCACGCCGGTCGTGCGGGCGTTGGTCGGGTAGCCGCCCGGATAGCCGCCCGGATAGCCGCCCGGGTAGCCGCCGGCGGACTCCGCGCCGGGGTAGCTGCCGGTGAGCGGGCTGTCGGCGTAGGTCAGCGTGTCCTGACCGGTGCCGCCGTCGATGTCGTCGGCGCCGAGGCCACCGTCGATGAGGTCGTTGCCGAGGCTGCCGTCGATGACGTCGTGACCGCGACCACCGTAGATCGCGTCGTCGGCACCGAGGCCGTTGATCGTGTCGTCGCCGTGGCCGCCGATCAGCAGGTTGCGGTTGGCGTCACCGACGATGGTGTCGCTGCCGAAGCCGCCGATGATGTTCTCGACCTGGACGTTGTCCTGCTCACCGGTGGCGCCGTCGTTGGCGGTGCTGTCGAGCGAGACGTTGAGGTTGGTGCTGCGGCCGGCGTAGGTGACCGTGTCGCTGCCGGCCTCGCCGATCAGCGTGTCCTTGCCGATATCGCCGTCGAGGACGTCGTTGCCGCCACCGCCCTTGAACGTGTTGGCGCTGTCGTCACCGGTCAGCGTGTCGTTGCCGGAGCCGCCCTGGACGTTCGGGGTCTGGACGTTGTCGCCCTCGCCCGCCGCGCCGTCGTTGGCGACGCCGTCGAGCGTCACGGTGATGTCGGCGCTGCGACCCGCGTAGGTCGCGGTCGCGCCCGCGCCGCTGATGTCGTCGGCGCCGAGGCCGCCGTCGATGACGTCCGCGCCGCCGCCGCCCTTCAGGACGTTGGGACCGGCGCTGCCGGTGATCGTGTCGGCCGCGAGGCCGCCGAAGATGTTCTCGATGTCGGCTCCGATGTTGTCGCCCTCACCGGAGACGCCGTCGTCGGCGACGCCGTTGTTGCTGAGGTTCAGCGCCTCGTCGTCGCTGACGCCGTCGGCCGGGCGACCCGTGTAGATCGCCGTGTCCGTGCCGGTGCCGCCGATCAGCGTGTCGGCCGAGAGGCTGCCCAGAGGCGTGTTGTCCTCGGTGTGGTTGTCCGGGTCGAGCTTGTCGTCACCCGGGCCGCCGTTGAGGGTGTTGGCGCCACTGTCGCCGGTCAGCTCGTCGGCGCCCCCGCTGCCGATGAGGCTGGAGATCATGTTCAGCGCGTCGCCGTCGGGCGCGGTACCCGTGTCGAGGTTGACGACCACGCCGGTGTTGCGCGAGGCGTAGCTGACGGTGTCGTCGTCGCTGTTCATGAGCGACGTCGAGATGTTGCCGTAGAAGGTGTCCTGGCCGAGGCCGCCATCCACGACGTCGTCGCCCGGGCCGCCGGAGATCGTGTTGTCCGCCGCGCTGCCCGACAAGGTGTCGTTGCCGCTGGAGCCGACGATGTTCTCGATGTCGTCGTTGACGCGGTCGCCCTCGCCGGTGGCGCCGTCGTTGGCGTTGCCGTCCAGCGAGACGTTCACGGGGCCGGTGAGGCCGGAGTAGGTGACGGTGTCCGTGCCACCGCCGCCGGAGATGACGTCCCCGCCCGTGCCGCCGGAGACCGTGTCGTCACCGTCGCCGCCGGTGAGGATGTCGGCCTCGGTGCCGCCGTTGATCGTCAAGGGCAGGGCGGCGGCGTTCATGCCGACCGGACCGCTGATGACGTCGCCGCCGGCGCCGCCCGTGATGGTCAGTCCGGTGAAGGTCGGGTTGGCGGCCAGCGCGCCGAAGCTCAGCGTGTCGGCGCCGTCGGCCAAGTCGATCGTGGCCGGGCCCGCGATGGGGCAGGTGACGGTGTCACCGGGAAGGATGCCGCCCAACCCGTTGCTCGTGCAGGGCACGACCGGAAGGATGGTGTCGCCGGTGTCCTTGATGACGATCGAGCCGGCGGTGGTCGAGACGGTCAGGTGGTTGTCGACGCCGTTGCCGGCCGTGAAGGTCACAGGCGTGCCGGACATCGTGCCCACGGCGTGGGCGTTGCCGGCCGTGGCAGCTGTCAGGATCACCGCCAGGGGGATGGCACGGCGAAGCCGCCGTGAGGAAGCATGGGGGAAGGGCACTCTCGTCTCCAGGAGTTGTGGGCAGACCGGAAACGGGTGAGATCGGCAAATCTTGCCTAGAACACCCGTCCACACTCCGGTCGACCCCACACATCGGCAGGCCTGCCGATGAACCTGAGGACGGCTGTCACCCCAGCTTCGGCGTCTTCCAGGGAGCTGCCAGTCGCTTGGCGATCTCGCCCGGCAGCTCGTCGATGGCGATGCGGTCCTGCTCGAGGCTGTCACGGTCACGCAGCGTCACCGTGCGGTCCTCCAGGGACTGATGGTCGACCGTCACGCACCACGGGGTGCCGATCTCGTCCTGACGGCGATAGCGCTTGCCGACCGCGCCGCCCTCGTCGTACTCCGTCTGCACCTGGCCGCGCAGCGTCTGGAAGATCTCGCGCGCCACCTCCGGCTGGCCGTCCTTCTTGACCAGCGGCAGCACCGCGACCTTCACGGGCGCCAGCTGCGGGTGCAGCTTGAGGACGGTGCGGGTCTCGCCGTTGACCTCCTCCTCGTCATAGGCGTCGACCATGAACGCCAGCGTCGCGCGGTCGGCCCCGGCGGCCGGCTCGATGACGTGGGGGACGTAGCGCTCCTGGCTGGCGGTGTCGAAGTACTCGAGCTTCTCGCCGGAGTGCTTGGCGTGCTGGGTGAGGTCGAAGTTGCCGCGGTTGGCGATGCCCTCGAGCTCGCTCCAGCCCAGGTTCGGGAAGTCGTACTCGACGTCGGCGGTGCCGCTGGAGTAGTGGCTGAGCTCGTCGGGGTCGTGCTCGCGCATCTGCAGGTGGTC
>CAYUDT010000121.1:0-14513 GCA_964443695.1 uncultured Conexibacter sp. | reverse complement strand
CGGCCGCAACTTCGACGAGGTCCTCCGCGTCATCGACTCCCTCCAACTCACCGCCAACCACGCCGTCGCCACCCCCGCCCAATGGCAACCCGGCGAGAACGTCATCATCGCCGGCTCGGTCACCAACGAGCAGGCCCAGGAGAAGTACCCCGACGGCTGGGAGTCCCCCAAGCCCTACATCCGCATCGTCCCCGCCCCGTAGCCGGCGGACCTCCTCCGGTGCGGGTCAGGCCTTCCGGGCCCGCACCGCGTGACGTCGATCGCGGCGCCGTCGCGCGCGCCTGGACGGGCTGACGCCGCCGGCCGGACGCTTCAGCGCAGCGGCCGCCCCGCCGGGGGGGGCAGCCCTGGTCGCGTCGCACGGCGACGCCTCGCACGAGCACCACGGGCCGGCGGTCCACCGCGCCGTCGGGCCGGGCGAAGCCGTCGCCACCCGGATAGGTCGCCACGACCGACCCGCAGGCGGGCACCGGACGCGGGCACCCGGCGCCGGACCGTGCCCGCCGCCCCGGTCCTCGCGAGGCTCAGCCCCGGCCGCAGACCCTGACGCGGCGGGTCGTGCGCCGCAGCTGCCCTCGGCCGTCGCGGCCGCTGATGCGCAGCGTCACGGTGCGGGCGCGGCGCGCGGGGACGACACGCACCGTCCGGCCGCGGCGCACCGCTAGGCGCCTGCCGTTGGCCAGCACGCGCAGCCGCTTCAGCCGCGGCAGACCCACCACGCGGGCGGTGCAGCGGCGGGCCGCCGGCGCGGCCGGGCCGGGCGTCGCGGTGCCGAGGATGAGCTGGGTCGGGTGCTCGTCGTCGTGGAAGACGAGGTTGCGGCCGGCGGCCAGCAGCGGCTCGTGCGTGGGCGTGTCCGATGAGGACAGCCACAGGCGCAGCCGATGCCCGGCGGGCAGCGTGTAGGCGATGTCCCAGAGGTCCATGCGGAACTCGGTGATGAGGCCGATCGTCACGCCGAGCAGGCGGTCGTCGGGCAGGTAGGGCGCGCCGTCGCGCGAGCGGGCCGGGTCGACGTAGCGGTAGGACGCCCGCAGCCAGGCCTGCGTGATCGGCATCGTCGTCCCGTCGGGCGCCACGTCGAGCAACCGGGCGACGAAGGCCATGTCCGACGCCTCGGTCAGCGCGTAGAGGCGCAGCTCCGAGGGTCCGGCCAGCGGCAGCGCCTCCTTCAGCGCGGGCGTCGTGTAGGTCAGGCCGAACGGCTCGTCGAAGGTCGAGTCCAGCGTGATGTAGGGCAGGAAGCCGTCCGGCCCGTCCTTGCCCGCGGGCACGCTGATGCCCGCGGCCGGGTCATAGAGGTAGGACTCCTGGTAGGAGGCGCGCCCGGTCGGCACGGCGTCGGCCAGCGTCCCGTCGTTGGGCGAGTAGGCCGCGCTGCCCGACCTCTCGCCCGACAGGTACAGCCGCTTCAGCGACCTCGTCAAGCCCCGCCAGGAGTCCGACGACGCGAACCTCCGGCTGCCCATGTCGAAGTAGCGCACGCGCGGCAGCGTCTCCACCCCGTTCTGCTCGCCCTTCAGGAAGCGGTCCAGCCACTTCTGGTCCTCCCCGCCGGGGGGCTCGGCCGACAGGGCGACCGCCGAGGACCCGTCGTCGTAGGGCGCGCCCACGTGCCCGAGCTGACCGGTGCCGTGGTGGGTGGACGCGTCCATGTACAGCAGCTTGTGCTCCGACGCGAGCATGTCGATCAGCTCGACGTCACCGCGCGAGTACATGTCCTCCCAGCCGGCGAAGATGTAGACCGGGACGGTGATCCGCGCCGCCTTCCGCAGCACCGAGCGCTCCTCGTACAGCGGCCCGTAGGTCGGGATCTGCCGGGTCTGGATCGCGAACTCCTGCTGGGCGCGGTCCAGCACCTGCGGCTGGTCGCCCAGGCCCAGCGCCTGCGTGGCCGTCTGCCCGGCGAACCACTGGTGCACGAAGCCCTGATCGAACAGCCCGTGGTGCCAGATGACGTCACGGTAGGGGTCGGTCGGCGGGTGGCCGACGACGACCGCGTCGAGGTGCGGGGGCTGCCGGGCCGCGCCGAGGAGCGCGGTGATCGCCGAGTAGGAGTACCCGTACAGCGCGACGTGGCCGTTGCTCCAGGGCTGCCGGGCCACCCACTCCACGGTGTCGTAGACGTCGCGCTGCTCGCGGTCGCACAGCAGGCACAGCGCGCCCCCGGACTTCCCGGACCCACGCACGTCGGAGTTGATCCGGGCGTACCCGTGGTCGACGTACTTCTCCGAGGAGGAGCGGCCGTAGGGCTCGATGTCGATCACCGCCGGGTAGCGGCCGGTGCCGTCCCCCGGCAGGTACACGTCGCCCACGAGGTTGACCCCGTCGCTGGCCGGGATCGTGACATCGGCAAGCTTCGCCGCCGACGCGTTCGCGCACCCCAGCAGCGCCGCAGCCAGCGCGGCGCCCACCACACCCAGGACCCTCATCGGCGCAGCCTTCCAGATCACCGCAGCACTTAGCGGCAAACAACCGATCCGTACACCCCGATTGTCGGCATCCCACCGCCCCCGGAACGGGTGACGAGAGCAGGATCCGAAGCACCATGGGCTTCATCAATCCGACACCTCCGCCCTTCGACGTCGAGGAGTGGAAGACCAAGCCGCATCTCGAGCGCGTCAAGCCGCTGGCCCAGGACTGGGCCGTCAACGGCTTCGGCACGCCGTACGCGATCTACCTGCTCTACATCATCAAGCTCGTCGCGTTCAGCTTCGGTGCGATCGCGGTGATCGGCACCACCCAGGGGCTGGGCGGCATCGGTGACTTCGGCGACTGGTGGACCGAGCCGATCGTGTTCCAGAAGCTCCTGGTCTGGATGGTCATCTACGAGATGGTCGGCCTGGGGTCCTCGTCCATGGCCCTGTCGTTCCGCTTCATCCCGCCGATCGGCAACATCCTCGCGTGGGTGCGCCCGGGGACGATCCGCCTGCCCCCGTGGCCGGACAAGAACCCGCTGGCCGGCGGCTCGCGCCGCACGATCTTCGACGTGCTGCTGTACCTCGGCGTCCTCGGCGTCGGCCTGGACCTCCTGCTCTCCGACGGCAACGCCCTGGCCGGCACCGCCGCCGGCAAGCTGGACCCGACGATGGTCGGCGTCATGCTCGGCCTCTGGGTGCTGCTGGGCCTGCGTGACCGGGTGCCGTACCTGAGCGGGCGGCCCGAGGTCTACGGGATCATGCTCGTCGTCTGCCTGTTCCCGGTGGAGAACTTCATCGCCGCCTGGCAGGTCGCGATCGTCTGCGTGTGGTTCGGCGCGGCGACGTCCAAGCTCAACCGCCACTTCCCCAGCGTCGTCGCGGTCATGATCGCCAACACGCCCTGGCAGCGCAGCAAGACGTTCAAGCGCCAGCTGTGGAAGAACCATCCGGAGGACCTGCGCGCCTCGCACGTCGCGGCCGCCGCGGCGCACACCGGCACGATCATGGAGTTCTCGCTGCCGTTCCTGCTGCTGGTCACCCAGGGCGGCACCCTCGGGACGATCGCCGTCGTGGGCATGGTGATCTTCCACATCCACATCACGTCGACGTTCCCCCTGGCCGTCCCGCTGGAGTGGAACCTCTTCATGATCTTCGGGACGCTGTTCCTGTTCGGCCACTACGGCGACGTGCCGCTGAACACCTTCGACTCGGTCCCGCTGCTGCTGCTGGTCCTGCTCAACGGCGTGGTCATCCCGCTGTACGGCAACTTCCGCCCCGACCACATCTCCTTCCTGCCGTCGATGCGGTACTACGCCGGCAACTGGGCGACGTCGCAGTGGCTGTTCCGCCGTGACGTCAACGCGGAGGACACCTTCGAGAACACGATCGTCAAGTCGTCGCCGATCGTCTTCAAGCAGCTCGAGCGCCTGTACGGGGCCGACGGCGCGGAGATCTTCCTGACCAAGGCGCTCGCGTTCCGCGCGATGCACCCGCACGGCCGCGCGATCAACGGCCTGCTGCCCCACGCCGCCGTCGGCGGCGAGGTCGAGGACTACATCGTCCGGGAGGGTGAGTTCCTCTGCGGCGCCACCGTGGGCTGGAACTTCGGTGACGGCCATTTCCACGGCAAGCAGCTGCTCGACGCGGTGCAGGAGCAGTGCAACTTCAGGTCCGGGGAGCTGCGGATCATCACCCTGGAGTCCCAGCCGATCCAGGTGCAGCGCCAGCAGTACAAGATCTACGACGCGCACGACGGCCTCATCGAGACCGGTTACGTCGAGATCGCCGACATGATCGAGCGCCAGCCCTGGCTGGGTGGCGGCACCGACTACGAGTTCCCCGTGCACGTCACCTCGCGCGTGGACGAGGCCGCTCCCGCGGCCCGCAGCGGGACGCTCGCTCCCGCCTGAGGCCGGGCAACCGGCTGGTGTTCGTGGCGGTCCGCACTAGACTGAGCGGACCGCCCCGGCGGTTCCAGCCACCATGGCGCACGACTTCTCGCCAGCCATCAGCCTTGACGCCGAGGATCAAGCGATCGCGCGGCAGCTCGTCAGCGATCTCGTGCCGGACTCGGCGAAGATCGGGACGGGCATGGCGGCGCACATCCACGAGCGCATCCCCGAGCTCAACGGGTACGCCGACGAGCAGGCGCTGTTCTCCACCACCGAGGCCAGCTGCACCGCCAACACGCAGCAGATCCTCACGATGCTCGGCACCGGCGCGCAGCCGGAGACGCTGCTCGTGCCCGAGCCCGCGCTGGAGTACGCGACGAGCCTCGTGCACCGCCGCACCCCGCTGGCCACGCTGCTGCGCAGCTACCGGCTCGGGCACGGCTACTTCCTCAACGTCGCGTCTGCGCGCCTGCGCGCCGGCATCGACGACGAGGGCACCCTGGTCCGGTCCCTGGAGGCCGCCTCGAACTTCACGTTCGAGTACATCGACGTCATCAGCGACCGGCTCGTCGAGGCCTACCACGTCGAGCGCGACCGCTGGGTGCGGACCGCCGCCGCCGTCCGGGCCGAGACCGTCCGCAACATCATCGACGGCGACGGCGTCAACGAGCGCGCCGCGTCCTCGCGCCTGGGCTATGAGCTGCGCCGCTCGCACGTCGCGCTGATCCTGTCCGGCGGCGAGGGCGGGGCCGGCTCGGCGGACAACGTCACCTCCCTGGAGCGCGAGGCCATCGACGCGGCCGCGCACCTGGGCTGCAGCGACCCGCTGCTGGTGCCGGCCGGCTCGCGCATGCTCTGGGCCTGGTGCGGCACGTTCAAGCCGCCGAGCGCCGCGCAGATGGCGGCACTGGAGGCCTGCATCCCCGCCGGCGGCGTGCGGATGGCCGTGGGCCGCCCCGGCTACGGCATCGACGGCTTCCGCATCAGCCACCAGGAGGCCCACCACGCGGCGCGCTTCTGGGAGATCGGGGCCGCCAGCGCCGGCGGCACCACCGCCTACCGCACCGTCGAGGTCGTCTCGCTGCTGGCCGCCGACCTCGAGCGCGCGCGGCGCTTCGTGCTCATGGAGCTCGGCCCGCTGGCCGAGCAGTCCGAGGCCGCGGCCCGGATGCGCACCACCCTCCTGGGCTTCCTGGCCCACGGCAGCAGCCACGTGCGCGCCGCACAGGCGCTGCACATGCACCAGAACACCGTCTACAACCGGGTCCGCCGCGCCGAGGAGCTCATCGGTGGGTCGGTGACCGAACGCCGCGTGGAGCTGCAGACGGCCCTGATGCTGGCCGAGACGCTCGGCAGCGAAGTCCTCCCGTAAACCGGAAATCCGCAATTAGCAGGTGTTTCGGCTGCAGATGTGGTGACCCCACATGCGGAGGGGGTGCCTTTGTGGTGACACCCTGTCAACCGGGTTCACCGGGCTTTTACGGTCTGGTCCGTCCCCACGGGAGAGGAGGGCTCCGAATGGCAGTAGATCTGACCGCTCACCGGGTCGAAGGTGAGCAGCGTGTCATCAGCGTCGGCCCAGCCGCGCGCACGCTTGCCGCTGACGTCGACGTCGTGCAGGCCGCCCGCGCGGTCTCCGACGAGATCATGCGCGAGGTTTGGCCCCACATCGACGACCCGTCGTTCCGCGACGCCGTCCTGCGCAGCACGATCGACAACCTGGCGACCATCTTCGCGCGCATGGCCGGAGAGCAGGTCAGCACCGAGCCTCCCGCCGCGGCGATGGAGTTCGCCGAGATCACGGCCCGCATGGGCGTCCCGATCGGCGAGGTCGACAAGGCCTACCGCGTCGGCACGGCCGCGCTGTGGAACATGTGGTTCGACGCCGCCCGCGACTTCGCCGGCGACGGTCCGATCGACGAGCTGATCAGCGGCCCGACGCTGAGCATGCACGCCCACGTCAACACCACGCTCGACGCGGTCACCCTCTGCCACCAGCAGGTGCGCGGCGAGATGCACCGGACGCTGCGCGAGCTGCGCCGGCGCACCCTGCTCGACGTGCTGGAGGGCACCGGTGACGCCGACACCGTCGCGCTGTCGCGCTCGCTGGACTACCGCCTGGCCGACACGCACCTCGCGCTGCTGATCGAGGCGCATGACGCCGAGCCGCCCGAGGCGCTGATCAGCGAGCTGCGCGCCGCGCTCGACGCACGCGGCGCGCTGCTGCTGCAGCACGGCGCGCGCTCCTGGGTGGTCTGGCTGGGCCGCACCACCGGCTTCGACGCCGCGCAACTGAGCAAGCTGTCGCGGCTGCTCAACGCGTCCGGCCTGACCGTCGCCGTCGGTGAGCCCGCCGCCGGCCTGGAGGGCCTGCGCCGCAGCCGCCGGCAGGCGCTGGAGACCGCGCGCGTGCAGCGCGCCTTCGGCGTCGCCTCCCACCGCTGCCTCTGGGCGCGCGACGTGCGCCTGGAGACGCTGCTCATGGCCGACGAGCAGCGGGCCCGCGACTTCATCGCCGACGAGCTGGGCTGCCTCAGCGCCGACGACCCGTCGACGATGCGCCTGCGCGAGACGCTGCTGGCCTGGCTGGCCACCGGCTCGCACGTGTCGGCCGCCGCGATGCTCGGCGTCCACGAGAACACGATCCGCAACCGCATCCGCGCCGCCGAGGAGCTGCTCGGCGCGCCGCTGTTGGGGCGGCGCACCGAGCTCCAGGTCGCGCTCCGGTTGGAGCGCGTCCTCAACGCGCCGCGGGACGGAGAGGTCGCAGCGGCAGCCTGAGGGGGCCGCCGTGCGATGCGCGGCGCGACGTCTCTCTGGCGTGTCGATCTGATCGGCCCTCGCGCGATCGGATCGACACGCCTTTTGCTCAGGTCGACGCGGTGTGCAGCGACTCCCACTTGCCGAACTCCTCGCGGAGCGGCGGCTTGCTGATCTTTCCCGTCGGCGTCTTGGGCAGCTCGTCGCGGATCTCGTAGGCGCGCGGGGCCTTGAACCGGGCCAACCGCTCCCCCGCCCACTCCTTCAGCTGCTCGGCGTCCAGCGTCGCCCCCGGCTTCGGGGCGACGACGGCCAGGACCTCCTCGCCCCGGACCTCGTGGGGCACGCCGATGACGGCGACCTCGAGGATGTCGGGGTGCTCGTAGAGGACCTCCTCGATCTCCCGCGGGTAGATGTTCTCCCCGCCGCGGATGATCATGTCCTTGGAGCGGTCGACGATGTAGAAGTACCCGTCGGCGTCGACGTAGCCGACGTCGCCGGTGTGCAGCCAGCCGTCGCGGATCGACTCCGCCGTGGCCTTCTCGTTGTGCAGGTAGCCCTGCATCACGTTCGGGCCGTGGATGATGATCTCGCCGAAGCCCTCGCCCTCGACCTCGTTGCCCTCGGCGTCGACGATCTTCATCGCCTGCCCGCGCAGCGGGATGCCGATCGAGCCGACCTTGCGCTCGCCGTAGAACGGGTTGATCGACGAGACGCACGTCGTCTCGGTGAGGCCGTAGCCCTCGAGGATGCGGATGCCGAAGCGTGACTCGAACGCCTCCATCAGCTCCTTGGACAGCGGCGCCGCGCCACAGATGATGTAGCGCAGCGACGTCGGGCCCTCGGGCGCGTCGGGCGTGTTCAGCACCGCCGCGAGGATCGTCGGCACCGCCGAGATCGTCGCCGGCTTGAACTCCTCCACGGTCGCCCAGAACTTCGACGCGCTGAAGGCCTCCCACATCATCACGTGGCAGCCGATCATCATCGGCAGGACCGTCGTGGCGATCTGGGCGTTGGCGTGGAACAGCGGCAGGATCAGACCGACCCTGTCCCCCGGGCCCAGCGGCACGAGCTCGGCCGTCATCGCGCCGTTGGCCAGCACGTTGCCGTGCGACAGCATCGCGCCCTTGGGCTTGCCGGTGGTGCCGGACGTGTAGAGGATGTGGGCCAGGTCATCGGGCCCGCGGGTCTTGCCGGGCACCTCGCCGTCGGCGGCCATCAGCTCGTCGATGCCGCCCTGGTCGACGTTGATGACGATGCCGGGACCGTCGTCGCCGAGCTTCCCCGCGCCCGCGTCGTCGGTGATGATGCCGACCGCGCGCGAGTTCTCGATGACGTAGGCGGCCTCCGGCTTGGTGAACGCCGGGTTGATCGGGCCGAAGATGCCGCCGGCCTTGAGGATGCCCCACCACGCGTCGAGGAACTCGAGGCGGTTGGGCATCCAGACCGAGACGACGTCACCGGGCTTGACCCCGGCGGCCACGAGCCCGGCGGCGACCTTGTCGGTGCGCTCGTCGAACTCGCGGTAGGTCCGGGTGGTGCCCTGGAAGGTGACGAAGGGCTCGTCGCCGTAGCGCGAGACCGCCTCCTTCAGGAGGTCCGGGACCCAGGTCAGGTGTTGGGGAGCCTGCATGCGGTTCTCATCTCCTTTTCGGATCGGCCGGAGGTCGTGCGCGCGAGCGCACAACCTCCCCTGCCGGCAGAGCCGGCACCTAGACCAGCGACGCGGTGGCGCCGCCGTCGGCGTTGTAGGTCGCCCCCGACGAGAAGCGCGAGCGCTCCGACGCCAGGAAGGCCACGAGGCCGGCGATCTCCTCGGGCTTGCCCAGACGGCCGCCCTGGATGTGCTCGATGACCTCGTCGAAGCTCACGCCGAGCACGGCCTCCAGGTCGGCCTTGCGGTCCTGCACCATGTCGGTGTCCAGCCAGCCCGGGCAGACCGCGTTGACGCGGACGCCGAGGTCGCGCAGCTCGATCGCCAGCGTCTTGGTCAGCGACACCACGCCGGCCTTCGCCGCGCCGTAGGCCGCCGTGGCGGGCGAGCCGCCGAACGCCTTGATCGAGGCCATGTTGATGATCGAGCCGGAGCCCTGGCCCGCCATCACCGCCCCCGCGTGCTTGTTGCAGAGGAACACGCCGTCGAGGTCGACGGCGAGCACCTTGCGCCAGTCCTCCAGGGAGGTCTGGACGACCGGGCCGACGTCGGCGATGCCGGCGTTGGCGACGAAGATGTCGAGCTTGCCGTGCTTGTCCACGGTGCCCTTCACCAGCGCCTCGACCGCCGCCTCGTCGGTGACGTCGCAGGTGACCGCCTCGGCGCCGAGCGCCGACGCCGCGGCCTGGACCCCGGCCTCGTCGATGTCGGAGAGCACGACCGTCGCGCCCTCGGCCTGCAGTCGTGCGGCAACGGCGGCGCCGATGCCCTTGGCCGCGCCGGTGACGATCGCGACCTTCCCGTCGAGCATGCTCATCGGATACCTCCGCTCAGGGCGTTGTCGAGGATGTAGTAGCTGCCGGTGACGAACGTCGCGTCGTCGGAGGCGAGGAAGGCGACGGTCTCGGCGACCTCCTCCGCGGTGCCCAGCCGGCCCTGCTTGATGCCGACCACGTCGTCGAACTTCGCGCCGGTGGCCGACTCGAACGGGTTGACCAGCCGCTCGACCATCTCGGTGGCGATGAACGACGGGCAGATCGCGTTGACGCGGATGCCGTACGGGCGCAGCTCGGCGGCCGCGGTCTGCGTCAGGCGGATCACCGCGGCCTTGGACGCCGCGTAGGCGCCCAGCAGCGGCACCCCGCCCAGGCCGGCGACGGAGGCCATGTTCAGGATCACACCGCCCCCTCCGGCGGCCAGCACCGGCGTGGCGTGCTTGATGCCCAGCCAGACGCCCTTGACGTTGATCGCCATCAGGCGGTCGAAGTCCGCCTCCTCGGTCTCCGGCAGCGGCACGCCGATCTCGATGCCGGCGTTGTTGACGATGATGTCCATGCCGCCGAACGCGGCGACGGTGGCGTCGATGGCGCCCTGGACGTCGGCGGCCTTGGTGACGTCGGCGGCGACGCCCGCGGCGTCACCACCGATCTCCGCGGCCGCGGCGTCGGCGGCGTCGCCGTCGATGTCGGCGAGCATGACCTTGGCGCCCCGCTCGGCGAACAGCTGCGCTGTCGCCTGGCCGAGGCCCCGGGCCGCGCCCGTGATGAGGACGCGCTTGCCCTCGAGCTCGTTGCTCATGTCAATGCTCCTTAGAGGCGCCCGAGGGCGTCCGCGGACGGGTTCAACACGGTCGGGGCGACGTGGCCGGAGATGTCCGGCGCCGCCATGAGGCCGAAGGACTGCAGGCAGCTGAGCAGCTCGCGGTGGCCGAACGCCTGGCACGCCGACGCGAAGCCGACGCGGCGCGAGGTGCCGTGCACCAACTGGTAGGCGGCGTAGGCGTTGAGCAGGCCGGTCTGCTTGTAGTTGCAGGTGCCGCGCAGGACGACCTGCACCGCGCCCGTCGGGCCGGAGGCATGGACGGAGTCCAGCGAGATGTTGATCCGCTGGTTCTCCCGCGGCGGCATCGCGCTGGTCACCGCGAAGGCCTGCTTGATGAGGGCGTCGTACTTCTCCTCCTCGGGCAGGTCGGCGATCTGCTCCAACGCACCCGCGACGATCAGCGGCACGTTGGTCATCAGCGTGCGGTCGAACAGGCCGCCCAGCGCGCGGACGGTCGCCACGCGCGGGTCACGCTTGAACCACACCGGATGGGAGGTGCCGCCCCACGGCAGGGCCAGGCCGGTCTGGTGCTGGTAGGGCACGGTGACGTCGTAGGTGCCGTGGGTGGGGTCCCACTCGACGTACTCGTTGTGCTCGAGGTAGTGCGCCTTGGACAGCGCCGCGTTGACGAAGATCGTCTGCGTGGAGGCGACCGTCGGGTAGCCCTTCCAGAAGACGAGGATGTCCAGCGTGTCGAGGCCCGGGGTCTCCAGCGCGATGTTCGCGGCGATCTCACCGGTGGTGTACATCTGCGCGATGCCCGGGGACAGCAGCAGGCCCTTCTCGGCCATCTGCTCGCCGTAGACCTCGTCGCACATGATCGTCCAGTCCTGCTCACCGGTCGTGTCGGTGTAGTGGCAGCCGGCGGCGATGCAGGCCTCCACCACGACAGGAGCGAGCTTGATGAACGGGCCGACCGTGTTGATGACGACCTTGGCCCCGGTGAAGAGCTCGGTGAGCGCCTCCAGCGTGTTCTCGACCTCGGTGATCTCGTAGTCCGCGGTCTCCATCCCGGGGATGGCGTCGATGGCCTCCTGCAGGCGGCCCGCGTTGCGGCCGGCGGCCACGAACGGCAGGTTGTACTCGCGCAGGTACTCGATGACCAGTCGGCCGGTGTAGCCGCTGGCTCCATAGACGATGACGGGCTTTGTGGTGCTCACGAGGGTCTCCTCTCCTCGGGTGGGGTCAGGAATGTCAGGCGGTGTGTGGACAGGTTCAGCGTCCGACCGAACCGGCGAGGAACTGGCGGACGAAGGGGTTCGGCGACGTGAACATGTCGTCGCGGTCGCCGGCCTGCACGGTGCGGCCGTGCCAGAGGACGACCAGGTAGTCGGCCAGGCGCCGGGCGGTGGCGACGTCGTGCGTGAGGACGACGTAGGTGCCGCCGTGCTCGGCGTGCAACTGCTGGATCAGCTCGCAGGGCAGGGCCGCGCGGACCGGGTCGTGGCCGGCGTCGGGCTCGTCGAAGAGCACGACCTCCGGATCGAGCGCGAGCGCCTGGGCGAAGCCCGCGCGCTTGCGCATGCCCATCGACAGCGCGCCGGGCCGGCGGTCGCCGGCGCCACCGAGGCCGACCTCGGCCAGGCGCTCGTCGACGATCTCGGCGACCTGCCTCTCCGACAGGTCGGTGTGGCGGCGCAGCGGGTAGGCGACGTTGTCGAAGACGTTCATCGCCTCAGACAGCCCGCCGTCGGCGAACACGACGCCGAAGCGGCGCTGCAGCTCGGCGCGCTCGGCGCTGCGCAGGCCCGCGGTCGGCCGCCCGTGGACGAGCACCTCGCCGCTGTCGGGCCGGGTCAGGCCGATGAAGTGGCTCAGCAGCACCGACTTCGCGCGGCCGGAGGGACCCAGGACGACGGTGATCATCCCCTCGGGGATGCCGAGCGTCAGGCCGTCGAGCACCTGGTCGGCGCCGACCGCCGTGCTGACGTCGCGCAGCTCGATGCTCCACAGGTGTCCCAGGCCGGCGGGGGACCGGTCGTGCGGCTCGTGCGCGGCGGCGCGGTCGAGCACGTCCTGGGTGGCGGCGTCGAACTGCAGGCCCGCGTCGGCGCGGTCCCAGGCCAGCCGCTCCTCCAGCGTCCCGGCGGCGGCCTCGACCGGCGGCTCGTCCGGGTCGGGCAGGGCGCGCACGATCGGCATGACCCGCAGGAACTTGCGGACGGGCCCGGTCGCGGCGACCCGCCCGCGGGCGATGGCCATCGGCAGGTTGAAGTGGTCGGAGCGCAGCCGCTCGAGATCGACGCTCGACAGGCTCAGCACGGTCTCGGTCGGCGTGTCGCCGTGGACGACCCGGACGCCGTCGGAGTCGAGCAGGAGGGCGATCGCCAGGTCCGGCTCGTCGGCCAGCTCGATGCGGACGCTGGTGTTCGCCACGGCCAGGCGGTTGGCCAGGCGCTCGTTGTCCGCAGCGGCCTGGATGCGGGCCTGGAAGGAGCGCAGCGCGGCCTGCGCGGTGGCGCGGGCGTGGCTGACGGCGGCGGTCTGCTGGCTGTCGTGGGTGGCGATGAACGCCTGGGCCGCGGCCAGGCTGGTCGGCTCGGCCCAGACCGGGTCGTCGAGCTCGGGCAGGTGCTCGCCCCGCTCGCCGCCGTACTCCGCGGCGAGCCGCTCGGTGACGCGGTCGATGTAGACCCAGACGAAGGCGCCGGCGTGGTCGAGCATCCGCCGCGCGCCCTGGGCGCTGTCGGCGCAGCGCCCGAACTCCGCGCCGACCACCGGCAGGAACATCGACACGCCGAGGCGGTAGGCGCGCAGGACGCTGCTCAGCGCGACGCCGCGCGTGCGCAGGAAGCGGACGTACTCCAGGGCGTCGGCGGGCGTCTCGTGCGCCGTGGCCGGCAGCCCGGCCCGCAGCATGATGCACATCTCGCGCATGTTGGCCACGCAGCTCTTGCGGGTGGCCTCCAGGCTCGCGGCGTCCTGCACCCCGCCCAGCTCGGGCACCTGCTCGTGGATGTGGCGGGCCATCGCCACGCCGAGGTCGGGCAGCAGCTCCAGCAGGTTCGTGGCGCAGAGGCGTACGAGCCCTTCGTCGTGCTCGGAGAGCGCAGGCGCACCGATCGCGACGGCCACGGTCATCGTTCGGCGACGGTATTCCGCGCCGTCAGCGTGACCGTTGGCAGGTTCTGCCAATCGGTGACACTGGGGTTGTCGATCTCCGCAAGGCGGTCCACGAGGCGCGTCCACTGCAGGGGCTTGAGCACCGTCGTGACCTCCGGGCGGAAGCCGACGTGGATGTGGTCGTCGTGGTCGGGCAGCGACAGCGTGTTGTCGGCGCCCGCGTACTGCATGAGGCTGATGATCTGGTGCGGCTTGACCGTGCCCTGCAGCGTCAGCAGCGCGCGGTTGGTGATGTCCGTGATGCTGTCGGCGCCCTGGTGGCCGGCGATCGGGATGCCGTTGATCGCGCTGATGTCGACGGCGTTGCCGCTGATGTGCTCGGAGATGTTGCCGCTGGCCGTCAGCGGGCTGTGGCCGTCGATGAGGCAGGAGACGGTCGGGTTCAGGCCGCTGGCGGCCAGGAACTCCAGCGTCGCCAGGACGCGGCGGTCCACGCGACCGGCCCTGATGTCCTCGACCCCGCCCGGGTAGATGCTGATCCGCGCGTCGTCGAGGACGCGCTGCTGCAGCTGCTCCTTGGTCATGAGCAGCACCTGGCCGACTGTCGGGTCCTTGGACAGCAGCGCGTTCTTTCCCTGCAGCCGGTAGATCGACGTGGCCTCCAGCAGCTTCCACCCGTCGAGGATCGGCTTGGCGTCGATGCTGGGCGTGTGCCTGCCGGCGGGCCGGATGGAGAAGCGCAGCGGCCGGTCGCCGAGCCGGCCGATGACGCTGCCGCCGCGGAGCTTCTTGCGCTTGGCGACCTTGGCCAGGTTGGCGTAGGTGTAGGTGTTGCCGTAGACGTCGCGGATCTGCAGCCACGTCCTGCCGCGCCTGATGACCTTGGCGTCCTGCACGGCAACGACCCTGGCGTGGGCCACCGTCGTGTGGATGTTCGTCGCGCGGGTCGAGCCCTTGGCGTAGGTCGCGGGCGCGTCGAGCGGGAAGCGGCCCTCGGTCAGGCCCGTCAGCGAGCCGATCAGCTCCGCTGGCGCGCCACCGATCAACCGGGCACGCATCAACACCGAGTCGACGTACCAGTCGGCGTGGTTGTAGGCGAAGATCGCCCGCTTGATGTCCTTG
>CAYUDT010000120.1:0-14599 GCA_964443695.1 uncultured Conexibacter sp. | reverse complement strand
GAAGAGGTCATCCGCATCGCGGTCAAGGGCATGATGCCCCGCAACCGCCTGGCCCGGAAGCAGCTCACGAAGCTGAAGGTGTACGCCGGTCCGGATCACCCGCACGAGGCGCAGAAGCCGACCCCGATGGAGATCAACGTCTGATGGCCGACGAGACCCCGAACGACGAGAACGTCGACGAGACCCCCGCCGTCGAGGAGACGCCGGCTGCTGAGGCTCCGGCCGAGGAGACCCCGGCCGCTGAGGCTCCGGCCGAGGAGACCCCGGCCGTCGAGACCGGCAGCGCGCCGCAGCCCTCCGAGGAGGCCCCGGTCGCCGCGGCTCCCGCCGCCGCCGAGGACGACGAGGACGACGAGGAGTTCGTCGAGGAGACCCCGCGCGAGAAGCCGGCCATCCCCGGCATGGACCTCGAGGTCGACATCGTCGGCGAGGGCCAGGACCCCCTGGGCCGCCCTGCCGAGTACGACGAGGACTACGACCCCGACGCCGAGACCGAGGCGTCCTCCGACGAGGACGACGAGATCATCGACGATCAGCCGATCGCCGCGACGATCGAGCTCGCCGCCGACGCGCGCTACCGCGCGACCGGCAAGCGCAAGACCGCCGTCGCGCGCGTCACGCTGAAGCCGGGCACGGGCGTCTACACCGTCAACGGCCGCACGCTCGAGGAGTTCTTCCCGCGCGACACCCTGCAGCGGACGATCCGTCAGCCGCTGGAGACCGTCGCCTACGAGACCCGCATGGACGTCGTGGCCCGCATCCACGGCGGCGGCGTGTCCTCCCAGGCCGGCGCCCTGCGCCACGGCATCTCGCGCGCGCTGCTCGAAGCCGACCAGAACCTGCGTGGTGAGCTGAAGCGCCGCGGCTTCCTGACGCGTGACTCGCGTGTCAAGGAGCGGAAGAAGGCCGGCCTCAAGAAGGCCCGCAAGCGCCCGCAGTTCTCCAAGCGCTAGTCCGCAACGCCACCGGCCTCATGGCCAGGAAGCTGTTCGGGACAGACGGTGTCCGCGGAGTCGCGGGCGCCGTCCTCAGCGTGGAGTTGGCCGTTGCCCTCGGGCGCGCCGTGGTGTTGGAGTCCAGCGCCGCGCGCCCGCGAGTGCTGGTGATCCGCGACACGCGTGAGTCGGGCGAGATGCTCGAGCACGCGCTGGCCGCAGGCGTCACCAGCGCGGGAGGCGACGTCCTGCTCGGCGGCGTGCTGCCCACGCCCGCCGCGCCCCTGCTGTTGAAGCGCTACCACTTCGACGTGGCGGCGGTCATCAGCGCGTCGCACAATCCCTACCGCGACAACGGCATCAAGTTCTTCGGGCCCGACGGCCTGAAGCTCACCGACGAGACCGAGGCCCGCATCGAGGCGCGTCTGGAGTCCGACGCGGCCGGGAGGGCCGACCGTGAGCAGGTCGGGCGCGTGCGCACGCTGCAGGGCACGCAGGAGGACTATCTCCGCGAGCTGCAGACCCGGTTCGACGCCCTCGACCTCACCGGGGTCGACGTGCTGCTGGACTGCGCCAACGGCGCGACGTTCCGGGTGGCCCCGGAGATCTTCCGCCGCCTCGGCGCTGATGTGACCGTCATCGCCGACGCACCCGACGGCCGCAACATCAACGACGGCTGCGGCTCGACCCACGTCTCGGCGCTGGCCGAGCGCGTCGTCAAGGGCGGCCACGAGATCGGCTTCGCCTTCGACGGCGACGGCGACCGAGTGCTGGCGGTGGACGGCAGCGGCGAGGTCGTCGACGGCGACGAGCTGATCGCGCTGGCCGCGCTGCATCTGCGCCGCCACGACCGCCTCACCGGCAACGGCGTCGCCGTGACGGTGATGACCAACTACGGCTTCCACTCGGCGATGCGCGAGGCCGGCATCGAGGTCGCGATCACCGGCGTGGGGGACCGCTACGTCCTGCAGGAGCTGCGCGACCGCGGGTGGTCGCTCGGCGGCGAGCAGTCGGGCCACATCATCGACATGGGCTTCGTGCCGTCCGGCGACGGCATTGCCAGCGCGCTGCTGACGCTCGAGGCGCTGGACGGCGCCAAGCTGGCCGACCGCCAGGGCATGACCAAGCTGCCCCAGAAGCTCGTCAACGTCCCCGTCACCGACCGCGACGCCGCGATGGAGTCAGGGGACCTCGCCGCCGCGATCGCCGCCGAGGACAAGGTCCTCGAGGGCCGCGGACGGGTGCTCGTCCGCCCGTCGGGCACCGAGCAGCTGGTCCGCGTGATGGTCGAGGCCCCGACCCAGGACGAGACGGACGCGGTCTGCGCCCGCCTCGTCGCCGTGGTCGAGTCCGGTCTGCAGACGGGCTAGCGCCGCTTCTTCGCCGCGCCGCTGCTGATCGTGATGGTCACCGCGGCGCTCGTCCGGGTGCCCGCCTTGACGGACAGCTTCACGACGCGGCCCTTCTTGGTCTTCGAGCGCGCCTTCTTGGTCCTGCCCAGCTTGCAGCCGGCCTTGGTGAGTTTCGCCTTGGCCGCCGACAGGGTGCTGCCGCGCTTGACCGCCGGGACCGTGCAGGTCCTCGCTCCCGGGACGACGGGCGGGGACGTCACGGTGACCGTGGTCGGCGCCAGCGTGCTGAACGTGACGTCGTCGCCCGTGGCGGTGCCGGCGGCGGAGGTGATCACCACGCGCGCGTGGTAGGTCGTCGAGGCGACCAGGCCGCTCAGCGGCTCGCTGATGTCGCGGCCCGCGTCCGCCGAGGTCAGCGTCCGCGTCGGCGTGGACGAGCCGTACGCCGTCGTCGGGCCGTACTCCACGTGGTAGGTCGCCGACGTGCCGTTCGCGTCGACGTGGCCCGGGATCGTGGCGGTGGAGGAGGAGATCGCGGTCGCCGCGGCGGTCGAGGCGGCCGGCGCCACCAGCGCCTCGTAGGCGCCGATGTCCACGGAGAGCCCGATGCGGCGGGCGTTGCCCGCGAGGTCGAACCCGCCGAGGGCACCGTCGTCCTGCCCGGCGTCGACGAGGTTGCCACCGGGGGCGGGGCGGTAGCCACCCGGGGCGAACGCCGGCGCTGCGCTGACGTTGCCGCCCCCGGAGACGACCGTGCCGCCGCCGGTGACGCTGGCGTCGTCGTACACGCTCGAGCGGACGTTGACGGTCGCGTCGGTGGTGTCCTCCAGCACGCGAATGTCGTGGTTGGGGCTTTCGGCGACGACGTTGACGAGGTTCATCGTGGTCGGCCGGGTGGCGACCGAGAACACCCCGACCGCGTTGCCGAAGTTGTCGTTGCCCGGGGGGTTGGGCGTCGTGGCGATGGCCGTGACGTTGCGTGCGGTCACGTCGTTGGGGCCGGAGAGGGTGCCGCTGCTGTCCAGCGCGTTCGTGTACGGGCCGGTCGCGACGCACAGCGAGTCGAGCAGCAGCGACCGCCCCTGCAGCTGGCACGCCGTGGACCCTGCGGAGCCGCCGTTGCGCACGTCCAGGCGCCGGGCCACGGCATCCGCCATCAGCATGATGCCGCGGTAGTTGTTGGTGGAGACCTGGCGGATCGACAGGTCCTGCGCCAGTTGGCCGCCGTAGAGCGCGAGTGGGTCGACGACGTTGGAGTAGATGGTCGCCGCAGGCTGGCCGGGCGCGGGGCCACGGAGCGTGACGCGCGCGGCCGAGTTGTACAGCCCGGTCGCCAGCGGCGCGGCCGGGCTGCCGTAGTCGCCCGAGGCGACGAGGACGTTGTCGCCCTCGGCCGCGTTGTTGAAGGCCTGCACGAGGCCGCAGGGCGCGACCTGGGTGCAGGCGGTGCCGGTGCCCGTCGGCGACGCGTAGCGCGTCGTGGCGGCCTCGGCGACGGCGGGCAACGCGGCGGCCGCGACGAGCGCGGCGGCGGCGACATGGGGCAGGCGGTTCATGGCCAGGCAACCTGCCACCCGGCCGCAACTTACGCCAGGCGCGAAATCCGTCTACCGCGCGCGGACGGTGAAGCTGATGCGCTTGGGCGCCGAGCGGCCGCCCGCGGCCGTCGCCACGACGGTCAGGCGGTAGCGGCCCGGCCTGAGTTGGCGGCTGCTGAACGCGCGCCGCGTCCGGCCCGCCCTGGCGGTGAACCGCAGCGTCTTCGCCTTCGCGGTGCGGCCCTTCCTGAGGAGCCGCGCAACCGTCACGGTGACCGTGGCGTCGACCGACAGCCGCAGGCGCAGGTGGCTGCGCGACAGCGACACCTGGTCGACCACGGGCAACGCGGGAGCAACGACCACGCACGGCCTGCCGGCGGCCTCGTAGGCGCCGCGGTCGACCGTGGCCGAGCAGTCGCCGTCGCCGTCGGCCACGCGCGGGTTGCCGTCCAGGTCGGTGGCGGGCTCGTCGCTGCCCAGCGCGGCGGTCGCGCCGTCGACCGCCGGGGACCCGGCCACCGGGTGGTAGTCGCCGGCCGCGGCGTTGGCGAACAGCGCGCCGGTGGGTGCCTCGTTGCCGGCATCGGCCCCGCAGGCGATCAGCGGGTTGGCCGAGGCGGGCACGAGCGAGTCGGAGCAGTCGACCGTGGCCAGCGCGCCGGACTCCTGGAAGGCGTAGGGCTGCTCGACGAGGATCGAGTGCTGCACGTGGGTCAACTGCGAGGCGACCCCCGGCATCGTCGTGCGGGCATGGACGGACGCCCGGTCGGTGCCGGAGTCGTCGGCGCCCGGGGTGGCGATGTCGACGGTGCTGCCGCGCACCGTCAGCACGCCGTCGTGACCCGGCTCGGCCTGGGCGTTGACGCCCGTGCGGCCACCCGTGATGAGCGTGGAGTCGATGACCAGCCGGGCGTTGATGGCGCCGACGACGGCGTCGAGGCCCGGAGCGGTCGCGTCGCGGTTGAGGCGGCTGCGCATGACGCGCGCGTCGCCGTTGCCCACGTAGAGCGCGTTGGCCGCTGGGGTGGAGCCGCCCTGCAGGGTGCTGTCGATGACCAGCGCGCCCACGGGCGCGTCGAGCGTCAGCGCATCGCCCGTGTGGTTGCCGGCGACGGTCAGGTGCTCGAAGGAGAGGCCGGCGCCGCCGGCCGCGACCTGGGACGCCGCGCTGCTGGCGTTGGCGACGTCGACGGTGACGTCCTTCAGCGCGCTGCCGGCAGCGAGGCTCAGCGCGTAACGGGCCGGGCTGAGGCCCGCCGGAAGCTTCAGGGTGACGTTCTCCAGGCGCAGCGCGGTGCCGCTGCTGAGCAGCGCGTCGGCGCCGTTGTCGTCGTGGATCAGCGTGCCGCCGCGGATCGTGTCACCGGCGCTGTCGGGCCCTGCGGAGAGCCCCGGGGTGGCGTAGTCGCCGGCCTGCAGCTGGATGAGGTCCGGCTCGGGTGTGACCCGCTGGCCGAGCACGAAGCCCAGCGTGCGGCACGGGGAGGAGGCGGCGCCGCACGTGGCGGAATCAGCACCCGAGCCACTGATCTCGATCGTCGCAGCGGATGCCGCCTGGGGGATGGCCGACACGACGAACACCCCGAGACCGGCGGAGATCACGTGTCGGAGGCGTCGCTGCATGATGGTTCAACGCCCCTCACGAGGTTCTCTTACGCGGCTAGCATCGACGACGTGAACGGCGTCGGCCTGGACCTGCTGGAGATCGACCGCATGGAGGCGGCCCTGGAGCGCCGCCCGGCCCTCGCCGCGCGGCTGTTCACCGCGCGCGAGCGCGAGTACGCCGCGACGCGTCCGCGGCCGGGCCAGCATCTGGCCGCACGGTTCTGCGCCAAGGAGGCGGTCTCCAAGGCGCTGTCGATGGAGGTGCTCAGGCCCCTGGACGTCGAGGTCCTCGGCGGTGGTGCGCTGCACCTCCACGGTGCGGCCGCGGCGCGGGCGGCCGAGCTGGGCGTGGAGGTCGCCGTGTCGCTGACCCATTCGCGCCAGACGGCCGGAGCGGTGGCGGTGGTGCGCTCATGACCCTGCCCGCCTGGCTGGAACCGCTGCCCGACGGCGCGCGGATGCGCGCGACGGACGCCTGGGCGATAGAGACGGTCGGCATCCCGTCGCTGACGCTCATGGAGCGGGCGGGCGAGGGGCTGGCGCGGCTGGTGGACGAGATCCAACCCTCGGGCCGCGTCGTGGTGGTCTGCGGCAAGGGCAACAACGGTGGCGACGGCTACGTGACGGCCCGGGTGCTGCGCGAGCAGGGCCGCGAGGTCGCCGTCCTCACGACATGTCCGGTCGACGAGCTCAGCGGGGACGCGCGCGCCAACGCCGACCGCCTGCCGGGCGACCCGCCGCAGCGCTTCCTCCCGGCCTCGCTGGACGACGCCGCGGTGGTCGTCGACGCGCTGCTGGGGACCGGCTTCGCCGGCGAGCCGCGCGGGCTGATCGCCGAGGCGATCAGCGCGCTGGCCGCGCTGGATGCGCCCGTGGTGGCGGCGGACGTCCCGTCCGGCGTGGACGCCTCGACCGGAGGAGTGAGCGGCCAGGCGGTGACCGCGGTGGCGACCGCGACGTTCCACCAGGGCAAGCCCGGTCTGTACATCCAGCCCGGCAAGACCCACGCCGGGCGCGTCGAGACGATCGACATCGGCATCCCCGACGGCGCGCCCGTCGAGCCGCCGCAGGCGGGTCTCATCGGCGACGGGGTGCTCGGCCAGGTGCCGCCACGAGGCGCGGCGTCCACGAAGTTCAGCAGCGGGCACGTGCTCGTCGCCGGCGGGGCGGCCGGCCTGAGCGGCGCAGCCTGCCTGGCGGCCGAGGCGGCGGCCCGTGCGGGGGCGGGCTACGTGACCGTCTGCGTCCCGGAGTCCCTGCGCATGGTCTACGAGACGCGGCTGCTGGAGGTCATGAAGCTCGGCCTGCCCGACGAGGACGGCCACCACACCGCACAGGGCGTCGACGGCGTCCTGAAGGCCACCGGGCGCGGCGGCGCGCTGGTCCTCGGCCCCGGCCTGGGTCGCACCGACGGCGCCCGCGAGTTCGCGCGTCGCGTCGCGGCGCAGGCGGCGGTGGCGCTGGTCCTCGACGCCGATGGCCTCAACGCCCACGCCGGTGAGCTCGGCGCGCTGGCCTCGCGCCCGGCTGCGACGGTCCTGACGCCCCATGCGGGTGAGCTGGCGCGCCTGCTGCAGCGCGACAGCGCCGACATCGAGCACCAGCGCCTGGCCCACGCGCGGGCCGCCGCCGCCCAGGCGCGCGCGATCGTCGTGCTGAAGGGCGACGACACCCTCGTCGTCGCGCCCGACGGCCGGACGGCGGTCAGCCGGGGCGGCGCGCCCGCGCTGGCCACGGCCGGCACCGGCGACGTGCTCGCCGGGGTCATCGGGGCGCTGCTGAGCAAGGGCCTCGACCCGTTCACCGCGGCAGCCGCGGGCGTGCACGCCCATGTCATCGCCGGCCGCGCAGCGGCCGCACCGTACGGCCCCGACACGGTGATCGCGTCCGACGTCATCGCGGCGCTGCCCGTGGCGCTGGGCGGCGCCAGATAGGCTGACGGACGTGGCTTCCGTCGCCGACATCATGCAGACCGACCCAATCACGGTCGGGCCTGAGTCAACCCTCGATGACGTCGTCAGGACGCTCCGCGACAACCGGCTTCCCGGTGTCCCGGTCGTCAACAACGGCGGGCACGTGATGGGCATCATCACCGAGGCCGACCTCGTCATCGCCGACGAGCAGGGCGATCTGCACCTGCCGCACTACATCGAGCTGTTCGGCGGTGTGATCTTCCTGCAGTCGCTGAAGCACTTCGAGGATCGCCTGAAGAAGGCCATCGCGGCCAACGCGCGTGACCTGATGACCGAGGATCCGACGACCATCGCGCCGGACGCCACGGTCCAGGAAGCGGCCAAGCTCATCGCCTCCAGCGGGCACAACCGCCTTCCCGTGGTCGACGACGGCAGGCTCGTCGGCGTGGTCACGCGCCTGGACGTGATCCACTACCTCGCCCACGACGACGAGTAATGGAGCACGGGCGGACCCGCGCCACCATCGACGTCCAGGCCGTCGAGCACAACATCGGGCGGCTCAAGCGCGCGCTGAGCCCCGGCACGCGCCTCTGCGCGGTGGTCAAGGCCGACGCCTACGGTCACGGCGTCGCGCACGCGGTCAACGCGACGCAGTGGGCCGACGCTGACTGGCTCGCGGTCGTCACCGCGCCCGAGGCCGAGCGCGTGCGCAGCCTCACCGACAAGCCGATCCTGACGATGGGTGCCCACGAGGGCTCCCACGTCGACCGCGCGCTGGCGGCGAACGCCGACGTCGTCGTCTGGGACGAGGGGTTCCTGAGCAGCCTGCCCGACAGCGCCCGGGTGCACGTCAAGCTCGACACCGGCATGGGCCGCCTGGGCACGCGGGACCCCGGAACGGCGACGCGCCTGGCCGAGACCGCAGCGCAGCGCGGCATGCTCGCCGGGTTGATGACCCACTTCGCCACGGCGGACGAGCGCGGCGACGCGTTCTTCGAGGAGCAGCTGGCGCGCTTCGGTGCGTGGTCGGCGCCGCTGAAGCAGCGCTTCCCGCAGGTCCTCGTCCACGCGGCGAACTCCGCCGCGACGCTGCGCGCGCCGGCCAGCCACTTCGACATGGTCCGCACGGGCGTGGCGATCTACGGCCTCGACCCGTTCGGCGAGGACGCGATCGGCCAGGCGTTGCTGCCGGCGCTGGAGCTCACCTCCTGGGTCGCCGCGGTGAAGCCGTGCCGGGCGGGGGAGAGCGCCGGCTACGGCCGCCGGTTCATCGCCGACCGCGACACGATCATCGCCACGATCCCGATCGGCTACGGCGACGGCTTCAGCCGGGCCAACACCAACAACGGCGATGTCGTCATCGGTGGGGCCCGGTACCCGATCGTCGGTACGGTCTCGATGGACAACATCACCGTCGACCTCGGTCCGAGCACCAGCGTCCGGGTCGGGGACCCGGCCTGGCTCCTCGGAGAGGGCATCACCGCCGAGGAGATCGCCCGGCGCCTGGGGACCATCAACTACGAGGTCACCTGCGCGCTGCTGCCGCGGGTGGAGCGCATCGCGCGATGACGGTCGCGTTGGACGCGGCCCGTGAGGCCCTGCGCGAGGAGCGCGCCTGGCTGGTCGGCGGCGCCGTCCGTGACCGCCTGATGGGCCGGCCCATCGACGACATCGACCTCGTGCTCGACGGCGACGTCAAGCACGCCGCCCGCCACCTGGCGGTGCAGGCCGGCGGTGCCGCGTTCGCGCTCAGCGACGAGTTCGGCGCCTGGCGCGTCGTCGTGCCCGCCACCACCGAGCGGTCCTGGCAGGTCGATCTGAGCCCGCTGCACGGCGGCTCCATCGAGGCCGACCTGGGGCTGCGCGACTTCACCGCCAACGCGATCGCCGAGCCGTTGGCCGGCGGCGCCCTGATCGACCCGCACGACGGCGCGGGGGACATCGCCCGGCAGCGCCTGCGGATGGTCAGCGAGCGGGCCTTCGACGAGGACCCGCTGCGTGTGCTGCGCCTGGCCCGCTTCGCCTGCGAGCTGGGCCTCAACCCCGATCCCGTCACCGTCACCGCCGCACACGCCCGCGCGGCCCGGCTGCAGGAGGTCGCCGGCGAGCGGATCTTCGCCGAGCTGCGGCGGATCGTCTCCGCCGCCGAGGCCCTCGACGGCCTGGAGCTGATGGATGACCTGGGCGCCACGGCGGCGGTCCTGCCCGAGCTGGGCGCCCTGCACGGCGTCGGCCAGAACCGCTTCCACCACCTCGACGTCCACGACCACACGCTGGGCGTCCTGCAGGCGGTGATCGACCTGCAGCGCGACCCGGCGCCGCTGACGGGCCCCGCGGCCGCTGCGGAGGTCAGCGAGCTGCTGGCACAGCCGTTCGCCGACGGCCTGACCCGTGGCGGTGCCCTGCGCTTCGGTGCGCTGCTGCACGACATCGCCAAGCCACAGACGCAGGTCCGCGACGAGGACGGCACGGTCCGCGGCTTTCCCCGCCACGACGTGCAGGGGGCCGACGTCTCCCGCGAGATCCTGACCAGGCTGCGGACCAGCGAGAAGCTCAAGGCGCACGTCGGCGGGCTGGCGCGTCATCACCTCAAGGCCGGGTTCCTGGTCCACCACCGGCCGCTGACGGCGCGCATGGTCCACGAGTACGTCGTCAGCACGGGTGCGGTGGCGGTCGACGTCACCCTGCTGTCGCTGGCCGACCGCGTCGCGACCCGGGGCGACAACGCCGGCCCGGCCATCGCCGCGCACCTCGAGGTCGCCCAGGAGCTGCTGGGCGCCACGCTGCGCCACGAGGCGGAGGGCAACCCGGAGCCGCTGGTCCGCGGCGACGAGCTGGCCCGTGAGCTGGGCATCACCCCCGGCCCGCAGCTGGGCCCGCTGCTGGCCGAGATCGCAGCGGCGCGCTACGCCGGCGAGATCTCCACGCGCGAAGAGGCGATCGCCCACGCGAAGGCCTGGCAGGCGGACCGATAGGGTCCGCGGATGGCTGCCGACCCCGACTGCATCTTCTGCAAGATCGTCGCCGGAGAGCTCCCCTCGACCAAGGTCGACGAGGACGAGCTGACGATCGCGTTCATGGACATCAACCCGGGCACGCGCGGGCACGCGCTCGTCATCCCGAAGGCCCACTCGCAGGACCTGCTGAGCATCGAGCACGGCGACCTCGAGGCGTGCATGGCCACGGCCCAGCGCCTGGCCGGCCGGGTCAAGGAGAACCTGGGTGCCGACGGCGTCAACCTCCTCAACTGCTGCGGCGCCGACGCCTGGCAGACCGTGTTCCACTTCCACATCCACGTGATCCCCCGCTACAAGGACGACCCTGTGAAGGACGACATCAAGCTGCCCTGGATCCCCACGCCCGGGGACATGGACGACATCGCCGCCGCGGGCGCCCAGCTGCGAGGCGAGGCATGAGCGTCGTCCGCGTCGAACGTGACGGCCCGCTGGCGACGATCACCCTCGCCAGCCCGCCGCTGAACCTCTTCGACGACCAGTTGATGACCGACCTGCGGACCGCGGTCGACGAGGTGGTCGCCGACCCGCCGCGCGCGCTGCTGATCAACGCCGAAGGTCGTGCGGTGTCGGGGGGCGTCGACGTGAACGTCTTCGCGCCGCTGACCGTCGAGACGGGCACCAAGCTCTGGGAGGACCTCTTCGAGCTCATCCACGCCGTCGAGGACCTGCCCTGCCCGACGATCTTCGCCGCGCACGCGCTGACGCTGACGGCGGCGTTCGAGCTGTCGCTGGCCTGCGACCTGCTGCTGGCGGCCGAGTCTGCGAAGTTCGGGCTCGTCGAGATCGTGGTCGGCCTGACACCGTCGATGGGCGGCCCGCAGCGGCTGGCCGAGCGCGCCGGCCCGGCCCGTGCCAAGGAGCTCATCTTCACCGGGGATCTGTACTCGGCGGCCACCCTGGCCGACTGGAACGTCGTCAACGTCGTGCTCCCGGACGAGGGGTTCGCCGAGGCCGCGGTGAAGTACGCGACCCGTCTGGCCAACGGCCCGACGAAGGCGCACGCCGTGACCAAGCAGATCATCCGCAAGCAGCAGGCCGAAGGTGCGCGGGCCGCCGACGAGTTCACGTCGGCTGCCTCGGGCGCGCTGTTCGCCACCGAGGACCTGCAGGGTGGGATCAGGTCGTTCCTGGAGAACGGTCCGGGCAAGGCCGTCTACGAAGGCCGCTAGCCCCGTGCCGGTCGTCAAGAGCCGTGGTGCCTGGCTGAAGTGGGAGTCCCACGGCTCCGGCGAGCCGCTGCTGCTGATCATGGGGCTTGGCGGCTCCTCGCTGGCCTGGACGCGGCTGCTGCCGCACGTCAGCGCCGTGCACCGGGCGATCGTCCTCGACAACCGGGGCACCGGCGACAGCGACCGCGTCGGCCCGGGCCGGCTGACGATGGCCGACATGGTTGCCGACGCGCTGGCGGTCCTGGACGCCGCCGGGGAGGAGAGCGCCCACGTGATGGGCGTCTCCATGGGCGGCATGATCGCCCAGCACCTGGCGCTGGACCACCGAGAGCGCGTCCGCAGCCTGATCCTGGCCTGCACGTCGGCGGTCGGGCGCCAGGGCGCGCCGTCGTGGCGGATGCTGGCCTCCACGGCGCTGCGCCCCGTGATCGGACCGATGCGCACCTGGGACCTGGTGGTCCCGGCGCTCTACGCCCGGGGCACCGACCCGGCGCGCATCGAGGAGGATCTCGCGCTGCGGGGCGCCGCCGAGCCGACGCCGACGCAGACCTTCGTCGCCCAGATCGGCGCGATCAGCCGGCATGACACCAGGAAACGGCTGCACGAGCTCGAGGGTCTGGGGGTGACCGTGGTGCACGGCCGGGAGGACCGTTTGGTTCGCCCGCAACGTGCAGCGGCGCTTGCATCGGCGATCCCCGGGGCGGATCTGGTCATCATTGACGGATGTGCGCACATGCTGACGACGGACGCCGAGCAGGCGTCGGCCGCCGCCGTGCTCGCGCATCTCGCGCAGCACGCCTCTCCGCACTCGTCTGTGGCGGCCTGATCCTCTGCGCGCCGCTGGCGGCGCCGGCGGCGACCAGCAAGGTCAAGACCGTCGCGATCCGCGACACGGAGGACGACGGCCCCGACGGCGGCATCGACGTCACGCGCGTGCAGCTCGGGCTGGCCGGTGACGGCCGCCTGCGCGCCGTCATCTCGCTGGGCGACGACCTCGACCCGGCCCAGATGATCTCCAGCACCGGCCCGCCCGCCTCCGTCTGCCTGCGCCTGTGGACGATCCTCAAGCCGGGCAGCGTCCCGCCGGACTTCCTGATCTGCGTGACGGCCGACAAGGCCGGCGAGAAGCTTCACGCCGTGGTCAGCCGCGAGCAGGTCGACGCCCAGCCCAAGCGCGTCGGCACCGCGCAGCTGTCGATGGCCAGCGCCAGCCAGCTGACGCTGAAGTTCGGCCGCTCGATGGTGGGCGGCCCGAGGAAGAACGTCTACTTCGCCGCCGAGGCCACCAAGCGGGCCTGCCCGCGGCTCTCCTGCGTGGACACCGCGCCGGACGCGCCCCGGACGGGCACGCTCAAGCTCTCCACGAAGTGAGCTCGCGGAGGTTGTGAGCGTCAGCGCACAACCTCCGAGGCCGGCACTCAGAGGTCCGCGTAGCGCTGCAGGCCGCGCACGGCGAGCGTCGCGAAGAACGCCAGCAGCCCGGCCACCGCGACAAAGCCGGGCCAGGTGTGGGCGAAGGTCACGGGGTCACCGATGAAGCCCTGCCGCATCGCCTTCAGGACCTGGGTGATGGGGTTGACGGTCGAGACCGCCTCCAGCCAGTTCTGCTGCAGCTGCTTGGGCGCGTAGGACGTGGTGAACAGCGTCAGCACGAAGCCGCCCATCTGCATCAGCGGCGCGGCCTGCTGCGTGCGGAACTTCAGCGCGAGCATCGTCGCCCAGCAGGCGATGGCGGCGCTGACGCACATCATCAGCACCAGCGAGATGACCAGGCCGTCGAGGCCGGGCCACGGCACCCCGAGGATGAACCCGAGCGTCAACAGCAGCGTGGCCGGCATGAGGCAGCGCAGCGATGCGCTGGACACGATGCCGGTGAGGAGCGCCAGCCGCGGGGTGGAGCAGACGTAGAGCCGGTCGAACCAGCCGCCCTCGATGTCGCGGGCGAGGTTGACGCCGGTCGCCGCGCCCGTGAACGCGGCGCCCTGCAGCAGGCCGACGGGGATGATGAACGCGCGCAGCGAGTCGGTCGGGTAGCCGGGCGCGCTGGCCGCGTCGGCGAAGACGCTGGACAGGCCCAACATGAAGATCGACGGCGCCAGCACGCCGGGGATCGCCGCGCCGGGGACGCGGAGGATCTCATTCAGCGCGCGCCGCATCAGCGCGCGGATGACGACGAGGTTGGAGGCTCCGGTCGTCACGCGTCACGCAGCCTTCCGCGCAGGGAGACGATGCTCAGCGTGCCGAAGACGATCACGACGCCCGCGGCGGACGCCAGGCCTTCGAGGACCTGCGTCGCGGAGACCGAGTCGATGATCGGCTGGCGCAGGCCGTCGGCGATGTAGCTCAGGGGGTTGTAGCGCGCGATCGTGTCCACCGGTGAGGCCAGCAGGCTGCGCGGGAAGAACGCGGTCGACACGAACAGGACCACGAGCACCAGCGGGAACACCCCCTGCACGGTCGAGGCGCTCTTGGCGCGCAGCGCGATGATCTGGCCGATCGCGGCGAAGCCGACGCCCGCGATCGTGCCGATCAGCAGCACGACCAGCACGCCCAGGACGCCGCCCTCGATGTGTGCGCCGAAGACGAGCCCGACGACGACGAAGTAGGTGATCTGAGCTGCCGCGATCACCGCGGCGGCGGCCAGCCGGCCGAGGACCAGCGCCGAGCGGGGGATGGGGGAGGCGACAAGGCGGTCGAAGAACCCGGCCTCGATCTCCAGAGCCGTGGCGATGCCGGTCGCGACGCCGCCGATGAGCAGCGATTGCGTCATCGCTGCGGCGAGCTGGAAGTCCAGGAAGCCATGAACCTTGGGAAAGCCCGGCAGCGACGTGGTGTGGGCCAGGCCGCCGGTGTTCACCGCCAGGAAGAGGCTGGGCATGATGACCAGGGGCGCCAGGAACTGGGGCCGGCGCAGTGCCTGGCGCAGCGCGCGCAGCGCCAGCACGCGAACGATCGCGATCACGCCGGCAGCTCCTCCTCGAGGTGTTCGCAAGGCGAACCCATGGGGCGTCTCATGCCGGCAGCTCCTCCTCGAGGTGTTCGCAAGGCGAACCCATGGGGCGTCTCATGC
>CAYUDT010000119.1:0-14714 GCA_964443695.1 uncultured Conexibacter sp. | reverse complement strand
CCCGCCGAGACGACGGCGAGCAGGACGGCCTCCTCCTTTCCGGGGTTCTCGAAGCGGTGGGGCAGGTCGGCGTCGAAGGTCACCGTGTCCCCTGTGTGAAGTTCGTGGGTCTCGTCGTCGATGACGAGGACGACGTGGCCGGTCTCGACCGTGGCGACCTCGCGGCTGCCGGGCTCGTGCATCGGCGTGTCGCCGGGTCCGCCGGTCGCGGCGCCCGGGGCGAGCGTGTGGCGGCTGAGCTCGGCGCGCAGGCCGGGCAGCGGCGGCGTGAGGATCTCGAAGCGGTGGCCCTTGGCCCCGCCGTAGCGGCGCTCGTCCGCCTTGACGACGGAGACCGAGCCCTCCTCGTCGAGCCGCAGCAGCTGGCTGAGCCGTAGCTCCAGGCCCGCCGCGATGCGCGAGGCGACGGCCAGCGTCGGGCTGGTCTCCCCCCGCTCCACCTGGCTGAGCATCGGCGCGGACACGCCCGAGCGCTCGGCCAGATCCCGCAGCGACAGGTCCATCGCCTCGCGCAACGCGCGCACCCGCGGACCGATGTGGATCGCCTTCTCGAACTCGTCAATCGCCGCCATCAGGTCGCTTGTACGTTATCACATACAAACGTATTTGCCCTCGCCGTCAGGCGTCCGCGGTGTCGCAGGCGGCCGGGTCGCCGGACTCATAGCCCGTGTCGAACCACTGCCGGCGCTGGGCGGAGCTGCCGTGCGTGAAGGAGTCCGGCCGGACCTCCTGGCCCGCGGCCTTCTGCAGGGTGTCGTCCCCCACCGCGCTGGCCGCGGTGAACGCCTCGTCGATGTCGCCGTCCTCGAGGTCGCCCGCCCGGAAGACGGAGTGCGCCCAGACGCCGGCGTAGCAGTCGGCCTGCAGCTCGACCTTCACCGACTCGGCGTTGCTCTGGGCGTTGCCACCACCCGTCTGCTCCTGCACGTGATGTCCCATCTCGTGCGCGATGACGTACGCCCACGCGAAGTCCCCCGGTGCGTTGAGCTCCTTGCGCATGGCCTTGTAGAAGCCGAGGTCGAGGTAGACGCGCCGGTCGCCGGGGCAGTAGAACGGGCCGACGGCGGACGTCGCGTTGCCGCATCCGCCGGTGCTGACACCGTCGCGGTAGAGGACGAGCTTGGCGTTCGTGTAGTCCTGCCCGGCGTCGGCGAACGTCTTGGTCCAGAAGTCCTGGGCGTTGCCGAAGACGTAGGCGCTGAAGTCCTTGAGATCCTTCTCGGGGTCCTGGGACGCCGGGATCGCGTCGGCGGCGGACGCCGCGGGCTGAGCGCCCGAGCCCTGCAGCGCCGCGCCGATCTGCTGCGCGGTCTGCGGGTCACCGCCCGCCAGGACGATGACGAGGGTGACGATCACGCCGATGATGCCGCCGCCCGCCGCGACGGGCGCCTTGCGCCCGCGCTGGTCGATGACGTCCTTGTTGCTGCCGCCCGGGGTCCACCGCATGGTTGCGGCGGAGCCTACGCTGCCCGTCCGCGACGGGCAGCGCGCGTGTCCGGCCACTGCGCTGACGACGGCCCCGGCGGCGTCAGCCGTGGATGGCCAGCACGTTGATCTTGAAGCCGTTGGGGAGGCTGACGTTGTCCTCGGTGAAGACCACCCAGCGGTTGTTGGTGCACCCGGTCAGCAGGCCGGCCCCGGAGTAGATGACGCTGAGCTGATGGGCGAACACCTGCGGCGCGCCGCCGTTGGCGGTCGCGTTGCGGGTCACCTGGATCATCGCGGTCGGGCGCCCGTTGACCTGCGGGTCGTCCAGGACCGTGCCGGCGCCCGAGAGGCACGTGTTGCCCCCGCCACCCGTCGCCACCGTGTGCACCCACGCCGGGCCGTTGCCACCGCTCGTGATGCCCCCGTCGACCTCGACCGCCGTGCCGCCCGAAGCGATGTGGACGGCACGGATCGCGGCCCCCGACGGGTTGGAGTTCTGGGCGTCCACGGTCGCCCCGCTGGTGTATGCGGTGGCCTGGATCGCCGGCTCGTCGGCAGCCTGGGTGGTCGCTGTGAGCGCAACGCCGGTCGGTGAGGTGGCGAAGACGCCGGTGTCACCGACGCCGACCACGCCGTATCCGTTCACGGCCTTGCCGTAGACGCCGTAGCCGGAACCGTCCTGCTCACCGCGGACGCCGATGCCCAGGCCAGCGGTGCCCTTGTTGTGGCCGTAGACGCCGGCGCTGTTGCCGCCCGGAGCGGTCGGCGTGACCTCGCCGTAGATGCCGGTCGCGTCCTGCACGGTCGACGCGGTGGCGCCGGACAGCGCCGGACCGATGCCGTCGGCGTTGGCGTGCGTCGCGGTCAGCACCGGCTCGGTCAGCGAGTCGGTGGCCAGCGCCAGGGGCAGCTTGAACGTCGGGTTGGGGAACGTGCCGGCCAGGACGCCACCGGCAGCGACGCCGGCGATCGGGCCGGGCGGGCCCTGAGGCCCGACCGGTCCCTGCGGGCCGGGCGCGCCCTTCAGCTGTGATGCGTCGAGACCATCGACCTTGTCAGCGTTGAGCCCGGTCGCCACACCCGTGGCGTTGGTGGTGAACGGCGCGACCTTCGGGTTCTTGGTCTTGCCGTTGCCGACCAGGAGCTTCAGCACCGAGCCCTTGGAGACGCTGGCCTGCAGGGTGGTCGTCCGCTTGCCCGCCTTCGCGGTCCGCCCGGCCCTCACCGGGTCGCCGGTCCGTGCCTCAGCGGTCGTGGCCAGCAGCAGGGCGGTTGCCGTCGCCAGGGGAAGCAGTCGTCGCATGCCCCCAGGGTCGCGTGGGGACGCGGCAGTCGCATGGGGGGCGCCCCCTCAGATTTGCGACGCGCCGAAGCGGCAGAGCACGCGGACGAGCGTACGAGCGACGGTCAGCACGTCGGCCGTCTCGACGTACTCGTCGACCGCGTGCGCGCGCTCGATGCCCGAGGGCCCGAACATCGTGGTCGGGATGCCGTGCGCGCAGAACAGGCGCATGTCGGCACCCCAGGGCACGCCGGCCAGCCGCGGCGTCCGCCCCAGCTCCGCGGCGCCGGCGTCGCGGACGAGCGTCACGATCGGGTCGTCGGCGGCGGTGACGGCCGACGCGAAGGAGCCGCCGTCCCAGGCCACGGACACGGCACCTTCGGGGTCGGCCGCCGCGATCGCCGCCTCGACCGCGGCGCGGGCCTCGGCGATGGTCTGCCCCACCAGCACCGGGGCGCGTCCCTCGAAGTCGAGGCGGTCGGGCACCTGCGACGACCACGCCCCGGACGCGACCTTGCCGACGTTGACGGGATACGGCAGCTGCAGGCGCGCCATCAGCTCATGCTGCACGTCGGCGTTGACGTCGCCTTCGTAGGCGTTCAGCGCCTGGTGCACGGGGACGTAGCGATCGATCGCGCTCACGCCCGCCAGCCGCGTCGCCGCGTGGGTGCTGACCCCGGAGACGACTCCGGTGAACGTGATGGCGCCCGCCTGCGCGCAGACGACGTCAAAGCCGGTCGGCTCGGGGATGACCGCCCCGTCGTAGGCCGCGTCGCGCTGCAGCGCCGCGAACGCGCCGAGGCCGCCGTCCTCCTCGGAGGACACCGCCAGCAGGTCGGCCCGGCAGGGTCCGCCGCCGGCGGCGTGCAGCGCCGCCATCGCGTGCAGGCAGGCGATCACGCCCGCCTTCATGTCGACGCTGCCCCGGCCGTAGATGCGCCCCTCGCGTTGCACCCCGGAGAACGCGTTGCCGTCGGCCCAGGGCACGGTGCCCGCGTCGACCACGTCGACGTGGCCGCACAGCGCCAGCCGCGGGGCGCCATCGGGACCGGGCAGCCGGATGCGGGCGTTGTGCAGCTCGGTGCGCGGCGCCTCCTCCCCCGGATGGTCGGGGTGCACGCGCAGCGCGGCCAGGTCCTCGGACTCGATCTCGCCGTCGAGCCCGAGCCGGGCCGCGGCGGCCACGACCTCGTTCAGCGCCTCCCGCTCGTCGCCGGTGACGCTCGGCACCCGCACGAGCGCCGAGACGTCGTCCAGCAGCGCGCCCTCGTCCAGTGCGGCGAGGGCGCGTTCCTCACGCGATGCCATCGGCGTTCGCAGTCATGCCGGCCCGCAGGCGGGCCGGCGTGGGTACGGGCTGAGCGCCACCGCTCACGGCGTGCTCGAGAGCACCGCCGCGCGCTCGGACTCCGGCAGCGCGGCGACCGCGTGGGCCTTGCGGACCGCGCTGGTCAGGGCCCGGAGGTAGGCGATGGCCGACGCCTCGATGATGTCGGTGGCGACCGCCTGACCGGCGCCGGTGACGCGCTCGCCGCTGAGCACCCCGGGCGTCTGGCCCGCGCTGAGGATCGCATCCGGGTCGCCGAGCTCGACGATGATGCTGGCCTCGCCGAGCGCGTCCTCACCGCTGGTCACCGCGCCGATGCGGAACTCGCGCAGCCGCGCGTCGATCTGCGTCGCGGCGGCGATGGCGCTGAAGATCGCGTCGATCGGTCCGTCACCGGTGAACTTGCCCTCGACGACCTCGTCCTCGGGCGTGCGGATGGCGACCGTGGCGTGCGGCGGGCGGCGCGTCGATGCCTCGACGTCGAACCACTCCAGCGCGTACGTCGGCTGGTCGTCACGGAGCTCATCGGTGACCAGCGCCTCCAGGTCCATGGCCGACACCTGCTTCTTGCGGTCGGCCACCTCCTTGAAGCGCTTGAACGCCTGGTTGAGCTGGGCGCCGTCGATGTTGTAGCCCAGGTCCACCAGCGCTGCCCGCAGCGCGGCGCGGCCGGAGTGCTTGCCCAGGAACAGGTTCTGGGCCGCGAACCCGACACTCTCCGAGCTCATGATCTCGTAGGTCTCGCGGGCCTTCAGGACGCCGTCCTGGTGGATGCCGGACTCGTGCTGGAAGGCGTTGGCGCCGACGATCGCCTTGTTGGGCTGCACCGGGTAGCCGGTCAGGCGCGACACCAGGCGGCTGGTCTTGGCGATCTCGCGGGTGACGATGCCGGTGTGCAGGCCGCCGATGTCGGCCTTGCGGGTCTCCAGCAGCATCACGATCTCCTCCAGTGACGCGTTGCCCGCGCGCTCGCCGATGCCGTTGACCGCGACCTCGACCTGGCGGGCGCCGGCCTGCACGCCGCTGAAGGAGTTGGCGACGGCCAGCCCCAGGTCGTCGTGGCAGTGGACCGACAGCACCGCGTTGCGCAGGTCCGGCACCAGCTCATAGAGCTTGGTCAGGAACGCCGCGTACTCGTTGGGCATCGCGTAGCCGACGGTGTCGGGCACGTTGATCGTCGTCGCGCCCTCGTCCAAGGCGATCTGCAGGACCTCGGCCGTGAACTCGACGTCGGCGCGGGTGGCGTCCATCGGCGAGAACTCGACGTCCTCGCACAGCGCCTTCGCCTGGGCGACCGACGCCCGGGCCAGGCCCTTGACGTCCTCGCGCGTCGACATCAGCTGGTGCTCGATGTGGATGTCGCTGGTGGACAGGAACGTGTGGATCCGAGGTCGCGCCGAGTCGCGCACGGCCTCCCACGCTCGATCGATGTCGGCCGGGTTGGCTCGAGCAAGGCCGCAGATGACGGGGCCGTCCACCTGCTGGGCGATGGCGCGGACGGCCTCGAAGTCGCCCGGGGAGGCGATCGGGAAGCCGGCTTCGATGATGTCGACGCCCAGGCGCGCCAACTGGTGGGCGATCTCGAGCTTCTCCGACTGGTTCAGCGAGATGCCGGGCGACTGCTCGCCGTCGCGCAGCGTGGTGTCGAAGATGAGGACGCGGTCTGAGGACATGTGGGTACTCCTTGTGAGGCTCGTGGTTTCCGACTTCTTGGGTGTGATCTCGCGGCTTCAGGCGGCCGCCACGCGCAGGTGCTCGTTCCCCTAGCGGGGAAGGAGGAGAAGAAGAAGTCGGAGGTCGAGCGCGAGGTGCGTCATGCGTCGGATCCGAAAACTAGCAGCACACGGCTACGGCACCAACACGACCTTGCCCACGTTCCGACGCTCGGCCAGGATGCGGTGCGCCTCGGGTGCGTCGGCGAACGGGACGGCCGCGTGGACCACCGGTTTGATCGTGCCCTCGTCCAGCAGCGCCATGATCGGCGTGATCCACGGCTCCAGCGTGCCGGCGTGGTCCCACAGCGCCAGGGCGTTGAGGCCGATGACGGCCTTGGACTCCGACATCTGCTTGATCATGTTGAAGCGCGGCATCCGCAGCGCGGCCTTCGCGGCCGTGACGAGGTTGCGCTTGTCGCCGCTCATCGTCGCGCTCGCACCGAAGGCGATGAGTCGCCCGCCGGGGTTGAGCAGGTCGTAGCTGCGCCGGAACGACGGGCCGCCGATGGCGTCCATGACGAGGTCCACATTCGGGACGCCCTTCTCCCAGCCGTCCTTCGTGTAGTCGATGGCGTGATCGACGCCGAAGCCGCGGATCGCCTCGTGCTTGCCGGGCGACGCGGTGCCGTAGACCTCAGCGCCGAGATGCTTGGCCACCTGCGTGGCGGCGATGCCGACGCCACCCGCCGCGGCGTGGAGCAGGACCTTCTGCCCGGCCCGGACGTTGCCGTACTCGACCAGCGCGGCGTAGGCGGTCGCGTAGTTCACCGGTATCGCCGCAGCCTCCTCGTAGGACAGCCGGTCCGGGAACGGGATGACGTCGGCCGCGTCGACGACGACCTCCTCGGCGTACCCGCCGAAACGGGTGCCCGCGATGACGCGGGAGCCGGGCGTGACGCCCTCACCCTCCACGACCTCGCCGGCGACCTCGTAGCCCACGACGCACGGCGGCTTGGGCGCCTCGGGATACAGCCCGACCCGGGCCATCGTGTCGGCGAAGTTCACGCCACAGGCGTGGACCTTGATCCGCACCTGACCGGGCTTCGACGCCGGGGCCGGACGCTCCTGGACCTGCAGGACGTCGAAGTCCCCGTGCTTGGTGATGACGACTGCGCGCATGTGGCGCGCGAGCCTAACTGGCCGCGCAGCCAGTCGCTACGGCGCGAGCGGGTCGACCGGCCCCCAGCTCGTGCGGCCGTCACCGGTGATCGGCAGGCGCGGACCGCCCATGACCGACGGGTGCAGCGTGCCCTCCTTGACGCCCTTGATCCGGGCCAGGACCTCGCGCACTGCGCTTGCCCTGCCCTTGCGCCCGTAGCCCGTCCGGTCCGCCACGAAGCCCTGGGCCGTGAGGCCCGCGGCCTTCGCGAGGTACAGCGCGCGGCCCATGTGGAAGCCCTGCGTGACGACCACGACGCTGCCGACGCCGAAGATCGTGCGGGCGCGCTCCATCGTCGACCAGGTGTCAAAGCCGGCGTAGTCGGTGAAGACATCGCGGGCGGGAACCCCGGCCCTGAGGACGGCGTCACGCATGGTGTCGGTCTCGTCGTAGCCGAGCCGTCCGTGGTCGGCGGAGACCAGGACCTTGTCCACCTTGCCCGCGCGGTACAACCTGATCGCCGCGTCGACGCGGTCGCGGAGCATGCCGCTCATGCGCCCGTCCGGCTGGACCAGCGCGCCCGGGACGATCGCCACCTGGGCGTGGCGGATGTCGCTCACATCGTGGGCCCCGGGGCCACCGCGCACGAGCACGATGGCGTTGAGCGCGGCGACGAGGAACATCCCTGTCACCGCCAGCCCGGCGATCGTCGTGAGGACCTTGCGGCGTCGCGACATGCTCCGGAAGGCTACTCCGGGGTGCGCACCACCAGCACCGGCCGCTCGGACAGGTGCAGCAGCCGGGTCGGGGTCGAGCCGACGAGCAGGCTCTTCAGCGGCCGCTCGCCGTTGGATCCCACGACGATCAGGCGGGCGTCCTTGGCCTCCGCGGCCTCGATGAGCCCTTCGGCCGGGTCGGCCTTGAGCTGCTGGGTCGTCGCCGCCACGCCTGCGGCCTGTGCCTGGTGGACGCCGTGCTCGAGCACCTTCTCCCCTCGCTCGGCGATCGCGTCGTCGAGGTCACGGAGCTCACCCCCGATCCGGGGAGCGCTGTAGGAGAAGACGAGGTGGACGTCGGTGCCCAACTCCTGCGCGAGCTTGAGCGCCTCGTCGAGCGCCGCCCGGGCGCCCTCGCTGCCGTCGTAGCCGACCACGAGCCCGCTCATGCCTTGAAGTCCTTGTCGGTGATCCGGGAGCCCACCGAGGGCTCGACCTTCAGCGTCTTGCGCCGGAAGAACTCCGGGTTGTTGCGCCACTGCGCCAGCAGCAGCACGAGGCCGAGGATGATCATCACCAGGGTGATCACGACCGGCGAGCCGATGCCGAGGAACGGCTTGGCGTACCCACCGTCCTTCTTGGAGTAGTCGACCGTGGCCCGGTAGAAGACGTAGCCCAGGATCCCCGAGCCGAGCCCGGGCAGGAACGCCAGGTACAGGAAGTTCCGCGCGCTGGTGAAGATGTAGTCGCGGTAGTACCAGATGCAGGCCAACCCGGTGACGCCGTAGTAGAAGGCGATCGTCATCGACAGCGACGTGAACGCGTCGGCGACGAGGTTGGCGCTCGTGATCGTCAGGAACGTGAACACGAAGATCGAGACCGCGCCCATCCAGATGGTCGAGTCCGACGGCGTCAGGTAGCGCGGGTGGACCTTGCCGAAGCTGTCCGGCAGCGCCTTGTGACGGGCCATGGACAGCGACGAGCGGGTCGCCGGCAGGATCGTCGTCTGGGTCGAGGCGCTGGCGCTGGTGAGCACCGCGATGATCAGCAGCTTGTCCAATGGCGACCCGAGCACGTCCTTGGCGATCGGCGCGAAGACGTCGTCGGAGTTGTCGATGAGCGACTGCGTCCCCCCGAACGCCTGCGCCGCCGCGGCGACGAACACGTAGATCGCCAGGAGGATGAACGTCGACAGGACGGCGGCCTTGCCCGACGACTCGGCCCCGTTCTCGGTCTCCTCGTTGACGCTGACCGCGCTGTCCCAGCCCCAGTAGATGAAGATCGCCAGCAGGACGCCGCTGGTGAGCGCGCTGGTGCTGGAGATGTCCAGCGGGTTGAACCAGCTGAAGGACAGCTCCGCCGAGCCCTTCGGGTCGGACGTGTAGACCTTGACGAGGGCGACGATCGCGAACAGCGAGAGCGTCACGACCTCCATGGCCAGGAGCAGCTGCTGCGTCCGGGCGCTCAACTCGATGCCCACGTAACAGATCCAGGTCATCAGCACGATCCAGGTGATGCCGATGACGACCACGACCGCGGTGCTGGGGTCGCTGTAGCCGAACAGGTCGCACGAGTAGATGGCCGCGATGGACGCGAGCGACGGCATGACGAGCACGTCGGCGACGATCACCGCCCAGCCGCTCATCCACCCGATGCGGGGTCCCATCGCGTGCGTCACCCACGTGAAGGTGGTGCCGCAGTCGGGCACCGCGCGGTTGAGGTAGTTGTAGGCGGCTGCGATGCAGCCCATCGGGATGAAGGCCACGAGGATGATCGCCGGCGCCTGCACGCCCACGCCCTCGATGGCGACGATGAAGCCCAGCGTCGCCGCCAGGCTGTAGCCGGGTGCCGTCGAGGCGACGGCGATCACGACACCGGAGATGAAGCTGATCGCTCCCGACTTGAGGCCCTTGTCGCCGGCCCCGGCACTGGGCGCTGCGCCTACGCTCGCTGCTTCCAACGTGGTCCCTCCCCACGATGAATGGTCTGGAAAGACGACCTTATGTCGGGCGGCAGACGTGAGCAACCCCGCACTGTCCAGTGCGAGGTAGCCCATATGTCCAGTTCGTCCTACAGCGAGACGGAACGACCGTCGAGGAAGCCGTCGTTGCTGACGATCGCGTCGACGACCTCTTGGGGCACGGCGTTGGGGGCGGTGATGACCGTCACGGCCTCGCGACCGGCGACCTCGTCCTCGCTGGTGTGACCCACCGCCGCGGAGTCGATGTTGACGCCCGCGTTGCCGAACGCCGTGCCGATGGCACCGATGACGCCCGGGCGGTCGGCGTAGCGGAACAGCGCGAGGTGGTCGGTCAGCTGCAGGTTGAAGCGCTGGCCCCAGGCCTCGAGGAGGTGCGGGCGGGCCTGGCTGCCGACGACCGTGCCGACCACGCGCGCCTCGTTGCTGCCGCTGCGCACCGTGACGCGGATCAGGTCGGCGAAGTCGCGGGCGCTGGTGCGCTTGGACTCGACGACGTCGATGCCCCGCTCCTCGGCCAGCGGGACGACGTTGACCGCGTTGAGGTCCTCCTCGGTCTTGCCCTCCAGGACGCCGAGCAGCGCCTCGGTGACGATCGGGCGGACGTCGCGCTCACCGATGCGCCCGAAGCACTCGACGGTGACGCCGTCGACGCTCGAGCCCTCCACGAGTGCCATCGCGAGCCTGCCGAGCTTGCGGCCCAGCGGCAGGTACGGCCCGAGCACCTCGCGGTCCTCCGCGGCGACCGCGGGGACGTTGACGGCGCTGGTGACCGTGCCGCCCGTCAGCGCCGCGACGACCTGCTCGGCGGCCTGGAAGCCGGCGCGGTCGGTGGCCTCGCTCGTGGAGGCGCCGAGGTGCGGGGTGACGACGACGTTCTCCCGCCCGAACAGCGGCGACTCGGTCATCGGCTCGGTCTTGAAGACGTCCAGCGCGGCGCCTCCGACCTTGCCGCTGTCCAGCGCGGCGATGAGGTCCTCCTCGACAATGAGCGGGCCGCGGGCGACGTTGAGGATCCGCACGCCGTCCTTGCACTTGGCGAAGGCCTCGGCGTTGAGCCAGCCCTCGGTCTCCGGCGTCTTGGGCAGGTGGACGGTGATGAAGTCGGCGGCCGCGTAGATGTCGTCGGAGGTCTCGGCCTTGGTGACGCCCATCTCCTTGTAGCGCTCGGCCGAGACGAACGGGTCGAACGCGATGATGTTCATGCCGAAGCCCTGCGCGCGCTCGGCGACGAGCTGGCCGATGCGGCCGAAGCCGAGGACGCCCAGCGTCTTGTCCATCAGCTCGACGCCGCTGTACTTGCTGCGGTCCCAACGGCCGGCGACCAGCGCGGCGTGGGCCTGCGGGACGTTGCGGGCCAGGGCCAGCAGCAGGGCGAGCGTGTGCTCGGCAGCGGTGACGACGTTGGACTGCGGCGCGTTGGCGACGATGATGCCGCGCTTGGTCGCGGTCGGGACGTCGACGTTGTCGACGCCGACGCCGGCGCGGCCGATGGCCTTGAGGTTGCCGGAGCCCTCCAGGACATCCGCGGTGAGCTTCGAGGCGCTGCGGATGAGGATGCCGTCGTACTGGCCAAGCTCCGCCTTGAGCTCACCGTCGGCCCAGTCGGTCTTCACGGTGACGTCGAAGTGCTCCTTGAGCAGGTCGATGCCGGAGGCGCCGATGTTCTCGGCGACGAGGACCTTGGTGGTCATGTTCAGCTGTTCTCCACGACGTAGTCGATGCAGGTGGTGAGGGCCTTGATGTCCGCCGGATCGATGGCCGGGAACATGCCGATGCGCAGCTGGTTGCGGCCCAGCTTGCGGTACGGCTCGGTGTCGACGATGCCGTTGGCACGGAGCGTCTTGGCGACCTGGGCCGCGTCGACGTCGTCGTTGAAGTCGATCGTGCCGACGACGTTGCTGCGCTTGGCCTTGTCGACGACGAACGGGGTCGCGAAGCTCGAGGCCTCCGCCCAGCCGTAGAGGGTGCGGGCGCTCTCGGCGCTGCGGTCCACGGCGAAGTCCAGGCCGCCGTTGCCGTTCATCCAGTCCAGCTGGCTGGCCAGCAGGATCAGCGTGCCCAGCGCGGGCGTGTTGTAGGTCTGGTCCTTCTTGGAGTTGTCCAGCGCCGTGGTCAGGCTCAGCGACTCCGGCAGCCAGCGGTCGGTGCGCTGGGCGATCTCCTCGATGCGCGCCTGCGCGGCGGGGCTCAGCAGCGCCAGCCAGATGCCGCCATCGGAGGCGAAGCACTTCTGCGGCGCGAAGTAGTAGACGTCGGCCTGGGTCGGGTCCAGCGGCAGGCCGCCGGCACCCGAGGTGGCATCGATGAGCACGAGCTGGTCCTCGGTGGCGTTCTCCGGCCGGACGACCGGGACGGCGACGCCGGTGCTCGTCTCGTTGTGCGCCCAGGCGATGACGTCGGCGCTCGGGTCGCTGGTGGGCGTCGGCGCGTCACCGGGGTCGGCGGACACGACGATCGGGTCCTGCAGGAACGGCGCGCCCTTGTTGACGCTCGCGAACTTGCTGCTGAACTCGCCGAACGTGTGACAGATCGCCTTCTCGCGGATCATGCCGGCGGCGAGGGCGTCCCAAAAGACGGTGGTACCGCCGTTGCCGAGCATGACCTCGTAGCCCTCGGGCAGCCCGAACAGGTCGGTCAGACCGGTGCGGACGCGGTTGACGACGTCCTTCACCGGCTTCTGGCGGTGCGACGTCCCCATCACACCGGCGTGGTCGAGGATCGCCTGCAACTGCTCGGGACGGACCTTGCTCGGCCCACAGCCGAAGCGGCCGTCCTGCGGCTTGAGGTCGTCGGGAATGGTCACTTCAGCGCTCATGGGGCCTCCGCGGGTTGATGGACTGGCGGGTGCCCAGGCGCGCGGCAGATGCTGCACTCGTCGCTCCCCGGTGGTTGGGTCCACCTGTTGCGCCAGTCGCGACGGCGCGGCCAAGGTTAGCGAACTCTCTCGCAGAGACCTGTAACGAAAGCGCGAAACCCGCGTCCCTCCCGCCCACAGCGTGCACTCATTGGGCTCATGGCCCAACCCGTGCACGCAGGTCTCCTGTCCTCCGCCGCGTCCAAGGCGCAAGGGCAGTTCGGTGTCATCTCCTGGCCGGAGCTGCAAGAGCTCGGTGTGGACGGAAAGACCGTCTGGCGCTGGAAGCAGGCCCGGCTCATCCACCAGATCCATCCCGCCGTGTACGCGATCGGTCACGACAACCTGACCGTCCATGGGGACTGGATGGCGGCGCAGTTGTGGGGCGGGCTGCTCACGCACGTGACCGCGGCGATGGCCCTCGGCCTCCAGCCGAAGGAGGCGGGCCGGGTGCACGTCACGGTCCCACCGACGAGCAGTGCGCGCAGCAGGAAGCTGCACGTCCACCGGTCAGCGGTGCCGGACTCGCAGATCGTGCAGGTCGGCCCGTTCATCGCGACGAACTCGGCGCGCACCATCCTCGACATCGCCGAGACCGACCGGCGCCCGTGGCGCCTTCAGGCGCTGCTCGACAAGGCGATCGAACTCGAGGTCTACGACGAGGACGAGATGGACGACGTCATCGCCACGTGCGCCGGACGGCGGGGGCTGCGCCACCTGCGACCGGTCCTCGCGGACCTTCGCGACTCCACGCTGACGTTCCGCTCGCTCACCGAACGGCGCATCTGCCATCAGCTCGGCCGGCTGGGGCTTCCCGCTGCGCTGGTCAACCATGTGATCCGCCGCAGTGACGGTCCCGACATCGAGCTCGACCTCTTCTGGCCGGCCGCGCTGCTGTGCGTGGAGCTCGACGGACCGCAGCACGACCTGCCCTTCCAGCGCGCCCGTGACGAGCGACGAGATGCCTGGCTGCTCGCCGAGCGCCGCATCAACACGCTCCGCTACCCGGTCCGATCGGTGACCGCTGAGGCGATCGTCGCCGAGGTCGCGCCGATCCTGCGCGCAGCGGCCTGACCCTGCGTGCACTCGTTGGGCAGGACGCCCAATGGGTGCACACGGCAGACGGGGGCCTGACCCTGCGCGCACTGGTTGGGCAGGACGCCCAATGGGTGCACACGGCAGACGGGGGCCTGACCCTGCGTGCACTGGTTGGGCAGGACGCCCAATGGGTGCACACAGGAGACGGGGCCGGACCGTGTGAGCAGCAGTGGCCGGGCAGGACGCACACGTCACCGGAGGCGCGCGCGGCGGCGCGTGCCCGGTGACGGTGCAGCGGGACGCTAGCCCTGGGCGAACTCGCCGTCGTCGATCCAGTCCATCTGCTTGCGCAGCTCCTTGCCGGTGGACTCGATCTGCTTGGCGGCCTGCTCGGCGCGCATGCGCTTGAAGTTCTCCTGGCCGGCGTGGTTCTCGGCGATCCACTCGCGGGCGAAGGTGCCGTCCTGGATCTCGCCGAGGATGCGCTTCATCTCCGCGCGGGTCTCGTCGGTGATGACACGCGGGCCACGGGTGTAGTCGCCGTACTCGGCCGTGTTGGAGATCGAGTAGCGCATGCCGGCCAGGCCCTTCTCGTACATCAGGTCGACGATGAGCTTCAGCTCGTGCAGGCACTCGAAGTACGCCATCTGCGGCGAGTAGCCCGCCTCGACGAGGGTGTCGAACCCGGCCTGGACGAGCTCGGAGGCGCCGCCGCAGAGCACGGCCTGCTCGCCGAAGAGATCCGTCTCGGTCTCCTCCTTGAACGTCGTCTCGAAGACGCCGCCGCGGGTGCAGCCGATGCCCTTGGCGTAGGCCAGCGCGACCTGCTGGGCGTTGCCCGTCGCGTCCTGGTGGATCGCGATGAGGCCGGGGACGCCGGAGCCCTCGAGGTACTGACGGCGGACGAGGTGACCCGGCCCCTTGGGCGCGGCCAGCGCGACGTCGACGCCGGCGGGCGGCTCGACCTCGCCGTACAGCACCGAGAAGCCGTGGCCGAAGAGCAGCAGGTTGCCCTCGGCGATGCCGTCGCGGACGTCGCTCTCCCAGACCTGACGGTGCAGCTCGTCGGGCACGAGCATCATCACGATGTCGCCCGCGGAAGCGGCGTCGGCGACCGGGAGGACCTTGAGGCCCGCGGCCTCGGCCTTGGCGGCCGACGCCGAGCCCTCGCGCAGGCCTACGACGACGTTGACCCCGGAGTCCTTGAGGTTCTGCGCGTGGGCGTGGCCCTGCGAGCCGAAGCCGATGATCGCGACGGTCTTGCCGTCGAGGAG
>CAYUDT010000118.1:0-14767 GCA_964443695.1 uncultured Conexibacter sp. | reverse complement strand
CGGCGATGCGGTCGCGGGCGCGCTTCTCGGTCTTCTGCCGCAGGTCCTCGGCCGCCAGCTCGGCGGCCTCGACGATGGCAGCGACCTTCGCGGACGCGATGGAGATGTCTGACGGCTGGCCTTCCATGGGTCTGCGCACAAGGGTAGAACCCGGCTGCGCACGGTCCTGCAAGCGTCAGACCAGCAGCGCGAGGGTCCGGTTGAGCAGCTCCGCGCGCTCCCACTGCAGGAAGTGCCCGGCGCGCGGGACGACGAACGGGCCGGTGAGGTTCGTGAAGGCGACCTCGCACCGTTCCGGGAAGTCGCGCCAGATGACGTGGTCGTCGGGGCCGTAGAGGACCAGCGTGGGGACGTCGCTTTTGCTGAAGAACTCCGGTCGCTCGGAGATGGCGCGCGACCCCAGGCTCGACTCGTAGTTGCCCCAGGACGCGCGGAGCACGTCGGCGTCGCCGAACGGCTCGGTCATGAAGTCGACGTCGGCAGGGGAGAAGGCACCGGGCGTGGCCCAGAAGCGGTGGCCGTAGAACTCGCTGATGTAGCGCCGCCGCTTCTCGATCGTGTCCAGGTCGGCGGCCAGCCCGTCGGCGTCGCGGCCCTGGCGGGCGAAGTAGTCCGACGCCATCCGCGTGATCGGCCCGGGCTTCGGTTCGAGTCCGGCCGCCGCGTAGTCGTCGGGCAGGATCGGGAGGATGCAGTTGAAGAGCACCTGGGTGGAGACGCTGCCCGGGTAGCGCAGCGCGAGGTCCTGGATGACCCCGCCGCCGAGGTCCCCGCCGGACGCGACGCAGCTGTCGTGCCCGAGGTGCTGCAGCAGCGCGTACATGTCGTGCGCGTGGGCTGCGAGGTCGTAGAAGCCGTCCTCGACGGGCCCGGTCTGCCCGAACCCGCGGAGGTCGGGGACGATGACCTCGAAGCCCGCCTCCGCGAGGGGACCGATGTTGCGCCACCAGATCCGCATCGTCTCCGGCCAGCCGTGGACCAGCAGCAGCGGGGTGCCGCCCACGCCTTCGTGGACGTAGGCCAGCTCCACGCCGGTGCGGACGGTGGCCCGGTGGACGGCGAAGGCAGAAGGGTCCGTCATGGGTCGCGAGCCTACGGGGTGCCGGAGCCGCCCCGCCGACGGTGACGCCGCCACCGGGCCGCCGAGGGGGCGGAGGTGGGTCCCCGCCGCCTCCATAGACTGCATCACTGCTGATGAGCGACTTCCGCTACGACCCCAAAGAGATCGAGCCGCGCTGGCAGAAGGTCTGGGCCGACGAGAAGACCTGGGAGGTCTCCAACGAGCCTGACGACCGGCGCAAGTCCTACGTGCTGGAGATGCTCCCGTACCCGTCGGGCGAGCCGCACATCGGTCATCTCAAGGTCTACTCCGTCGGCGACGCCGTCGCGCACTTCCACCGCCGCACCGGCCGCCGGGTCCTGCACCCGATGGGCTACGACGCGTTCGGCCTGCCGGCCGAGAACAACGCGATCAAGACGGGCGAGCATCCGCGGGACTCGACGGCCAAGTCCATCGCGCAGTTCCAGCGGCAGTTCCGCGAGTGGGGCATCTCGATCGACTGGTCGCGCGAGTTCGGCACCCACGAGCCGCGCTACTACCGCTGGACGCAGTGGATCTTCCTGCAGCTCTTCGAGCGCGGGCTGGCCTACCGCAAGGAGGCCGCGGTCAACTGGTGCCCCAACGACCAGACCGTGCTGGCCAACGAGCAGGTCGTCGACGGCCGGTGCGAGCGCTGCGGCCATGAGGTCGAGGTCAAGCAGCTGGAGCAGTGGTTCTTCCGGATCACCGACTACGCCGACCGCCTGCTCGACGATCTCGACGACATCGACTGGCCCGAGCACGTCAAGACGATGCAGCGCAACTGGATCGGACGCTCCGAGGGCGCCGAGGTCACGTTCCGCTGCGAATCGCTGGGCGTCGACTACCCGGTCTTCACCACCCGCCCCGACACGCTGTTCGGCGCGACGTTCTTCGTCATGGCCCCGGAGCACCCGGACGTGATGAAGCTGGCCGAGGGCACCGGCAACGAGGACGCCGTGCGCGAGTACGTCAACCACGCGCTGACCGAGGGCAACGAGGAGCGCGGCAACGCCGAGAAGCCGAAGACCGGCGTCTTCCTGGGCCGCACCGTCACCAATCCCGTCAACGGCGAAGAGCTGCCGATGTACGTGGCCGACTACGTGCTCATGGAGTACGGCACCGGCGCGATCATGGCCGTGCCCGGGCACGACGAACGCGACCACGCGTTCGCGCGCGCCTTCGACCTGCCGATCCGGCGCGTCGTCTCCGGCCCGGACGGCGAGACCGGCCCGGTCGACGAGGAGCCCTACATCGGCGACGGCGCGCTGGTGAACTCCGCGCGGCAGTTCGACGGCATGCCCAACCGCGAGGCGCTCTCGGCGATCGTCGACTGGCTGGACCGCGAGGGCAAGGGGCACCGCTCGATCAACTACCGCCTCCGTGACTGGCTGCTTTCGCGCCAGCGCTACTGGGGCTGCCCCATCCCGATCATCAAGTGCCCGTCCTGCGGCACCGTCCCCGTTCCCGAGGAGGACCTGCCGGTCCGCCTGCCCGACATCGAGGACTACGCGCCCAAGGGGCAGTCGCCGCTGGCGGCCGCGACCGACTGGGTCAACACCAGGTGCCCGTCCTGCGGCGGCGCGGCGCAGCGCGAGACCGACACGATGGACACGTTCGTCGACTCGTCCTGGTACTTCCTGCGCTACACCGACGCCAACAACGACGACGCGGCGTGGGACCCGGCCGTGCTGGCGCGCTGGGCCCCGGTCGACCAGTACATCGGCGGCGTCGAGCACGCGATCCTGCACCTGATGTACGCGCGCTTCTTCGTGAAGGCGCTCAACGACCTGGGGCACCTGTCCCACGACGAGCCGTTCAAGGCGCTCTTCACGCAGGGGATGATCACCAAGGACGGCGCGAAGATGTCCAAGTCGCGCGGCAACGTGGTCTCGCCGCAGGACATCGTCTCCCGCCACGGCGCCGACTCCGCGCGGGCGTACATCCTGTTCATCGGGCCGCCCGATCAGGACGCCGACTGGGCCGACGAGGGCGTCGGCGGCGTGCACCGCTTCCTGTCGCGCCTGTGGCGGCTGAGCGCCGAGGCCGCCTCCGGGTTCGACGGACCGCCCGGTGCGGAGCAGCCGGGCGCCTCCGGGCAGTCGCTGGAGCTCGTGCGCAAGGCGCACTGGGCGATCGACCGCGTGACCTACGCGATGGCCGGCCGCTTCGCGTTCAACAGCGCCATCGCCGCGGTGATGGAGCTGACGAACATGTGCTCCAAGGGGCGTGAGGAGGGCTGGGCCGAGCCGTCGGCGCTGCGCTTCGCGCTGGCTACGGCGTCCTCGCTGGTGTTCCCGTTCGCACCGCACGTCGCGGCCGACGCCTACCACCTGCTGACGGGCGACCGGGTCTGGGAGCAGCCCTGGCCGGACGCCGACCAGGACATGCTCGAGACCGACGAGGTCACGATCGTCGTCCAGGTCAACGGCAAGGTCCGCGACCGGGTGACGGTGGCGGCCGATGCCGCGCAGGACCAGGTGCTTGCCGCCGCGCGTGAGCTGCCCAACGTGGTCGCGCACACCGCCGGCAAGGAGGTCGTCAAGGAGATCGTCGTGCCGGGCAAGCTCGTCAACATCGTCGTCCGGGGCTGACCTGGTGCCGGGGCGCCCGCAGGAGGTCGTGCTCGGGGAGGACGCGCCGATCCTCGAGGTCATGCAGACCATGCGGGCGATGCGGCGGCTGGCCCCGGACCCCGTGTCGGACGAGCTGCTCGTGCGGCTGGTGGAGGCCGCGACCTGGGCGCCGTCGGGGTCCAACGCGCAGCAGTACCAGTTCATCGTGGTGACCGACCGGGCCGTCATGGCCGAGATCGGGGAGCTGTGGCGGCGGGTCGTGACGGCGTACCTGCGCTCGCTCGGCGCGGTGACACCGGAGGTCATGGAGGACGCCGCCTACGGCCGGATGGTCGATGCCATCAAGCATCAGGCCGAGCACTTCGACGCGACCCCGGCGCTGATCGTCCCCTGCTACTCGTCCGCCGCGACGCAACGCCGCGTGGGCCTGCGACGGACGCTTGCGCTGTTCTCGTCGCTGGGGCTCGTGGACGGGGTGCGCATGGTCGGGCGGCTGCCGCGGATGGGACCGGTGTCGGAGGGCTCCTCGATCTACCCGGGCGTGCAGAACCTGCTGCTGACCGCGCGGGCCCTGGGCCTGGCGGCCAACATCACCGCCTGGCACCTGTTCCTCGAGCACGAGTTCAATCGCGTGCTGGGGGTGCCGCGCGGCGTGCACACCTACGCGCTGATCCCGGTCGGCTGGCCCGAGGGCCGGATGGGACCGGTGCGTCGGCGTCCCGTGGCCGACGTCATCCACCGCGACCGCTGGTGACTCTCGGCGCCCTTTCGGCGCTGTCTCGGCACACGTTGGTAGGCCCCGTGTAACACGATCCTGCCTAGCCTCGCGCCGGTGCCCGAACTCACCCGCAGCCAGGTGGCGATCACGGCGTTGGTGGTGTTCGTCGTCGTGTTCGCGGGGGCGCGGACGCTGGGCCGTCAGGGTGCAGCGGCGACATCGTCCGGCGGGTCGTTGACAGCACCAGCGGCTCCGGTGCCGGCTCCGGCGTCGTCGCTGCCGGTGGCGACCGCGGCGGTGGCGACCGCGCCGGTGGCGGCCGACGTCGTCGTGCACGTCGCCGGTGAGGTGCGGCGGCCCGGCGTGTACCGGTTGCGTGCGGGGGCGCGGGTGGCCGATGCGGTCCAGCGCGCAGGTGGCGAGACCCGGCGGGGCGATCCCGACGCGATCAACCTCGCGGCCAGGCTCACCGACGGGCAGCAGGTCCTGGTGCCGCGGCGGGGCAGCACCGCCGTCGGCGCGGCCGGGGTGGGCACCGGCGCCGCGGCGGCCGCTCCGAGCGGGCCCGTCAACCTCAACACCGCCACCGCGGAGCAGTTGGAGACCCTGGACGGCGTCGGCCCCGCCACCGCGGAGAAGATCCTCGCCTACCGCACCGAGCACGGCTCCTTCACCTCGGTGGACGAGCTCGCCGAGGTCCCGGGCATCGGCCCGAAGAAGCTCGCCGCCCTCCGCGACGCGGTGACCGTGTGACCGTCGCGCCCTTCACGACCTGCGGGAGGGCAGGCGCTCCGGCCGCTGCGGCTGCCGGAGCGCGCGCCGGCGCGAGAGCTCCCAGGTGGTTCACCACGAACCGGGTTGGAGTCCTCGCGTGACCGCGCGGGTGCGGGCGGCGGTGGCGGTGAGGCCGTCGCACGCGCTGCTGACGGCGTTGGTCGTGGGGTTGGCCGCCGGACCACGGGTGGGAGCCGCGGCCGTCGCGGGGCTTGCGGCGCTGGCCGCGTGCGTCGCCCCGCGGGCGGTCCTGGCGCTCGGGCTCGCGGTGGCCGTGGCCCTGGGTGCGGGGTGGGCGACGGCCCGGACGTCACAGCTGCAGACCAGCCACCTGCCGCGCTTCGTCGACGCGGAGGCCACCGTCCTGCAACAGCCTCGGGCCGGGCCGTTCGGTGCGGCGGTCCTGGCCGAGGTGCACGGCGAGCATGTGCTGCTGCGGCTGCCCGCGGCGGTCACGCCGGACGTCGGCGCCATCGTGCACGTCGCCGGGACGGCGCGCCCACCCGGTGGCTACGCGCGGCACCTCGGCGCCCGGGCCGAGATCCGCGTGCACACGGCCTGGCCGACGGGCCGGCAGCGGCGCAGCCTCGTCGACCCGGTGCGCCGGACGGCGCGGGCCGCGCTGGGCCACGGCCTGCCGGCGCAGGAGCGCGCGCTTGCCCAGGGCATGGTGCTGGGGGACGACAGCGGCCTGTCGGATGTGACCAAGGACGAGTTCCGCGCGACCGGGCTGACGCATCTGGTCGCGGCCAGCGGGGCCAACGTCGCGCTGCTGGTCGCGCTGGTCTTCGCGGCCGCGCGCCTCATCGGCGTCGGGCTGACCGCTCGCGCGACCGCCGCCGTCGCGGTCATCGCCCTCTACGTGCCGCTCGCGGGCGGCGGGCCGTCGATCCAGCGCGCGGGGGTGATGGGCGCGGCCGCGGCGCTGGCGCTCATCGCCGGCCGCCCGGCCTCGCGGGGCCACGCGCTGTTGCTCGCCGCCACGATCACGCTGGCCCACGACCCGCGCGCGCTCACCGACCCCGGGTGGCAGCTCAGCTTCGCCGCGGTGGCCGCGCTGCTGCTGCGCGCCCGCAACTGGACGCAGCGACTGAAGGACCGCAAGGTCCCGCCGGTCCTGGCCGAGAGCATCGCGGTGAGCGCCCTCGCCGGCCTGGCGACCGCGCCGCTGCTGGCCGCCCACTTCGGGCAGGTCTCGCTGGTCGGCCTGCCCGCCAACGTCCTGGCGGCGCCGCTCGTCGCGCCCGTGATGTGGCTGGGGACGCTCGCGATCGTCGCGCAGCCGCTCGTCCCGTCGCTGGCCGGGCTGCTCACCGCCGTCGCCGCCTACCCGCTGGCCGCGCTCCTTGCCCTGGCGCACGCGGCGGCCGCGGTGCCCGGCGCGCAGACCTCGCTGAGACCGGCGCCGGTCCTGGCGATCTGCGCCCTGGTCGTGCTGGTCGTCGAGCGCCGCCCGCTGACGGCGCGGCTGCCCCCAAGCCTCCGGCGCCCTGCCACCCGCGCGCTCATCGCCACGGTCACCGCGACCGTGGCCCTCGGCGCCGTGGGCTACGCAGACCGCCGCCGACCGCCGCCGCCGCCGCAGTCCCTCCGGGTGACGTTCCTCGACGTCGGGCAGGGCGACGCCACGCTGGTGCAGGACCGCACCCACGCGATCCTCTTCGACACCGGCCCGCCGGAGGGCGACGTCGTCACGCGCCTGCGGCGTGCGGGTGTCACCCGGTTGGACCTGCTCGTCGTCACCCACGCCGAGACCGACCACGCCGGCGGCGCAGCGGACGTCCTGCGCCACGTGCCGGTCGCCACGCTGCTGGACGGCAGCGACGGCGTGCTGACGCCCGCCGCGAGGGCGCTGCACCAGGCGGCGTCGCGGACGCGGACGCTCACGCCCGACGCCGGCCAGACCCTCCGGGTCGGCACGCTCACCGTTCGCGTGGTGAGCCCCCGGGCCGAACCGCCCGGATCCCATCCCGGCGCCGACCCCAACGAGCGGGCGATCGTCGCGGAGGTCGACCAGGGCACGACGCGCGTCCTGCTCACCGCCGACGCGGAGTCGCCGATCACGCTGCCCCTGCACCTGCAGGGGCCCTTCGACGTCCTCAAGGTCGCCCACCACGGCAGCGCCGACGACGGCCTGCCCGCGCTGCTGACCGCCTGGCAGCCGCGGATCGCGGTGATGAGCGTCGGGGCGCACAATCGCTTCGGCCACCCGACACCCGGGACGGTCCGGGCGCTGCTGGGCACCCGGGCGGCCGTCTACCGCACCGACCGCGACGGCACCGTCCGACTGGATCGCACGCGCAAAGGCTGGGAGGTCCGTACCCACGGATGACGTCCGCAACCGGACCACGGTCGTCCAGGCCGAGGGGCGCCGCGTCAAGCCCTCACCGGAGGCCGACGATGTTCGGTCCTAGTGGCCCGTCGCCGCACACCCATCGCCAGGAAACCCACCTGGACGCGCCGCCACGTCGAGCGGCTGCTGTGGCGCGCCGGCTTCGGCGGCTCGCCGCAGGAGGTCGACCACTGGGCCAGGCGCTCCAAGAAGCAGCTCATCGACTGGCTCATCAGCGGCGGCCGGGGCCCACACGGCACCGCGGCGATGCACGGCCCGGAGCCCCGCACCGAGGAGGGGCCCCTCGACCCCGAGAACGAGTGGGGCCACGACGGCCTGTGGTGGTTGGACCGGATGGTCCGCAGCCAGCGGCCGCTGGAGGAGAAGCTCACGCTGTTCTGGCACGACCACTTCGCCACGCGCGACCAGGACACGCCGCTGATGCTCCAGCAGAACCGGACGATCCGTGCCCACGCGTTGGGCCGCTTCGACGAGCTGCTCACCGCGATCACCCAGGACCCGGCGATGGCGCTGTTCCTCAGCCTGGCCGACTCGTCACGGCGCGATCCCAACGAGAACTACGCCCGCGAGCTGCTGGAGCTCTTCACGCTGGGCGTCGACGCCGGCTACACCCAGCAGGACGTCACCGAGGCCGCCCGCGCCCTGACGGGCTTTCGCAGCAAGGAGCTCGACACGGGGATCACGAGCCTGGTGTTCGACGAGACCCGCCACGACAACGGCGTCAAGACGCTGCTCGGGCGCACCGGCAACCTGGGCTGGCAGGACGTCCTCACCCAGGCGACCACCCACCCCCGTCATGCGGCCTACCTGACCGCCAAGCTCTGGGCCTTCTTCATCCCCGAGCCGCTGGACGCCAGGACGCAGGCCCAGCTCGTCGCGACCTACACGTCGACCAACCGCAGCATCGCCGCGACGGTCCGCCGGATCCTCGAGCACCCCAAGCTCTACAGCCACCTCGACGAACCCCGGCTGGTGAAGTGGCCGTGCGTCCAGATCGCCGGGATGCTCAAGGCCGTCGGACGCGGGGTGGACACCGGGGACTGGGCCTGGCTGTCGCAGCAGATGGGCCAGGAGCTCTTCAGCCCGCCGAGCGTGGCCGGCTGGGACACCGGGGCGGACTGGATCTCGACCAGCACCGTCCACGGCCGCTTCAACGCCGCGACCTGGATCTGCAAGGAGAAGCCCGTCGCGGTCCGCAAGAACTCGACGGGCGTGCACTGGACACCCGAGCAGCACCTCGACCGCGCCAAGCGGGCCACCGGCCGTCCCTTCACGACGGCCCGGACCGAAGCCCGGCTGATCAAGCTCGCCAAGGAGCTCCTGCAGGCCGAGGGGCTGCGCGACGGGCATCCGCCCGACTACATGGCCGACCTCGCGCAGTCCGCCTTGCGGCACCTGCTCCTGTCCGGCCCCGACAACCAACTCTGCTGATGGCGCAAGACCCCGCCTGCCGCGACTTCCACCGCACCGAGGTCCAGGCCCGCACGCTGCTGGACCGCCCGATCAGCCGCCGCTCGCTGCTGCAGATCGGCGTCGGCGCCACCGTGTCGTTCTACGCCGCCCGGGCGCTGCCGCTCACCGACCAGCTCGCCGCGGCCCAGGCCGCCGCGTCGGCGAATCCGGACGCACCGGTCCTGGTGCACGTGTTCGTGCCCGGTGGGCTGGACCTCCTGGACACGCTGGTCCCGCTGGAGCAGGCCGAGCGCTACGCGGCCCTGCGGCCGGCGCTGCACGTGCAGGACGCCCAGCCGCTGCAGGCCGACGGACGCTTCGGCGTCCACCCGTCGCTGGCCCAGGGCATCGACGGCGGGCTCAAGGGCCTGGCCGACCGCGGCCGGCTGGGCTTCATCCCCGGCATCGACTACGCCAACCCGGACCTCAGCCACTTCAACAGCAGGCACTTCTGGGAGACCGGCATCATCAACCTGCGCGCCGACAGCGGCTGGCTGGCCCGCTGGCACCAGCGCCACGGCGACCCGGCCAACCCGTTCGGCGCCGTCTCGATGTCCGGTCAGCTGTCACCGGTCCTCCGCGGCACCCGGGCGCCGGTCGCGGCGATCGAGTCCCCTGCGGACGCCCAGGTCTGGATCCCGGGCGTCTGGGGCAGGCACGCCGATCGCACGTTGCAGCACTACGCGGCGCTGGCGAAGGCCACGCCCAGGGCCGAGGGCCCCGCCACGGTCAACCAGGCCATCCGCCAGTCGCGCGCAATTGCCGACCGCCTCAGGCCGCTGGCCCAGGAGGACGGCAAGCCGGACCCGCTCGCCGGTGCTGTCGCGTACCCCGAGGGTGACTTCCCCAAGCGCCTGCAGCGCCTGGCCGGGCTCATCGCCCAGCCCCTGGGCATCCGCGTGGCGACGGTGGAGGCCGAGGGCGACTTCGACACCCACGACGACCAGAAGGCCGTGCTCACCCGGGACCTGGGCAAGCTGAGCGAGGCGCTGTCGGCCTTCCAGGCCGACCTCGAGCAGCGCGGCCTGGGGCGGCGGGTCCTGACGTTCGTGTGGACGGAGTTCGGCCGGCGGCCCAAGGAGAACGCGTCCGGTGGCACCGACCACGGCGCGGGCGGGCTGGCGATGGTCATGGGCGGCCGCGCGCGCTCGGGCGTCCTCAGCGAGTACCCCAGCCTCAGCGCGCTGGACCGTGACCACAACCTCGCGGTCACCGCTGACTTCCGCGCCGTCTACGCGGGGTTGCTCGAGGGGTGGCTGGGCACGGGGGCGGACGAGGTCCTGCCCGACGCCCGCCAGGTCGGGCGCGTCCAGGTCGTCGCCTAGACTGCGGACCCTTGCCCGAATGGAAGTCCGCATTCCTCATCCACGGTGATGACCACGGCCGGGTGGCCGAGCGCCGCGCCAAGCTCCGGCGCCTCGCCGAGCAGCAGGCCGACGCCGGCGGCATCGAGATCCTCGAGGGGGACGAGGCCACGGCGGAGAACGCCGCGCTGACGCTCAACGCGATGACGTTCGCGATGGGTCGCCGCTTCATCGTGATCGACGGGGTGGAGAAGTGGAAGGACGCGGACGTCACCGCGCACCTCACGCCCGTGCTGAAGGCGATGCCGCCGGAGACCACAGTGGCGTTCTTCGGGCGCGACGAGGGCCGCTTCAAGACGCCCGCCGCGCTGGTCAAAGCCGTCAACGCCGCCGGCGGCAGCGTCGCCACCGAGACCGCGCTGAAGGCCAAGGAGCTGCCGACCTGGGTCCGCGGGGAGGCCGAGCGCCTCGGGTTCCGCATCGACAGCATCGGCGCGCGGACGCTGGTCGAGCACGTGGGTGACCGCCAGCAGCGCCTGCTGCGCGAGCTGGAGAAGATCCTGCTCGAGTACGGCCCCGGCACGCTCATCACCAAGGAGGAGGTCGACGCCGTCGCCGCGTCCTCCTCGGAGCGCTCGATCTTCGCGCTGGGTGACGCGCTCATCGCGCGCGACCGCAAGGGCGCGATCCGCACCTACCTGGAGCTCCGTGCGCAGGGCGAGTCGGTCGCCCGCCTCATCCCCTTGCTGACGCGCCGCATCCGCGACGTCGAGCAGGTCGCCGCACGCCTGGACGCGGGGGAGACGCCACCGCAGATCAAGGAGACCACCAAGGGCTCCCCGTGGATGGTCGACCGGCGCATCAAGGAGGCCCGCGCCGCGGACCTCGGCGCGCTGCGCAGCGCCATCGAGACGCTGGCCGCCCTGGAGCGCTCCTCCCGCGGCCTCGACGAGGTCGGCGAGGACACCGCGGCCATCCGCGCCCTCGGCCGCATCGCGGCCTAGCGCCGACCCGCCAGAACTGATCGATCGGTCAACCCTCAACCACCCTCAGCGCGTCAGGCACCTGAGGGTTGATGAGTTCATCAGTCCTCGAGCAGGCAGGCCAGTTCGGTCCGCCAGCGCGAGGAGTCGCTCTCGCTCATGAGGTCGACGACGTAGCGCTCCAGGCGGGCGTGCCACATCGAGCCGTGCCGGTCGAAGCTCAGGCCGTTCTCGGCGGCGTACACGTCGAACCTCGCGTGTGCGGCGGGCAGGCCCCAGTACGGGCCGACGTGCTCGTCGACGAGCCAGCGGCCCTCCGGGAGCACGTCCCCGCGCACCTCGTGGTCCCCGGCGACCAGGTCGTCGACCGGGAAGCCCAGCTCGACGATGAACGCGCGCGGCGCGTCGATCATCAGGTAGCGGATGAATGCCGGCCCGCAAGGGGCCATGTCCTGCTCGGTCAGCCACGCCGCCAGGACGGGAAACCCGCGATCGCAGGCGTCCGCGAAGGAGTCAGGCGTGACGTGTCGGCGCAGTGCCACGTACGGCTGCGCCGAGCGCTCGACGATGTCTGGCATAGGGCCGTAGACCGGCGGCGGTCGCAGAATTCATCGCTCGAGCTGCACGCCCAGGCCCCCGAGGGCCGTCGCCAGACCCTGGTACTGCCCGACGAGCAGGCAGAACTCGATCAGCCCCTTGGCGCCGTCGAGTTCGGCCGACAGCGCGGTGAAGGTGTCCTCGCTGAACTGCGCGACGGCCAGGAGCTCGTCGACGCCCCGGACCAACGCGACCTGCCGCGCCGTGAAGCCGGTGATGTCCTCGGAGGCGCAGCGCTCGATGTCGGCGGCCGGCAGCCCGGCCCGGGCGCCCATCACGACGTGCTGGTGCCACTCGTAGGCGGCGCCCGTGCGCCAGGCCACCCGCAGGATCACGACCTCCGCGTCGGCGCGGGGCAGCGTCCCGCCGGGCATGAGCTTGCCCGAGTAGCGCAGCCACCAGCGAAACAGCGAGCGGTGCTGGCCCAGCACCCGGAAGATGTGGGCCGGGGCGGAGCCGAGCACGCGCCCCGAGCCCCAGGCGACGACCGCGGCCAGCGGCCCGAGCTGGCGCAGGCCCACCGGCGGCACGCGTACCGGATGGCCGGGGTCGGGGACCAGCGCCTGCAGGCGCGAGCGGGTGGCGACGTCCATGGCGGACACCATGCCACACCCACGAACACCGATGTTCGCCGGCTCCCTCCGCGGGCCGGGCGCGTCCGCCGGGAACGCAAAAGCGCCCGGTCGTCGCCGGGCGCCGAAGCACTGCTATGGCTCGAGGCCTACTTGCCGGCCGAGGCCAGCAGGCGCGACACGCGGCTCTTCTTGCGAGCCCCCGTGTTGCGGTGCAGCGCGCCACGCTTGACGGCCTTGTCGATCAGCGAGGTGAGCTGACGGGCGTCGGTGGCAGCGGTCTCGGCGTCGCCGGACTCGACGGCGGCCTCGACACGGCGGAAGTAGGTCTTGATCGCCGACGTGTAGCGGCGGTTCTCGAGGCGCTCGCGCTCCGCGCGGAGGATGCGCTTCTTCTGTGATGCGATGTTGGCCATAAAGCGACGGCGAAGTGTAGCGACAAGACCGCCACCAACGCGTCCTCCTACCCGCCCAAGGTCTAGCCTTGCGCCCTTCCGCGTGAGCAAGGTCGCCCGCAACACCTTCATCTTCTCGATCGCCACCGGGCTGAGCCGCATCGCGGGGCTCGTCCGCGAGGTCGTCGCCAGCGCCGCGTACGGAACCAGCGGCGCCGCCTCTGCGTTCACGCTGGCCTTCCAGGTCCCCAACCTCGTCCGCAGCCTCTTCGCCGACGCGGCCCTGTCCGCGGCGTTCGTCCCGGTGTTCACCGAGCTGCTGGAGAACGGGGAGCGCAAGCAGGCCACCAAGCTGGCCAGCACGCTGCTGTGCATCATCATCGCGGTCCTCGGCGCGCTGACGATGCTGTTCATCCTCGGGGCGGGCCTGATCATGCCGCTGTTCGTCGGCAAGGAGCTCGAGCCGTTCCAGCACCTCGTCGTCGGCCTCAGCCAGGTGCTGTTCCCCATCGTCGTCCTGCTCGGCGTCAACGGCCTCGTCGTCGGCATCCTCAACGCCAACGACCACTTCAGCATCCCGGCCCTCGCGCCGCTGGTCTGGAACGCGCTGATCATCGTCGCGCTCATCGCGCTGCCCCCGTTCTTCGACGAGGAGCACAAGATCTACGCGTACGCGATCGGCGTCCTGGTCGGGACGATCGCGCAGCTGGGCATGGCGCTGCCGGTGCTGCGCCGGATCGACGTCCGCCTCGGCGTCTCCTTCGACTACAAGGACGAGCGCGTCAAGCAGGTCTTCGTCCTGATGCTGCCGGTGACGATCGCCCTGGGCATCATCAACTTCGACCTCGTCATCAACAGCGTCATCGGCGGCCTCATCTCCGACCAGGCGCCCGCGGCGATCGACAAGGCCTTCCGCCTGTACATGCTGCCCCAGGGCATGTTCAGCGTCGCGCTGGCGACCGTCCTGTTCCCCGCGCTGAGCCGCTTCGCCGCCCGCAACGACTACGACGGGCTGCGGGCGTCGGCCGCCTCGGGCAGCCGCAACATCTACCTGCTGCTCATCCCCAGCGCCGTCTTCCTCGGCGTCCTGGCCCAGCCGATCACCCAGCTGGTCTACCAGCGCGGTGACTTCAACACGCAGTCCACCGACCTGGTGAGCACGGCCCTGTTCTGGTTCGCCTTCAGCCTGCCGTTCGCCGGCGTCAACCTGCTGCTGACGCGCAGCTTCTTCAGCCTGCAGCGCCCCTGGATCCCCACGGCGCTCAGCGGCGTCAACCTCGTCGTCAACGCGATCGTCAGCATCGCGCTCTACAAGCCGTTCGGGGTGGCGGGCCCGGTCATCGGCACCGCGGTGGCCAGCCTCGTGATGACGGTCCTCCAGTCGATCTACCTGGCGCGGCTGCTCCACGGCGACCTGCAGACGCCGAGGACGCTGGCCGTGATGGGGCAGATCGGCATCGCCAGCGCGGTGCTCGGCGTGGCGACCTACGCGACCTGGTGGATGTTCGACCAGGCGCTGGGGGAGAGCCTGCCGGGGCAGATCATCAGCGTCGGGGGCGCCGCGGCTGCGGGCGGCTGCTTCTACGCGGCCATCGTGCTCACGCTCCGGATCCCGGAGGCCGAGCAGATCTTCGGGTTCGTCATGCGGCGCGTCCAAGCGCGCGCCGCCGCATAGCTCGTACGCTGTGCGTCCGCGTGGCCGACCAGAACCTCATCCGCAACTTCTCGATCATCGCCCACATCGACCACGGGAAGTCGACGCTGGCCGATCGCATCCTGGAGATGACGCAGACGGTCGATCCGCGCGCCATGCGCGACCAGTTGCTCGACTCGATGGACCTCGAGCGCGAGCGCGGCATCACGATCAAGGCCCAGGCCGTCCGCGTGTACTACACCGCCAAGGACGGCCAGACCTACCAGTTCCACCTCATCGACACGCCCGGCCACGTCGACTTCACCTACGAG
>CAYUDT010000117.1:0-14970 GCA_964443695.1 uncultured Conexibacter sp. | reverse complement strand
ACCGACGGCACCGGCTGGATCGACTTCTCCGACTACGAGCTGACCCAGCGGATCGGCATCATCGCCCTGGTCCTGATCCTCTTCGAGGGCGGCCTGACCGCCGGCTGGGGCGAGATCCGTCCCGTCCTGGCCCCGTCGCTGTCGCTGGCGACCATCGGGACGCTGCTCACCGCGCTCATCGGCGGCGTCATCGCCTCCTGGCTGTTCGACATCTCGCTGCTCGAGGGCATGCTGCTGGGGTCGATCGTGTCCTGCACCGACGGCGCGGCGATCTTCTCGTTGCTGCGCGGGTCGACGCTGCGGCGCCGCCTGGCGCGCACGTTGGAGGGCGAGGCCGGCTTCAACGACCCGGTTGCCGTGCTCCTCGTCGTCGGCTTCGTCGAGTGGATCCAGAAGCCGCACTACGGCGCGCTGGAGATGGGCGTGAAGATGGTCGAGGAGATGGCCATCGGGGGTGTCCTCGGCGCCATCGTCGGCTGGGCGGCGGTGCGCGCCCTGGGCAACGTCAAGCTCTCCAGCGCCGGCCTCTACCCGGTGGCGTCGATCGCCGTCTGCACGCTCGCCTTCGGGCTGGCGGACGTCGCGCACGGGTCGGGCTTCCTGGCCGTGTACCTCGCCGGCCTGGCGATCGGGTCGACCGACCTGCCGGCCAAGCGGACCATCGTGACGTTCCACCAGGGCCTGGCGTGGGTCGCGCAGCTGGCGATGTTCTTCACGCTCGGGCTGCTGGTCTTCCCGACGCAGTTCGGCGACGTCGCGCTGGAGGGCACGGTGCTGGCCATCGCGGCCGTCGTCGTCGCGCGCCCGCTGTCCGTGTTCGTCGCGACGCTCTTCGGCGGCTTCGAGGTCCGCGAGCAGCTCGTCCTGGGCTGGGCCGGCCTGCGCGGCGCGGTGCCGGTGGTGCTGGCCACCTTCCCGGTGCTGGCCGGCGTGCCCGACAGCGAGCGCTTCTTCAACATCGTCTTCTTCGCGGTGCTCGTCTCCACGCTGCTGCAGGGCACGACGTTCGAGTGGTTCGCCGCGCGGCTGGGCGTCACCACCAACGAGGCCGCGGTGCCCGCGCCCCTGGCCAACCGCGGCCTGATGCGGCAGCTCGGCGCGGAGGTGATCGAGTTCTTCGTCGGCGACGGCGACGCGGCGGTGGGGACGCGCGTGCGCGACCTCGGGCTGCCCCGTGACGCGCTGCTGAACGTGATCGTCCGTGGCGAGCAGGCGCTGCCGCCGCGCGGCTCGACGCAGATCGAGTCCGGCGACCGCCTGCACGTCCTGGTCCGCCAGGAGGTGGCGATCGAGTTCGCCGAGCTGCTGGAACGGTGGAAGACCGGGCCGCTGGGCCCCGAGCCGCGCGCGGAACGCGTGTGGCGCTCCTCTCCCTCGGTGTCGACGACGCGCGCCTGGCAGGACGCCGACGGCGATGCCGCACACCCCGTCGCGGTCAACGGCGTGCCGGTCTTCCAGCAGCTGCGCACCCGGCGCGACGGCGTGCCGGGCGCGCTGGTCGAGCTGGAGGACGGCCGCTTCGCCGTCACCGGCCCGACGCTGATGGTGGGCCGCTCGACGGCCATCGCCCGGATGGCCAGACGGCGGCTGCCACACGTGTCCGACGACGCCGAGGTGGCCTGGTGGCGCGAGGTGATCGGCGCGGTCGTGTCCGCCTCGGCGAACTACTCGTAGGCGCCTCGGCGACCCACGAGTTCACGCTTCCCGAACCTGGCCGCGCAGACAGCGTCCATCAGGCCTGACGCGTCACGCGTAGCCGAGCTCGTCGGCCCGTGTGCCCTTCTGGTCGACGCCCGCCACCGACGGCCGCGCGCGCAGGGCCTCAAACCACGCCTCGATCGCCGGATACGTGCCCGGCTCGGGGACGAGGTCCGGGCGCCACTCCGGCAGCCGCACCGCCAGCGCCTGGCCGGCCAGGTCGGCGTAGCTGAACGTGTCGCCCAGGAACCACGGACCGGGCGTCTCGCCCAGCGCGTTCTCGAGCTTGGGCAGGCCCCGGGCGAAGCGCTCGAAGCTCAGGTCGACGATGTTCTCGACCTCGCCGTCGGGCACCCCGAAGGCCAGGCGGTTCATGCCCAGGAAGAACTGCTGGGTGACGGCCATGTCCAGCCACAGCGTGAAGCCGCGCGCGTGGGCCTTCTCGGTCGGGTCGGCGGGCCACAGCGCCGGCTCGGGGTAGGTCTCCTCGATCCAGTCGCAGATGTTCAGCGACTCGCGCAGCGCACGGCCGTTGACCTCCAGCACGGGCACCCGGCCGTTCGGGTTGAGCTCCTTCAACCGCTGCGGCCGCTTGGCCGGGTGGACCTCGACGAGCTCGACGTCGTCGACGCCCTTCTCGATGAACGCCGCGCGCACGCGGCCGGCGTAGGGGGACAGGCGAAAGCCCCAGAGTCGCGGTGACATGGACCGCAACCTATCCTGCGGGCCATGGCGGACTGGGCCGACGTGGAGCGCATCGCGATGTCGCTGGCCGATGTCGAGGAGTCCACGTGGTTTCGCCAGCGGGCCTGGAAGGTGAAGGGCAAGGCCTTCGCCTGGGACCGCCCGCTGCGCAAGGGCGACCTCGAGGCGCTCGGTGACGCCGCGCCCGACGGTCCGATCCTCGGCCTGCGCGTCGAGCACGAGATGGCCAAGCAGGCGCTGGTCGAGTCCGACTCGCCGTACTTCACGATCCCGCACTTCCGGAACTTCCTCGCGGTGCTGGTGCCGCTCGACGAGATCGACGTCGCCGAGCTCACCGAGGCCCTCGAGGAGGCCTGGATGGCGATGCGGGCCGACGCCGTCGGCTAGGAGGTCGTTCGCCGGCGCGTACGACCTCCGCCCGTTCAGCTGAGATGCGTGGTGTCGTTGAAGCTGCGGAGCATCCAGTGGCCCGTGGCGAAGACGACCAGCCGGGTGATCGAGCAGTTGTCGGCGTGGACGAACGCGAACGGCCGCGACTCCGTGGCCTGACGGCACAGCTCGCCGATGACGCCGCCGTGGACGACGGAGACCGCCCGACGGCCGGGGCCGGTGGCCCGCATGACCTCCTCGATGCCGGCCCGGACGCGGGTGGCGAACCGCTCGGCGTCCTCGGCGTTGGGGATGACGTCCCAACGCTGCTCGGTCAGCACGCGCAGCGCGGTGGGGTCGCCCTGCGACATCCGGATCCGGAACTCACCGCCCTCCCAGTCGCCGAGGAAGACCTCGCGCAGCGCGGGGACCGCCACGACCTCCAGGCCCAGCGCGGACGCCAGCGGCGCGGCGGTCTGCTCGGTGCGGCGCAGGCCGGTGGAGAAGATCGCGTCGATCCGCTCACCCGACGCCACCAGGCGGTCGCTGACGGCTGCCGCCTGCGTCAGGCCCGGCACGTCCAACGCGGGATCTGCGTGGCCGTCGACGTCCGGGAACGCCTGCCCGGGGACCGCGGGCTCGGAGGCCCCGTGGCGGACGAAGATGATCTCGGTGGCGTCCGCGGGAACCGCGAACCGCCGCTGGGGGACGCTCTCTGCCATCACCGCGCAGCATGCCAGTCTGCGCGTCGGATCCACCGCACGCGCTGCGCTGGATCCGACACGCGGGACTCGACGCAATGGTCTGGCGTCTGTACCTTCGCGCCTCATGACCGTGGAGGAGCTTCGTGCCCAGGTCGCGTCCGGCGCGATCGACACCGTCCTGCTGGCCCTGACCGACATGCAGGGCCGTCTGCAGGGCAAGCGCCTCCACGCGCAGCACTTCCTCGACACCGTCGTCGAGCACGGGGCGGAGGCCTGCAACTACCTGCTGGCGGTCGACGTCGAGATGAACACCGTCGGCGGCTACGCGATGAGCTCGTGGGAGCGCGGCTACGGCGACTTCGTCCTGCAGCCGGACTTCGACACGCTGCAGCCGGTGCCCTGGCAGGCCGGCACGGTCCTCTGCCTGGCCGATGTGCTGTGGGAGGACGGCTCGCCCGTCGTCGCCAGCCCCCGGCAGATCCTGCGCCGTCAGATCGACCGGCTGGGCGAACGCGACTGGCAGGCCTTCGCGGGCACCGAGCTGGAGTTCATCGTCTTCGAGGACAGCTACGAGAAGGCGTGGGACAGCGGCTACACCGGGCTGACCCCGGCCAACCGCTACAACGTCGACTACTCGCTGCTGGGCACCGCCCGCGTCGAGCCGCTGCTGCGCCGCATCCGCAACGACATGTACGCGGCGGGCATGAAGGTCGAGGACGCCAAGGGCGAGTGCAACCTCGGCCAGCACGAGATCAACTTCCACTTCGGCCCGGCGCTGACCACCGCCGACCGGCACGCCGTCTACAAGAACGGCGCCAAGGAGATCGCCGCGCAGGAGGGCATGGCGATCACGTTCATGGCCAAGTACGACCAGCGTGAGGGCTCCTCCTGCCACGTGCACCTGTCGATCCGGGACACCGAGGGCCGGGCGGTGTTCGCCGAGGACGCCGCGACGTTCGACAGCTTCCTCGCCGGGCAGCTCGCGGCGCTGCCGGAGCTGACGCTGCTGCTGGCGCCGAACATCAACTCCTACAAGCGCTTCGCCGCCGGATCCTTCGCGCCGACCACCGTCGCCTGGGGGCACGACAACCGCACCTGCGCGTTCCGCGTCGTCGGTCACGGCGGTTCCAAGCGCATCGAGTGCCGCGTCCCCGGCGCCGACGTCAACCCCTACCTGGTGCTGTCCGCGCTGATCGCCGGCGGGTTGCACGGCGTGGCCGAGGGGCTGCCGCTGGAGCCGGCGCTGGAGGGCAACGCCTACAGCGCGGCCGAGCACCCGCAGGTCCCCAAGACGCTGCGGGCCGCCCGCGACCTGTTCGCCGGCAGCGCCATCGCCCGCGCGGCCTTCGGCGCGGACGTCGTCGCCCACTACGTCAACATGGCCGACGTCGAGCTGGCCGCCTTCGAGGCCGCCGTCACCGACTGGGAGCGCGTGAGAGGGTTCGAGAGGCTATGAGCCTCGGCGACGCCGTCTCCACCGACACCGTCTTCGCGCCGGTGCGCTCGCAGACGGCGTTCGAGGAGACCGTCGACCGGCTGGGCACGGCGATCAAGCTCGGCCTGCTGCCCCCTGGCGAGCGGCTGCCCGCCGAGCGTGAGCTCTGCCAGCGGCTGGGCATCGCCCGCTCGACGCTGCGGCAGGCGCTGACCGCGCTCGCGCAGTCCGGGCACCTCGTCGCTGTGCGCGGGCGGGGCGGGGGCACGTTCGTCGCGGAGGTCCTGCCGCCGCCGTCCTCACCGGACGACGAGACCGTCGCGACGTGGCATGAGATCTGCGACGAGCGCCTCGCCCTGGAGGTCGGTGTCGCGGTGCTGGCCGTGTCCCGGGCGCAGCCCGAGCAGCTGGCGGCGCTGGACGACCTCGTCCTGGCGATGGACGACCGCATCGAGGACTTCCCGGCCTACCGCGCGGCCGATGCGCGCTTCCACGTCGGCCTGGCCGAGGCGACCGGGTCCTCGCGCCTGGTCACGGCGATCACCGAGTCGCAGGGTCGTATGGGCGATCTCATCAGCCACATCGCGCACCCGCCCGAGGTGCTGCTGCACTCCAACGCCCAGCACGCGCGGCTGCTCAGCGCGATCCGCTCGCACGACGTCGGCGCCGTGGTGACGACGATGACCGAGCACCTGCAGGGCACCGAGCACGTGCTCGCCGGCCTGCTGCCGCGCGAGGCCTGAGGCCGCTCAGACCGAGCCGGCGGCGAGGCCACGCCGCCGCGCGAGCGCCTTGGCGAACGCCTCGACGACGTCACGGTCGAACTGCTTGCCCGCGCAGCGGCGCAGCTCGGCGATGGCCTGCGCGTCGTCCATGACCTCCCCGTAGCAACGGCTGGAGACCATGGCGTCGAACGCGTCGCAGACGGCGATGATCCGCGAGCCCAGCGGGATCTCGCGGCGCGAGAGGCCGTCGGGGTAGCCGTTGCCGTCCCAGCGCTCGTGGCTGGAGCGGACGATGCGCGCGGCCTCCTGCAGCGAAGGAGCGGCCGACAGGATGCGCTCGCCGATGACGGTGTGGCGGCGCACGAACGACCACTCGTCGTCGTCCAGCGGCGCGGCCTTGCTGAGGATCGATTCCGGGATCGCGATCTTGCCGACGTCGTGCAGCTCGGCGGCGTCGCGGATCTGCTCGATCTCGTGCGCGGACAGCCCCAGGCCCAGCGCGACGGAGATCGACAGCTGGGCGACGTCGCGGTGGTGGCGGTTGAGCTCGTCGTCGCGCTCGGCGATGGTGCGCAGCAGCGCGTCGCGGATCTGGTCGACGGTCTCGCGGCGGTGCGTGCGCTTCTGCGCGTACAGCCGCTCGTCGGCCAGGCGCAGCAGCCCGTCGAGGTCGCCCGCCTCGTCGGGTGCGACGACGGCGCCGAAGGACGTGCCGATCGTGAAGCCGTCGCCGAACTCCTGCAGCACCCGGCCGCAGGACGGCCCGAGGTCGCTGCCGACGCCGTTGAAGATCGCGCAGAACTCATCGCCGCCGAGGCGGTAGGCCACGCCCCGCATGAACGTGTGCATCTCCAGCCGGCCGGCCAGACGGCGCAGCAGCACGTCGCCGGCCGGGTGGCCGAAGCGGTCGTTGTAGAGCTTGAAGCCGTCGAGGTCGAGCATCACGAACGTCCAGGACCCGGCGTCCGGATCGGACAGGCGACGCTCCATTTCGGCCACCAGCGCGCGGCGGTTGCCCAGCCCGGTCAGCGCGTCGGTGTACGCCTCCCGGCGGCTGGTCGCGAGCAGGCGGGCGTTGTCGGCGGAGGTCAGCGCCAGGCGCCCGGCCAGCATCAGGACGGACAGCCCGGCCAGCACGATCGCGGTCGTCGACGGGTCCAGCGCCTGCTCGACGGTCAGCACCACCAGCGCCAACAGCGCGTAGACCGACGGCAGCCACTGCGAGGCGGCGCGCATGCGCGGGTCGTGCAGGGCGGAGTCCGGCAGGCGGGCCGGCGCCGGTCGCCAAGCGGCCAGTGCCGGAAGGACCATCCCCCAGATCCACCCGGCGTCGAACGGGTTGGCGTCCAGCGACGCGGTGGAGCGCGTCAGGAACTCGACGTCGGCGGTGAAGAACAGCAGGAGCCCGGCGGCCAGCAGCCACCAGGTGAGGCCGGCCCGCCGGCCGACGAGGATCGTCGTCACGGCCACGAGTGCGAGCAGGACGGTGTCGGAGGCCGGGTAGGCGAAGTTCACGGCCCCGGTCAGCGGGTTGTCGTCGCCCGCGATGAGGCTCACCGCGTCCACGGCGAAGGCCGCGCAGATGGACGCTACGACCAGCGCAGCCGTGATCGCGTCGATCCACAGGTTGCGGTCCGGGCGGACGTGCACGCGCTGGCGCGCCAGCAGGCACAGGCCCGTGATCACCAGCGGGTAGAAGCCCAGGTAGCCGGCGTCGGCCGGGGAGGGGACCGAGATGGTGCCGTGCGCGTCGACGTAGCTGTCCCAGTAGAGCTCGCCGAAGGCCCAGGACCACAGGCCCGCCGCGACGAAGAGCCAGGCGCGACGTTCCGGCCCGCGGTGCTGCATGGCGCCGACCGTGCAGACCAACGCGCAGATCGCCAGGCCGATGAAGTACGCCGCGTAGCCCCTGACCGGTCCCAGGAAGTTGCCGAGGTCGACACCGCGGGACACGCTGTTCAGCCCGTACAGGATCGGGAATGCGACGGCGTATTGCAGGTACTTCTGTGGGCGCAGCGGACCCATGCCGCCACCTTATTCGGCCGGAGATCCGCGAGCTTGCGCAGCGCCGGCCGCCCTGATCGCGTTGACCCGGCGCGCCGGGCGGGTGTACGGTCGCTGCCGACATTGGACCGGACCATTTGATGGCCAACGAGCGCACCACATCCGGCGGCCCCGCCTGGGTCCGGATCGAGGAGGAGCTGGCCGGCCGGATCCGCTCGGGCGCGCTGCAGCCCGGCGACCGGCTCGCTCCGGAGCGCGATCTGGCCACGCACTACGGCGTCGCGCGCTCGGTCGTCCGGCAGGCGGTCCTGGCGCTCGTGACCCGCGGGTTGGTCGACCGCGGCGTCGGGCGCGGGACGTTCGTCTCAGCGCCGAAGGTCGAGCACGACCGCCGGGGGCGGGTGCTGGCGCTCACCGCGCAGCTGGAGCGGGCCGGTCTGGCGGCGTCGGCGACGGTGCTGTCCGCCGCGCTGGAGCCACCGGGCGCGCCGGCGGCAGCGGCGCTGGGAGAGGCCGACGTGGTCCGCGTGCAGCGGGTGCGGCGCGGCGGTGGCGAGCCGCTGACGCTGGAGGACTCAAGTTTCCCCGCGGCGCTGGTGCCCGGCCTCCTGGACACCGAGCTCACCGGGTCGTTGTACGCGCTGCTGGCGGAACGCTACGGGCTGAGGATCGCGCGGGCGGTCGAGCGACTGGAGCCGGTGCTGGCCTCCCCCGAGCAGGCGCGGCTGCTCGGCGTGGCGGCGCGCAGCCCCCTCATGCTCGTCACCCGGACCGCGTACACCGCCGACGGGCGGGCGGTCGAGCACGCGGAGGACCGCCATCGCGGTGACCGCGCCGCGTTCGTCGTGGAGGTGTCGGCCGGCGATGGCTGAGCTGTCCGCCGTCGTCGCGCGGCTGGCCGCGCAGCTGGGCCCGGCGGGAGAGCTGACGCCGCTGGACGGCGGGCTGACCAACCGCAACTTCCGCGTGCGCTTCGGTGACCGCGACTGCGTGCTGCGCGTCTGCGGCGTCGGCCTGGAGGCGCTGGGGATCGACCGTGCGACCGAGGCGCAGGCCAGCCACCGCGCGTCGGAGCTGGGCATCGGACCGGCGGTGCTCGCGCACCTGCCCGACGACGGCGTTCTGGTCTGCGAGTTCCTGGAGGGGACCACGCTGCAGGCGGGCGACCTGCGCACCGGCGACCGCCTGGCCCAGGCGGCCCGCCTGCTGCGCACGCTGCACGAGTCCGGCCCGTTGACCAGTGCCTTCGCCGTCTTCCGGCTGGTGGAGCACCAACGCACGCTCGCGGCGGCCGAGCCCGAGGGCTACGCCGCGCTGCTGGCCACGGCCGCCCGGATCGAGCGGGCGGTCGGGGTCGACGACGTCCCCGGCCACAACGACCTGCTGCCCGCCAACCTCATCGACACCCCCGCCGGCCTGCGGCTCATCGACTGGGACTACGCTGGCATGAACCACCGCTACTTCGACCTCGGCAACCTCGCGGTCAACAACGAGCTGACCGACGCGGACGAGCGCACGTTGCTGGCCGCCTACTGGGACGTCACCGACCCCGCACCGGCGCAACGGGCCACGCTGAAGCTCATGCGCTTCATGAGCGACTTCCGGGAGGCGATGTGGGGTGTCGCCCAGCAGACGCTGAGCACGCTGGATGAGGACTACGCGGGGTACGCCCGCAAGCACTTCGACCGGCTGCGCCAGACCGCAGCCCACCCCGACTTCGACGAATGGATCTCCCTTGCCACGTCCCCGTGAACTGCCCAGCCGCGCCCGCATCGTGATCATCGGCGGGGGCGTCGGCGGCACGTCGATCGCCTACCACCTGGCTCAACTCGGGGAGAAGGACGTCGTCCTGGTCGACCGCGACGAGCTGACCTCGGGCTCGACGTTCCACAGCGCCGGCCTGGTCGGCCAGCTGCGCGGCTCGGTCTCGCTGACCACGATGATGATGTACAGCGTCGAGCTGTACCGGCGGCTGGCGGCCGAGTCGGAGTTCGACCCCGGCTGGACGGAGTGCGGCGGCCTGCGGCTGGCGTGCACGCCCGAGCGCGAGGAGGAGGCGCTGCGGCAGGTCGCGTGGGCGCGGACGTTCGGGTTGCCGCTGGAGCTGCTGTCGCCGTCGGAGGCCGTCGAGGTCTTCCCGCTGATGGTGGACGACGACGTGCGCTGCGCCACCTACCTGCCCACCGACGGCTACCTCGACCCGTCGCAGCTGACCTACGCGCTGGCGGACGGGGCCCGGCGCGGGGGCGTGCAGATCTTCACGCACACGCGGGTGACCGGCATCGACGTCGTCGACGGGCGCGTCCGCGGCATCCAGACGGAGTGGGGCCCCGTCGAGGCGGAGGTCGTCGTCGACGCCGGCGGCATGTACGCGGCGGAGATCGCGCGGATGGCGGGCGTGCGCGTCCCGATCATCCCGTTCGCGCACGAGTACCTCGTCACCCAGCCGTTCCGCGAGCGGGCCCCGGGCGAGCACCTGGCCACGATGCGCGACCCCGACAACCTCATCTACTTCCGCGAGGAGGGCGGTGGGCTGGTGATGGGCGGCTATGAGCGGCAGTCCGCCCCGTGGGCGCTCGGCCCCGACGGCCTGGACGCCATCCCGGCCGACTTCAACGGGCGGCTGCTGGAGGAGGAGTGGGACCGCTTCGAGGAGATCACCGTCAACTCGCGGATGCGCGTGCCGGTGATGAACGACATCACGGTGACCAAGCTCATCAACGGGCCGGAGGCGTTCACCCCCGACAACGAGTTCTGCCTGGGGGAGACCGACGTCGCGGGCTTCTTCGTCGCGGCCGGCTTCTGCGCGCACGGCCTGGCCGGCGCGGGCGGCATCGGCAAGGTGATGGCCGAGTGGATCGCGGCCGGCGAGCCGCAGATGGACCTCTGGCACATGGACGTGCGGCGCTTCGGGCCGCACTACCGCTCGCCCTCCTACACGCTCGCGCGGGCGAAGGAGAACTACGAGACCTACTACGACATCAAATACCCCGGGCACGAGCGGCAGGCCGGACGGCCGCTGCGGGTCTCCTCCGCGTACGCGTGGCACGCCGACCACCAGGCGGTGTTCGGCGAGAAGTCCGGGTGGGAGCGCGTCAACTGGTACGCCTACAACCGGAATACGGCCCCACCCGCCCATGAGTCGCTGCGGCCCCGCGGGTGGGCCGGCAAGCACTGGGACCCCGCGATCGGCGTGGAGGCGCTGGCCTGCCGCGAGAACGTCGCGCTGTTCGACGAGTCCTCCTTCGCGAAGATCGAGGTGGCCGGGCCGGGTGCGGCCGAGCTGCTGGAGCACCTCTGCGACAACCGCGTGGCCAAGGGCGTCGGGCGCGTCGTCTACACGCAGATGCTCAACCGCCGGGCGGGCATCGAGTGCGACTTCACGGTCACGCGTGTGGAGGAGGAGCTGTTCTCCATCGTCACCGGCACCGCGTTCGGGCGGCACGACCTCGGCTGGATCCGCTCGCACATGCCCACGGACGGCAGCGTCACCGTGCGCGACGTGACCTCCGCGTGGTCGTGCTTTGCCCTGTGGGGGCCGCGGGCGCGCGACGTGCTGGCGCCGCTGACGCCGGACCCGCTGGACTTCGGCTACCTGCGGATGCGCTCGATCGCGGTGGCGGGCGTGCCGGTCCGCGCGCTGCGCGTGACCTACGTCGGGGAGTACGGCTGGGAGCTGTACTGCCCGACCGAGTACGGCGCGGCGCTGTGGGCGGCGCTGATCGAGCAGGGGGCGCCCGTCGGCCTCATCCCTGCCGGCTACAAGGCGATCGACGCGCTGCGCGTCGAGAAGGGCTACCGCGTCTGGGGCGCCGACATCACGCCCGACACGACGCCGATCGAGGCGGGCCTGGGCTTCTGCGTGTCCGACAAGCCGTTCCTCGGCCACGACGCGCTGAGCCCGTTCCCCGAGCAGAAGCTCGCCTGCCTGGTCCTCGCCGATCCGCGCATGGTCGCCCTGGGCAACGAGCCGGTGCAGCACGCGGGGCAGATCGTCGGCCGCGTCACCTCCGGCAACTACGGCTACGCCGTGCAGCGGTCGATCGCCTTCGCCTACCTGCCCACGGAACTGGTGAAGCCCGGCACTGCCGTCGAGCTCGACCTCTTCGGCACGTGGGTCGAGGCGGAGGTCACCGCCGAGCCGCTCTACGACCCCACCGGCGAGCGCCTCCGCGCCTGAAGGGGTCAGACCCTTTAGGTGGGCGAGGCGATCACCGGGCATGCTGGAACGCGATGACCGCACTCGCGCGCTTCGACGCGCTCACCAAGCGCTACGGCTCCGCGACCGTGGTGGACGGCCTCACGCTCACCGTGCCCGAGGGTTCGGTGATCGGGCTGCTCGGTCCCAACGGCGCCGGCAAGACGACGTCGATCAAGATGCTGCTCGGCCTGGCCAAGGCGTCCAGCGGGACGGTCGAGCTGCTCGGGCACGCTCCGGGGTCGGCCGGGTTCCCCGGCGCCGTCCGCCAGGTCGGCGCGCTCATCGAGGGGCCCGCGCTGTTCGCCCGTGCCAGCGCGCGCGACAACATGCGCATCGAGGCGGCGGCGCGCGGCATCAGGCACGCCGACGCGCGCATCGCCGAGCTGCTGGAGCTCGTCGGGCTGACGGGCGCCGCGTCCAAGGACGCGGGGCAGTTCAGCCTGGGCATGAAGCAGCGCCTGGGGCTGGCGCTGGCCCTGCTGCCCCAGCCGCGCCTGGTCGTCCTCGACGAGCCGACCAACGGACTGGACCCCGCGGGCATCGTGGAGATCCGCGAGCTCATCAAGCGCCTGCCGGAGCGGGGCACCACCGTGCTGGTCTCCTCGCACCTCCTCGCCGAGGTGCAGCTGATGTGCCACCGCGCGGCGATCATCCACCACGGTCGGCTCGTGGCCGAGGGCTCGATCGACGAGCTGCTGGCCGGCTACGGCGGCGGCGGATTCCTGGTCCGCGTCCCCGACCCCGCGCAGGCCACGCACGTCCTCGCGCAGGCGCAGCTGCAGGCGGCGACGACGAACGACGGGCGCATTGCGATCAGCAACGCCACCGACGGCGCGCAGATCACCAGGGCGCTCGCCGACGCCGGCATCTACCTCTCCGAGCTGACCGCGCAGACGGTCTCCCTCGAGGACGTCTTCCTGTCCCTCACCGACGACCACGTGGAGGCCTGAGCCATGGCCGCCGAACTGCTGAAGCTCCGCGCCCTGCCGACGCCGCGCTGGACGTTCGTCGTCTGCCTGGCCTGCGCGACGCTCGCGCTGGTGCTCGGCGCGATCTTCGGGACCGGGACCGACGAGGTCGTGCCGGGAGTGGGCATCGAGCTGCCGACGGCCATCGCGTCGATCGTCCTCGGCGCCTGGGTCGTCGGCCTGGAGTACGGCCAGCAGACGATGCGCCGCACGCTCACCGCCGAGCCGCGCCGGGCCCGCGTCTTCGCGGCGAAGGTCGGCGCGGCCGTCATCGCGTCGGCGGTCCTGACGCTGGGGCTGTTCGCGATCGCCGCGATCCCGTACCACCTCATCGCCGACGCCAACGACAGCGCGGCCGACTTCGGCAACCTCGCCACCCGCGCGCTCGCAGCGCTGGAGGGCAACGCGACGGGCGCCGTGGTCGGCGCCAGCGTCGCGCTGCTGACGCGCAGCATGGCCGGCGGGGTCACCGCTGCGCTGATGTTCATGCTGGTCCTCGACACCGCGCTGGGCGCGATCCCGTCGGTCGGCGACTACACGATCGGGACGGCCAACCTCGACATCTACGACGCGATCATGGGCGATGGCAGCGACCACCTCGGCCGGGCGATCCTGATGTCGATCGTCTGGATGGGTGGGCTGGCGCTGATCGGCGCCGCCCGCTTCCGCGCAGCGGACGTCTAGGCCCCGGCGCGGTCGCCCTTCGTCGCGGGCGCAAGGCCCGCGGCGGCGCCACGCCGGATGAGGCCGGGGGCGAGGATCCGCAGTCCGGCGATGATGCCGTAGGGCCTGGGGACGTAGCGCTCGGCCTTGCCGCCCGGGCCCGCGTCCATGATCGCCTCGGCGACCTTCTCCGGGGTCGACACCATCCAGCGGGTGCGCGGGTTGTCGACCAGCTCCTTCTGCGGGAAGCCCTCGGTCGACACGAACCCGGGGAGGACCAGTCCGACGTGGACGCCGTTGCCCTTCTCCTCGCCGTACAGCGAGTCGCTCCAGCCGATGACCGCGAACTTCGACGCGCTGTAGGCGCCCGAGTTGGCCCGCGACACCCGGCCGGCGACCGATGCGACGTTGACGATCGAGGACGGCGCGCTGCGGCGCAGCAGCGGCAGCAGCGCGTGGGTCAGCCGCAGGACCGCGTCGAAGTTGAGGTCCATGTGGCGCCGCACGCCCTCAAAGCCGTGGTCGGCGAAGGTGCCCCGCCAGGCGGCGCCGGCGTTGTTGACCAGGAGGTCCAGCCGGCCGTGCTGCTCCTCGACGACCGCCGCGATCCGCGCGGGGGCGTCGTCATCGGTGAGGTCGGCCGCGATGTAGGACGCCGACGGCAGCTGCGCGGCCAGCGCCTTCAGCTCCTCCTCGCGGCGCGCGACGAGGATGACGTGGGCGCCGGGCTCGCGGGCGATCCGGCGGGCGGTGGCCGCGCCGATGCCGCTCGATGCACCGGTGACGAGAGCGATCATGACCCGGAGCCTAGCCTCGCCGGGATCTGGGTAGGGCCTGCCCCATGCCCACGAGCGTGGACACATCGCCGGCGTTCGAGCTGGACGAGTTCGACGTCACCGATGGACGGATCGTGGTGCGCGGACACTGGCTGGGCACGCGCGGCCTGCGCTTCGTCCGGCCGACCCTCACCGTCGACGGCCACCGCCTGCTGGCGACGCTGGAGCACAAGCCCTGGGCGCCGGAGGGCGACTGGGTCGCCGACTTCCCCTGGGACGGGGAGGACGATGTCGACCCGTCCGACGCCTACCTGGCGGTCGCGCCCGGCGTCGAGGTCCGTCTGGCCCCGGGCGACGAGGCGGCCGAGGCCGAGGAGCGCAGCAGCCAGGCCGCGCTGGAGGTCGAGCGCTCGCGCTTCGAGCGCCGGGCCTCGGAGGTCGACTTCCTGCGCGACGAGCTGCGCCGTGCCCACGCCGAACGCGACCGCCTGCGCGCCCAGCTCGACGAGGCCGTCCGCGACCGCGAGGCCGCGATCCGCACCCGCGACCGTGCCGCGCGCCACGAGGAGGAGACGGCGTCCGCCTCGCGTGCCGCGGAGGCGCACGCCGTCGCGGCGGTCCAGCGCGCCCACCGCGAGCGCGACGCCGCGGCGCACGAGCGCGACACGGTGCGCCGCCAGCGCGACGAGCTGCTGGTCGCCTACCGCGCGCTGGAGAAGCGC
>CAYUDT010000116.1:0-15204 GCA_964443695.1 uncultured Conexibacter sp. | reverse complement strand
TGGCGGGCCGACCCCGAGCGCTTCTGGCACTTCTACGGCAACCGCTTCGCGACGCTGCACGACAAGCAGCCCAACGGCGCGCATGCCGTGCTCGTGGAGCTGGAGCGGCGCGGCAAGCTCGACGCGATCGTCACCCAGAACATCGACATGCTCCACCGCAAGGCGGGCTCCTCGGAGCTGGTGGAGATGCACGGGTCGATCGAGTCGTCGTCGTGCCTGGTCTGCGGCGCGCAGTACTTCCTCGATGACGTCCGGGCGCGGCTGGAGGCGTCGCCGATCAGCGTCCCGATGTGTGACTGCGGCGAGCCGCTGAAGCCCGACGTCGTCCTGTTCGGCGAGTTCCTGCCCGAGGGCGCGATGGAGAGGGCCTACGAGCTGGCCGCCGGCGCCGACGTCCTGCTGTGCGTCGGCACCTCCCTCGAGGTCCACCCGGTCGCCCAGCTTCCCGGCGTCACCCGCAACGCCGGGGGCGCCGTCGCGATCGTCACCGCCGGCCCGACGCCCTGGGACGGCCGCGCGTCCGTGAAGCTCGTCGGCGACGTGGTCGAGGAGCTCCAGGCGGTCCTCGCCGCCCTCTGACCGTTCCACCATTTCGGAACCCCGTTCCGATATACCGCACATAGTGCCAGGCACCATGTCCGGTATGTCGGAATCGGGTTCCGATATGTCGGATATGGCGTCAGGCGCCGTCTAGGATGGCGGGGTGGCTGGACTGCCCGGTGGTGTGCGTGCGGCGCTGACGCCTGTGGCGTTGGGTGTGGCGCGGGCACGGTCGGCTCCGTCGCGGTGGGCGCTTCCGGCGTTGGGCGTGGCACTGGCGACGGCCCTGCTGGGCTCGGCCGCCGGAGGGGGGACGGTGGCGGGCGAGCAGGCCGCGCGCGACGCGATCCACGACCTGGCGCCCGCGGCGCGATCGATCCGTCTGACCTGGTCGGGCGGGCTGCCGGACGGCACCGAGGCCCGGGCTCGGACCCTGCTCGGCGACCTGACCCCTGCAGCGCAGACGCGCTCGCTGCTGTTGCTGCCCAGCGTGGGGATGACGGCCGACGGTACGCGCCACGAGCTGCAGCTGGCGGCGGTCGCGCCGCTCAGGCGCTGGGTGCGGCTGCGCTCGGGCCGGTTGCCGCGGCAGTGCACGCCGACGCGCTGCGAGGTGCTGGCCGCGGGCGGCGGCTCGGCGCCGCGCACGCTGGAGCGCAACGGCACGACACTGGTGACGGTGGGGACGGGGACGCTCACCTCGACCGTGCCGCTCGGCTTCGTCCCGTCCGTGCCGATCTCCGGGCAGATGCGCGAGCAGCGCCCCAAGCCGCTGCTGCTCGGCGCGTCACCGACCCAGGTCGACGCGACCGTCGGCTTTCAGACCGTCTTCCGCACCCAGGGCTGGACCGCGCCGCTGGAGGTGGGGTCGCGACCGAGCTGGCAGCTCGGCGGCGTGGCCCGCAAGCTCAGCGACGCGCGGACCGAGCTGTCACGGGCGACGGACGAGTTTGCGATCACCGCGCCGGAGCAGCCACTGGCACTGGCCCAGGCGCGGGCGCAGGAGGCGCGTTCGCGGGTGACGCTCGTGGGGGCGGGGGCGGCGGCGCTGTTCGCGGCGTTCGTGATCCTTGCCGGGACGGCGATGCTGCGGGACCTGGAGGGTGAGCGGCAGCGCCTGGAACGCCGCGGCGGCCGGCGCTGGCACCTGGCCCTGCTGTCGCTGACCGAGGCCGCGTGGCCGGCGATGGTCGGCGTCGCGGCGGGCGCCGGGGTGGCGGTGCTCGTGACCGCGCTCAGGGCGCGCGCCGCAGACATCCCGGTGGGCGCGGCGCTGGACCACACGTTCCTCACCGGCTCGGTGCTGGGCATCGGGGCGGCGTTGCTGCTGACCGCCTGCACCCTGCTCGTCCTGGCGGCGCGGCCGTGGGGTGACAGCGCCTCGCGGGTGGCCGACGTCGTCGCGCTGGGCTGCGCCGGGATGCTGATCGTCGCCTTCGCGCGGGGCGGGGAGAGCGGCTCGCCCGGTGACCCGCTGCCGGCGCTGCTTCCGCCGTTGGTCTGCCTCGTCGCCGCCGTGCTCGTCGCTCGGCTGGCGCTGCCCGCCCTCCGCGGGCTGGAGGTGGCGGGACGCCGCGCGCCGCTGCCCCTGCGGCTGGCGTCGCTGGGGCTCTCGCGCGCGCCGACGGGGCCCGCGCTGACGATCGCGGTCGTCGCCGTCGGCTGCGGCCTGTCCTGCTTCGCGTTCGCCTATCGCGCGACGTTGCGGCACGGCGACGCCGACCAGGCGGCCTACGCCGTCCCGCTGGACGTGACGATCCAGGAGGGACCCAACTTCATCTCGCCGCTGACGCTGGCCCCCGCCGCCCGCTGGCGCGGCCTGGCGGGCGGCGGTGACGTGCTGCCGGTGCAGCGAGCGTCGGCCAGCGTGCCACGCGGCGCGGCCGCGGTGGAGCTGCCGCTGCTGACCCTGCCGGCCGACGGGCTGCGCGACATCCGGCGCTGGCGCTCCGGCGACGCGTCGGCCTCGCGCACCGAGCTGGCGCGCAGGCTGCGCCTCGCCGGGCCGCTGGCCCCGAACGGCCCCGTGGTCGGGCCGGGCGACACGACGCTCACGGTCGGCAGCGCACGGGCGGTCGGCGATGTCGTCGACCTCACCGCGCTGCTGCAGCTGCCCGACGGGACGCTGCAACCGGTGCCCCTCGGCCGCGTGACCGCCAGGGCGCGCGCGCTCCGTGTGCGCCTGCCGTCGTCGGCGCAGCCGCGGAGGCTGATCGGCGTCGACGTGGACCTGCAGCTGGGTCTGGTGGCGACCAACCGCCACCAGGAGGCCGAGCGCGGCGCGATCCCATCGATCAACGCGGGCACGTTGACGCTCCGCGGCCTGGCCGTCGGCAGGCGACCGATCGACCTGTCGGCCTGGCGCGGGCGCGGTCCGCTGCGGCAGGTCGAGCCGGTGGCCGGCGGCGTGGCAGTGCCCTACGTCTTCGATCGCCGCGGTCGCGCGCTGCTGTCGCCGGCGCAGCCGGGGGAGGGCAAGCTGCTGCCCGTCCTGGTGGATCGCGCCACCGCGGCAGCCGCCGGACCGAGGGGGCTGCTGCCGGTGACGTTCGAGGGGGAGCGCGTCCGCGCCCGCGTCGTCGGCACCGTCGACCGCTTCCCGACGGTGGACGCCAACGCCGACGGCTTCGTCGTGGCCGACCGCGCATCGCTGTCGGCGGTGCTGCAGGCCTCCGCGCCGGGGCTGGCCCATCCCGACGAGCTGTGGATCGCCACCAGCCCGGCCGGTGAGCGGCGGCTGGCCGCGGCCGTCAGGAGCGGCCCGTTGTCCTCGCTGGGCTTCGCCTCGCGCCGCGCCGGCGAGCGCGCGCTGCAGGCCGACCCGCTGGCCCGCGAGCTCGTCCGCACGCTGGTCGGCGCCGCGCTCGTCGCCCTGGTCCTCGCGGCGCTGGGCGTCCTGGTCGCCGTCGCGCTGGCACTGCGCGACGACGCCGCCGAGCTGTTCGACCTGGAGGCCCTCGGGGTCCCGCCGCGCCTGCTGCGCCAGGACATCCGCATCCGCGCGCTGACGCTGGGCGGCCTGGGGTTGGCCTGCGGTGTCGTACTGGGGCTCGCGCTGGTGACCCTGGCCGTCGACGCGGTGCAGGTGACGGCCGCGGGTGTCCGGGCCGTGCCACCGCTCGTCGCGGTCGCGCCGTGGGCGGCGTGGGGTCTGGTCGCCATGGCGTTCGTCGCCTGCGTGGCCGTCGGCGTCTCGCTGCTGACCCGCCGCGCCCTCTCGGGAGCCACGCCGTGAGCGCGCCACCACCGGTCGACGTGCGCGATCTCTTCCGCGTGCACCGCACGACGGAGGGCGACGCGGCGGCGCTGCAGGGGCTGACGCTCAAGGTGGACGACGGCGAGGTCGTCGTCGTGCTCGGGCCGTCGGGCGCGGGCAAGTCGACGCTGCTGCGCGTGCTCGCCGGCATCGAGGCGCCCAGCGCGGGGCAGGCGCTGGTGCTGGGCCAGGACATGGCGCGGCTGTCGCACGCCCGGCGTGCGGCGCTGCGTGCTCGGCGGCTGGGACTGGTCGACCAGCACCACGAGCGGGCGCTGCCCGCCGCGCTGGACTGCCGGTCGGCCGTCGGCCTGCCGCTCGCGCTGCGCGGCGCGACGACGACCGAGCGGCAGCGCCGGGCCGACCAGCTGCTCGAGCGCGTCGGGCTGGCCGATCGCGGCGCCGCCCGGCCCCACGAGCTCTCCGGCGGCGAGCGGCAGCGGGTGGCCCTCTGCGCCGCCCTCGCCCACCGGCCCGGGCTGCTGCTGGCCGACGAGCCGGGCGGGGAGCTGGACGCCACCAACGCAGCGCAGGTCTACGACCTCATCGCCGACCTGGCGCGCGAGGAACGGGCGACCGTCGTCCTGGTCAGCCACGACGTGACCGCGACCCGCATCGCCGACCGCAGCGTGCGCATCCGCGACGGGCGGGTGTCCGACGAGGCCGCGCAGGGCGGGGCGGAGGCGCTGGTGGTGGGCGACGGCGGCTGGGTGCGCCTGCCCGAGGAGCTGCTGCGCGCGGCGCGGCTGGGCACCCGGGTCCACGCGGCCGCGCACGACGGCGAGATCCGGCTGACCCCGGCCACGCCCGCCGAGCTCGAGGCCGCGGGCGAGCCGCCCGAGGCCCTGACCGCCCCGCCGCCGCCGGGTGCGACGGCGTCGCTGCGCGGGGTCACCAAGGCGTTCGGCAGTCGCAACGTCCTTGACGCCTACGACCTGACGATCGCACCCGGGCGACTCACCGCGCTCAGCGGCCGCAGCGGCTCGGGCAAGTCGACGATCCTGCGGTTGCTCGCCGGCCTGGACCGTCCCGATGCGGGCAGCGTCGAGGTCGCCGGCTCCGCGTTGCACCAGCTCGACCGTGAGGCGCTCGCCGCGCTGCGGCGCCGGCACGTCGGCGTCGTCTCCCAGGACACCGGCCTGCTCGATCACCTGGCCGCACGCGAGAACGTCGCGCTCGCGCTGACGATCCGCGGGGTCGACCACGGATCGGCGCTGGAGCTCGCCGACCACCTGCTGACCGACCTCGGGCTGGCCGAGCGCACCCGACAGCGCACCAGCCGCCTGTCCGGTGGCGAGCGCCAGCGGGTGGCGATCGCCCGCGCGCTGGCGCCCGAGCCGGGGCTGCTGCTCGTCGACGAGCCGACGAGCCGCCTCGACGAGAAGAACGCCATCGCGGTCTCCGACCTGCTCGTGCAGATCACCCGCACCCGCGGGACGACGATCGTCGCCGCCACCCACGAGCCGCTGCTGGTCGAGCGCTGCGACCACGTCGTGCGGCTCTGAGCACGCGGCCGGACCGACGGTGCCTCAAGGCGGGGCGCGCCGCCCCGCCGCAGCGGTCAGGTCAGCTCGGCCGCCGTCCGCGCCCGCAACGCGGCCTCCAGCAGCTTCAGGACGCGGTCGACGTCGGCAGCGGTCTCATCGTCGAGACCCCCCTCGATCGCGGCGTTGGCGGCGTCGCCGACGACACGCCGCTCGGCCTTCAGCGCCTCGATCCGCTCGGCCATGCCGTGGCGGTCCCTCCACGGCGCCAGCTCGGCGATCGCTGCCTCCAGCGCGACGCGCAGCTGCAGCGCCGCCTCGCGCGAACGCCCGGCCGCGAGGTCCGCCCGGCCACGCAGCGTCAGCTCCTCGCAGGCCAGCGCGACATCCCGGCCGGAGAGGATCGCGGCCAGCCGCTCCTGGGGGCGCAGCACGCTCTCGCGCCGCTCGGCCGCCCGGGTGCGCTCGCCGCCCAGCTCGATCGCATCGGTCCAGCGGCCGTGGGCCACCTCCTCGCCCTCGCCGATGCCGACGCGCACGACCAGCGCCTGGGCCCGTGACACCGTCGGGACGGCAGCGTCAGCAGCCGCGGCACGGTGGGCGTGGAGCACGCGGTTCAGCACGACGACGGCGTCCTGCGCCTCCTTCTCACCGTCGACGTCCTTGCGCCACGCCTGGGCGGCGCCGAGGTCGACGAACGGCTCGGCCTGCACCAGCGTCGCGCGCGTGGTGGTGACCGGGGTCGGCTCCGGTTCGGGCTCGGCGACCTTGGACTTGCTGCGCTTGCGGGCCAGCAGCGAGCGCCGCTCCTCGGCCCCGAGGGTCTTCAGGACCAGGACGTGCGAGGCGAGGCCACCGGCGCCACGGATGACGTAGCGTCCATCGGCCGGCCCGAGCGCGAACGGCAGCTCGAGCTGGACGAAGGCGAAGAGCGGCAGGGCGCTACTCGGACTTGTGCGCCTTGGAGGCCCGCTTGGTGGCCTTCAGGGCGTACTTGGACGGCTCGGTGAGCACGTTGGGGTTGTCGATCGTGCCGATCCGTTGGATGAGCTTGATCCATTGGCCCGGCTTCAGCACCGAGTTCAGCTGCCGGGCGAGCTTGTCGTTGCTGCCGTACAGCGGCTGGAAGCCGACGTGGATGTGGTCATCGTGATCGCCCAGGGCGAGCGTGTTGTCCGCGCCCTCGAACGTCATCAGCGAGATGATCTGGTGCGGCTTCATCGTGCCCTGCAGGGTCAGCAGACGCCGCACGGTGATGTCCGTGATGGAGCCCGCGCCCTGGTGGCCGAGGATCGGGATGCCGTTGATCTTGGAGATGTCGACCGCGTTGCCCGAGGAGTGCTCGGAGACGTTGCCCGACGCGGTGTAGAAGCCGTGGTTGCCCTTCAGCGAGGACACGGTCGGCTTCAGGCCCGACGCGGACAGGAACTCCAGCGTGGCCAGGACACGACGGTCGATCTGGCCGCCCTTGATGTCGTTGGCGCCACCGGGGTAGAGCTCGATGCGCGGATCCTCGAGGACGCGCTTCTGCAGCGCCTCCTTGCTCATGAGCAGGATCTGGCCGATCGACGGGTTCTTGGCGTCGGGGCCGAAGAACGGGTTCTTGCCCGCGGCGCGGTAGATCGCCGTCGACTCCAGCAGCTTCCAGCCGTCGAGGATCGGCTTCGGGTCGATGCGCGGCGCGTCCTTGCCGGCCGGGCGCACCTCGAAGTGCACGTGCGGCGCGGTGTTGTCGGACGTCTTGCCCAGGCGGCCGAGGATCGTGCCGGCGATGACCTTCGAGCCCACCTTCAGCGGCTTGATCGTCACGTCCGAGCGCTTCAGGCCGTAGACCTGCGTGAAGAACGACTTGAAGGTCGTGCCGTCGACGTTGGAGTTGAGCAGCTGCTCCTCGCCGCCGGACTTGTACGCGCGCGGGCGGGCCGGGTTGGCGAACAGGCGCTCCTTCGCGGGCGCCGTGGCGTCCTGGACGGCCTTGTCGACCGTCGAGGTGACGTCGGCGACCTGCGCGGTGGCCTTCGACGTGACGTCCTTGACGTCGGCCGCAGCCTGCGAGCCGGCGGACGCGGCGTCGGTGGGCGCCTTGTCCTTGGCGGGGAGGTCCAGTTCGGCGTCGACCTTGTTCGCGGCGTCGGTCGCGGTCTTCTTGGGCTCCGGGAACGCCGAGGCGATCTTCTTGAGGTGCCCGTACGTGTAGGTGTTGCCGTACACGTCCTGCAACTGGATGAACCGGCCCAGCCGCTTGGACTGGCCGAGCTTGACGACCTTGCCGTCCTGCACCGCGATGGCCGGGGCGCCGGCCTTGGCGTAGATGTCGATGCCCTTGCGGGTGGCGTCGGAGTCGACCGGCAGCGCCGCGTTCCTGCCCTTGGCGATCTTGCGGGCGGCGACGGCCTCGGACACGTCGTCGGCGTAGCGCGCGGTGGCGTGGACGGGGAAGTGGCCCTGCGTCAGGCCGGTCAGCGAGCCGACGAGGTCGGCGGGCAGGCCGCCGATGAGGCGGGCGCGCATCAGCACCGAGTCGACGTACCAGTCGGCGTGGTTGTAGGCGAAGATCGCCTTCTTGATGTCCTTCTCGGCGCCTGCGGCGCGCAGGTAGCGCGCGGCGCCGAAGATGGCGTCGACCGGGTTGTACGGGTCCTTGCGGCCGTCGTCGTTGGCGTCGACCCCGTACTCCTTCCACGTGGAAGGCAGGAACTGCATCCAGCCGACGGCGCCGGCGGTGGAGGTCGACAGGTTGCGGCCGTAGTCGGACTCGATCTCGTTGATCGCCGCCAGGATCTCCCAGCGGACGCCGTACTGGATGCCCGCGGCCTGGTAGATCGGCAGCAGGAACGGCGGGATCCGGAACTTGTCGATGAAGAAGTTGGGGACGCCGATCGGCGCCGCGCCCGGGAGGGCGAAGGAGAACGTCGGGTTGACCGGCGTGGGGGTGCCGTCGGCGGCACGCTCGACGGTGGCCTTGCGGACGACCGCGCGCTGGGACTTGCGCTTGACGACGGCCTTGGTGTGGGCCTTGACCTCCTCCTGGGAGACCGTCGGCTTGCGCACCTCCTTGCCGGTGGTCTCCTGCGCGCCCTGCTGCGGGACGACGACGGGAGCGTCGGCCGCCGGCTGCGTCTCGGTGGGGGTCGTCTCCGTCGGCGTCGTCGCCGGCGGCGCGCCGGAGTCGACGATGGACAGGATCGGCGTGGTGATGCCCGGGATCTGGATCTGGTCCAGCGGCGTGCCCGGGGGCACGTCGACGGAGACCTGCACCTGCTCGCCACCCAGCAGGGTGATCGTCAGGGTGCGCAACTCGGCCGAGGCCGGGAGCACGGCGGCGCCGAACCCCACGGAAAGGGCTCCGGCAGATGTCAGACCAATGAGCAGCTTGCGCTTGTCCATACGCGAGTAACGTCCTCCCGCGCCCAAAGGTTGAACCTGCCTGGGCGCCCTCCTGGAAACGGTGTGACCCTAGCACGGGACACGGACCCGACGGCGAAGCTACCTACGGGGTCGTCGCATTGCAATAACCAAGCAATCGGCCTGAAACGGCGGTTGCAGAGCGTTGACCACTAGGCTTCGGCGAATGACCGATGACAGCGGCGCGAACGCCCGTGAGCGACTGACCAAGCAGGGCGAGGAAGCCCTCGGCAAGCTGGCGCAGGACCTGCTGGAGAACCCGCTCGTCAACGGGGCCATCACGCGGGTCTTCGAGGCCCGGGAGAAAGCCGTCCAGGCGCAGGAGGCGGCCATGGGCGCGCTGAACCTGCCGTCGGCTGCCGATCTGGAGCGTCTGACCCGCCGCGTGCGGTCGGTCTCGCAGCGCCTGGAGGGCATCGAGGATGGCGTCGACAAGCTCGACGACCGCCTGGCCAAGCTGTCCAAGACGTCGGACATCGACACGCGCCTGAGCCACATCGAGTCCCAGCTGGACAAGGTCGTCAAGGAGCTCACGGCGATCCACAAGGCCCTGCCCAGCGCGCCGAAGACCGTCAGCCGCAACCAAGAGGCGCTGAAGGTCTCCGACGAGAAGTAGCCCGGGCTACTTCAGCGATACCGAGCGCTTGATCGAGCCGAGGGCCTTGCCCTTGGCGTCGAGCGCCTCGGCCACGAGGGTGAGCTTGATCCGCTTGCCCTTCCTGGCCTTGCGGGCGGTCCGCCTGCCGAGGGCCGTCGGCCTGACGTTGACCGTCGCGGTGCCGGCCCTGCCCAGCTTGGCGGTGCCGGCCGCGTAGACGAGCCGGCCCTTCAGCAGGCGGATCCGCAGCGAGCAGGCCGCCTTGCACTGCAGCTTCGGCTTGAAGCCCTTCTTCAGCACGCTGATGCGCAGGATCCGCGGCAGGGTCAGCTTGCCCAGCGGGTTGGTGAGCACCGGTGCCGTACCGGCCGCGACGGTCGTCGGCGTCGTGGCGGCGCCGGTCGGCGGGTCGGGCTGGCGCGTCCAGGTGGCGGTGAGCTTGGTGACCCCGTCCAGCTGCAGCGCCTGGCTGTAGCTCTGGCCCCGCGGCGCGGAGGCCTTCGGGGTGACGATGACGTCGCAGGACGTCTCGGCCGCCAGCATCGCGCCGCAGGCGCTCGCGTCGACCGTGAAGGCATCGCCGATCGTGATGGCGGGGAGGGTGCCGGTGAACTGCCCGTCGTTGGTCAGGGTGACGGTCCTGGCCGCGGGGACGTCGGCGCCGCCGGTGGTGCCGAAGGTCAGGTCGCCGGCGACCGAGAAGGACGCCGGAGCCGGCGCGGACAGGGTGGTGAACTCGATCGGCTCCCCGAAGGTCGGATCGCCGGAGGCGCTGAGGTACGCCGCCACGAAGCTGTAGCGGGTGCCCGGCTTCAGGCCCGTCACCTTCATCTTGCCCGTGATCGTGCTGCCGTCGGCGGGGGACAGCACGCTGCTGACCGCGGAGAACCCGAGGCCGCCGTTGTGCGAGTTGTTCGCGTCGACCAGGACGGTGATGCCGGGGATGAACGTCCCGGGCGTCGTGCGGATCGAGTAGGGGACGTCGATGCTGGTGTCGCGCACCTTGGGCGTGCCGAAGGTGGCGTCGGGGGTGCTCTCGCCGGGGGCGGCCAGCGGCGGGATCGCGAGGCTGTGACCCTCACCCAGGATCTTGGTGCCGTCGGGCAGGACGGCGACGGCGCGGTAGTACATCGTCGTGCCGGGCGGTGTCGTGATGTCCGCCCGGACGCTGTCGAAGTCCAGGGTCGCGCCCGTCTTGCCGAAGCCCCTCAGCCCCTGGGTCCGCCCGTAGGCGGCGGTGGTGCCGTACTCCAGGTAGCCGTTGACCGGCTGGCCCTTGGTGTCGGAGACGAAGTAGATGCCGTCGCCCTCGTAGTACTGGGCCTCCGCGGTGGGCGTGCCGCAGGCGTTGCCCACCTCGTTGACGTGCAGCGCGAAGTGCTTGGGGGTGGGGCTCACGTTGCCCGACTCGTCGCGGGCGCGGACGTCGAGCGTGTGGTCGCCGTTGCAGATGCCCTTGAACGGGCCACCGCCGTAGTCGCCGCACTCCGTGAAGGCCAGCCCGTCGAAGGAGCAGTCCCAGCTGTCGATGCCCGGGTCGGGGTCGAAGTGCAGCGTCGGGTTGGGCGTGTCGGCGTCGGTGAGCGTCGCGCCGTCGGAGCTCGGGCTGTCGTGATCGATGGTGAAGGTCACGGTGGCGGGCGTCGGGTCGGTCGCCCCGCCCTCGATGCCCGCCGCGCTGAAGGTGTGGGTGCCAACGGGGAGATCGCCGAGCAGGATCGCGTCGCGACCGCAGTCGAACTCGGGGCCTGCGTCGATGGTGCAGCGCGCGGTGGCCGAGGGGCCGCCGCCGCTCAGGGTGAGGGCCCGCAGGTCACCGGTGCCGCCCTGGTTGAGAAGCTGGACGGTCGTGAACGGCTCCTTGGCCACGCGGACCTTGAAGGCGCCGGGGTCGTCGGCTGCCGGGGCGGTGTCGGAGACGCCGATCAGCACGGGGCCGGGCGTGACGACGACGAAGTACGCCTGCCGGTTGTCGTTGCCCGCCGCGTCGCAGCTGACCATGCTGCGGAGCTCCGGCCGCGTCGGCGGCGTGCCCGGAAGGAACGCGTTGACGTTCACACGGGTGGCCGACGTGGTGGCCCCGCACACGTTGGCGGTGTACGTGCCGGCGGTGGGTGCGGTGAACTCGAACCAGACGCTGCGCTCGGTGGCGCTGGAGATCGTGACGCTGTCGGGGGTGGCCCCCGTGAGCGTGCCGTCGACCACCGTGCCGGCCGGCAGCGTCGTCGGCGACGTGTACGCGTCGTTGGCCGGTGGGGCGGCCCACGCCGGCGCTGCCCCCAGCGCGCACAGCGCCATCGTGATGGTCACGGCCCTTCGGATCCCCCGCATGGCGACAGGGATATGGGATCGCAGCGCTGGGCGCGAGCCGTTTGGACCGGTCGGGGGAGCGGCGGTCAACCGATCGGTTGACCGGCCGCCTCGACGTCCTGCACCCGCCGGCCGACCTGCCCGCACCGCGCGGGCCGGGCGTGGGTCAGTCGGCGTGGGCCTCGGCGGCGCCGACCGGCCCGGGCGTGAGCGCGGCGGCGAGCACCACGAGCAGGAACGCGACGATGCGCAGGACCACGGCGGCGTCGCCCTCGGGCAGCGGTTCGCCGAAGACGACCAGGCCGGAGGCGATCGTGCAGAGGTTGGCCGCGGCGGACGTGACGGCGATGACCGGCACGGCCTCACCGACCTGCAACGACCGGGCGGAGACCACGAGGCCGACCAGCGACAGCGCGGTGATCACGAGCGTCAGCGGGCCGAAGAACGTGGCGATGAGGCCGTCGTCGGCGAATCCGCCGGAGGCCGCCTTGATCGCCACGTCGCTGGCGCCCCACTGCAGGCCCGCGGCGGCCGCGAGATACGTGCCGCCACGGCCGGGATCGCGCTGGGAGAGCAGCATCGCCAGGCCGGAGGCCGCGGTCAGCAGCAGCACGTACGTCGTCAGCGTGACCGTGTCGTAGTCGCTGTGCTTGGAGTCGCCCGTGTCGCCCAGCGTCGCGGCCAGGAAGGCCAGGCCGGCGGCGGTGAGGCCGACGCCGATCCACTCGCGGCGCGTGACACCGATGCCGAACATCCGCTCCGCGACGACGGTCAGCAGCACGAGGCCGCCGGCGATGACCGATTGCACCAGCGAGATCGGCGCGAGGGACAGCGCGGCGACGTGCAGGAACCACGAGGACGTCGCGACGATGATGCCGAGCGTCCACCACCGGTTCGAGAAGAGCGCCGCCGTCGAGCGGATCGGATGCCGCCACTCGACCGGCGGGGCGTCGACGGCCCCGCGGTACTTGTAGAGGAAGCCGAGGATGGAGACGAACGCCGTCGCCAGGGCGAGCAGCAGCCCGAGTTGGACGCTCCACGGCATCAGACGTCACCCACCAGCGCGGCGGCGGCGGCGTCACCCAGCTGCGCCACCGGCTCGTCGGTGTCGGCGTCCACGACGGCGAGGACCGCGGCGGCGCGTATCCCGCGCACGCGCGCGACCTGCAGGATCGCTGCGGTGGAGAGGTCCTCGACGCCGGCGCGGCCGTCGGCGCTGCCGTACACGTCGCTGCTCTCGACGATGCCCGCGCGCGTGGTGGCGGCGGCCAGCCGCGCGGTCAGCTCGGCATCGGGCTCGACGCGCTCACCGGCGCCGTGGGCGCGGCTGGCGCCGTCGGACGCGATCGCGGCCTTGACCGTCAGCAAGGTGCCGAGCGGAAGGCCCGTGAGCGAGCGGCACGTCCCCGCCCGGACCGCGACCTGCAGGCCGAGGTCGACGAGCTCGCCGAGGACCGCGGCCGCCGACGGGCCGCCGATGCCGGTGGCCTGGATCGTCAGCGGCTCACCGTCGGCGGCGATGCCCGTGTAGCCCCACAGCCCGCGGTGGTGGTTGAACATGAGCGGGCCCTCGGTGAGCTGCTGGGCGAGGGCGAGCGCACGACCGGGGTCTCCCACCAGCACGGCGCGCGGCGCAAGGTCGTTCGTCGGCTTCACGTGGGGCACGAGCGCGTGAGGATAGAGTTTTCGTCATGGCCAAGAAGAAGAAGGACCGTACGCGCGCCGATGCCGTCCGCGCCGCCGTCGACCAGGCCTTCCAGGCCACGGCCGATCGCGCCGAGCAGACCCAGAAGGCAGCCGAGAAGCGTGTCCAGGACACCGCGGACGAGGTCACCGCCGCGTTCAACCGCCTCCGCGAGGCCCTCGACGACGCGCGCCCGGTCAGCCACGCCGATCTCGCGGCGATCCAGGCCGAGCTGAAGTCGCTGGGCACCCGCATCGCCAAGCTGGAGTCCGCCGCGAAGCCTGCGCCCGCCGCCAAGCCGGCCGCCACCCGCAAGCCCGCCGCTCGCAAGCCGGCTGCGCGCAAGCCCGCCGCGACGCCGGCCAGCAAGGTCCCGGCCGCTCGCGCGGCGGCCAAGCGCGCCTCGGCCACGCGCAAGCCCGCCACCTCCTGACGATGATGGGGAGCCCGCAGTTCAGCTCCTCCGCCGAGTTCAAGTCGGTGATGGACCTGATCTTCACGATGATGAGCGAGGACCCCGAGATGGGGCCCAGGCTCAGGGACGCCGACGTCCCGCAGCGCTTCGAGTTCGACGACGTCGACATGGTGGTCAACATCCGCGCGGCCCGGGAGGGGGAGGACGGCAACCTCGTCTGGGAGTGGACCGACGACGTCGACTGGGAGCCCAGGGTCAGGATGACCATGTCCTCGGAGACGGCGAACAAGTACTTCCAGGGCAAGGAGAACGTCGCGATGGCGATCGCCCGCCGGCGCATCAAGACCGGTGGTGACGTCAAGGCGGCGCTTGCGCTGATCCCGATCACCAAGCCGATCTACGAGCGCTACCGCGCCGTCGTGTCGGAGAAGTTCCCGCACCTGAAGGCGTAGGCGCGACCGGCGTGTCATGTGGCAGGAAGTTTCCAACGCTCCCGGTTGACACCTCGTGCCGATCCGTGCAAAGTCGCTGGTACATCAATCAGGCACCAGGCCGGAACGTGGATGGTTCGCCATCCGCGAGGCGCCGCCGTCAATGACGAGCGCCAACGGCCGGCGATGCGGGACGTCATGCCCGCAGGCGCTGGGACCCGACTGCAGCGGATCCCAGCGCCATTTCAATTGGTGAGCTCCTCTTGAGCACCGGCAGCACTCCCGACCGTCTGACGACCGCCGAGGTCGCGTCGCGCGCCGGCGTCACGCCGACGACGCTGAAGCGGTGGGTCAAGCAGGGCGTCATCCCGGAGGCCGGGACCGTCGACGGCTGGACGCCGGGCGCCGCGTCGCACGCGCGGATCGTCGCGCGGCTGCGCGAGCGCGGGCACTCGCTGGAGGAGCTGCGCGAGGCCACGGAGTCCGGGCGCCTGGCGTTCGGCTACCTCGAGGACGTGATGCCGACCTCCGGCGGCGACTTCACGCTGGAGGAGGCCGCGCGCGAGACCGGTCTGGAGACCGCGCTGATCGAGCGGATCTACTCGACGCTGGGGTTCAACGCCGCCGCGCTGCAGCGGATCACCGACGACGACGTGCAGATGCTGCGCTACGTCGCGGCGGTGCTTGCGGCCGGGCTGCCGCTGGTGGCGTTCCTGCAGCTCTGCCGGGTCTACGGCCAGGCAGTCGCGCAGATCGCCGACGCCGAGGTCCGGCTGTTCCACCTCTACGTCCATGAGCCGCTGATGCGCGAGGGCGTCCCCGGCCTGGAGATGGCCGAGGAGATGGAGGGGCTCGCGCGCGAGCTCATCCCGCTGGCCTCGCCGATCATGGACCACATCCACCAGCGCTTCCTGGGCCACTTCGTCGAGCAGGACGTCGTCGGGCACATGGAGACCGAGATCGGGGACGACGCGCTGGAGCTCGGCCGCCTGAAGGTGGCCATCGCGTTCGCGGACCTGGCGGGGTACACGCGCCTGACCGAGGAGCAGGGCGAGGAGGAGGCCGTCGGCGCGGTCGAGCG
>CAYUDT010000115.1:0-15256 GCA_964443695.1 uncultured Conexibacter sp. | reverse complement strand
TCAGCGTCGGCTCGCCGACCTTCCAGTTGCCGGAGTCGGCGACGACGATGAGGTCCGCCGCGAACATCTCGGGGTTGGCAGTGACGAACGCCTCGAACGTGCCGCGGCCGGTCTCCTCCTCGCCCTCGATGATGACCTTCACGTTCACCGGCGGCCTGCCCCCGAACGCCCGCAGCGCGCCGGCGTGCAGGACGATGCCGCACTTGTCGTCGGCCGTGCCGCGACCGTACAGCCGGCCGTTGCGCTCGGTGGCGGTGTACGGGTCCGACAGCCACTCCGAGACGTCGCCCTCCGGCTGCACGTCGTAGTGGGCGTAGAGCAGCACGGTCGGCGAGTCGGGCCCGCCCACCCCGTCGATCGTCCCGTAGACCGCCTGCGGCCCACCGGGCACGTCGATCAGCGACGCGTTCTCGACGCCGGCCGCCTTCAGCACCGCCTGCGTCTCGCGCGCGGCCCGGTCGACCGGGCCGAGGTCATAGCCCTCGAACGCGACCGACGGGATCGCCACGAGCCGCGTCAGGTCGTCGACGATCTGCGGCATCAGAGCCTTGACGGTGGCGGCGTGATCAGACATCAGGGGTCTCCTCGTCGGCGGCGCCCGCGTCGCGCAGGCGCGCGGCGAGCTTCGCGGGAATCGGTGTGGCCCGCCCGGCGGCGTAGTCGTAGCCGACGATCGTGCCCCAGCCCTCGGCGATGAGGCGCTCGTCGGCGTCGGCGACCATGCAGAACTCCAGGCGCACGCTCGAGCGGCGCAGCCGGGCCGGACGGATGTAGGTCCGCAGCACCTCGGGGTAGAACCCGGGCGAGCGGTAGTTGACGTGTGCCTCGGCGAAGATGAACCCGGTGCCGCCCTCGGGGTCGGTCGGGTCGTGCTCCGGCGCGATGCTCGTCATGAACGCGATCCGCGCGTCCTCGAAGAACTGCAGGACCGTCACGTTGTTGAGGTGGCGGTTGGCGTCGAGGTCGCCGTAGCGGATGCGGTCGACGAAGCTGTAGTCCCAGCCCTCCACGGGCTAGCCCCAGCGGAAGCCGACGCTGTGGGCGGCCACCGGCAGGGGGGACGTGGGCAGACCGGCCTCGGGCTCCGGGGCGTTGTAGCCACCGGGAGCCGTGTCGTTGGCGGTGTCCGGGTGGAACATGGAGGCGAGGTACTGGATGTGGCCGCGGCCGATGCCCAGCTCGAACTGGCCGCCGCCGTACATCGCGATGCCGTGCGCCTCGCAGTAGGCGTAGGTGTCGAGCAGCTTCTTGACGCCGCCGATGCGCGACGGCTTGACGTTGACGAGCTTCGGCGCGATCGGCAGCGACTCGATGTCCTCGACGCTGTGGATCGGCGCGTCGTAGGAGACGCGGTCCTCGTGGCCACGCAGCAGCTCGCGGATCGCCGGGTCGTCGTGCGGGTCCTCGATCCAGGCGTTGGGCAGCGCCTTCAGGACGCGGGTGTACAGCGGGACGTCGGGGACGGTGTCCACGACGGTGCCCTTGTAGAAGCCCTTGAAGTCGACGGACTCGACCGCGCCGGTCTCGGCCAGCGCGGTGACGAGTTCGTCGTCCCAGTCCAGGGCCGGGTCGAGCTTGAACTCGGTGGTGGGGTAGGGGTCCAGCCGCGCACGCAACGGCGCCAGCGTCGACGGGTCGCCCAGGCGCAGGGAGACGACGAAGCGCACCGGCCTGGGCTCGCGGCCGAGCACGTCGTGCAGCGACCGGCCGGCCTGCTGCAGGGCCAGGTCCAGCGCGGCGGACTCGTACGCCCAGACGCGGTAGAGCACCGAGGCGGGGTGGCGGGCCGGCGTGGGCCAGAGGTCCAGGGTCGCCAGGTGCTCGCAGAACGACGCCAGCGTCCACGACCCCGCCAGCGGCTGGATCGGCCCCGCGGCCTGCAGGTCGCCCTGGTCGTCGGCGTCGTAGCCGACGTCCTCACCGATGCCTTCGGTGCCACCACCACGGAGGTGGATGACGGTGGAGACGCGGGTGAAGTCGCTGGAGACGTCGCGTTGCAGACGCTCCAGCTCATAGTCGTCGATCACCAGGGGCAGGTCGGCCACCAACGGCCAGAGCGATCCTTCCATGACACCGATCCTACGAACCCGTGCCGGCGTCGCCGGCATCGGAGGTGTTCGTTGCGCTCACACCTCCCGCCTGACGGCCGCCGGCGTCGCGGGAGAGGCGCGCCACGAGCTCGTCCAGACGGAGCTCCTCCAGGCCCTTGCCGACGGCATCGAGCTCGGCTGCGCACCACTCGACGAGCGTCCGTCCTTCGGCGCAGAGGTCCAGCGTCTCGCGCAGCCCGGCCTCGCCGGAGTCCAGCCGGGCGATGATCTGCTCCAGGCGCGCGTTGGCGCTCTCGTAGGTCTGCTGCTCACTCATCGTCGATCCTCGTGTTGACCTTGCCGTCGTGGAAGCCCAGCTGCACGCGGCCCGCGGCCCGCGCCTCTGCGGCGCTGGTGATGACCGACCCGTCGGCGCCGGTGACCATCGCGTAGCCGCGCTCGACGACCCGGGCCGGGTCGTGCGCCGCCAGCGCCGCGGCGAACGCGTCCAGCGAGGCGCGCCGCGCGGCGGCATCGGCGCCGCGCGCGGCGGAGGCCTTGCGGTCGAGCACCAGCGCCCGCCGTTGCAGCTCGACGCCGCGGCGCTCCAGCCCGCCGCGCCGGGCCGACGCGCGGATCTCGCGGAGCTTCTGGTGCAACGCCGCACGGTGGCGGTCCAGGACCCGGCCCGGGGCTTGGGACAGCAGCGCCAGGTGCCGTGCCCGCGTCACCACCGCCCGGCGGCCGCGGTCGTCCAGGAGCCCTGCCGCGCCGTGCAGCCCGCGCCGGGCCAGCGCCAGGTCCAGCGGCACGGCGACCTCGGCCGCGTGGGTGGGCGTCGAGGCGGCGACCGCGGCGACGTCGTCGATCAGCGGGCGGTCGGTGTGGTGGCCGACGCTGGAGATGACCGGCACCGCCAGCAACGCGACGGTGCGGCACAGCGTCTCGTCGGAGAACGCCAGCAGGTCCGCGACCGAGCCGCCGCCGCGCGCGACGATGATCACGTCGACCTGCACCGCGGCCAGGTCCTGCACCGCGCGCGTGACGGCGGGCGCGGCCCGCCGGTCCTGCACCGGCGCGAACGCCCACACCAGCCGGCCGCCCCAGCCGCGGCGGTGCAGCCCGGCCAGCACGTCGTCGCGGGCCTTGCCGGACTCACCGGTCACGACGCCGATCGTCCGCGGCAGCAGCGGGCGGACCAACAGGGACTGCGGTTCCAGCAGGCCGTCGGCCGCCAGCACCCGCCGCAACCGCTCGATCTGGGCCAGCAGGTCGCCCTCGCCGGCGATCTTCAGCAGCGTCACCCGGAACGCGAAGGACGGGGAGGAGGTGCCCGAGCCGGGGTAGTAGTCCGGCCCGCCCGCGACGACGACCGTGACGCCGTTGGCCAGCACGCCCCGGGCGCCGGGCAGCCGGTCGAGGTCGTCGTTCCACATCGCGCAGGGCAGCGCGCCGTTGCCGTCGCGCAGCTCGAAGTACGTCGTCGTCCTGCTGCGGTTGAGGTTGAACACCTCGCCGGTGATCTGGACCCGCGCGCGCTCCCGCAGGTAGCGCTGCAGCTGCTGGGCGTAGCGGCCCACGGGAAACGGACCGGGATAGGCGACGCCGGGTATGCCGGCGGTCATCTGCGGGTCACTGGATATAGCCACACCGTATTCGGGGTACCGTCGGAAGCGAACGATGCGCGTCCGGGTCCTCATCGCCACCGTCCTCATCGCCCTGCTCGCGCCGGCGTCCGGTCACGCGCTGCCCCCCACCTGGGAGCGCGGGCTCAACGTCACCGCCTACTGGTGGCAGGACCTCACGGGCAAGCGGTTCAACCAGTGGATCAAGCGGGCCCGTGACGACGAGCGCGCCCGCTGGGTCACGTTCGTCTTCCCGATCTACCAGGACGGCCTGCAGTCCACGCAGCTGCGCACCTCGCCCGGCAGCGCCCGGGACTGCAACCACACCGACGGCAGGTCCACCTTGAAGTGCAAGACCCCGTCGGACGCCGCGATCCGCAGCGCCGTCAGGCACGCCCGGGCGCTGGGCCTGCACGTGATCCTCCGGCCGCAGGTCGAGGTCGGCACGTCCTCCGACAACGCCCAGCCCCGCGACCTCATCAACGTCGGCGACGAGCACGACAACGAGTGGTTCGGCTCCTACAAGGCGTTCGTGTTCCGCTACCTGGCCATCGCCGCCGGCACCGGCGTGGAGAAGTTCGTGATCGGTGCCGGCCTGAGCGCGATGACCGACACCGAGACCGACCGCAACGCCTGGCGCAGCCTCATCGCCGAGGCCCGCGGGCGCTACAACGGCAAGCTCACCTACGCCGCGCAGTGGGACTCGATCGTCGAGGACGCCAAGGACCCGGCGACGCACCCGTTCTTCTGGGACGCCCTGGACGAGATCGGCATCGACGCCTACTTCCCGCTGGTCGGCGGCAGCGCACCGCCCGCACCGTCGCTGCAGCTGCTGCGCCAGGGCTGGACCACCGACCCGACGGGCATGGGCGCCTCACCGGTCCAGCTCATCCGCAACCTCCACGGCGAGTACGGCAAGCCCGTTCGCTTCACGGCGCTGGGCTACCTGTCGCGCGGCGGCACGGCCGCGTTCCCGGAGAAGTCCGACGGCGAGCAGGCCAAGGCCGGCGGCAAGGTCAACCTGTACGCGCAGTCGCGCCCGATCCGCGCCGCCTTCGACGTCTGGTCGCCGATCAGCCTGGAGGGCTGGTTCCGCGGCATCTCGTGGTGGGAGTGGCCGGCCTCCGGTCGGGGCGGCGGCAAGGACGGCTCGTTCTCGCTCCAGGGCAAGCCCGGGGCGACCGAGGTCTGCCGCGGTCATGCGGCCAAGCGCAACGCGTACTGCCCCTTCCATCAGCCGTAGCCGAGGCGGCGGCGCCACGTCCGTCGGGCGTCACCGCAGGGTGTCCGGCGGGTGACCGTAAGCCGGCGCCGCGCCGCAGGTTGTATGCGCATATGCGATCCCGTGTCTCCCTTGCGGTGCTCACCGCCACCCTCGCGCTGGCGCCGACGGCCGGCGCGATCACGACCCCGCTGCCCGCCGACTCGACGTTCCTGCTCAGCGGCGCGTCCGACCTCATCAGCCCGCTCGCGGTGCCCTACGGCTTCTCCTACGCCCCCCGCGAGGCGATGAGCGCGGATGGCCGCTACGTCGTGTTCTCCAGCGCATCGGACGCCTTCGCCGCCGATGACGACAACTCCACCTACGGCATCTTCGTCAAGGACACCGTCACCGGCGAGCTGACGCTCGTGAGCCGCAGGGCCGACGGCACCCCGGCCGGGTTCTGCAACAACGCCGCGATCAGCGCCGACGGCTCGATGGTCGCCTTCGTCTGCTCCAGCAAGCTCGACCCCCACGACACGAACACCCGCGACGACGTCTACGTGCGCAACTGGCGGGCCGCCGCACCGACGACGGCGCTCGTCAGCCGCATCCCCGGCGGCGACACCGGCTCGTCGGAGTCCGGGCGGATCAGCATCTCCAAGACCGGCGCGTACATCGCCTTCGACACCACCAACAAGCTGCAGCCGGCGGTCGACACCAACGCCTTCCGGGACGTCTACCGCGCGCACCTCACCGACATGGCCGTCGACGAGATGGTCGCGGTCAGCCGCCCGACGATGAGCGCGATGATCGGCGACAACCACTCGACGGATCCCTCCATCAGCGACGACGGCACGAAGGTCACCTACCTCACCGACGCGGACAACCTCGCCGGCGCCACGGCCACGACGCAGGCGGTCCTGACCTCCAACCCCGGGCCGGCGGGCGTCAACCAGATCATCAGCGCCACCAACGGGGGCAACACGATGGGCACCCAGCCCGCGTCCACGCCCGTGATCAGCGCCGACGGCACCAAGGTCGCCTTCGCCGGCGACTCGACCTACGCGGGGCCCGACGACGGTGGCCAGCGCGACGTGTTCGTGCGCACGGTCAACACCACCACGACGACCCTTGCCAGCGACGCCGCCAACGCGGCGGCCTCGTCGCCGGCGCTCGACGCCGACGGGAGCGTCGTCTCCTACACCTCGCAGGCGACCAACATCGCCCCCGGGGCGAGCGAGCCGGCCGCCCGCATCTACGTCCGCGACGCCGACGGAGCCACGCTGATCAGCCGCATGGACGGCGACGACGGCGCGCCCAGCGACCAGAACCACGAGTTCTCGGAGTCCGCCCTCAGCGACGACGGCAACCTGGTGCTGTTCGCAGGTGAGGGCTACGGCGGCTTCACGCCCGACGACAACCTGAGCTTCCAGGGCGTCTACGTCCGCAAGCGCACCAGCCCCGCGACCACGCGACTGGTCTCCCGGCCGGCCGGTGACGCGCCGATCACCAACCAGGGCGGCGACGCGTACCTGCCCTACGACGGCGGCGCCTCGATCAGCAGCGACGGCACCCGTGCGGTCTTCCACTGGGCGGCGCCGTTCTTCGGCCTGCCGACGGCCGTGATGCGCAACCTGCAGACCGGCGAGCTCACCGCCGTGGCCCGCGCCGACGGGCCGAACGGGGCGATCGACCACGACGTCCAGAGCGTCGTCATCTCCGGCGACGGGCGACGGGTGGCGTGGGCGTCCTACTCGGCGCTCGACCCGGCCGACACGAACGGTTCCTCCGACGTCTACGTCCGCGATCTTGCGAGTGGCCGCACCTGGCTGGCCAGCCGTGCGGACGGGGCCGCCGGCGCCGGCGGCAACGACAACAGCCAGACCCCGCGGCTGAGCGCCGACGGCACCCGCGTGGCGTTCAACTCCCAGGCCACCAACCTGGGAGACGGCGACGCCGACCCGGCGACCCACGTGCACGTCCGCGACCTCACGGCCGGCCGCACCCTGCTCGCCTCGGCCAAGAACGGCACGGACGACATCGCGACGAACTCCGCATACGTCGGCGACATCAGCGCGGACGGCACCAAGGTCGCCTTCGACTCGACGGCCACCAACCTCGGCACGGCCGACGACGACGCGGACTCCGACACGTTCGTGCGCGACCTCGGCACCCGTGCGACGACGCTCGCCAGCGCGAAGGCCGACGGGTCGAAGATCACCGGCTCCACGGGCGCGCCGACGCTCAGCGACGACGGCACCAAGGTGGCCTTCTCGGGCACGAGTTCGGACATCGTCACGCCGGCCCCGGCGAAGAACTCGATCTTCGTGAAGGACCTGAGCACCGGGGCGGTCACCGTGGCGTCCCGCGCCGACGGCGTGGATGGGGCGTTCGCCACCGGTGACGCCTTCAACGCCCGCATCAGCGGTAACGGGCGCTTCGTGGCGTTCACCGCCACCGCGGCGAACCTGCCCGGCAACACCCCGGTGGCCACGAACGTGTTCGTGCGCGACCTCGCCGCGGGCAGGACGGAGCTGGCGTCGGGCACGCCCGACGGCAAGGGCACCGAGGACGGCGCGCAGGTGGGCGAGCTCTCCGCCGACGGCGCCTGCCTGACGCTCACCAGCAACGGCGGCCTGGTCCCCGGCATGGCAGCGTCCTCCGATGTGACCTCGGTCTTCGTGCGCGCGGTCACCGACGGCTGCGTGCCCGTGCTGCCGCCGGTGGTCAAGCCGCCGGTCGTCACGCCGCCGGTGACCAAGGACACCACGCGGCCGGTCGTCTCCAAGGCGTCGCTGACCAACAGGACGTTCAAGGTCGGCGCGAAGGCGACCGCGATCAGCGCGGCCGCGAAGCGGCGCACCAGGACGGGCACGACGATCAAGCTGACGCTGAGCGAGCCCGCGACGGTGTCGCTGAGGTTCGAGAGCAAGCTGGCCGGCCGGAAGGTCAAGGGCAGGTGCAGGCCGTCCAAGACCAAGGTCAGGAAGGGCCGGTGCACGCTCTACAAGAGCGACGGCAGCGTGATCAGGCGCACGTTCGCCAAGGCGGGCGCGGTGTCGATCGCGTTCAGCGGCCGCATCGGCAGGAAGGCGCTGAAGCCCGGCGTGCATCGCATCACGATCACGGCGGTCGACGCGGCGGGCAACAGGACCGCCAAGGCGACGACGCTGGCGGTGACGGTGGTCAGGAAGTAGGTCGCCGCGCGCCGACGAACTGCATGACGCCGTGGACGCGCTGGTGGACGTCCTGCATCCCGAGCGCGGCGAGCTGCGAGGTCAGCTCGTCGTGGTCGAAGAGGCGGATGTTGCCCCAGCGCGTGCCCAGCGACTGCAGCGTGCGCAGCGGGGCGGAGCGCAGCCCGCACGTCGTGAACGCCGCCAGCCGGCCGCCGGGCTTGAGCACCCGGGTCATGTCCGCGATCGCGGCGGCCGGGTCGGGGAAGAGGTACAGCGCGCCGAAGCAGTTGACCGCGTCGAAGCCGGCGTCGGCGAACGGCAGCGCGGTCGCGTCGCCGCGCACGTAGGCGATGCCCGGGCGCGTCGTGTCGGCGACCGCGCGACGGAGCATCGTCGGGCTGGAGTCCAGGCCGACGGCCAGCCCCGCGGGGCCGCTGACCCTGCCCAGCATCCGCGTGTAGTTGCCGGGGCCGCAGGCGACGTCGAGGACGGTCTCGCCGGGGACCAGGCCCAGCAGCAGCCGGGCGATCCGCTGCTCGTCCTTGGACGACGGCCCGAGCGGCCCGGTGGACAGCGGGCCCCAGATCGGGCGCCAGACGCGTTCGTAGATCAGCGGCAGGCCCCGGGACAGCATCGCGTCCTGCGCGCGACCGGTGGACTCCGGCGCGGCGTCGCCCAGCGTGTCGAGGTAGCCGTCGCGGACGGGCGCGCTCGCGTGCGGCGCGGCCAGGAGGGCCGAGGCGCGCGTGAGCGCGTCGCTCAATGCCCGTGGTCTTCGGGCTCGTCCGCCGGCTGGCCGGCGGCGGTGAGCGCCCCGACCGAGGGGAGCGTGTCGACGCCCGCAGGAGCCTTCGCACCGCGGGTCTCGCCGTCGAAGCCGAGGTGCGTCAGGCGCGCGATCTCCCGCTCGCCCAGGACGCGGGCCGGGTCGCCCTCGGGCAGGTCGGCGATCAGCCGCGCGATGCGGTTGCGGACCTGGAGTGCGAAGTGCGGCGTCGCGGCGCCCAGGAGGGCACGCACGTCGTCGACGGTGGCACGGCGGACAGGGCTCTCGGCTTCGCTCACTGGGAAGGGACTCGCTGGCTGACGGGGACGATCTCGAGGTATCGATCGATGTTGGACTGCAGCCTGGCCGACAGGGCCTGCTGGTCACCGATGATCCAGGCGCGATTGTAGACCCCGCGCACCGGGTCGTTGGAGTACGCGGGCTGGATGTCGAGCAGGTAGCGCTGCAACGGCTTGGGAAGGACGTCGGCGTTGTCGGACAGCAACAGCGGCCCGTAGGAGCCCGAGGCCGACAGCGGGGCCAGCACCCCGGCGGCGGCCGGCGGGATGGAGACGGGCGCGACCACCATGCCGTGGCCCGGGTCGGTGACGCCGAAGCCGAAGGACCCGTCGCGGAAGGCCGCGAACTCGATGGCGTTCTCCACCGGGGTCTGACCGCCCACGCGGACGACCGTCCCGAGCTTGCGCAGCTGCTTGGTCACGGCAGGGGAGATGATCGAGCTGGGGCCGAGGACGTAGATCCGCGGCTGCTGGTGGGCCTGGATGGCCTGCACCGTGTCCGGCGGGACGCTGTTGCGGTTGACGAACAGGATCGGGTCGCCGCTCTTGGCCGCCCACGCGGCGGCGGGCAGCGCGTACTCCGGGGAGTCGGCGGAGACGACGAGGACGTGGTCGGCGGTCTGCCCGCGCGCGGCGGCGACGAACGCGTCGATGGCGCGGGCCAGCGCGGCGGGGGAGCCGGCCTTCACGTCGGTCGACCGGTACTGCGGGTAGACGGGGACGTTGCCGACGCGGATGAGTTGGGCCCCGCCGGCGGCCCGCGACCCGGTGGGCGGCAGTGAGGTCAGCACCTCCTTGCTGGCGTCCGGCAGCGTGCTCGGGCCCGCGGAGAGGATCAGCGGCGCCTTGATCGGCGGGCTCATCAGCGAGGACGCAGCCAGCACGGCCCGCCAGTCGCGGCCGTCGGCCAGCGCCACCGCACGCGGGCGCGCCTGCGGGGAGCCGCCGCTGAAGACGGCGTGGACGACGCCACCGGCCAGCGTCGTCGGGTCCGTCGAGGAGATCCGCAGCGTGTTCTTGGTCGCGAACACGGGGAAGCCGAGATCGGTCGACCTGGGCTCCGGGGTGTCCTCGTCCTTCCGGCCGGCGTCGTCGCCGGCGCTGACCGGTGCGCCGATGGCCGGCGGCTTGGACGCGTCGGTCTTCTCCAGCCCGGTGTCGCCGGCCTCGCGGCCGCACCCGCCCGCCAGGAGGGCGAGGGCCAGGACGGGAAGGAGGAGGAGCCTGCTGGTGCTGCGCATCGCGGCGAGGGTAGCGGCCGGTCTGCACCCGACGCGCCGTGCCAGGGACCGCCGCTCTACGGGCAAACAAAAAGAGCGAGTCGCGGACCCGTGCCCCGCGACTCGCTCACGCCAACGTTGTCCCCACCGGCCCCGGAACGCAAACCACCACTCCCCGATCCTGGCGCATTGCCGCTCTTCTGCGGCCGGTGAGCGCCAGTTTTCGTGCCTGCAACCGTTGTTGCGCTTCTGTAGGCTCACGCCGCAGACAACGCCGAAGTCCTGGAAGTGGGTCCAGGGCACGGGGGAACCAGAGATGTTGGGGCGAACTCCGCATGACGCGGAGGGCGCAGGCTCTTTGAGCGCCAGCCCGTCAGCTAACCCCGTAGGCCGACGAAAGAGGTCTCATTGCGGGCTCGTCCGCTGATGTCGATGCTGGTCCTGGTCTTCGCGCTCGTCCTGGGTGTCCTCGCCTCGACCGCGTCAGCGCAGGAGCAGCAGCCCCAGCCCCAGCCCCAGCCCGCGACCACCGATCCGGCGCCCGCTCCCGAGCCCACATCCGGCGGCTCGGAGTACGGCGACGAGGCCGCCGACGCCCCCGAGGGGCCGATGGTCCCCGGCGACGTCGCCAAGATCCGCAACGGCGTCGCCTACGCGCCGCAGGCCGCGCCGGACGCCGTCAAGCAGATCATCTGGGCCGGCAACGAGATCGTCGGCATGCCCTACCTCTACGGCGGCGGTCACGCCGACTTCGAGGACGAGGGCTACGACTGCTCGGGCACCATCTCCTACGCGCTCCACGGCGCCGACCTGCTGGCCACGCCGCGCGACTCCAACGACTTCGCCCGCTTCGGCGGCGGTGGCGTGGGCGAGTGGGTCACGATCTTCACGAACCCCGATCACGCCTACATGACCGTCGCCGGCATCCGCCTGGACACGAGCACCGGCGGCTCGCGCCGCTACAAGGGCGCCGGCCCGCGCTGGCGCGACCTGCGCAAGTCCGACAAGGGCTACAAGCGCCGCCACCCGATCGGGCTCTGATCAGCCCTCCGTGCCGCGCGCCGCGATGATCGCGTCGCGCTCGGCCAGGCGGTTGGCCCGGCGCAACTGGGCCTCGGACTCGCGCTGACGGGCCTCCGGGTCGTCGCCGTGCTCCAGCGGCGGGACGGCGATCGGGGCGCCCTCGTCGTTGACGGCGACCATCGTCAGGTACACCGAGGAGGTGTGGCGGATCTCGCCGGTGCGGACGTTCTCGGCCTCGACACGGACGCCGACCTCCATGGAGGTCCGCCAGACCGCGTTGACCCGGGCCTTCAGCGTCAGCAGCTCGCCCACGTCGACCCGTGAGGTGAACGTCATGCGGTCCATGCCGCCGGTGACGCAGCGCACGCGGCAGTGGCGCACGGCGGCCAGCCCGGCCGCCTCGTCGCACAGCTTCATCACGACGCCGCCGTGGACGAACCCGCCCGAGTTGGCGTCCTCGATGCCCATCCACTTGACGAGAGTCGCTTCCATCTTCCGGACGCTACTCGCCGGGAAGGTACGCTAGGCGCGCAACCCGTCAACCACGCATGAGGAGACGCGATGCCCGGGACGTCCGGACGCATCACCACCGTCATCAAGGCCAAGATCAACAAGCTTCTGGACAAGGCCGAGGACCCGGCCGAGACGCTGGACTACAGCTACCAGAAGCAGCTTGAGAGCCTCCAGAACGTCAAGAAGGGCATCGCCGACGTCGTCACGGCGAAGAAGCGTCTGCAGCTTCAGGCCTCCAACATCGAGAAGTCGGTCGTCAAGCTCGACACCCAGGCGCGCCAGGCGCTGTCCCAGGGCAACGAGGATCTGGCGCGTGTCGCGCTGGAGCGCAAGAACGTCGCCCAGACCGAGCTGCAGTCGCTCGACCAGCAGGTCTCCGAGCTCGAGGCCCAGCAGCAGAAGCTGATCGAGTCCGAGCAGAAGCTGCGGACCAAGATCGAGTCCTTCCGCACCAAGAAGGAGGTCATCAAGGCCCAGTACTCCGCCGCGGAGGCCCAGGTCAAGATCTCCGAGGCCGCGACCGGCGTCGGCGAGGAGATGGCCGATGTCGGCATGGCGATGCAGCGCGCCATCGACAAGACCGAGAACATGAAGGCCCGCGCCGACGCGGTCGCCGAGCTGGAGGCCGCCGGCACCTTCGAGGACCTCACGGCCCTCGGCTCCGGCCAGGACGACATCGACCGCCAGCTGGCGCAGCTGTCCTCCGCGTCGGCGGTCGACGACGACCTCGCGAAGATGCGCGCCGAGCTGGGCATCGCGGCCCCGGCCGCCGCCCCGGCGCTGGACGCCGGTGCCCCCGCGACGGCCGAGGCTCCCGCCCCGGACGCCGCGCCGCCGGCCGACAACCCGCCGGCCGGGGGTGCCGCATGATCGTCCGCATCCTCAACGAGGGTCAGTACCGGCTCGACGAGGCGCTGCACGAGCAGCTCAACGGGCTGGACAACGCGGTCGTCGCCGCCGTCGATGCCGACGACGAGGACGGCTTCCATGCCGCCTTCGAGGAGCTGCTGAAGTTCATCCGCAGCAACGGCTCCGCGCTGGAGGACGATGACCTCGAAGGGTCCGACGTGATTGTCCCGCCCGCCGACTCGACCATCGTCGAGGCCGCCGCCGACTTCACCGGCGACGGCCTCATCCCGGACTGAGGGCCGGCCTCGCCGGCATCCGAGGTTGTTCGCTGACGCTCACGACCTCCGGTGTCGGTAGGACCCGTGGCTGAGTGGCCTGAGCTGACCGAGCGCCAGTTGCGGGAGCGGCTGGCGCTCGACGACGACGCCTTCGCGGCCTACCTCCTGAAGCTGGCCGCGAGCGTTGGGCCCCGCGAGCACACCGCGGAGCTGGTCGAGCGCGCGCTCGGCTATCCGTGGGAGCGGCCCGAAGGCTCCTACGTCCTCGACGACGGTGAGGTCAGCGACGTCGCCGGCGGGGTGGATGTCAGCGGTCGTCATCCGCTGCTGGCCTTCGGCTCCAACGGCGCGCCGGAGCGCCTGGCGCTGAAGCTCGAGGCCCGCCCACGGGAGGACCGCCGCGTCGTCGTCCTGACGGGGCGCCTACACGGCTTCGACGTCGGGCCGGCGGCGCTGCCGACCTTCTACGGCGCCCTGCCCGCGACGATCTTCCCGTCGGCCGGCACCGCGGTGCGGGCGGCGACGCTGTGGCTCACCGCGCCGCAGTTGCAGGACGTCGTCTGGACGGAGATCAGCTACCGCTTCGGGCGCCTTCCCGGCGGGGTGTTCACGCCCGACATCGACGGTGCGCCGGCGGCGGCCCACGTGTACGGCTTCGCGTCACGGGTCGGCTCGCTGCTGATGGACGGCGAGCACGTCGCGCTCGCGGCCATCCCCGCAAGCGGGCGCACGGCGCCGGCGCGCACCCAGGAGCAGCTGCTCGGCGCCCTGGCCGCCGAGTTGGGTCTCGACGGCGCCCACGACCTTATCCGCGCGCTGTACGACGAGTACGGCGCGACGGTCCACCGCCTCGCGGAGCTGCTGGGGGACTGCCGGCGGCCGTTCGCGGCCGACGACTGGACGCCCTACCCGTCGGCGTGACCGAACTCGCGCAGCCAGCGACCTTCCCACTCCGACGGTGTGAAGTTGCCCTTCGTGTGGCCGAGCGTCAGCGTGAGCGTGTCGTCCTCCAGCGCCACCGCCGACCGCCGCAGCGACGGGTCGGGGATGTGGACCAGGAACCCGGCCCGCGCGTCGAACGTCTCGTCGCCGACCGTGAAGCGGGCCGCTCCGCGCAGGACGACGTAGAGCTCCTCCTGGCCGGGGCCGGCGTCGTCGCGCTCGTCGTGGTCCTCGACGGCGATGTCACCGGCCTGACGCGCGACCCAGGCGTTGACGCCGAAGGCGCGAACGTCCAGGAGGTGGCGCACCGGGATCCAGTCCCCGGAGACGTCCGGGTTGCGATAGGACGGCGCATCGTCGAGGTTGAGCAGGTTGACCGTGTTGCTGGGAGGCATCCTGCAACTCATCCTGCCCCATCGGTCTACCCTCGACACAGATGCGCCTGCGTACGTTGCTCGCAGGGGTCACGTTGCCGCTGCTCCTTTGGGCGTTCCTCCCCGTCCTGTCCTCGGGGCAGACGAACAAGGCCGCGACCCTGCAGAAGAAGATCGCCAAGACCCAGTCGAAGATTGGGCGGAAGAAGGGCACCGAGAAGGTGCTCACGTCCGACATCGCCGGATACACCCGCCGCATCGACAAGCTGCAGGGCCGGATCGGGAGCCTGCAGACCCGCCAGCAGCGCATCCAGCTCGACCTGGACCGCAAGCAGGCCGAGCTGACCCGCCTGCAGACGGAGCTGCGCAACGAGCGCGCCCGCCTGGTGCGGCTGAAGGCCCGCCTGTACGAGACGCGGCAGGTGCTCGCCAAGCGCCTGGTCGAGCTCTACCAGGCCGACAAGCCGGACCTGATGACGGTGATCATCAACTCCAAGGGCTTCGCGGACCTGCTGGAGCGCAGCGAGTTCCTGTCGCGCATCAACGACCAGGACACGCGGATCATCGACAACGTCCGCCGGGCCAAGAGCGATGCGACGTCGACGGCCCGGAGGCTGCGCACGCTGGAGGCGCGCCAGGCCAAGGTCACGCGCATCGTCGAGCGGCGCCGCAACGAGGTCGCCCAGGTCAAGCAAGGCCTCATCGACACGCGCGTCGGCTTTGACCGGACGAAGTCCGGCAAGCAGGCCGCGCTGGCGAAGGTGCGCTCCGACCGCCACGAGCTCGAGGAGGACCTCGAGTCGATGGAGAAGCAGCAGGCCAAGATCCAGGCCGCGCTGCAGGGCGCGGGCGCCGGTCTGGGCCTGCCGGCCGGGGCCATCAAGCGCGGCTCCGGGGGCATGATCTGGCCGGTCAACGGCAGCTTCACCTCGCCGTTCGGCTACCGCTGGGGCC
>CAYUDT010000114.1:0-15553 GCA_964443695.1 uncultured Conexibacter sp. | reverse complement strand
TCGCCGAACAGCTCGTCCATCTCGCGCCGCATCCGCTCGAAGTTGGCGAAGAGATCGCGCTCGGGTCGCATGGACCCGATGCTAGCTCCCTGCGCCGCTCAGGCGGAGGCGGGGTGCCCGACCTCGCCGACCGTGTAGACCGCGCCCTCCTCGGCGATGCGGATCGGGCCGCTGTAGGTCGCGCGGGCCTCCGCGAGGGCCCACTCGGGATCGAGCTCGTCGGAGATGTGGGTCAGGACGACGGACCTGGCGGCCGCGCGCGTGGCGTGCTCGCCCGCCTCGCCGGGCGTGATGTGGCCACGGATGCCGGTGCGCTCCGGCCGCGGCAGCGTCGCCTCGATGAGCAGCAGGTCGGTCTCGTGCGCGAACTCGTCGAGCGCGTCGGTGGGGCTGTGGTCGGCACCGTAGGTCAGGCGGCCGGTGCCGTTGGCGATGTCGACGGCGAAGGTCGGGAGGTAGTGCGGGACGGCGTGGAAGCGGATGTCCAGCGGGCCGACGCTGAAGGTGTCGTCCGCGTCGTACTCGGTGATGTCGAAGGCCTTCTCGATGTGGTCCTCGAACATGCCGCCCGCCTGGCACATCGTGCGGAAGGCCTTCAGCGCGCCGCGGGGCGCGTACAGCGCGGGGCGGGCCGGGTCGTCGGTGCCGGGCCAGTTGTGGATGGGGACCGGCTGCTGGCGCGGCGCGTAGACCAGTGCGCACGCGTAGGGCATCAGGTCGAAGAAGTGGTCGGCGTGGAGGTGGCTGATGACGACCGCGTCGATGTCGATGTAGTCGACGTACTTGCGCAGCTTGCCCATCACGCCGCTGCCGCAGTCCAGCAGCAGGCGCGTGTCGCCCGCCTCGATGAGGTATCCGCTGCACGCACCGTCTGCGTCCTGCCAGGACGGCGACTTACCTAGAACTGTGATCCGCACCGAGTCTCCCTCTCTAGTGACCCTGGGAAATCTAGTGGCCTTTGCAACATGAGGCCGCACTGATCCTTTTCTCCCGGATCGGCCGGGGCCAATCGCCGCCTTAGGGGGCGGTGTGGTCCGGCGCACACGGACTCATCGGCCCGGCGCCGTCAGCGTGCGGCGCGGCGCGGCGGCGGGTCGACCGCGTAGACGGCGTACTTGCCCTCCCGCGCCCGCAGGTGCAGCCAGGGGAACCGCGGCGTGTCGCCCCACCTGGCGGTCACGAGGTCCTCCTTGGCGTCGGTCATCAGCAGGTAGCGGACCTTGCCGCGGGGCTGGTCGCGGACCTTGTACCAGCGGCTGTCGCCCTTGTAGATCCGGTCGTAGTACTGCTCGGGGTGCCCACCGACCAACATGGGTGCGAAGCCCTGGGCGTCGTCCACCAGCACCCGGTGCCGGCCACCGGCGTTGACGTCGATCCACGTGGCGATGCGCCGCGCCGCGGGGATGTCGAGGTCCGGGGTGCGCTGCGTCTGGCCGGAGCGGATGGCCTCGACGTAGCGGGCCTCGTCGCGCTGGTCCTGGAAGCGGAAGGTGTCCATGAGGTTCAGCGTCAGCGGGTAACCGGCGACGGCGATGATCACCGCGGCGGTGAGCAGCATGAGCTTGGCGCGCAGGCTGGGCAGCAGCGTCCACAGCCAGCCGAGCGCGATCATCGCCAGCGGCAGCGAGCGGATGTTGAAGCGCGCCTGCACCAGCGCCATGTCGTCCTCGCGGATCATCGCCAGCAGCGTCGTGGCCGGGTTGATCAGCACCAGCGTGCCGAGGAGGAACGCCATGAGGTTGCGGCGGAGCACCCCGACGGCGAGCATCAGCGGGATGACGATCAGCGTCGGCGTGAACAGCCGCGCGTTCATCGACAGGATCAGCCGGATCGGCTCCAACGGGTCGGCCGAGGGCGTCTTCTTGTACTCCACGAAGCGCTGGCGGACCTGCTCGTGGAGGAAGTGCAGGAAGTCCCCGGTGATGAGCCCGTTGAACAGCACCCACAGCCCGCCCCAGTAGACGGCGGGGACGAGGAACAGCAGCAGCGCGCCCTCGACGCGGATCGGCCGCGCGCGGCGGGTGTACAGGACGGCGCCGGCGGCGACGGCCATGAAGGCGACGTAGACCGCGATCTCGTAGCGGGTCAGCGCCGCGAACGCCCACGCCATGCCTGACAGCGCGAGGATGTGATCGCGGTCCAGCAGGTACCACTTGATGAAGTAGTGGCAACCGACGGTGACCCAGAAGAGGGACACCATCTCGGCCATGCCGTTGGACGCGTAGCGGCTGAAGTACGGGTTGACGCCGAGCGTGAGGACGAGCGTCAGCCGCGCCCAGCGCGGGATGCCCAGCAGCGTGTAGGTGCGGTTGAGGACGACGAGCAGGCCCGCGGCGAACGTCGCGGTGCTCATCGGCAGCGCCCACAGCGACTCACCCGCCTTGCTGACCGCCGTGAACGGCAGCAGCACCAGCGTCGACACGGGCGGCCAGACGAAGCCGATGGCCGCGAGCTTGGACGGGTCGCCGTGCAGCGCGAAGTAGGCGTGCGCCAGGCGGGCGGTGGCGTCGAAGGGCGTGGCCTGCAGGTGGACCGTGACGTACAGGCCGAGGGCCATGTACCCCACGAAGAAGAACGCGAAGACCAGCAGCGCTTCGACGGTCGCCGCGCGCGTGTGCTGCGCGGCAACCACGCGGGCCGGGGTCCGCCGGGTCTCGCCGTCGCCCGCGGCGCGGCCGCGCCCGCGCCCCCCGGGCAGCACGACGGTGCCGCCGCGGCGCAGCGGCCAACCCGGCGTGCTCATCCGTGGTGCCCGACGTTGTCGCGGCCGTGGATCGTCTTCTCCCAGTAGTGCGGCTTGGTGATGAGCTGGAGCGCGCCCTTCCAGGCGGCCAGGGACATCAGGCCCCAGTAGACCGGGGACAGCAGCGCGTACTTCACGAGGTGGTGGTCGCCCCGGTGTGCCGCGCCGGCCGCGTTGAGGTAGGTGAACAGGAAGTTGCCGGCGAACAGCCCGGCGCCCGCGGCGTAGAAGAGGTAGCCGGGGAACACGTCGCGGATCACGCCGGCCTCGGTGAACGTCCACAGCGTCGTCAGCAGCCAGAACACCGGGTTGAGCAGGAACGTCATGAACGTCCCGCCGACCGTGAGCTGGAAGCTGAGGAACCGGCGCGGGCCGAGCTCGCGCCACAGCTGCACCGGGTGGCGCATGTGGACCAGCCAGCTCTGGATGTAGCCCTTGACCCAGCGGCTGCGCTGGCGCACCCAGTTGTGGACGTCCGACGTCGCCTCCTCGTAGGTCGTGGAGTCGACCACCGCCGTGCGCAGCCCGCGGCGGGCCAGGCGGATGCCCAGGTCGGCGTCCTCGGCGACGTTGTGCGGGTCCCAGGCGCCGAGGTCCAGCAGCGTCCTGGTGACGAAGTGGTTGGAGGTGCCGCCGAGCGGGATCGGCGCGTCGGTGGCGTCCAGCCCCGGCAGCACCAGGTCGAACCACATCGAGTACTCGGTGGTGAACCAGGCCGTCAGCAGGTTCTGGTGGGAGTTGAAGTAGTTGAGCTTGCACTGCACGCAGACGACCTGCGGGTCGTCGAGCGCGCGGAACACGGCGATGACCTTCTTGAGCTGGTCGGGCTCGGGCTCGTCCTCGGCGTCGTAGATGACGACGAAGTCCCCGCGCGCGTGCAGCAGGCCGTAGTTGCAGGCCTTTGGCTTGGTCCGCGGCTGCGCGTCGGGGACGATGATCATCCGGAACTGCGGCGGCAGCCTCATGCGGATGATCTCGTCGCGCGTCTCGTGGTCGTCCTCCTCGATCAGCAGGAGGATGTCCAGCTTCTCCGCCGGGTAGTCGAGGTTGGTGAGGCTGCGCAGCAGCTTCGGGACGACCTCGGCCTCCTTGTACATCGGCAGCAGCACCGAGTAGATCGGCAGCTCGCGCTCGTCGAGGTCGGCGATGTCCTGCTCGGTGACCGGCGAGTCCATCTCGTGCTTGAGCGACTGCTCGACGAGGCGGAAGCGGTACAGGCTGGACGTGAGGTAGAAGATCGTGGCGGTCAGCGCCAGGCCGATGGCGGTCGCCAGCGGCGCGAGGATCCCGAAGATCGCGATGACGAGGATCAGCCCGATCGCGAAGCGCTTCTGCCCCTGGCTGAGGACGACGTGCGCGGAGTCCGACGGGCGGCCCTCCACGAGGCGGTGGACCGCGGTGTGGATGTCCGGGCGTGCGTCGCGGGTGCGGACGTGCTGCTCGAGCGCGTCTGCGGTGGTGACGACCGCCTGGACCGGGCGCCCCGTCGCGCTGGCGACGCTGGCCAGGCCGTGCGCGTCGGTCGGGTCGGCCGTCGCGATGTACAGCGTGCCGGCGGCCTCGCCGAGCGCGACGACGTTGTGGTCCTTCAGGACGTCGGCCGCCGCACCCGTGAGCGTCGGCACGGCCGCCTGGCTGAGGTCGACGCGGGGCAGCCGTAGCTGCGTGGCCAGCGCGTCGGCGACCTGCTGCTGGGTCACCGCGCCGGCGTGGGTGAGGATCGTGCCGAGCTTGGCGCCCGTGCGGCGCTGGCGCATCAGCGCCGTGGCCAGCTGGTTGCCGGTGATGTGGCCGGCGCCGAGCAGCAGCTCGCCGAGGCGGCGCTGCCCGGGCTCCTGCCCAGGTGGCGGGATCTGCGGCGTGACGGTCGCGGTGTGCGGCGTGGCCGTCCGCTCCGCCGGCGGCAACGGCTCCAGCCGCGACCCGTAGACCTCGTCGATCTTGGAGTGAACGTTGACCGGCGAGTCGTGGTGCAGCGAGGCGGTCAGGCCCTGCAGCTTCAGCGCGACCCGCGCGAGCTCGAGCGCGAGCTGGTCGCTGGTGTCGACCATCCACAACCGGGCCACGCCGGGGCGCAGCCGCGTGGCGACCACACCGCAGGATCGGCAGAGCCGCTCGCTGAGCAACGGCTCATCCGCCGCCCTGTTGGTCTGGAACACCGCCTCCACGCGCGTCGTAAGGTGCCCCGACGGCCGCCGATCGCCGATCGTCCGATCGGACAGACTTTGGGCGAGACGCGCCTAGTTGGCGCGCCCGCGCTCCTCCCGGGCGGGTTCAGGCGTGCAGCGCGGCCTGCTCCTGGGCGTTCGGGAACGCCCAGGCGGCCTGGGTGCGCCGCTCCTGCCGGAACACGAAGCGCAGCTGCGAGGGCGGGCGCAGGCCCTCGGGGCTGTCGGGCCGGAAGGTGGCGCAGGGCTTCTGCTCGCTGAGCGCGCACAGGAGGTTGCACTTGAAGTAGCAGTCCTCACAGCTGACCTTCTTGCCGTTGCCGGCCCGGCTGGTGCGTCCCGTCGCGCTCATCTGCGACCACCCAAGCACAGCCCCGTCGGCGCCTGCAGGGTCGATTCCTGCAAATCGCAACAATCCGTTCAGGCCGTCTTCACGACGATCCCGCAAATGCCGCAGAAATGTCCGGGTGACCGGGCGGTCAGGCGCGTTTGAGGTGGTGCGGCCCCACCTCGGACGGCGTCCGGGCCCCGAGCAGGGCCAGCGTGCGGGCGGTGTCGTCGACCAGCGCAGTGAGGACGTCCGCGACGCCCTGGGTGCCCCCGGCCGCCAGGCCCCAGAGGTACGGACGGCCGACCAGGACGGCCTGCGCGCCGAGCGCCAGCGCGGTCGCGACGTCGCTGCCGCTGCGGATGCCGCCGTCGACGTACACCGGCACGCGGCCGTCCACCGCGTCGACGACGTCGGGCAGCGCGACGGCAGTCGGGACGACCCCGTCGAGCTGCCGGGCGCCGTGGTTGGAGACGATCACCGCGCTGGCCCCGCGCGCGATCGCCAGCTCGGCGTCGTGCGCGCTGAGGACGCCCTTGCAGATGACCGGTAGGCCGCTGGCCTCCGCGGCCCACTCGACGTCCTCCCAGGTCAGCTCGGCCCAGCCCCCGACCTGCGGCTTGGCCTCGGCCGCGTGCGCGTGCCCGAGGTGCGTCGTCAGGCTCACGCCGTCCGGCAGCGGCACGGGACCGTTGCGGACCTCGCGGTCGCGGCGGCCGGCCACGGGGAGGTCGATCGTCAGGACGACCTGGGTGTAGCCGTGCGCGGCTGCGCGCTCGAGCTGGCGCTCGGCGACGGTGCGGTCGGGGTCGACGTAGAGCTGAAACCAGCGCCGGCCGTCGGGCGCCGCGGCCGCCACCTCCTCCAGGTCGGCCGTCGCGCGGGTCGAGAGGCAGCTGACCAGGCGCTGCGCCGCCGCGGCCCGCGCCACGCCCGGCTCGCCGTCGGGGTGCAGCAGGCGCTGCGCCGCGGCGGGCGCCAGGATGATCGGCGCCGCCGCCCGGTAGCCCAGCAGGTCGGTGGTGAGGTCCGGGGCGCCCGCGCCGGTGAGCTGCCGCGGCACCAGCCAGTGGCGCCGCCAGGCGCTGACGTTCTCCTCGAGCGTGCGCTCGTCGCCCGCCCCACCGGCGAAGTAGTCGTAGGCCGCGGGCGGGAGCCGCTCCCTGGCCTGTGCCTCCAGATCACGCAGCAGCTGCATCGGCGGCGATAGTAGGGTCGGGTGCGGATGAGCGAGGTCTGCGTCGAGATCAACATCGCCGCCCCGCCGCAGGAGGTGTGGGACCTGGCGATGAACGCCGAGCGACTGGAGGAGTGGGTGACCATCCACCGCTCGCTGGGCAAGCACGACGACGGGCCGCCGCGCGTGGGCATGAAGATGGAGCAGGGCATGGCCCTGCGCGGCGCGCCGTTCAAGGTGAAGTGGGAGCTCGCCGCGTGCGACGAGCCCCACCGGGCGCTGTGGAAGGGCGTCGGTCCCGCCCGCTCACACGCGGAGACCGAGTACACGCTCTCCTCCGACGGCAACGGCGGCACGAACTTCTCCTATCGCAACGAGTTCCGCGCCCCTATGGGCCCGTTGGGCGCGGTGGCGTCGAAGGTGCTCGTCGGCGGGCTGCCCGAGTCTGAGGGCAAGGCCTCGCTGGCCGCGCTGAAGAAGCTGCTGGAGCAGGGCTAGTTGCAGTTTTGACGTTCCGCTGAGTTAGTGGAACAGTCACATTTACTGTGACTGATTTTTTGGATGAGAAGAAGCGCGAGATGCAGGTGCGGCGCGATGAGCTGCGTCCGCTCGTGGACGAGTTCCATCGCCTCGAGGCGGCCATCGCCGCGCTCGACGGCGTCGCGGCCTCGCCGCGCTCCTCGTCCCCTCGGCCGGCCCGGGCATCCCGCCCGTCCGGCGGCGAGGACTCCGGTCGCCGGGGACGCCCGCGCGGCACCGGCACCCGCTCCAAGGAGGCGCTGGCCATCGTCCGCGAGCGCCCCGGGGTCACGATCCCCGAGCTGGCCGACGCGATGGGCATCAAGCAGAACTACCTCTACCGCGTGATGCCGGAGCTGCAGAAGGACGGCCTGGTCCGCAAGGAGGGCCGCGGCTGGCACGCCCTCGACGCCGCCTGATCCGCTGCTCTGACCGGGAGCCACGGAGCGCGGCGCACCGGCGGGCGGCTCAGCGGGCGTCCTCTTCGTCGGCGACGGCGGAGGCGACGCGGAGCAGGAGGTCGTGGAGCGCCACGCGCTCGGCCTCGTCGAGGAGGCCGTAGGTGCGGTCGTTCTCGACCTCCGCGACGGACATCGTGTGCTTCAGCGTGGCGCGGCCGGCGCGGGTGAGGTGGATGTCCTGCACGCGACGGTCGCTGGTGCTGCGCCGGCGTTCGGCGTAGCCGAGACGCTCGAGGTCGTCGACGAGCAGGACCATGGGGCTCTTGTCGATGTGCAACCGGCGCCCGAGGGCGCGCTGGGACATCGGCCCCTCGGCGTCGATCACCGCCAGCAGCGAGACGTGCCGCGTGTTGACGCCACGGTCCTCCAGCAGTGCCTCGAAGCGGTCCGCCGTGTGCTCGGCGATGAAGCGGAGCAGGTACCCCGGCCAGCGGGTGAGGGTCGGGGGAAGGACGTCGACAGCGCTCGTGCTCACACCCCGATAGTAGTACGCTGAGATCGTCTTGATCAAAGACGATCTCAAGATCAACCCTTCCCCCGGCGGCCACGAGCATCCTCGGCCGTACCTGCGCATCCTCGTCGCCTTCGACGGCTCGGCCAACAGCTGGCGCGCGCTGGAGCGCGCGATCGAGATCGCCGAGGAGCACCACGGGCTGCTCACGGTCGCCGGCGTCGCGCTGGACCCCCCGGGCTGGATCGGCGCCGGCCCTTACGCGACGGGCATCACGACCGAGCAGCTCCGGACCGAGATCGAGCGCGAGCTGACCCGGGCCCTCGCCGCCGCTCGCGACGAGATACCGGCGACCGTCGGCGTCCGCACGGTCGTCCTGCACGGCCGCAACGCCGCGCGGGCGATTTCCAAGGAGATCCGCGAGGGGCAGTACGACCTGCTCGTCACCGGCCCGCGCGGCCTCGGCGGCGGTCCGTTCCGCCGCAGCGTCACCAAGGCCCTGCTCAAGCAGGCGCCGATCTCCGTGCTGGCCGTCCGGGACGAGGTACCCCGGGTCAGCCGCCGATGATCTCCTCGACGTCGTCGAGCCAGCGCTCGTAGGCGTCCAGCAGCGCTTCGGTCATCGTGTGCTGGGCCAGCAGGCGCGGGGCCCGGTCCGGCAGGTCCTCGGCCGCTGCGCGGCCGGCTGCGATCACGTCGCGCGTCTCGGCGATCTCGTCACGGACGTGGGCGAGGCCCACGAGGACGTCGCCCGGATCGTCGACCAGGTCGACCGCCAGCACGCGGACGACCGCCTCCTGCTGCATGCGCGGCAGGCCCGCCGGCGTCCTGACCCAGGCCGCCACGGCCCTGCGCCCCTTCGCGGTGAGCATGTAGCGCACGCGCGGGCCGGTGACCCCCGGCTCCTCGACCGCACTGAGGTAGCCGCCCTGCGCGAGCTTGCGCGGCTCGGCGAACCACTGCGAGCGCGAGGCCGCCCAGTACAGGCGGCCGCGATTCATCATGTCGACAAGCTCGGGGGCGGTGGCGCCGCCGCGCCCGACGAGGGTGAGGACGACGTAGGAGAAGGCGCTCAGGGTCACGGAGAGATGCGGGTCGCTTGACAAGGTCCGAAACAGACTCTATACCTTCCCCTACCACGCAAGAGTCCGATTCGGACTCTTGCTCACCGATCCGAGGGAGCCGCCGCACCATGCCCGCCAAGTACTGGTTCATCGACACGCTGATGACCGTCCGCATCGCCGCCGAGCAGACCGGCGGCGACTACGCCGTCCTGGAGTGCCTCGCCCCGCTGGGCCACATGCCACCGCCCCACGTCCACGCCGCCGACGGCGAGGGCTTCTACCTCCTCGAGGGCGAGCTGACGGTCCACACCGCCGCGGGTGCGACCGTCCTCCGCGCCGGCGACGCGCTGCACTCCCCCGCCGGTGAGGCGCACACGATCGAGGTGACCGGCACCGGGCCGTGCCGCTGGCTGGTCCTCTCCGCCCCGGCGGGCTTCGAGGCGTTCGTGCGCGCGTTCGGCACGCCGACCGAGAGCGACGAGCTGCCCGTCCTCGACGGCCCGCCCGACGTCGAGCGCCTGATGCGCGTCGCCGGCGAGCACGGCATCACGTTCGTCGGCCCGCCCGGCACGCGGCCGGAGGTCGTCGCCGCCGCGACCGCCTAGTTGCGAAGGGTCCGCGAGGCGGACTCGAGCCGCAGCAGCTCGTCGAGCAGCATCGGGACGGAGTCGCGCATGACGTCGTTGGGCGTCAGCACCCCGTCCTCGATGCGCTTGGCCACGAACGGCACCGCGATGTAGGTCTGGGCGGGCAGCAGCGCCAGCGCGCTGAGCACGGTCCGCAGCATCGTCGCGGCCCGCGTGCCGGCGGAGATGCCGCCGTAGGAGACGACGCCGTAGGGCTTGTGGGCCCATTCGACGTGCAGGAAGTCGATCGCGTTCTTCAGCGGCGCCGGGAGGCCGTAGTTGTACTCCGGCGTGACGAAGACGTAGGCGTCACCGCGCGCGATCGTCGCGCTCCACGCCTTCGTGTGCTCCTGCGTGTAGTTCTGCAGGCGCGGGTGGTGCGGCTCGTCGAGGAGCGGCAGACCGGCCTCCGCGAGATCGACGAGCTCGACGTCGAAGCCGCCGTGGTCGCGGGCCGCGCCCGCGAACCACTCGGCCACCGGCGACCCGACCCTTCCAGGCCGGGTCGATCCGATGATGACTTGCAGGGTGGGCACGTCGTGCTGCCTACCCCGTCCGGCCCGTCGCTACGCCGCCGACCCGAGGAGGTTGAGACCCTGCACGGCCTCGCGCTCACCGACGAGCTCGGCGACGGTCGCGTCGATCTTGCCCTGGGCGAACTCCGGGACGTCGAGACCCTGGACGATCGTGTACTCGCCGCCGGAGCAGGTGACGGGGAACGAGCTGATGATGCCCTCGGTGACGCCGTAGCTGCCGTCGGACGGGATGGCCATGGAGACCCAGTCACCCTCCGGGGTGCCGTTGACCCAGTCGTGGATGTGGTCGATGGCGGCGCTGGCGGCCGACGCGGCCGAGGAGGCGCCCCGCGCCTCGATGATCGCCGCGCCGCGCTTGCCGACGGTCGGCTGGTAGGTCTCGCCGTACCAATCGAGGTCGGAGCCGACGGCCTCGAAGGCGTTGCCGCCCTTGACCTTGGCGTTGTAGAGGTCGGGGAACATCGTCGGGGAGTGGTTGCCCCAGATCGTCATGTTCGTGATGTCCGACACGGCGGCGCCCGTCTTCTTGCTCAGCTGGGCGATCGCGCGGTTGTGGTCCAGGCGCGTCATCGCGGTGAAGCGCTCCTTGGGCACGTCCGGCGCCCAGGACTGGGCGATGAGCGCGTTGGTGTTGGCCGGGTTGCCGACGACGAGGACCTTGATGTCGCTCGCGGCGCCCGCGTTGATCGCCTCGCCCTGCGGCTTGAAGATGCCGCCGTTGGCCTCGAGCAGGTCGGCGCGCTCCATGCCGGCGGTGCGCGGACGCGCGCCGACGAGCAGGGCGACGTTCGTGCCGTTGAAACCGTCGGTCGGGTTGTCGGAGATGTCGATGCCGGCCAGCAGCGGGAAGGCGCAGTCGTCGAGCTCCATGGCGGTGCCCTCAGCGGCCTTGACGGCCTGGGGGATCTCCAGCAGGTTCAGGTGCACGGGCGTGTCGGGGCCCAGCAGCTGGCCGGAGGCGATGCGGAACAGCAGGGCGTAGCCGATCTGGCCGGCGGCGCCGGTGACGGTGACCTTGACGGGGGTGCTCACAGCTTGGTTCTCCTGATGGGAAGGTGGGGCCCGCCGCCGCACACACGGCCGGCGTGCGGCGGGACAACGGCTTCATCGTGTGCTCTGGCACCCCTCGGCGGAAGTGCTGGGAGCGGACGCTATCGCTCCGTCGCCCTCGGCGGCTTGCCGCGCTACGCCGTGCTGACGGCGGTCGCGGCGGCCGCGCGGCGACGGCGGGCCTTCGTGAGCAGCATCGAGCTGATGTAGCCCTCGTGCGCGCGGCGCAGCCGGGCCTCGGAGGCGGCACTGCGACGGGGCGCAGCGGTCGGCGTGAGGGGCTTTGGTGCGGAGGCTTGGGCGTTGGGCATGGGCTCATCCTAGCAAAAGTGGAGGCACCCTACGCTTAATCCGGAGGAATCCTCCGGTGGCTTGCCCACCAGACGAGCGTGTCGGTTTCGACTCAACAGGTGAACGCAAACCGACACGCGCGGGTGCGCGGCGCCCCCGTGTCGGTTTCGACTCAGCAGGTGAACGCAAACCGACACGCGCGGGGTGCGCGGCGGACCGGGCGCGCACGGCGGTGGCGGCTGTCGTCCTGCACGTGCAGCGGCAGGGTCAGCGTGAGGTCCTTCACGTCCACGCGGAAGGACGCCGCCGAGGCGCGGCCGTAGGGCACGTCGGCGGTGAGCAGCTCCAGGCGGGCGGTGTGGCCGGCCTTGAAGGCCCAGGCCGCGGGATGCAGTTCCCAGCCGGAGCGGACGGGGCGGAAGGACCCACGGGTGACGAGCGTCTGCATGCCGTCGGGCGCCACGTCCCACAGGCGGGCGGCGACCTGGGCGACGTCGGGGCCGGCGCCCGTGACCTTCAGCGTGGCGAACAGCGATGGCGCCCCGAGCAGCGTCCACCCGCCGGCCGGGGCGGGGCCGATGCGGTAGACGGCCGTCCCGCCGGCGTCGCGGGAGGCAACCGCTGCGCAGCCGTCTCCCCCGCCCGCGACCGGGTCGATGCTCGTCCCGGCCTGCAGGTCACCGGTGCCCGAGACGACCTGCGTCCCGGGGAACGTGCGTGACAGCCGGCCGGCCGCCAGCGCCGCGAACGACCGCGCGCGGAACGGTCCGCCGGACGGCGCCGACCGCGGGCAGGTCTGCGTCGTGGCCACCACCTCCGACCGCGCGACGGTTCCGCGGCCCAGCAGCCAGCGCGCCATCCAGGCGTGGACCGCGCCGAGCAGCCGCTCGCGGTCGGGGCCCTTGTTGGCCGCGCGCTGATGGCCGAAGTCCCCGAACAGCAGCGACACCGGCACCCCGGGGTGCAGCACCTGCATGCGGTTGACGAACCGCAGCGTCTCGTCCACGGGGAAGATGTCGTCGGTGAAGCCGGCGCCGACGAACAGCGGCGGCGGCGCGACCGACGGGTCCACGCCGAATGCGGAGTGGAAGCGGCGCATCATCGCGACGATCTGCTGCGCGCCCGGGTCGGTGTACGGCTCGCCGAGGTCGGTCCGCGCGACCCAGCCGATGACGTTCGCCTCCGGGTCGTCCACCGCGAGGTAGCCCATCGGACGGCCGGGGACGAACGGCTGGCCGATCGGCTGCCCCGGCCCGAGCGCGGTCTGCGCCGCGCCGAGGATCGCGTGGGCGATCGTGAACTTGAAGACGCCGACGGGGTTGCCGACGACGACGGGGTCGGTCACGCCGACAGCCCGGGTCAGGCCGTTGGGGGCGATCGCGCCGACCAGGTCGCTCCACGGGATGACGGGCGCGGCCGCGGCCAGCGAGAGCGGCACGCCCGCCGGCGAGGACCAGGGCTTGAGCGTGCCGTCGGGCAGCATCACCCGGTTGCGCAGCGCGGCCAGCGCCAGCGATTGGCCCCCGCCGTAGGAGTCACCCGTCACCCCGATGCGCGCCGGATCGGCCACGCCGTCGTCGACCAGCAGCCCGATCAGCCACTGCGCGTCGCGGGCCTCGTAGCGGGTGTCGGCCAGGTGCAGGTACCCGCGCGCGCAGGCGCCCGCGGAGGCCGACCGCGCCTCGGGTGTGCCACACGACCCCCACTGCCCGCGCGCGGTGTAGGTCAGGACGGCGTAGCCCTCCTTGGCCCAGCGCCACGCGTTGCCCGTGTAGGCCTCCGACGCCGGGTCGAGGTACTCGTGCTTGGAGTTGCCGAAGCCGTTGAGCGACGCGACCAGCGGCAGGCGCCCCGAAGCGCCCGCAGGCAGGACGACGGTGACGTCGAGCGGGACGCCGTCCCACGACGCCACCAAGCCGCTGCACGCCACCGACCCGAAGGCCGGCGCGCACGACAGGCCCAGAGGCGCCGCGGCCGCGGCGGGCGGCGCTCCGAGGAGCAGCAGCACCACCGCCAGGCCCAGGCAGCGCCTCACCTCGTCACAGCTGGGCCAGCGCCCCGTTCAGCGTCGCGGACGGGCGCATCGCGGCCGACACCTTCTCGGGGTCCGGCTGGAAGTAGCCGCCGACGTCGACGGGCCGGCCCTGGACGTCGTTGAGCTCGGCGACGATCGTCGCCTCGTTCGCAGCCAGCGCCTCGGCGAGCGGGCCGAACCTCGCGGCCAGCTCGGCGTCGTCGCACCTGGCCAGCTCCTGGGCCCAGTAGAGCGCCAGGTAGAAGTGCGAGCCGCGGTTGTCCAACTCACCGGCCCGCCGGGAGGGCGAGCGGTTCTCCTCGAGGAAGGTGCCGGTGGCGCGGTCCAGGGTGTCGGCCAGGACCTGCGCGCGCGGGTTGGACGTCTTCTCGGCCAGCATCTCCAAGGAGACGGCCAGCGCGAGGAACTCGCCCAGCGAGTCCCAGCGCAGGTGGTTCTCCTTCTCGAACTGCTGGACGTGCTTCGGGGCCGATCCGCCGGCGCCGGTCTCGAACAGGCCACCGCCGTTCATGAGCGGCACGATCGAGAGCATCTTGGCGCTCGTGCCCAGCTCGAGGATCGGGAACAGGTCGGTGAGGTAGTCGCGCAGGACGTTGCCCGTCACGCTGATCGTGTCCTCGCCGCGGCGGGCGCGCTCCAGCGTGTACCTCGTCGCAGCGCCGACGTCGAGGATCTCGATCGTCAGGCCGTCGGTGTCCAGCTCCTCCAGCGCCGGGCGCACCTTCTTCAGCACCTCGGCGTCGTGGGCGCGGGTCTCGTCCAGCCAGAAGACGGCGGGCGCGCCCGTCGCGCGCGCCCGCGAGACGGCCAGGCGGACCCAGTCCTGGATCGCGGCGTCCTTGGTCTGGCAGGCCCGCCAGATGTCGCCCGTGTCGACCTCGTGGGACAGCAGCTTCGCTCCCGAGCCCGCGTCGACGATGCGGATCGTGCCCGGGGCCGAGACCTCGAAGGTCTTGTCGTGCGAGCCGTACTCCTCGGCCTTCTGGGCCATCAGGCCGACGTTCGGCGTCGTGCCCATCGTCGAGGGATCGAACGCGCCGTGCTGCTTGCAGTGCTCGACCGTCTCGGCGTAGAGGGCCGCGTAGGAGTGGTCGGGGATGACGTACTTGGTGTCCTGCTGGGCGCCGTCGGCGTTCCACATCTGGCCGGACGAGCGGATGGCCGCCGGCATCGACGCGTCGATGATCACGTCGGACGGGACGTGCAGGTTGGTGATGCCCTTGTCGGAGTCCACCATCGCGATGGCGGGACCGGCGGCAACCGCAGCGTCGATCGCGGCCTGGCCACCGGCGGCGGCCAAGGCGCCGAAGCCGTCGTTGGGGTTGACGTCGGCGAACTCGGCGTAGGCGTCGGGCGCGAAGGCGCGGACGGCGTGGCCGAAGATGATCGGATCGGAGACCTTCATCATGGTCGCCTTCAGGTGGACCGAGAACAGGACGCCCTGCTCCTTGGCCTCGGCGACCTGCGCGGCGAGGAACTCCTGCAGCGCGGCGACGCGCATGACCGACGCGTCGAGGACCTCGCCAGCGATGAGCTTCAGGTCGTCCTTCAGGACGGTGACGCTGCCGTCGGCGGCGACGTGCTCGATGCGGACCGTCGTGTCGGCGTCGAGCGTCGTGGAGACCTCGGTGGAGCGGAAGTCGCCGTCGGCCATCGTGGAGACGTGGGACTGCGAGTCGCTGCTCCAGGCCCCCATCGAGTGCGGGTGCTTCTGCGCGTAGGCCTTCACGGACGCGGGCGCGCGGCGGTCGGAGTTGCCCTCGCGGAGGACCGGGTTGACCGCGGAGCCCTTGACCTTGTCGTAGGTCTCCTTCGCGTCCTCGTAGTCGGGCAGGTCGTAGCCGTGGGCGCGCAGCTCGGCGATCGCCGCGTTCATCTGCGGCACCGAGGCCGAGATGTTGGGCAGCTTGATGATGTTGGCCTCGGGCGTCTTGGCCAGCTCACCGAGCTCGGCCAGCGCGTCGGGCTGATGGCCGAAGGCGGCCAGGATGCGGCCGGCGAGCGAGATGTCGCGCAGCTCGAGCTCGATGCCGGCCGCGCCGGCGAAGGCCTCGACGATCGGCAGCAGCGACTTGGTCGCCAGCGCCGGAGCCTCGTCGGTGTG
>CAYUDT010000113.1:0-15624 GCA_964443695.1 uncultured Conexibacter sp. | reverse complement strand
TCACGATCACCCCGATCCTGTTCGTCGAGGACCTCGGCTTCTGCGCCAAGGGCGAGGGCGGGGCGTTCTTCCGCGACGGCGCGACCGCCCCGGGCGGCAGCGGCATCCCGGTGTCCACCAACGGCGGTGGCCTGTCCTACGCGCACCCCGGCATGAACGGGTTGGTCCTGCTCAACGAGGCGGTCCGCCGGGTGCGCGGTGGCGAGGACGTCACGCTGGTCCACGGCAACGGCGGCGTGCTGTCGTCGCAGTGCACCGTGCTGCTCGGCAGTGCCGCCACGGCCTGACACCCGCATGGCAGTGCCGCCACGGCGTGCCACCCCGGATGGCCGATGACCCGTCGCTTCGGTCATCCGGTCTAGCATGGGCCGCCGCGTGACCGTGCTGCGCCGCCTGCTCCTCCTTGCCGTCGTGCTCGTCGTCGCGACTCCTCTCGTGGGCGTCGCGCAGACCCAGGGCACCGACTCCTGCTTCGGCGCGCGGGCGCGGGACGCGCTCCGGCCCTGCCACAACTCGCGGCTGCTGCGGCCCGTCACCCCGATGCCGGCGCAGGCGCTGCTGGAGAGCTACCCCGGGTGCCGCGCGGCGGGCCGCATCGACGTCCTCTACCCCTGCGCCTTCGGCCCGCAGGCACCGTCGAACACCACCGGCGAGCTGGCGATCGTCGGCGACAGCCACGCGTCGATGTGGCGCCCCGCGGTCGACCAGATCGCGGCGAAGCGCAACGTCCAGGGGATGTCGCTGACGCGGTCGGGCTGCCCGTTCAGCAAGGCGGTCGCCAACCTGCGCGACCCGCTGAAGGGCCAGTGCATCCGCTGGAACCAGCAGGTGCTCGAGTGGTTCGCCCAGCACCCCGAGACCCGCACGGTCTTCATCTCCGCCCACGCCAACGGGCAGGTCGTCAACGCCCCGGGCAAGGACGCCTGGCGCACGCAGGTCGACGGCTACAAGGCGGCGTGGGCCGCGCTGCCGCCGACCGTCCAGCAGATCTTCGTGCTGCGCGACGTGCCCCGCAGCACGCTGAGCATGGGCCAGTGCGTCACCCGGGCGCTGGTCCGCCACCAGCTGCCGGGCCTCGCCTGCGCGACGCAGCGCAGCAAGGTCCTCAAGCCCGACCCGCAGATCGACGCGGCGCGGGAGAGCGGTGGCCGGGTCCGGCTCGTCGACCTGACGGACTTCTTCTGCGGCGCCCGCTTCTGCTTCCCGGTGATCGGGCGGGTCCTCGTCCACAAGGACGGCGACCACATGACGCAGACGTTCGCGCGGACGCTGGGGCCGTACCTGATGAAGGCGATCGGCGAGTCCCGCTGAGTCAGCCGCGCAACGCCGCCGGCAGCGCGGTGCGCGAGCGCACGCCGAGCTTGGCGTAGATGTTGGAGAGGTGGTGCTCCACCGTCTTCTCCGAGAGGAACAGCGCCGCGGCAACCTGCTTGTTGGTGTGGCCGGACACCACGAGCTCGGCGATCTCCTGCTCGCGGTCGGTCAGCCCGCCGGCCGCGCCCGCGCCGCTGCGCCGGCCGCCACCGGCCACCCGTGCGCCCAGCCGGCGCAGCTCACGCGCGGCGGCGTCGCGCAGCTTGAAGGCCTGCCCGGCCCCGGCCCGGGCGGCGACCTCCTCGAGCGTGGCGACCGCGGTGTCGGTGTCCTTCAGCGCCGCCTCGGCGCGACCGCGCACCAGCAGCGCCTCGACCTCGTCGCGGGTGGCGCGGACGTCGACGGCCCACAGCGCCGCATCGTGCGCGAACTCCCGGGCTCCGGCGGCGTCACCCCGCGCGAGCCGGACCTCGGCCTGGGCGATGTGGCCGCGGACCGCCCCGGCGGGCAGCGACAGCTCCTCGGCGCGGGCGCTGCAGCGGTCCGCCCACTCGGCCGCGCGCTCCAGGTCACCGGTCGCGATCGAGGCCCGCGTCAGCGCGAGCATCACCCAGGGCTGCCAGGTCGGGTCGACCCGCTCGACGTCGGAGCCGCAGACCTCGAGGATCTCGGCGCTGCCCGCAGCCGGGTCCACCTCGGAGTGGAGGATCGCGACGTTGCAGCGGACGACGCGGGACAGGTGGCTCTCGGCGATGTCCGCGGCGATCTGCCGGGCCTCGGCCGCGGCGGCATCCGCCTGGGTGCGCTGCCCGGCGCCGTCGCGGGCGAACGCCACGGCACCGAGTGCCCACGCCAGCGGGAAGCCGCCGCCCTGCAGGCGCGCGCGCTCCTCGCCGGCGTCGGCCTCGCGCAGCGCGGTCTCGAAGTCCATGCGGTGGAACGCCGTCCACAGCCGCAGCAGGCCGACCAGCGTCAGCAGGTGCCCCTGATGGGACGCCCCCGCGGCGGCGAGGCCGCGCGCGGCGACCGCGTCGGCCTCTTCGACGCGCTCGAACAGCAGCAGCGCCATGCCGAGGAACAGCACCGGTTCCAGGCGTCCGCCGATGGCGCGGTCGGACATCCGCGCGAAGCGCTCCTCGGCGAGGACCAGCTCGGCCTCGGCCTGCTCGGGCTCCTGCGTCCACAGCAGCGCGAGAGCCTTCAGCGCGTGCGCGGTGGTGGCGATGGCGTGGTCGGTGTCGCCCGCGGCGGCGATGGCCCGGTCGCCCCACTCCAGCATCGCCGCGCGGTCCTCCGCGTAGAACGCCGCGACCGTCATCTCCGCACAGAGGCCGGCGCGGCCCTCCTGCGGGGCGGTCTCCAGCGCGCCGAGCAGGCGGTGCGTCGCGGCCTCGTGAAGGCCCAGCGCGTGCTCCATCCCGGCGCAGGTGGCGACGAGCGACAACCGCTCCGGCGTCGGGTCGTCGGGCAGCAGCGTCAGCGCCTCGCTGAGGGCCACGTGCGCCTCCGGCAACCGCCCGGCACCGACCAGCGCGAAGGCCATGGGCCACAGCGCGGTCGCCCGGCGCAACGTGTCGCGCTCGGGCAGCAGGCGCTCGACCGCGGCGTACCAGCGGGCGGCGGCGCTGGGCGCGGTGGGGGACGACTGCGCAGCCGCGTCGAGCAGCAGCGCGATCGCGTCCTCGTCACCGGGCCGCGCGGACTGCGCGACGTGGTGGGCCTGGGCCATCGTCCCCGCGCCGCGGGCGGCGAGGACCTGCGCGGCCCGCTCATGCGCGGCCAGCCGCCACCCGGGCGGCACCGACTCGTACACGGCGCGGCGCACCAGCGGATGGCGGAACGCGTAGGCGTCACCGTCCGGCCGGATCAGCCCCGCGCCGAGCAGCCGCTTCAGCGGTGCCTCCAGGTCGCCCGCGTCGAGTTGCGCGACCTCGGCGGCGACGTCCAGCGCGAACGGCTCGCCGACCACGGCCGCGGAGTGGATCAGCGTGACCGCCGCGGGGGGCAGGGCATCGAGCTCGAGTTCCACGCCGGTCATCAGGTCGGCGGGCAGGGCGCCGTCGCCGATCCGCGCGGCGCGTGCCAGCTCCTCGACGTAGAGCGGGTTGCCGGCGGCCTCCTTCGTCACGCGCGTGCGGGTCTCGGCGTCCTTCTCGCCGGCCAGCATCTTCGCGACGGCCTTGTCGTCCAGCGGCCCGATCGCCAGGTGCTCGAAGCCTGCGATGCCCTCGCCGTCGGCCAGCAGCCGCTCCGTCAGGGGCCGGGGGCGCGACGCGAACGCGACGAGGACCGGGCCGTCGGTCGGCCGGCGCAGCAGGTGCGACAGGAACTCCAGGGACGCCTCGTCGGCCCAGTAGACGTCGTCGAGGATCAGGGCGACCGGCTGCTCGGCGGCCAGCACCTCCAGCAGCTGCCGCAGCGCCTGGTGGTAGCGGAAGCGCTCCGAGGCCGGTGCCGCGACGGCGACGCCGGAGGTCGCCGCGGAGGGCAGGACGGCCGCCAGGTCGGGGCCGATCGCGTCCAGTTCGGTGGAGCGCATCGTCGAGACGTGGTCGTCCAGCGCGTCGACGGCCAGCGCGAAGGGGATGTCGCGCTCGTGTTCGGCACCGATGCCGGAGAGGACCAGCAGGCCGGCGCCGTCGGCGCGCTCGGTGAGCGCCCGCATCAGGGCGGTCTTGCCGATGCCGGCGTCCCCGATGAGGGCCAGCGCGCGGGGCGTGCCGCCCCGCACATCGGTGACGGCACGGTCCAGGCGCTTCAGCTCGGCGTCACGTCCTACGAGGAGATCCACGGGAGCAGAACGTAGCTCTTGCGGTAGAAGGGACGGAACATGCGCGAGAAGAATTGGTGGGGCTGGGGGTTCGCCGACGCACGCCCGGACGCGGCGTCGATGGGGCCGGTGGTCACGCAGACGCTCGGGTTCGGGGGCCCTGAGGTGGAGGAGCCCGTCGCCCGCGACGCCATCGCGGTGCCGCCGCCGCGGATCGCGACGCCGTGGTCGGCGGAGAAGGCCGACCGCCTGCGCCATGCCTACGGCCGGTCGTTCCTGGACACGGTCCGGGCCTTCCGCGGGCAGTTCGACCACGTCCCCGACGCGGTCGCGTTCGCGCGCTCGGAGGAGGACGTCAGCGCCGTCCTGGAGTGGGCCGCGGCCCACAACGCCGCCGTGGTGCCCTACGGCGGGGGGACGAGCGTGTGCGGTGGCGTCGAGCCCGCCGTCGGCTCGCGCTTCGACGGCGTCATCTCGCTGGACCTCTCCGGGCTGGACCGCGTGCTGGAGGTCGACGCGGTCTCCCGCTCCGCCCGCGTGCAGGCCGGCCTGGCCGGCCCGGAGCTCGAGCGGCAGCTCGGGGCGTCGGGCCTGACGATGCGCTTCTTCCCGCAGTCCTTCGAGCTGTCCACCGTCGGCGGCTGGATCGCCACGCGGGCCGGCGGGCACTTCGCGACGGTGTGGACGCACGTCGACGACCTCGTCGAGTCCGTCCGGGCCATCACGCCCGCGGGCGCGTGGGAGTCGCGGCGGTTGCCGGGCTCCGGCGCGGGCGTCTCCCCGGACCGGATGCTCATCGGCTCGGAGGGCATCCTCGGCGTCATCACCGAGGCGTGGGTGCGCGTGCAGCCCAAGCCGCGGTTCCGCGCCTCACGCGGGGTCCGCTTCGGCGACTTCCTCACGGGCGCCGACGCGGTCCGCGAGCTGTCGCAGTCCGGGCTGAACCCGGCCAACTGCCGTCTCGTCGACGCGCTGGAGGCACAGCAGACCGGGGCCGGGGACGGGACGCACGCCCTGCTGGTCCTGGGCTTCGAGTCGACCGACCACGAGGTCGACGCGCTGCTGGCCCGCGGCCTGGAGATCTGCCGCTCGCACGGCGGCACCTGGGAGGAGCCGACCGGTGGCGGCGGCGGTGCCGTGTCCGCCTGGCGCGACGCGTTCCTGGCGATGCCCTACCTCCGCGACGTGCTGCTGCAGTGCGGCGTCCTGAGCGACACGTTCGAGACGGCGATCACCTGGGACCGCTTCCCGGCGTTCCACGCTGCCGTCGTCGGCGCGACCCGCGAGGCGCTCGGGGAGCCCTGCCGCGTGACCTGCCGCTTCACGCACGTCTACCCCGACGGGCCCGCCCCGTACTACACGGTCATCGCGCCCGCCCGGCGCGGGGACGAGGTGGCGCAGTGGCACGAGATGAAGCGCGCCGCGTCGGACGCGATCATCGCCGCGGGCGGCACGATCACCCACCACCACGCCGTCGGCCGGGACCACCGTCCCTGGTACGACGCCCAGCGCCCCGACGTCTTCGCCACCGCGCTGCGCGGGGCGAAGGCCGCGATCGACCCGCACGGCCTGCTCAACCCCGGCGTATTGGTCGGCCCCTGACGGTTACCCTGGGGGTCATGGATCGCGAGCCGATGCGCTGCCCCAACGACGGCACCCGCCTGGTCGAGATGGAGCGGGCCGACGTCCTCATCGACGCCTGCCCGACCTGCCGCGGCGTCTGGCTGGACCGGGGCGAGCTCGACAAGATCCTCGTCCGCGAGCGTGAGCTGGCCGCCGGCAACCGCGCCGACGAGGACTTCTACTCCGAGATGGGCGGCCGCCGCGCCGCCGCGCCCCCACCGCCGCCGGCCGGGCACCACGAGTCCGACCGCGACCGCAAGAAGCGCCGCCGCCGCTCCTTCCTGGAGGAGCTCCTCGACTTCGACTGAACGTCCACGTCAGGACTGCCCCGGAGGGTTTTTGGCACCATGGGTGGTAGTCAATGGGCGCTGAAGCCAAGAACTTCGAGGCCATCGCGAAGGCGAAGGTCGACCACAACCGGCAGTGTCCGTTCCCGCCGCACACCGTCCGGATGCACCCGTTCGAGATCGAGCGGATGCAGTGGGAGGAGGGCGACACGATCGCCGGCCTCCTGCTCGAGTCCGACTCCAAGCTGGGCACCGGCGCCTTCCGCCTGGTGTGCGACGGCATGGAGCCGCCGGAGCTGGACATCGAGGTGACCGAGGTCATCTCGGCCCCCGCCGAGCCGCTGGTCATCCCGGTCGGCCCGCAGCGCGACGACGAGCCGCGGTTCTGACCCTGCCGGCGCGCCAGGCGCCGTCGGCGAAACACCCGCAGGACGGATGTTCGATGTCTGGGCCCCCGGCAACAGCCGATGCGAACCCTTGCCGGTCCTCTCGCAGGAGCTCCCCTCCCGTTGTCCAGCACCCCCGACCCCAGCCACTCGGCCGACCTCGCCCGTCTGTGCGCGCTCACGACGGAGCTGCTGTGCGTCGCCAGCCCGGAGGGCGTGCTGCTCCACGTCAACCGCGCGTGGGAGGACACGCTGGGCTGGCCGGTCGCGCAGCTGACCGGTCGCAGCGTCCTGGACCTCGTCCACCCCGACGACGTCGAGGCGACGCAGCAGATCATGGACGTCGAGCACCGGAGCGCGGGCATCGCGGACTTCGAGAACCGCTACCGCACCAAGGCCAACACCTGGCGGACGTTGCGCTGGCGCGCGCACTTCACCGACGGCGCCTGGTACGCCGTCGCGGAGGACGTGACGCGCAAGCGGCAGCTCGAGCGCGACGTCCTGCGCGACCCGCTGACCGGCGTCCTCAACCGCACCGCGCTGTTCGACCGCCTGGCCCACGCGCTGGCCCGTGCCGACCGCGGCGGCCAACCGGTCGCCGTCATCTTCCTGGACCTCGACGGCTTCAAGGCCGTCAACGACTCGCTCGGCCACGCGATCGGTGACTCGGTCCTCGCGGCCGTCGCCCGCCGCCTGGACGCCGCGCTCCGGCGCAGCGACAGCCTGGCCCGCCTGGGCGGCGACGAGTTCGTCCTCCTGGCCGAGGACGTCGCCGACCTCGGCGTCGTGGAGGTCCTGGTCGACCGCGTGCGCCACGCGCTGCGCGACCCGATCCCCGCCGGGGAGGGCACCGTCACGCTCGGCGCGTCGATCGGCGTGGTGCTCGCGCACGGGGGCAGCGCCAACGACGTCCTGCGCGAGGCCGACGTCGCCATGTACCGCGCGAAGTCCGCCGGCCGCAACCGTGCGGTCTGGTTCGACGACAGCCTGCGCAGCGAGGTCAGCGACCGCCTGGAGCTGGCCGCCGACCTCCGCGGCGCCGTCGCGCGGGATGAGCTGCGGCTGTTCGTGCAACCGCTCGTCTCCCTGGGCGACGACTCCATCGTCGGCTGCGAGGCGCTGGTGCGCTGGCAGCACCCGACCCGCGGGCTGGTCGAGCCGGACCTCTTCCTGGGCATCGCCGAGGAGGACGGCGACATCGCCGCGATCGGCGCGTGGGTGCTGGAGCAGGCCTGCCGACAGCAGCGCGAGTGGCGGCGCAACGGCCAGGAGCTGTCCATCTCGGTGAACGTCTCCGCCCGCGAGCTGTCGGATCCGCACTACGCCGCGCGGGTCGGCCGGATCCTCGACCAGACCGGGGTGGACGCCGTCTCCCTGGCGCTGGAGGTCACCGAGACCGCGCTGCTGCGCGACACCACCCAGGCCGCCCGGGCGTTGGCTCAGCTGAAGCGGCTCGGCGTGCGGATCGTGCTGGACGACTTCGGGCGCGGCTACTCCTCGCTGGAGCACATCAAGTCGCTGCCGGTCGACGTCGTGAAGGTCGACCGGATGTTCATCGCCGGGCTGGGCGACAACGACGAGGACCGCGCGATCGTCGCGGCGATCGTCGCGCTGGCCCACACCATCGGCCTGACCGTCATCGCGGAGGGCGTGGAGACCGACCTGCAGCTGCGCGAGCTGCGCGACCTGGGCTGCGGGCTGGCCCAGGGCCACTACTTCGGTGCCGCTGCCCCTGCCGCGGAGCTGCAGCTCGACGGCTTCCTGCCCCACGGCCTGCCCGGCGTCGGCGATCCGTTCGTCATCCGCGAGTTCATGCGCCAGATCGGCATCCCGGCGAGGATCCGCTGATGGGTGCCGGAGGCCGCTGACATGCCTTTCGTCGATCACCGACCGGCCGTGCGGCCGCAGGAGGGCCCCCAGGTCCCATGAGCATCGCCGCGGGAGTCCTCAACGTCATCCTCGGCGCCGTCTACCTGCAGTACGGGACGATCACGTTCGTCGAGATGCGGCGCAACTGGTCGAAGATGGGCTTCTCCCACTTCGGCGCGGCCTGGATCGCGATGGCGTTCACCTGTGGCCCGCACCACATGGTCCACGGCGTCCACATCCTGTTCGAGGGACGCCAGGCCGGGACGTTGGACCTCATCGCCGTGGCGGTCGGTGCGCCCGCCGGCGTCATCTGGTTCCGCCTGCGCGTCGAGGCGTTCCTGGGCGGCCGGGGCGACCGCCACATCGCCGGCGACCCGTTGTGGATCTGGGCGCTGCCGACGCTGTTCGGCATCTACTGGACCGCGCTCATCGCCGCGGCGCTGTCGGCCGGCCCCCCGCACTGGGACCGCCTGCCGTCGCTCATCCCCAACCTGCTGCTCGTCGTCCTCTACGCGATGGTCGCCTGGTACGTGTCGAGGACGCAGGTGGCCAACCGCCGCCCGCTCGGTGGCTGGTCGGTGTCGGGCGTCTCGCTCGGGGTGATCTTCTGGACCTGCGCGACCATGCACGCGATCTACGCGCTGTACACGCTGACCTCGCGCTACGGGTTCGACGTCCACGGCTTCGTGGTCGACATCGTCGCGGTGCCCGCCGCGATCTATTTCGTCACCGTGGTCCGCGCGCTGCAGCGGGGCACGTTCCGGGACTGGAACAGCGTCGGCCGCGCGCTGGACGCCGCGGCCGAGCGAGCCGCTCCCGCGCCGCCGCGCTCGCCGGCCTCGGCCTAGATCACTTCCAGGCGCCGGCCGAAGGCGCGCTGGAACAGGTCGACCTCGCGGGCGGCCGCCCAGCGCGGCACCGCGATCGCCTCGTCGTCGGCCTTCAGCTCCAGGCGGGCGGTCTTGCCGTTGACGTCGACGGCGATCTCGCGGACGACCTGGTCGCGGGAGCGCTCGAGGTCCTCGGCGAGCCGCAGCAGGACGGCCAGGCGGTCGAGGCGGGCGATGTCGGCCTCGCCGAACAGCGCCGCCAGCGGGCCGGGGTCCGGCGTGCCCTTGCGGTGGAAGCGCGTGGCGCGCGCGATCGTCGCGACCTCGGTGGGGGAGAACCCCGGCAGGCCACCGTTGAGGATGAGGTACTCGGAGTGCTTGTGGTGGTCGTCGTAGTCGATCGTCATCCCGACGTCGTGCAGCGTCGACGCCGCCCACAGCAGCTCGCGCTCGACCTTGTCGCCGGGGTGCAGGCCCGCCGCGGCCAGGTCGTCGAACAGCGCCAGCGCCAGCCGCGCGACGTGTGCGGTGTGCTTGGGCTCCACGCCGTACTGCGCGGCCAGGTTCAGGACCGAGGAGCGGCGGACGTCCTCGAACAGCGGGTGCCCGTTGTGGCGCAGCAGGCGCTCGAAGAAGACGCCCTCGCGCAGGCCGGCCTCGGTGGTCTCGATGCCCGCGAAGCCGCCGACCTCCAGCACCGTCTGGATCACCACCGCGCCCGCGAGGATGAGGTCGGCGCGGGCGGGCTTGATGCCTGGCACCGTGCGGCGCTCGGCGACCGGCAGCGACGCCAGCCGGTCGACCAGCTCGTCGAGCTCGGCCCGGGAGATGACGAAGCCCTGCACGCCGATGGACGGCAGCCCGGCCGCACGCTGGGCGGCGACCGCGAGGTTGCGCGCCGTGCCGCCGATGCCGACGATGCGGTGCCCGCACTTGGGCAGCCAGGGCGCGCGCTCGAGCTTCTCGGTGACGTGCGCGCGGACCTTCTCCAGCTGGCCCTTGGTCGGCTTGTCCGGGCCCGCCAGGAAACGCTCGGTGACGCGGACGGCGCCGAGCCGCCAGGACTGCGCGTCGGCGTCCAGCCGCGAGGCGACCCGGACGAGCTGCATGGAGCCGCCGCCGAGGTCCAGGACGCAGCCGTCGGCCAGCGTCGTCGAGTTCACCGCGGCGAGGTAGCCGTAGTAGGCCTCGGCCTCGCGCGACAGCACGCGCACGGGCAGGCCCGACCGCTTGCGGGCAGGCTTCAGGAACGCCTCCGCGTTCGTCGCGTCGCGGATGGCCGACGTCGCCACCGCGTCGACCTCGTCGTCGCCGAGCCCGCTGGCCCGGGCGAAGTGGCTGAAGACGTCGATGGTCGCCAGCGCGCGCTGGATCGGATCGGCGCCCAGCTCGCCGGTCGCGGCCAGGCCCTCGCCGATGCGGACGGGCTCGTAGATCTCGTCGGTCCGGCGCCAGGCGCCGTCCTGCGCCTCGAAGACGACGAGGCGGAAGGAGTTGGAGCCGAGGTCGATGACCGCTGCGCGCGTCACGGACCCTGCACCCTACGGGTCGGCTCAGTCGATGGAGGGGTCCGACTCGATGAGCTCGATGCGGTACTGGTCGGGATCGCGCACGAAGCACAGGCGCGAGCCGCCCTCGCGCACGGTGTAGGGCGGCTTCTCCGGCGTGATGCCCACCTCGGCCAGCCGGGCCAGCGTGCCGTCCATGTCGTCGACGGTCACCGCGATGTGGTTGTAGCCGGTGCCCAGCTCGTAGGAGTCGACGCCGAAGTTGTAGGTCAGCTCCAGGCGCGCGCCGTCGTCCGGGAGACCCATGAAGACGTTGATCGCCTCGTCGCGGATCGGCAGCCGCCCGAGCTCCTCGAAGCCGAGCGCCTTGTAGAACTCGACGCTGCGGTCGATGTCGCCGATGCGGTAGCAGGTGTGGATCAGCTGGCTGGGCATGCCTCCGAGCCTACTCACCCCGTGTGCACTGGTTGGGCAGGGAGCCCAACCAGTGCACACGGGGTCAGGGGCCGACCGCCCGCAGGAACGTCCGCAGCGCCAGGTCCGGGGCGTCCGCGCGCCTGACCCGTCCGGCCTCGACCTCGAGGATCGCGGCGCGCAGCATGTTGCGCAGGACGGCGACGACCCACGACGGCTTCAGCGTGGGGTCGATCGCCCCGTCGGCCTGGGCGCGGATGATCGCGCCGCGCACCGGCAGCCAGATCTCGTCGATGAGCTGCTCGGCGTCGGCGGAGTCGTGCGGCTTGAGCAGGCTGTAGCGGTCGCGCAGCTGCCACAGGGCGGTGACGAAGCGCTCCAGCGCCGGGACCGGGTCACCCGTGTCGAGGTCGACGGCGCGGACGACCTCGACCACCCGCTCGCGCGCGTGCGCGCGCAACGCGTCGATCAGCGCATCGCGGTTGGGGTAGTGGCGGTACAGCGTCGCCCGGCCGACACCCGCGGCGGCGGCGACCTCCGCCAGCCCCGCGTCGGGGTCGGCGTTGAGGACGTCCATCGCAGCCTCGAGGATCGCCGCGGCGTTGCGCTCGGCGATGGCGCGGCGGCCGTCGACAGCCTCGGTCATGCCAGGGCCTCGGTGAGGCCGAGCTCGGCCTCCCTGTCGCCGTCGGCCGTCGCCGACGGGCCGTCGTCGGAGCGCAGCGGCTTCTCGGGCAACAGCCACGCGACGAAGATCGCGACCGCGCTGAACACGGCGCCCCACAGGAACGCGCCGTGCAGGGCGTGGACGAAGATGTCCAGGAAGTCGGCCCGGGGGCCGGCGGGCAACGCCTGCACCGCCTCCGGGGACACCTGCACCGAGCCCGGCTTGACGCCGAGCTGGGCGACGGTCTCCGGTGACATGTCCGCCAGCCCGCTGGTCAGGCGTGAGGAGAAGATCGCGCCGAAGACCGCGACGCCGACGGAGCCGCCGATCTGGCGGAAGAACGTGGCCGCCGAGGTGGCCGAGCCGATGTTGGCCGGGTCCGCGTCGTTCTGGATGGCGATCAGCAGCACCTGCATGAACGAGCCGATGCCGACGCCGATCACGACCATCATCAGCGCGGTGAGCGCGAACGGCGTGTCGACGCCCAGCGCCAGCAGCGAGGTCATGCCCGCGGTCAGGATGACCGTGCCGACGATGGGGAAGATCCGGTACCTGCCGCGCGCGGAGATCATCCGCCCGACGATGATCGTCGTGGTCAACAGGCCGGCCATCAGCGGGATCGTCAGCAGGCCCGACCCGGTCGGCGACGCGCCGCGGACGACCTGCAGGTACAGCGGCAGGAAGGTCAGCGCGCCGAACATGCCGATGCCGGCGAAGAAGCCGAGGGTGGTGGAGACCTTGAAGGTCCGCGTCCGGAACATCGACGGCGGCATCAGGGGCTCCTCGGCGCGGCGCTCCTGCCAGGCGAACAGGGAGGCCAGGACGACGGTCGCGATGCCCAGGCCGATGATCGTCGGGGAGGTCCAGTCGTACTCCGTGCCGCCCCAGGTGGTGAGCAGGATCAGCGAGACGACGGCGCCGACGATGAGCGCGGAGCCCAGCCAGTCGATGCGGTGCTCGGTGCGGCGCCTGGGCAGCTCCAGGCGGGTGACGATGATCAGCAGCGCCAGGGCGCCGACAGGCAGGTTGATGTAGAAGACCCAGCGCCAGCTGAGCGAGTCCACGAAGAAGCCGCCGAGCAGCGGGCCCGCGACGGACGCGATCGCCCAGACGCTGCCGATGAGGCCGGTGTACTTGCCGCGGTCCCGGGGCGGGACGACGTCGGCGATGATCGACTGCGCGCCGACCAGCAGGCCGCCGGCGCCGATGCCCTGGATGCCGCGGAACAGGATGAGCTGGGTCATCGAGGTCGACGCGCCGGACAGGGCGCTGCCGACGAGGAAGATCACGATCGCGGTGAGGAACAGCGGCTTGCGGCCGTAGAGGTCGCCGAGCTTGCCGTAGAGCGGGGTGGAGGCGGTCGAGGCGACGAGGTAGGACGTCACGACCCAGCTGAGGTGCTGCAGGCCACCGAGGTCACCGACGATCGTCGGCAGCGCCGTCGACACGATCGTCTGGTCCAGCGCGGCCAGGAACATGCCCAGCATGAGGGCGGCGAAGACGGTGCGCAGGCGCGAGGTGGGGAGGGCTTCGTCGGCGGCTTCGTGAGACATGGCTGTCTCAACACTAGCAAAGTCATGAGACAGTGACGTCTCACGACTCCGTGCCGGCCGGGGTCGCGCACGCACGCGCGACCTCACAGGTACGCTCGGAGCATGGACCTCGAGCGCTCGATGCATCCGCAGTTCCTCTCCAACACCTACCTCCTCGACGGGGGCGTGCTGATCGACGCGGGCGGCCCGATGGAGCCGCTGTACGCCACCGGCACGCCGATCACGACCGTCCTGCTGACCCACCATCACTGGGACCACGTCTCCGAGCTGCCGGACATCAAGGAGCGCTTCCCCGAGGTCGAGGTGCTGATCGACCAGCGCGAGTTCGACCTCCTCGACGACCAGTTCAAGCCCTACGTCACCGGCCGCCTGAACGCCGGCGAGACGATCGAGGTCGGCGGCCACACCGTCCAGGCCATCCACACGCCCGGGCACACCAGCGGCATGCTCAGCCTGCTCGTCGACGGCACCGACCTCTTCACCGGGGACACGCTGTTCAAGAACTCCGTCGGCGGCGTCCGCGCGCCCGGCTCCACGAGCTTCGAGGACATCAAGCACTCGATCATGGACGTGATCCTCACGCTGCCCGGCGAGACCGTCCTGCGCCCCGGCCACACCGACCCGTCGACGGTGGCCGAGGAGTTCGAGGGCAACTCCTTCGTCCGCGTCTGGCGCGGCCTGGACCCGGAGGGCGACGAGCCCTGCACCGCGCTCGGCGAGCCCGCGACGCTGATCCACTTCGGCGACGACTACGACGGCGGCCACAAGGCGTGGGTCCGCTGGCCCGACGGCAAGGACGACATCGTCCCCGGCTCGAAGGTCGTCCGCGGGTAGCCTCGTCGCGGGCCGCCCGCGTAGGGGATGATGGCGGTCCCGTGCATGTGACCATCGACCTCCTGCGCTTCGGCCTGGGCCGCGCGCAGCGCGAGCTCGGCGTCCTCTGGCGCCACCTCCCGCCGGCGCGCTTCGCCCGTGCCCTGCTCATCGCCGACCTCACGACCGTCCCGGCGCCGATGGCGCGCTACACCGAGATCGGCTGCTTCGCCGTCTGGGAGGACGCCGCCGCGCGCGCGGCGTTCGACCGGTCCGCACCCCTGGCCGCCCGCTGGGCAGGGGCTCGTGAGCACCTGACGCTCGCCCTGGAACCGGTGAAGTCCCACGGCAGCTGGCTGGGGGGCGACCCCATCGCGGCCTCCGGCAACGGGCGCGTGGACGGGCCGGTGGTCGTCCAGACGCTCGGCCGCCTCAGACCGCGCGGTGTGGTGCCCTTCTGGCGCACCAACCCGGCGATCGTCCGCCACCTCAACGCCTCCGACGGGATGCTCTGGCACCAGGGCTGGTCCGACCACGCCTTCGGTGCCGGGACGCTGTCGCTGTGGCGCAGCGGCAAGGACGCGACGCGGTTCGCCTACGGCGGCGATGAGCACCGCCGCGGCATCACGGGCGTGCGCCAGGACGACTGGAGCGTCGAGACGCACTTCGTCCGTCACCGCCTGCTCGAGGCGCGGGGCACCTGGCGGGGGCGCGCGCTGCCGCTGCCGGAGTAGCCTCCACGTGTGAGCGACGACGCCAAGAAGGTCCCCACCTCACGGGTGGCGCGCGCGGCCAAGGTCGGACGGCTGGCCGCGTCGACGTCCGTGAAGACGATGGGGACCCGGGCGGCGAACACCGTCCGCTCCGACGATGCGGCCCGCAAGGCCGCCGAGCGACGGCAGGTGGAGACGGCCGAGCAGATCGTCACCGCCCTGGGGACCATGAAGGGCGCGGCGATGAAGCTCGGCCAGGTGCTGAGCTTCCTCGACGTCGGCCTGGTCCCCGAGGAGTACAGCGAGGAGTTCCAGAAGAAGCTCGCCGCCCTGCGCGACGCCGCGCCGAAGGTGTCCTTCAAGGACATGAGGAAGGTCATCGAGGCCGACCTCGGGGAGAAGCTCAACGAGGAGTTCAGCGAGTTCGACGAGACGCCGATCGCGGCCGCGTCGATCGGCCAGGTCTACCGCGCCCGGCTGCACGACGGCCGCGAGGTCGCGGTGAAGGTGCAGTACCCCGGCGTCAACGCGGCGGTCCGGGCGGACATGCAGAACCTCGGGCTGATCATGCGCCTGGTCAAGCGCATCGCGCCGGGCCTGGACACCAAGGCGCTGGCGCAGGAGATCTCCGAGCGCGTCATCGAGGAGCTCGACTACGAGCTGGAGGCGTCCAATCAGCGCCGGCTGGCCCGCGTCTTCCGTGGCCACCCGTTCATCGTCATCCCCGAGGTCATCACCGACCTCTGCCGCGAGCGCGTCATCGTCACGGAGTTCGTCCCGGGCCGCGGCTTCGAGGACGTGCGCGAGAACGCGTCCGACGAGGAGCGCGACCGCATCGGCGAGATCATCTTCCGCTTCTACTTCGAGTGCATGTACG
>CAYUDT010000112.1:0-15627 GCA_964443695.1 uncultured Conexibacter sp. | reverse complement strand
CGTTCGGCGCGTTCCTCGACTCCACGCTGGACCGGATGGAGGAGGGCATCGTCCTCATCGCGGTGGGCTACCAGTTCACCGAGGCCGGCGAGAGCGGCGCGACCGCAGCCTGCGTCGCGGCCGTCCTCTTCAGCCTGATGGTCAGCTACACGCGTGCCCGCGCCGAGGCGCTCGGCGTGGAGTGCAAGGTCGGCATCGGGTCGCGCGCGGTCCGCGTCGTCATCCTCTCGATCGGCCTGCTGTTCGCCACGGTGCTGGACGGCCTGGACGTGCTCGAGTGGTCGGTCTACGTGCTGGCCGTCATGGGCGTGATCACGACGTTCCAGCGGATCTGGCACGTGCGCAACCAGCTGCTGCGCGCCGACCTGCCGGCCTGACCGACCCGCGCCGCCGCTAGGCGTCGGCGCCGCGCGCGATGACCCAGTCCGCGACGCGCTCGGAGGCCCGGCGCAGGCGGCGGAAGTACGTGGCGCGGGAGACGTTGAGCTCCATCGCGGCGCGCTCGTGGCCGCCCTGCGGGTCGAAGTAGCCGCGCTCGACGATGCGGCGCTGCAGGTCCTCGTCGTAGGACTCCCCGAACGCGCCCTCGACCGCGCGGCCGAGCAGCGCGCGGACCGACTCGGCCCGCTCGTCGGGCGTGGAGCCGGAGGCCAGCGGCGACGCGGCCAGGGCCAGCGGCTGGTGCAGGTTGCGCAGCGCGTCGCGGACGTCCTCCACGTCGACCGGGCGCGGCGGGGGCGGCGTCGCGCCGATGCGGGTCGGGGTGAGGCCCAGCTCACGGTAGATCTGGTCGCGCTGGTTGCCCAGCACGCCGCCCTCGCCGTGGTCGAGCAGGTGGCACTGGACGCGCCGCGGGCCGTAGCGGATGTCCAGCTGCGGGATGTGGACGGCGCCGACGGCCTGCGCGAAGGACACCGCGACGGGGTTGTCGGGGTCGATGGGCAGGTAGTTGTAGCGCGGGTTGGTCAGCCCGCTGCGCAGCGTCGAGGCGGTGTTCAGCATCGCGAGGATCGGCGAGCCGATGTCGCCCTTGAGGCCCGCGGTGAAGTCCAGGGCGTCGCGCCAGATCAGCACGTTGCCGTCGGGATACTGCTTGCGGGCGTGGTCGATCCAGGGGCCGAGGACGAGGTCGTCCTCGGCGGCACCCGGGGCGTTGCCGGGCGTCACCGCGATCGCGATGCCCTCCAGGCGGTCGTCGCGGTCGCGGGCCACGACGATCCGCTCGACGGCCGCCTCCAGCAGCGGCATCATCTTCTCCCAGTAGACCGTCTCGCCCCCGAAGCGGCGGACCATCAGCTCGCGCAGGCGCGGAAGGTCGCCCTCGCGGAGGTCGTCGATGCGGTGGGTGACCGAGCCCTCGGCGCCGAAGGCCCAGCGCAGCGCGCTGTTCTCGCTCAGGGCGGCGAGGTCGACGCACAGGCCCGGCTCGCCCGCGATGGCGCGGCGGTGGAGGTGGTCGGCGACGCGGCGGCGCAGCTCCCGCTCGCGCTCGCCGGAGCGGTCGCGCAGGTCGGCCCGCAGCGCGCGGCGGACGCGGTCGTGCAGGGCCACGCCACCACCGCGCGTCTCGGTGAAGCTGAGGCCGCGCAGGAAGGCGAAGCCCTCGTCGGCATCGATGTCCGGCAGCGCGTCGCGCAGCATCGACGCGTTGGTGACCCGGGCGATCGCCGCGACGGTGAGGACGTCGAGGTCCGCGCCGTCCAGCTCGGCGCGCGCGAGGCGCTGCAGCAGCGTGCGGGCCAGGTCGGGGTCCTCGTCGAGCTCGCCGAGGTCGAGGTCGGCGCCGCGCAGCGAGGCGGCGTCGGCGCCCAGGGCCAGCGCCAGCGGCGAGCCCTGCGCCCAGCGGACGATGCGGCCGACCAGCGACGGGTCGTCGACGCCGTGGCGCGCGCAGAGCAGCTCGGCGTCGGAGTCGGTCAGCGGCTTGAGCTCCAGCTTGAGGGTCAAGCGCTCCCAGCCGTCCTCGCTCCAGCCCGGCTCCGGCGCACCGCGGCCGGCCAGGACGACGACGGCACCGGCGGGCAGGCCGGGCAGCAGCGACTGGCGCAGCCAGCCGCCGGCCGCGGACATGCGCTCGTAGGTGTCGAAGAGCAGCAGCGGCCGCTCGTGGTCGTGGACGCCGTCGAGGGCCTCCTCGAGCTGGCCGGGGACGGGGGCCAGGTCGCGACCCTCGATGACGCACGGGGTGAAGCCGCGGCGCTCGCCCCGGCGGGCGATCTCGCGCAGCAGCGTGGACTTGCCGACCCCGCCGGGGCCGTGGACGAAGACCACGGAGGCCGACGGATCCGGGGCCAGGACGTCGTCGAACAGCGCGAGCTCCTGCTCGCGTCCGACGAATCGCGACTCATCCCTCCACGCCAGCCGCTGGCCCAGCGTTCCCCGCATGTCGTCGAGAAGCGTACGCGTCATGCCCGTCCAACGGGCCACTTTCGGTCGACTTACGCCGGATGCATAGGATTTTCGTCGTGCCCGACGAGCGCTTTGCCATCGCCCATGTCACGCCCTACGCGTGGGATTCCGGGCATCAGGTCAACGCGCAGATCGCCGCGACCGCCGAACGGCTGTCCGCCCGCGGACATCAGGTGCTGATCGTCGCGCCGTCCGGGGACTCCCAGGCGGTGCGGGCGGGCCGTGCGGCGGTGCGTGCCGGCGACTACGCCGCGCCGCCGTCGGAGGGCCCGCGCATCCTGGCCGTCGGCGAGGCGCTGACCTCCTCGGGGGCCTCGCGCCCGCGGGCCGCGCTGCCCGTCGACGTGGCCCGCATGGTCGAGGCGCTGATGACCGACGGGCCCCTGGACATCGTCCACGTCCACGAGCCCTACGCGCCGTCGGTCGCGAGCGTCGCCCTGCGTCACTCGCGCGCGCTGAACGTGGGGACCTTCCACGCCCCGGTCGAACGCGTCGTCTCCACCCAGGTGGCCCGCAAGATCGTCGATCTCGTCTTCGGCCGACTCGACGCCCGGCTGGCGAGCTTCGGCGCCACGGCGGACCTGCTGAACCGCTTCTTCCCCGCGGAGTACCGGGTCGTGCGTCCCGGCGCCGACGTGGTGCCCGACATCGCCCGCGACGGCGCCCCGGTGCGGGTCGCGTTCGTCGACCACGAGGACCGCGGCGCCCTGCGCGTCTTCCTGCGCGCGCTGCGCCGGCTGGAGCCCAACAACGACTGGGAGGCGCTGGTCGTCACCCCGCGCGCCCAGGCGGGCATGGCGCCGCTGCGCCACGAGCTGCGCAACCGCGTGCACTTCTTCGGGCCGGAGAGCGAGGCCGAGGTCCTGGCCGACGCCGACGTCCTGGTACTGGCCTCCGACGGCGCGCTGCCCGCGCCGGACCTCGCGCTGCGGGGCATCGCGGCGGGGGCGGTGCCGCTGGCGTCGTCCCTGGCGGTCTACGAGGAGGTCACGGGGGAGGGCGAGCACGGCCTGCTGTTCGCACCCCGCGACGTGGAGACGTGCGCGGCGCAGCTGGAGCGCCTGATCGCCGACGCCGCGCTGCGCGCGCGGTTGCGCGACGCGGCCGCGGCGACGCGGCAGCAGCTGTCCTGGGAGCGCCTGGCCGACGAGACCGAGGAGGTCTACGCGGAGCTGGCTGCCCGGCGCCACGACCCGGTCGGCAACGTCGCGCTGCAGAAGAAGCTGGCCTCGCGCCGCCTCATCGACGTCGACCTGCACATGCACACCGACCACTCCCACGACTGCGCGACGCCGGTCGAGGTGCTGCTGGCCACCGCGCGGGACCAGGGCCTCGGCGCGATCGCCGTGACCGACCACAACGTCATCACCGGTGCCTTCGAGGCCGCGGAGAAGGCGGCGGAGTACGGGGTCAAGATCATCATCGGCGAGGAGGTCAAGACCGCCTCGCAGGGCGAGGTCATCGGGCTGTTCCTGAAGGAGCAGATCCCGCGCGGTCTGACCCTCGACGAGACCGTCGCCGAGATCAAGCGCCAGGGCGGCGTCGTCTACGTGCCCCACCCGTTCGACCGGATGCACGCCGTCCCCGACTACGAGCACCTGCTGAACATCCTCGAGGACGTCGACGCGATCGAGATCTACAACCCGCGCGTGGCGATCGGCTCCTTCAACGAGGAGGCCGAGCGGTTCGCCGCCAAGTACCGGATCATCGCCGGGGCGGGCAGCGACTCCCACGTCGCCCAGGGCCTCGGCAGCGTCCGCATCCGCATGCCGGACTTCGACGGGCCCGAGGAGTTCGTCGAGGCGCTGCGCATGGCCGAGATCCAGACCAAGCCGTCCTCCCTGCTCTACGTCCAGGCCCTCAAGTTCCTGGAGACCAAGGCCACGCCGGCCGGCGCCCGCAAGGCCCGCCGCGACCGGCGCGTCAAGCGCGCGACGCCGCGCAAGTAGCGCCGGGGCGCAGTTATGTCCCGATAGCCTTGACGCAAGGCACGATGCAGGACGAGGGGGAGACAGTTCGGGGTCGAAATCCCGATTCGCCGATGCCCCAGACCGACGATGAGATCCGCGAGAAGTACCTCGAGCGGGCGATCCGTGAGCTGAACCACCTCACCCGCGAGCTGCAGGGCTGCGAGCACTGCCCGCGCGGTGGGCTGATGCCCGTCCTGGGCTCCGGCCACCCGCAGGCCGACGTGTTCATGCTCAAGTACGCGCCGACCGTCTCGGAGATCGAGGAGGGCGTCGCCTACTACGGTCGCTCGGGCACGGCGATGATGAAGGCGCTCAAGCGCCTGCAGATCGACCCGCTTGCCGTCTACGGCACGCTCTGCGTCAAGTGCCCGGTGAGCGACACGTCCCAGTCGGACCCGGCCTGCCAGGCGCGCGTGGTGGAGGAGCTGGCGATCGTCGCGCCGCGCATCGTGGTGGTCATGGGGCACGAGGCGCTGGAGGTCCTCAACGACCTCGACGTGCCGCTGGCGCGCCCGATCTCGCCCGTCCCGGGAGCCGTCCAGAAGCTGACGCCGTCGATCGATGCGATGTTCGTCCCGAACATCGACGACTCGCTCGACGAAGAGGTGGCGAAGCGCGAGTTCTGGTCGGCGTTCAGGATGCTCGGTGAGTGGTACGCCGATCTCCCTCCATATTGAGGCCTGGCGCCCTCGCGGTCGTCATCCCGGCGATCGCGGTTGCCTACTTCCTGCTGGCCCCCTCGCTGCCCGCGTCCGGGGTCGACGGCCTCCGGCTGGACGCCGCGATCGGCACCGCGCTGATCTGCGCCGCGGTGCTGGCGGTCGCGCCGTTCGCCGAGGCGTGGCCGGCCGCCACGCTGCTGCTGTTCGGCACCGGCGTGCTGGCCATGGCGTTCGACGTCTCCAACGCGCGCGCGGGCGCGAGCGTCGTCGAGGCGCTGGCCTGGTGCGCGGGCGGGCTGCTGTTCGCCCGGGTCTTCGGGACGGGGACGCTGGCGGTCGGCGTCCCGCTGCTGCTGGCCGGCCTGGACGTCGCCGGGGTCATCGGCTCGACCGCGATCCTCGACGACGTCGCGCGGGCGGGCGACCCGCTCACGCTGGAGATCCCGGCGTGGGGCGGCGGGCAGGCGGCGGTGCTGCCGGCGTTGCAGGCGGGGGTGCTCGGAGCGCTCGCGGCCTGGGGAGGACGCCACGGCTTCCGGCGCCCGTACACCGCGATCCTCATGGTCGAGGCGGCCGTGCTCGGCGTCGTCCTGTCGCTGCCGTCGATCGCCCTGATCATCACCGCCTACCTCGCCTGCAACGCCGACATCGCCGCGCTGGCCGCGCGCGACGACGCCGAGTGATGGAGGTCCGGCCGCTGGCGCGCTCGGAGCACCGGCGGGCCCGCGAGGTGCTCACCGAGGCGTTCACCGACGACCCGATCTGGCTGGCCATGGGGCCTGACGGCCGCCGCCACCGGCGCCTGGTCCAGCGCCGCTGGTTCGCCGCGGCGCTGTGGTGCGCCGACCGCTGGGGCTGCCCGACGCGCGCGGCCGTGCGCGACGGCGTGGTGCAGGCCGTCGCCGTCGTCTTCGACTCCGCGAGCTTCCCGCCGCCGCTGCGGGGAGTCGTCGTCGCCGACGCGCCGATGCTGCTCGCCGGTCCCGCGGTGATCCGCCGCGCGCTGAAGGTCGAGGAGGCGATGAAGGGCTCACACCCCGAGCTGCCCCACCTCTACCTGTGGCTGCTGGCCGCGCACCCCGACGCGCAGCGCCAGGGCGCCGGCCGCGCCCTGCTCGACGACATCTGCGCCGAGGCGGACGAGCGCGAGCAGCCCGTCTACCTGGAGACGTTCACGCCCGCGAACGTGCCGTACTACGCCGGCTTCGGCTTCGGCATCGACGAGCAGCGCGAGAACATCGTGCGCGGCGCGACGCTCTGGCGGATGACCCGCCCGCCGGTCCTCACATCGTCACGATGATCTTGCCGAGCTTGCCGCCCGCGGCGAAGCGCTCGTAGGCGTCGTGCACCCGGTCGAGCGCGAACGTCTCGGCCACCGGCACGTGCAGCGCGCCGGAGGCGAAGCCGGGCAGGACCTGCGCCTCCATCGCACGGGCGGTGGCGGCCTTCTCCTCCAGCGGGCGCGCGCGCAGCGTCGACGCGCAGATCCGCGCGCGCTTGCCCATCAGCGCCAGCAGGTTGACCTCCGCCTTGAACCCGGCGCCGACGCCGATCACGACGATGCGCCCGCCGGTGTTCAGCGCCGCCAGGTTGCCGGGCATGTTCGGCGCGCCGATCAGCTCCAGGACGACGTCGTAGGGACCGCGGTCGGCGAAGTCCGCCGGGTCGATGACGCTGTCGGCCCCGAGCTCGGCGACCGCGCCGCGCAGCTGGTCGTTGCGGACGGTCGCGGTGACGTGCGCGCCGGCGTTGACGCCGAGCTGCACGGCCGCGGTGCCCACGCCACCGGCCGCACCGTGCACCAGCAGGCGCTCGCCGGGCTTCAGACCGCACTGGGTGAAGATCGCGTCGTGTGCCGTGGTGAAGACCTCGGGCAGGCCACCGGCGGCGGTGAGGTCGACACCGGCGGGCACCGGCATGAGCTGCCGCTCGTGGACGACGCACAGCTCGCCCTGGCCGCCACCGCCGACGATCGCCATGACCTCGTCGCCCTCGTCGAAGCGCGTCGCGCCCGGGCCGTTGGCCGCGACCACCCCCGCCAGCTCCAGCCCGGGGATGTCGGCCGGTGAGCCGGGCGGGGCCGGATAGGCACCCTTGCGCTGCAACAGGTCCGCGCCGTTGAGGCCGGCGGCCTTGACGCGGACGAGCACCTCACCGTGGCCCGGGACCGGGTCGGGGTGCTCGGCGACGGCGACCGCGCCGTCCTTGATCGTGGCAGCAAGCATCGCCAGAGCCTACGAAAGTCCCGGGTGCGCACCCGGGTGTGGCGGCCCCGCCCCGCGCGTAGCTTGACCGGCACACCGACGAACCCCGAAGGGAGTCCGCCATGGCCGGCAAGGCCAAGTACGCCGAGAAGCTCAGCAAGCACCTCAACAGCCCGGTGGAGGCGGCCTGCGTCGTCTCGCGTCCGGGAAGCACCACCGCCACCGCGGTCACCGCCGGCATCGGCGGTGCCGTGGGCGCCGCTGCCGCGACCGCCGCGTCGCGCCGGGCCGACACGGGTGCGGACATCGCCGTGGACGGCAACGTCGCGCTGGCGCTCGGCCCGGACGGGTTCTCGCTGGTGAAGCTCGACATCTGGCTGGGCCGGCCCAAGGGGGAGGCGTACGCCCACGTCCCCTATGCCGACGTCGACCGGATGGACCTCAAGGAGGGCAAGATCACCGTCCGGGCCGACCTTGCCCTCAACGACGGGCGCAACGTCGCCTTCGAGGCCAAGCGCTTGGCGGCGAACAGGCCCAACGTCGAGGTCCTCGAGCTGCTGGCTTCGCGCTGCAACGGCTAGCGCGAGACGTGGCACCCGGCCACGGGGTGGCGCGCTTTCAGGGGGCGCGCCACCCCGCCACGTCTAGGTGCTGCTGACGCCCGTCCCGATCGGGCACGAGACGCCGGTGCCTCCCAGGCCGCAGTAGCCGTTGGGCACCTTGTGCAGGTACTGCTGGTGGTAGTCCTCGGCGTAGAAGAACTCGATGTGATCCCGCCCACCCGCGATCTCGGTGGTGATCTCGCCGGACCGGCCGGCCGCGCTCAGCGCCGCCGAGTACTTCTCCGCGGAGGCCCGGGCTGCCTGCAGCTGCGCCTCGTCGGCCGCGTAGATCGCCGAGCGGTACTGCGAGCCGATGTCGTTGCCCTGCCGCATGCCCTGGGTCGGGTCGTGCGACTCCCAGAACACCTTCAGCAGCTGCTCGTAGGTGACCTTGGAGGGGTCGAAGGCGACGAGCACCGCCTCGGTGTGACCGGTGCGGCCGGTGCAGGTCTCCTCGTAGGTGGGGTTGGGGGTGTAGCCGCCCTGATAGCCCACGGCGGTCGAGTAGACGCCGTCGGTCTGCCAGAACGCGCGCTCGGCACCCCAGAAGCAGCCGAGACCGAAGTAGGCGACCTCGATGCCCTCCGGGAACGGAGGCTTGATCGGGGTGCCCAGCACGGCGTGCTGGTTGGTGACCTGCAGCGCGGTCTCGCGCCCGGGGAGCGCGTCCTCCGGCGCGACCATCGTGGACTTGTCAAGCAGACGTCGCAGGAACATGGTCATCTCAATCTAGTCAGTCCCCGCTGGGGCGCCGGCGTTTCAGGCGCGTCGCCGCGGATCAGCGCATGCTGCCGCGCAGCAGCATCAGCGACACGACGGTCGCGACGAGGAACGCGAAGAACCAGCCGAAGCTGAACGACGTCACCAGCGCGGCGAGGAAGCTCGCGACGCTCAGCACGCCGAACGTGCCGGTGGTGACGACGAGGCGGAAGGCCTTGTCCTCGCGTTGGCGGCGGGTCAGGCGGCGTTCGGTCACGCAGCGAAGCTTCTCAGACCGCGAGAGCCAGCCGCTAGGCCGGCTCTTGACCGGCGGGCGAGCCGCCGGGCGAGCCCGGCGCGCGCTCCAGCAGCGCGACGGCCTCCACGTGGGGCGTCTGCGGGAACATGTCCACTGCCCGGACCTTCTGCAGGACGTAGCCGGCCTCGACGAGCTGCGCCGCGTTGGGCGCCAGCGTCGTCGGGTTGCACGACACGTAGACGATCCGCTTGGGGCCGGCCTCGATGATGCGGCGGACGACCTTCTGCGACAGGCCTGCCCGCGGCGGGTCGACGACCAGCACGTCGGGGCGGTTGGCCCGCTCGACGAGCTCGCGCAGCGCGATCCGCACGTCGCCCGCGAAGAACTTCGCGTTGTGGATGTCGTTGGCCGCGGCGTTCCTGATCGCGTCGGCGATCGCGTCCTCGACGATCTCCAGGCCGAAGATCTCGCCCGCGCGCGGCGCGAGCGTCAGGCCGATCGTGCCGATGCCGCAGTACAGGTCATAGACGCGCTCCCAGCCCTGCAGGCCCGCGTACTCGCCGGCGATGGCGTAGAGCTGCTCGGCCATCTCGGTGTTGGTCTGGAAGAACGCCTCGGCGCTGATGCGGAAGCGCAGGCCCGACAGCTCCTCCACGATCTCGGCCTCGCCGCTGACCAGCGTCGTCTGCCCACCCTGCGTGGTCTCGGCCAGCGCGTCGGTGGTCGTCCACAGCAGCGAGTCGGCCTCGACCATCTCGGCCAGGCGGTCGCTGTCGAGCTTGCCGGGCGCGGTGACCAGGCGGACCTGGACCTGCCCGGTGCGGCGCGCCTCGCGCACGACGAGGTTGCGCAAGAACCCGTGCCGGGTGCGCCGGTCGAACCCCTCGAGCCCTTCGGCGCGGCAGAACTCCATGACCTGCCTGCGAGCGCGGTTCATGCGTTCGGAGCCCAGCAGCGAGTCCTCGAGGTCGACGATCGTGTTCCACCCGTCCCGCCCGCCCGCGTGGAAGCCGCAGACGAGCGCGCCGTCCTCGGAGGTGCCGAAGGAGAACTCGAGCTTGTTGCGGTAGCGCCACTGCTCCACGGCGGGGACGATCGGCTCCATCTCGAAGTCCGCGAGGCGACCGATCCGCGCCAGCGCGTCGGCGACCTGGTCCTGCTTGATGGCCAGCTGCTTCTCGTAGGGCATGACCTGCCAGGGCGCGCCAGGGTGGTCGGCGCGGGCCTCGATGCGGTCGGGAGAGGGCTTGAGGACCTCGACGACGCGGGCCTCGGCGTAGGCCTTCTTGCGCTTGGTGATCCGCGCGGCGACCAGATCTCCTGGCAGGCCGCCGGCCACGAAGACGACGTAGCCCTCGGTGCGGGCCACACCGGCTCCGCCGTGGGCGATCGAGTCGATGGTCAGCTCCAGGACGTCGCCGAGCTGCGGCCGAGCGGCCGCGGGAGGGGTGCTGCTCACGTCCCAATGGTGGCAGATGCGGCGTTTTGCCGCCCGTTTGCCCGATATCGGGCAAAATCGTTGTCACCTTGCTCCGCTCTCGGTGTAATCAGGACCGCGATGTTCTCGGATGACGACGGTCGCCTCGAGCCGCTGCTGCACCACCTGCAGCGGGCCTACGGGGTCTCACCGGCTGAATCCGAGCGCCTCGTGCTCGAGGTGATGCGGTTCTTCGACGAGGAGCCAGAGGCCTTCGTCCGCCGCCGTCACCGCGAGCTCCAGGCCGGAGGCGTGCCCAATGGCGAGGCCTACGGACGGATCGCGGCGGAACTCGCCGCGCGGCCCGTCCGTGGACCCCGACTGAGCGAGCGCCAGGTCCGGCGGGTCATCTACGGATAACACAGGGACTTCTTCAGACACATGTGCGGCATCGTCGGATACGTCGGCAAGCAGGACGCGGCCCCCATCCTGCTCCAGGGCCTCCAGCGGCTGGAGTACCGCGGCTATGACTCGGCCGGCGTCGCGGTCATCAAGAACGAGACGCTGCGCGTGCACAAGGCCGCCGGCCCGGTGCGCGAGCTCATCAACAGCGTCCCCAAGAAGGTGACCGGCCCGGTCGGGATCGCCCACACGCGCTGGGCGACGCACGGCCCGGCCAACGACGTCAACGCCCATCCGCACACCGACGCCGACGCGAAGGTCGCCGTCGTCCACAACGGCATCATCGAGAACGCCGCGGAGCTGCGCCTGGAGCTCGCGGCGATGGACGTCGAGCCGGTCTCCGACACCGACACCGAGCTGCTGGCGCACCTCATCGCCATGAGCGACGCGCCGACGCTGGAGGAGAAGGTCCGCAGCGTCCTGGGCCGCGTGTCGGGCACCTACGGCCTGCTCGTCATCGACACCCGCACGCCGGACCGCCTGATCGTCGCGCGCAACGGCTCGCCGATCGTCCTCGGCATCGGCGCCCACGAGATGCTCGTCGCGTCCGACGTCGCCGCGCTGGTGAAGTACACGACCCAGGTCGTCCACCTCGACGACGGCGAGATGGCGGTGCTGACCCCCTCGGGCTACACGACCACGACGCTGGACCGCATCCCCGTCACCAAGGAGCCGACCGAGGTCGATGCCGACATGGCCGACTACGGCCGCGGGGGCTATGAGCACTACCTGCGGCGCGAGATCGCCGACCAGCCCGAGGCGATCCGCGGCACCCTGCGCGGTCGCCTGGACAGCCGCCTGGCCACCACGCGCCTCGGCGGCCTGGACCTCGACGCGCGCGAGCTGCGCCAGATCCGCCGCGTGAAGATCCTCGGCTGCGGCAGCGCCTACTACTCCGGGCTGGTCGGGGCCGACATGATCGAGTCGCTCGCGCGCATCCCCGCGAGCGCCGAGCCGGCCTCGGAGTTCCGCTACCGCAACCCGGTCATCGACCCCGAGACGCTGTACGTCGCCGTCTCGCAGTCCGGTGAGACGGTCGACACGCTCGCCGCCGTCGAGGAGGTCATGCGCAAGGGCGGCCGTGTGCTCGGCGTGGTCAACGTCGTCGGCTCGTCCATCGCGCGCGCCTGCGGCCAGGGCGTCTACCTGCACGCCGGCCCGGAGGTGTCCGTCGCCTCGACGAAGGCGTTCACGTCGACGTGCGTGGCGTTCGCGCAGATCGCACTGCACCTCGGCCGCATCCGCGACCTCGCGCCGTCGGAGGGCGACCGCATGATCGCCGGCCTGGAGAAGCTCGCCGACCAGGTGGAGGCGGTGCTCGAGGACGAGACGACCGCGGTGCGTGCGGCCGAGCGGATCATCGAGGGCAAGTCCTGCTTCTACGTCGGTCGCGTGCGCGGGTACCCGGTGGCGCTGGAGGGCGCGCAGAAGCTCAAGGAGCTGTCCTACGTGCACGCCGAGGCCTATCCGGCGTCGGAGCTGAAGCACGGCCCGCTGGCGCTCATCGAGCCGGCGATGCCGACGGTGGTCATCGCGCCCGACGACCACCTGCACGAGAAGAACGTCTCCACGATCGAGCAGATCAAGGCCCGTGGCGGCCCGGTGATCGCCGTGGGCCACCGCGACCTCGGCCAGTGGGCCGACGAGACGCTGATCGTCCCCCGCAACGAGCCCGAGCTCGACCCGATCCTCCTGAACATCCCGCTGCAGATCGTCAGCTACCACGCAGCCATCAAGCTCGGGCGCGACATCGACCAGCCCCGCAACCTCGCCAAGAGCGTCACCGTCGAGTAGCAAAGACAGGGGTGGTGCCCCCATGAACATGGGGGCGCCCCACGGCACCCTGGGGGTATGCCTGCCACCCCCCGAAAGCTGCTCATCGCCGTCGTCGCGCTGGCCAGCCTTCCCGCCGCCGCGGCCGACGCGGCCACCCGATATGCCAAGCCGAACGCGCAGATCGCGCTCGGCGCCTGCCTGACGCCGGAGACCGCGTGCCCACTCGGCTACGCGATCGACCAGGCCTACGAGGGAGATGTCGTCGAGGTGGGGTCGGGGACCTACAGCTACACAGGAACGGTCGAGGTGGACAAGCGCATGACGCTGCGCGGCGCCCCGGGCGAACGTCCGCTGCTGGAGTCGACCGACGGCTTGACGCTGCGCATCGGCGTCGGCGCGAACGGTGCGCGCATCGAGCATCTGCGCCTGCGCGGGCCTGCGTCGAGCTACGCGCTGTACGGCAACTTCGAGCCGGTGACGGTGCGCGACGTCGACATCGACGCCGCGGGCGCGTGCGCGAGCTTCACCGTGGCCCTTGTCGAGGACGTGACGATGCGGACGACTGCGCCGAACACGATCTGCACGTCCTTGTACGGCGGCACCGGGACCGTCAGGCGCCTGTCGGTGACGACATCGCAGAACTCCTCCGCGATCGGGAGCCTCTACGTCGCCAGCTCCGAGGACGTGACCGTGCGGGCCGACGGCAACGGCATCTCCTCCGCCGGCGGGATGCATCGGCGCTGGGACGTCCAGGCCGGCAAGACCGGCGTCTCCTTGGACGAGGCCACGCTGACCGATGCGCTGGTGGTCGCAGGCGCCGATGGCATCGTCGGCCGCGGCCGCGCGACGGTCCGCAACGTCAGCGTGTCGGCCGGCGAGGACGCGGTCTTCGCCAGGGGCGAGATCGTCTCGTTGCGTGCCGGCGACCTCACGCTGACGAATGTCATCGCCCGGGGCGGGGTCTTCGACCTGAAGACCGAGCTCGGCCAGCCGGGGTGCGACGAGCCGCCCTGCTCCGACGGCAAGATCGTCATCGACCACTCCTTCGCGCGGATGACCTCCGGGCCGAACATCGCCATCGGTGATGCGGTGCGGGTCGACGATCCCCTCTTCGTGTCGGCGACCGACCTGCACCTGCAGCCGGGTTCGCCCGCCCGCGACGCCGGCGCGGCCGCCGGCGTCGACGGCTCGGCGACCGACGTGGACGGCGAGGCGCGCGTGCAGGGCGCGGCGCCGGAGATCGGCGGTGACGAGCTCGCGTCGGTCGTGCCGGCTCCGGCCCCGCCGGCTCCGGCTCCGCCCGTGGCACCCGCGCCGAAGGACACCGTCGCGCCGGGGCTGGGCAACGTCGTCGGAGCGGCCAAGGGCAAGCTGCTCTACGCGCTGACCGAGGCGGCGACGGTCTCGGTGAAGGTCGAGCGGCAGGCCGGCGGCAAGAAGAAGGGCAAGGCCTGCGTCAGGCCGACGACCAAGCTGAAGAGGGCGAAGTCGTGCAAGCGCCACACGACCGTCGGCACGGTCTTGTTGAACGGCGCCGTGGGTGCGAACAGCGCGACGCTGCGCCCTGCCGGCAAGGCGCTGAAGAAGGGGACCTACCGCGTCACGGTGATCGCGACCGATCTGGCGGGCAACGCCGCCAGGCCGCAGACCGTGACGCTGAAGGTCTAGCGCTCGGTGATCGCCGCGATCGTCCGCTCGATCGACTGAACGACCCGCGAGCGGTTGCGATTGCGCCGCTCGAAGTCGCGCACCTTGCGCAGCTCCGCAGCGGTGAGCTCGCCGAGACGATCGACGATCTGGCCGGCCTGCAGGTCCTCGTAGTTGAGGATCGGGAAGGACGGCGGGATGCCCGCAGCCCGGCGGGCCTTGTCGGCCTCACGCAGGACGCGGTCGCCCGCGGCCTCCGCCACGGCACGCGCGGCATCGGCGGCGGAACGGGCGGCATCGGCAGCGCCACCGGCGCTGGGCAGGTCCACATCGACCTGCCCGGCGCCCAGGAGCTGCTCGAGGTCGGACACCAGCAACTGCGTCTGGCGCCGGCCGGTCTCCAACAGACCACGGGCCAGATCCTCCGCGTCGCGGCGAAGCATCCGGCCGTTGGCCACGGCGTTGTCGAGCACGTCCTGGACGGACTGCGCACGCAACAGGATGCCTCCGGCAAGCAGTTCGCGCAGGCTCTTCAAGTTCTCCTTGAAGGCCTCGTCACGCTCTGCTGCGGAGGCGGTGGCTATGCCACTCGGCTTGGCCGAGCTCCTCGAGGTCGAGGCCTTCTTGGCAGCCGCCTTCTTCGCGGCGGGCTTCTTGGCCGCGGCCTTCTTGGCGGCCGGCTTCTTCGCGGCGGCCTTCTTGGCGGCCGGCTTGGCCGCAGCCTTCTTCGCCGCAGGCTTGGCGGCGGCCTTCTTGGCGGCGGGCTTGGCCGCAGCCTTCTTCGCGGCGGCCTTCTTGGCGGCCGGCTTGGCGGCGGCCTTCTTGGCGGCCGGCTTGGCGGCCGGCTTGGCCGCTGCCTTCTTCGCCGCAGGCTTCGCGGCGGCCTTCTTGGCGGCGGGCTTGGCCGCAGCCTTCTTCGCCGCAGGCTTCGCGGCGGCCTTCTTCGCCGCGGGCTTCGCGGCGGCCTTCTTGGCGGCCGGCTTGGCGGCGGCCTTCTTGGCGGCGGGCTTGGCCGCTGCCTTCTTTGCGGCGGGCTTAGTGGACGACTTGGGCTGCGGCACGCGCATCCCCCTCCTCGGACTGGAAATGACGAAGTCGCGCGCGAGCGTACCCGACGCGGAAGACCGCAAAGAGCTGAGAACCGCCTCTTGCAGCCGGATTGGCACTCCGACAACCGGCGCAACCCGGTGCAGGGGAGGCTGCATGAGGTCCGGGGTATGGGGTACCTTCCCGCGCCGCTCAGCCAACCCGAGCCCCCAGAACCCGCATGTTCGGGGCTTTTTCGGCGGATTTCCGCCGGAAGGGCGGCTAGGCTCCGCCCAACGTCAACGTAGGAGGAATCACGTCGTGAACAAGACCGAGCTGGCCCAGAACCTCGCCGAGAAGGCCGACATCAGCTCCGGCGACGCCAAGAAGGCCGTCGACGGCATCGCTGACATCCTCACCGAGACCCTGTCCCGCGGTGGTGAGGTCGCCATTGCCGGTTTCGGCAAGTTCAGTGTGAGCGCGCGCGCCGCCCG
>CAYUDT010000111.1:0-15691 GCA_964443695.1 uncultured Conexibacter sp. | reverse complement strand
GCCACCCAGGAGCGGCCGATCGACGACATCACGATGAAGGACGGCCTGGCCATCGGCGCGATGCAGTGCCTGGCGCTCATGCCCGGCGTCTCGCGGTCCGGCGCCACGATCTCCGCCGGCCTGTTCCGCGGCTTCGAACGCGCCAGCGCCGCGCGCTACAGCTTCCTGCTGAGCGTCCCGGCCGTCGTGCTGTCCGGCCTGTTCGAGCTGAAGGACGTCGGGGCCGGCGACGGCGCCGGAGCGGTCCCCACGGCCATCGCGACGGTCCTGGCGTTCATCTTCGGCTACGCCTCGATCGCCTGGCTGCTGAAGTTCGTCGCCCAGCACTCCATCGCCGTGTTCTGCAGCTACCGCGTCGTAGTTGGCGCGTTGGTTCTCATCCTGGCGGCTTCTGGCCTGGCCTCCTGACGTATCCTCGCGGGCGTGAAGCCCGTGAAGCGTCTGGTCATCGCGATGGGTCTGCTGCTGGCGTGCGCGTTGCCGCAGGCCGCGTCAGCGCTGCCGCCGGTGAAGCACGTCTGGATCATCGTCCTGGAGAACAAGGACTTCGACCAGTCGTTCGGCACCAACTCCGTTGCGCCGTACCTCGCCAAGACGCTGACCGGCGAGGGTCAGCTGCTGGAGAACTACTACGGCACCTCGCACCTCTCGCTGGGCAACTACATCACGCTCGCGTCGGGCCAGGCGCCCAACCCGATCACGCAGGCCGACTGCCCGACCGGGTTCAACGACATCTTCCCCGGCGTCGTCTCGCCCGACCACGACCAGGTCGTCGGCTCGGGCTGCGTCTTCCCCAAGGAGGCCAAGACGATCGGCAACCAGTTCCAGGACAAGGGCTTGTCCTGGAAGGGCTACATGCAGGACATGGGGACGCCCTGCCGTCACCCTGCGATCGGCGAGATGGACCCGACGCAGTCGGCACGGGTGGGCGACCAGTACGCGGTCCGCCACAACCCGTTCATGTACTTCCACTCCATCATCGACGACGACGCCAACTGCAAGAAGCACGTCGTCGACCTGAAGGAGCTCGCGACGGACCTGCAGTCCGCCGCGACGACGCCGGCGTTCAACTTCATCACCCCGTCGCTGTGCGACGACGGCCACGACGCGCCGTGCGTCGACGGACGCCCCGGCGGCCTGGAGTCGGCCGACCTCTTCCTGAAGACCTGGGCGCCGCGGATCCTGGAGTCGCCGGCCTTCTACGAGGGCGGCATGCTCGTCGTCACCTGGGACGAGGGCAACGCCGGGCCGGAGAACGCCGGCTCGTGCTGCGGGCAGCCGGCCGGCCTGAACACGCCGCTGCCCGGCATCTTCGGCCCGGGTGGCGGGCGCACCGGCACGGTGATCATCTCGCCGTGGACGCGCCCGGGCAGCCGCAACACCCAGCCGTACAACCACTACGGTCTGCTGCGCACCGTCCAGAACCTGTTCGGCCTCGGGCCGCTGGGCTACTCCGGCCTGGAGGGCCTGAAGGCGATGGACGCCGACGTCTTCAACCAGGAGCGCGCACCGGTCTGCACGTCCTCGGTGAAGCGGGTCGGGCGCAAGCTGCAGATCAAGGTCGGGGCGCCCCAGTACGTGCGCGTGCGGGTGCGGTCCGGCGCGAAGGTCCAGACCCGCAAGGCGGCAGCCTGCCTGTCCTACCGCGTGTCGCTGCCCAAGCGCGGGCACGGCACCGCGCGGGTCACGCTCGACGGCAAGAAGCAGCGCTTCAGGTACTAGGCGAGGGTCCGCAGGAGGCCGAACGCGAGGGCCTCCAGCGCCAGCTCGGGGGTCGCGTTGACCTCCCGCAGCGCAAAGCGCGTGTCGTCGACGTCGGCGACCGCCTGGCGCAGCGCGTGCGCGCTCTTGAAGCGCTCGGCGTCGTCGCCGACCTGCTGCGCGCGGTCGCTGTGGTGGACCAGGTCCGGCGCGCCGTCGACGGTCACCGCGACGTCGCGCAGGTACAGGCCCGACAGCTGCAGCGCCAGCTCGATCGACTGGGTGCGGGCCCGGCGCTGCGCCCGCTTGGCCGCCTCCGCCGCGTCCTTCTTGGCCTTGCTCTGCTCCTTCACCGGCAGCAGGTCGAGGTCCTCGAGGAGCTTGGTCTCGACCTCCTTGGCCGCCTGGTCGGCCCGCTCGGTGGCGGCCTCCAGGACGCCGTCCCACGGCCGGGCGCGGACGTCGCCCGCGATGACGCTGCGGGCGAACGCCTCCGCCCGGGCGCGGATCGCCGGGCCCTCGCCGAGGGCCAGCTCCAGGGCGCGCTCGGCGTCCCCGAGGGCCAGCCGTGCGCACGCGGTCGCCGTGTCCGGGACGATGCCGTGGCGCCCGAGCTTCTCGGCCAGGCGATCCGGCGGCAACGACTCGAAGCGGACCTTCTGGCAGCGGCTGAGGATCGTCGGCATGACGTGCTCGAGCCGGTTGGTCAGGAGGATCAGGTGCACGAACGGCGGCGGCTCCTCCAGCGTCTTGAGCATCCGGTTGGCCGCCTGGTCGTTCATGGTCTCGACGCGCTCGATGACGAACACGCGCCGTCGGGACTCGAACGGTGTGCGCTGCGCCGCCGCGACGACCGCCTCGTCGACGTCGCCGCGCAGCATCTCCGCGGCGCCGCTGGGCCTGACCCAGCCGAGGTCGGGGTGGACGCCGTCCTGCACGCGCCGCCGGGCGTTGGCCGGGTCCTTGGCGCCGTCGGACAGCAGCGCAGCGGCGAAGGCCCGTGCCGTCTCGCGTTTGCCGACGCCCGCGGGCCCGTGGAACAGATACGCGTGCGAGGCGCTCGTCGACGGCGGCAGCGCGGCCGTGAGCACGGCGCGGGCGTGGGGATGGTCGGCGGTGGCGGGAAGCTGATCTGACACGGCGCTGACCCTGAGGCTACGACCTCTCGCGGCGAGAGCTGCTGTCGACCCCGGATGCCGGGCAAATCCTTAGGATCAGTCCTTCGTGAGTGCCCGTGGGCCAGAGTTCGACGTGGAGCGCTTCGAGCACGTCGCGGCCAGCCCGGGCACGACGTTGCTGCGGATCGCCGGTCGCTGGAGGGCCGAGTCGCGGACCCGGCTGTCGGCTCCCGTGCTGCTGGTCGACGACGGCCGGCGCACCCACCGGCTGTCGGCCCTGCCCGGGCCGGACGACCCGTCGCCCCTGGCCGCGCCGGATGGACCGGAATGGCGGGCGGCGTTCAGCGCACCGGCGTCGCTGGTGTCGGGCCGCGTGGTCTACGCGCTGGAGGCCGGGTCCGGCGTCATCGCCGATCTGCCCACGCCACGCCGGCGGGAAGCTCCCCGACGGGCGAGCGCAGCGGCGCCCGAGGGGCCGGCCGACTCCCCCGGCGTGGCCGCGCTGCGGCACTCGCTCGACGAGGAGCGCCGGCGGCGCGAGGAGGCCGAGCGGGCCGCCGACGCGCGCCGCCAGGCCTTGCGGGAGCTGGAGGCGACGCTCGCGGACGAGCGCCGCGCCCGCGACGAGCTCGAGCGCGCGGTGGCGTCGGAGCGAGGTGCGCTGCGGTCCGCCGAGGCAGCGGTCGCGACGGCGCAGCAGACCGCCGGCACGCGCGAGACAGCGCTGCAGTCCGAGCTGGCGGTGGTCAAGGCCGCGCGGGACGAGGCGTCGGTCGCGCTGGCCGCCGCGTCGGAGGAGACCGTCCGGCTGCGCGGCGAGCTCGACGCCGCCCTGGCGGCCGAGCGCGAGGCGCGCGGTGCCGCAGCCGCGGCGCAGTCGTCGGTCGAGCACGCCGCCGCGGCCGCCCGCGCGGAGCTCATCGGGGACATCGAGCGGACGCGGGCCGAGGCGCACGCCGAGCGGGCGGCGCTGGTCGAGCGGGCAGCTGCGGAGGTCGAGTCGGTGCGGGAGGAGCTGGCGGCCCAGACCGCGGCGCTCCTGGAGGCGACCGCGCGGGTCGCCGATCTCGAGGACATGGTCGGCGCACGTGACGCCGCGGTGGCCGAGACCTCGCGGCGCCTGGGCGAGTCCGAGCAGGCTCGGGCCGCCGAGCTGTCGGCGCTGCACGGGCAGCTGTCGGAGGCCATCGCCGCGCGGGACGGCGCGCTGGAGCAGGTCGCGTCGCTGACCGAGGTCGCCGGGCGGCTGGCGGAGACCGAGCGGGCGCTGGCCGGGTCGCGGGCGGAGACCGAGGCGCTGGCCGCCGAGATGGAGCTGATGCGCGGCGACACCGCTGCGCAGGTGTCGGCCGCCGCCCAGGACGCCGCGGCCGCACGTGAGTCGCTGTCGGCGGCGTCGGCGGCGCCCGCGGACCGGGCCGCCGAGCTGCGCGAGGCGCGGGAGACGGCCGCGGCCGCCGAGGCGGCGCGGATCGCGGCCGCCGAGGCCGCGCGCGAGGCCGAGGCCCGCGGTGCTGCGGAGGCCGAGGCCCGGCGTCTGGCCGAGGCGCGGACGGCGACCGCCGAGCAGCGCGCCGCCGCGGCGGCCGCCGCGTCGCGGCAGCACGGCACGGAGCTGGCCGCCGCGCGGGAGGCCGCGGAGACATCCGCCGCGCGGATTGCCTCGCTGGAGCCGGAGCTGGCGTCACTGCGGGAGCAGGCGCGGCGGCTGGGTGAGCTGGAGACGCAGCTGGCGTCGGCGGAGGAGACATCGGCCGCCGCGGTCACCGGGCGTCGCGAGGCCGAGGCGCGGCTGCATGCGCTGAGCGCCGAGCTGTCGGAGCTGCGCGTCGCGGTCGCCGCCGAGGCCGACCGCGCCAACGCGATGCAGGCCGCCGCCGAGACGCGCGCACGTGAGCTCGAGGACCTGCAGACGCTGACCGGGCAGCGGCTGGACGAGCTCGAGACTGCGCGGTCGACCGCGGAGTCGGCCGCGTCCTCCGCGGCCGAGGAGAACGCGGTCCTGCGGGCGGAGGTCGCCGCGGGCGGGGAGGCGCTGGACGCCGCCCGCTCACGGGCCGCGGGGCTGGAGCGCGCGCTGGAGGAGGCCCGCGTCGCCCACGCCGCGGCGCTGGAGCAGGCCGCCGCCGAGGCCGAGCAGTCGGTGTCCGCCCTGCGCGCGGCCCAGCGCGCGCAGGTCGAGGAGCACGAGCTTGCGCTGTCGGAGGCCGTCGCCGGGGTCGAGGCCGCTGCCCGCGAGCGCATCGACCAGCTCGAGCAGGCGCTGCAGCAGACCCGCGCCGACCACGCCCGCGAGCTCGCGGGCGCCGAGGCGGCCGGCGCCGAGCGGGTGGCCGCCGCAGAGGCGGCCGGTGCCGAGCAGCTGGCCGCGGCCGAGGCGGCCGTCGAGGAGGCGCGCGCTGCGCACCGCGCGCAGGCCGAGCACCACGAGCAGGTGCTTGCCGCCGCCGTCGCGGAGGCGGAGTCCGCGGGCGCCGAGCGCGCCGCCGCGCTGGAGCGCGCGCTGCAGCAGGCGCGCGCGGTCCACGAGCAGGAGATCGCCAACGCCGTCGCCGCCGCCGAGCGGGCCGTCGGCGAGGCACGCGCGGCGACCCAGGCCGCCGTCGCGCAGCACGCCCAGGAGCTCAGCGACGCGGTCGCGGCCGCCGAGCGGGCCCAGCGCGCGCAGGCGGAGGACCACCAGCGGGAGGTGGCCGCCGCCGCCGAGCGCGTCGCCGCCGCCGAGCAGGCCGTCGAGCAGGCGCGAACCGCCCAGCGCACCGCCGCCGAGACGCACGCCCAGGAGCTCGCCGACGCCGTCGCCACCGCCGAGGCCGCCGCCGAACGTGTCGCCGCCGCCGAACGGGCCGTCGAGGAGACCGGCGCGGCCCAGGCTGCCGCCGTCGCTGCGGCCGAGGCCGCCGCCGCCGAACGTGTCAGCGCCGCCGAGCAGGCAGTCGAGCAGGCGCGTGACGCCCAACGCACCGCCGCCGAGACGCACGCCCGGGAACTGGCCGACGCCGTCGCTGCGGCCGAGGCCGCCGCCGCCGAGCGCGTCAGCGCCGCCGAGCAGGCCGTCGAGCAGGCGCGTGACGCCCAACGCGCGGCGGCCGAGCAGCACGTCCAGGAGCTCCGCGCCGCCGTTGACGCTGCCGAAGCCGCCGCAGCTGCGCGGGTGGCCGCGGCCGAGCGGGCCGCCGAGGAGGCGCGCGCCGCCCTGCGCACCGCCGGCGAAGCGCACGCCCGGGAGATCGCCGACGCCGTCGCCGCAACCGAAGCCGCGGGCGCGGAGCGACTCGCTGCGGCACAGCAGGCCGTCGAGCAGGCCCGCGCCGCCCAGCGCACCGCCGCCGAGACCCATGCCCAGGAGCTCGCCGACGCCGTCGCCGCGGCCGAGGCCGCCGCGGCCGAGCGCGTCACCGCGGCCGAGCAGGCCACCGAGGAGTCGCGCGCGGCCCGCCGCGCCCAGGCCGAGCATCACGAGCAGGCGCTGGCGGCGGCGATCGCCGAGACCGAAGCCGCCGGTGCCGAACGACTCGCGGCTGCCGAGCAGGCCGTCGCCGAGGCCCGGGCCGCCCAGGCCGCTGCCGTCTCCGCTGCAGAGGCCGCGATGGCCGAGCGGATCGCGGCGGCCGAGCAGGCCACCGACGAGGCGCGTGCTGCCCACCGGGCCGCCCTCGAGCAGCATGCCCAGGAGCTGCGTGACGCCGTCGCCGCAGCTGAAGCTGCCGCGGCCGAGCGGATCGACGCCGCCGAACAGGCCGCCGGCGAGGCGCATGCCGCCCAACGGGCTGCCGCCGAGCAGCACAGCCAGGAGCTGCGCGACGCCGTCGCCGCGGCCGAGGCCGCCGCCGCCGAACGGGTCAATGCGGCCGAGCAGGCCGTGGGCGAGGCGCGCGCCGCACAGCGGGCTGCCGCCGAGCAGCACAGCCAGGAGCTGCGCGACGCCGTCGCCGCAGCCGAGGCCACCGCCGCCGAACGCGTCGCTGCGGCCGAGCAGGCCGTCGAGCAGGCGCGCACCGCCCACCGCGCGCAGGCCGAGCACCACGAGCAGCGGCTCGCCGAAGCCGTCGCCGCGGCCGAGGCCGCCGGCGCCGAACGCCTCGCCGCCGTCGAGTCCGCGCTGCGGGAGGCCCGCGACGCCCACGCCGCGCAGGCGGCCGAACACGAGCGCGCCGTCGCCGCCGCGGTCGCTGCTGCCGAGCAGGATGCGGCCGAGGCCCGCGCCGCCCACAGCGCCGCCGTCGAGCAGCACACCCAGGAGCTCACCGCCGCCGTCGCCGCAGCCCAGGCCGCAGCAGCGCAGCGCATCGCCTCCGCCGAGCAGGCTGTGGGCGAGGCCCGCGCCGCCCACAGCGCCGCCGTCGAGCAGCACGCCCAGGAGCTCACCGCCGCCGTCGCCGCAGCCGAGGCCGCCGCGGCGGAGCGCATCGCCTCCGCCGAGCAGGCCGCCACCGAGGCGCGTGCCGCCCAGCGGGCCCAGGCCGAGGAGCACGAGCAGCGGCTCGCCGAGGCCGTCGCCGCAGCCGAAGCCGCGGGCGCCGAGCGCGCTGCGGCAGCCGAGCAGGCGCTGGAGGAGACGCGGTCCGCGCAGGGCGCCGAGGCCGAGGCGCACGCGCAGGAGCTCGCCCGGCGCGCCGCCGCCCATGAGGAGGCGCTGGCCGGCGCCCGCGCAGCTGCCGAGGCCGAGGCTGCGAAGGCCATCGCTGCGATCGAGCAGCAGCTCACCGAGGCGCGCACCAACGCTGAGCGCGCCGCCCAGCGCGAGCGCGAGGTCCGCGCCGCGCTGGAGACGTCGCGCGCCGAGCGCGATGAGACCCGGTCGCTCGCGGGGGCGGCCGAGGCACGGATCGCCGAGCTCGAGGAGCAGGTCGCCACCGGCCAGGCCATGGCCAACAAGGTGGGTGAGCTCACCCCGCGCATCGCCGAGCTCGAGCAGGTTCAGGCCGAGCTCCGGCGGCGGCTCGCCGAGGAGCGCGAGCGGTCTGGCCGCCTGCAGCAGGCCGCCGCTCGCGCGACCGAGGACACCTCCACACGCGTCGCCGCAGAGAAGGCCCAGCGCGACGACCTCTCCCTCCAGCTGGCGGCCGCGCTGGCCAAGGTCACCGAGCTCGAGGAGACCACCGCAACCGCCGAGCGTCACCGCGCCGACGCCGAGCGCGCGGCCAACTCGGCGATTCGCGACCTCGAGACGGTCCGCTCCGAGCACGGCGAGCTGCGCCAGCAGGCGACATCGCACTCCTCGCGCGCCACCGAGCTCGACGCGCGCGCCGCCGCCGCCGAGGCGAAGGTGGTCGCGCTGGAGGCGAAGGCTGTCGAGTCCCGCGAGCGTGTGCGTGCTGCCGAGGCGACCGCCGAGCAGGCGCAGACCCGCGCCGCAGAGCTCGAGGTCGCGGCGGCCCGCGCCGAGGAGCGGGTGGCCGCGGCCCTGGCCGATCGCGATGCCGCCCTGGAGAAGGCGGCCGCGACGGACGCGCTGACCGAGCAGCACGCCGCGCTCGAGCGTCGCCTTGGCGAGCTCGACTCCGGCGATCAGGTCCGCGAGCTGGAGACGATCCTGGCGGCGGAGCGGGAGGCGCTGAAGGCGGCGCGCGAGCAGGTCAGCGCCACCGACACCGAGCTGCACGACGCCCGCGACCGCATCCGCCTGCTGACCGGCGAGCTCGTCGAGGCCGGCACCGAGACCGCCGACCTCGAGCGCGTCCTCGAGGAGTCCCGCGCCGAGCTGCGCGATGCCGAGCGCGAGCTCGCAGAGCTCCGGGCCGCGCAGGCCGACGGGTCCCGCGCCGCCGAGGTCGAGGCGGAGCTCGACGTCCTGCGCGCGGAGAAGACCGAGGCCACCGTCGCGCTGGAGCAGCAGCTCGCCACGGCGACCCGCCACGCCGGCGAGCTCGAGGCCCGCGTCGGCGAGCTCGAGGCCGAGAGGGCTCGCGCCGCCGGCCTGGCCGAGCAACTCGCCGCCGCCCAAGCCGAAGCCGCCGCCCTGCGCGAGGACCGCGAGTCCACCCAATCCGAACTGGCCGAGCAGCTCGCCGCCGCCCAAGCCGAAGCCGCCGCCCTGCGCGAGGACCGCGAGTCCACCCAATCCGAACTGGCCGAGCACCTCGCCGCCGCCCAAGCCGAAGCCGCGGGGCTGCGCGAACGCCAGGGCGCGCTCGAGCAGGCGCAGGCGGAGAGCGACGCCGCGCGGTCGGACCTGGCCGCGCAGCTCGCGGCGGCGCAGGCCGAGACGGCTGCGCTGCGCGAGGAACGCGAGTCGGTGCAGGCCGAGGCGGCGGCGGTCGTCGAGTCCGGCCTTGCCGAGCAACTCGCGGCCGCCCAGGCGCAACTGGCTGAGGCCCGGACCGAGCAGGAGGCGACGCGCGCGGAACTCGCAAAGGCGCAGACCGACCTGGACGCGCTGCGCGCCGGCCAGGAGTCCGAGGCCGCCGCGCTCGTCGAGGGCCACGAGGCCACGCAGGCCGAGCTTGCCGAGCAGCTGGCCGCGGCGGCCGCAGAGCTTGAGGCCAAGCGTCAGGCCGGCGCGGACCTTGCGGCGCAGGTCGCGGCGCTGCAGGAGCAGCTGGCCGGCGAGCAGCAGCTGCGCACCGAGGTCGAGATCGACCACGACCACGCGGTCGACGACGCCGAGGCCGCGGAGGAGGACGCACGGCAGGCGAAGGCCGCCCTCGAGAGGGAGGCCGCGGCGCGCAGCGAGGCCGAGCAGCGCGCGCAGGCGCAGAGCGCAGCCCGCGCCGAGGCCGAGCAGCAAGCCCAGGCCGAGAGTGCCGCCCGCGCCGAGGCCGAGCAGCACGCCCAGGCCGAGGCCGCCGCCCGCGCCGAGGCCGAGCAGCACGCCGTCCTGCAGTCGGGCCTGCGCACGCAGGCCGAGCAGCGCGCCGAGCGCGAGGCGGCTGACCGTGCCGCGCTGGAGGCCGCGCTGCAGGCGGCCCGCGAGGAGGCCCGCACCGCCGCAGCGCGAGCCGAGGCCGAGGCCGCCGCTCGCGCGACGTTGGAGACCAAGCTCGACCAGGTCTCCGCCGCGCAGGCCGAGGCCGCCCGCGTCGCCGCGGCCCAGGCCGAGGCCGACGCCCAGGCGGCCGCCGAGGCCGCCGCCCGAGAAGCACGCGAGCGCGAGGCCGCCGAGCACGCCGCCGCGGAGCAGGCCCGCCGCGAGGCAGAGGAGCGCGAGGCCGAGGAGCGGGCCCGTGCCGAGCAGGCGCAGCGCGAGGCCGACGCCGCCCGCGCGGCCGCCGAGGCGCAGGTCAGGGCCGAGGCCGACGCGCGGGCCGACGCCGAAGCGCGTGCTCAGGCCGAGGCCGACGCGCTGGCCGACGCCGAAGCGCGCGCTCAGGCCGAGGCCGACGCGCGGGCCGACGCCGAAGCGCGCGCCGAGGCGCAGGCCGCCGAAGCCGCGCAGGCGCGCGGCGACCACGAGGAGGACGACGACGGCACGACCGCCGAGATCGCCGTCCTGCCCCGCCGCGAGATCAGGCCCAAGGGCCGCGGCAAGGGCTACGCCGTCCGCCGCAAGCGCCGCCCCGAGACCCGCCCGGTCTCCACGCGCATGCTCCCCAGCGAGCGGATCTTCGGGATCCTGCTCATCCTCGTCGCCGGCGGCGCCGGCTACGTCCTGCTGCGCGGTCTGATCAACATCGCCGTCGCTCCGGGCTAGATCCGCCGCATCCGGGGGTGGTCGGCACCGGCCAGGGGTGGTCGGCGCGGGGGAGTCACCCGAAGGCCCTCGTGGGCTCCCGTCGGCGCGCCTGCGCGATCACACGAGCTGGTCGTGCGGCGCCGGGCACGCCGCGAGCAGCCGTGCTCCGTCGTCCTCGATCGCGGCGCACAGGACGTCGATGTCGGCGGCCGTGTCGTAGTCGCCGGTCACCCCGAAGCCGAGCCGGCCGTCGTAGGAGTAGATCGCCACGCCGATGCGCACGTGTCCGCCGAGCGGCACGTAGGGGAACGCCTCGAGCATCCTGCGCTTCGCGAGGTACAGCGGCGTCCGTGGGCCGGGGACGTTCGTGGTCACCGTGTTGATGCTGCGCTGCGGCAGGCGGGTGCCGATCTTGCCGCCCAGCAGCAGCACCACCTCCGGCGCGAACCCGCTCAGCGCCGTGAGCGCCTCACCGGCCTGCGCCTCGTGGGCCTCCTTGAGCTCGCGCATCTGCGCGCTCACGCGCAGCACGCGCTGCACCGGGTCGGCCGTGTCGACCGGCAGCTCGGCGAAGATCGCCGAGACCTTGTTGTCGTAGACGCCGTGCTCGTCACGGGCGCGCACGGACACGGGGACGAGCGTCCGCAGGGGCCGGTCGACGGCTTCGCCGCGCCCGATCAGCAGCTCGCGAAAGCCGGCGGCGATCACCGCGAGCACGACATCGTTGACCGTGGCGCCGAGCGCATGCCGGATCTGCGCGACCTCGTCGAGCCGCAGCCGCGCCGGCCGCCAGCGCCGGTGCGGGCCGATCGGCCCGTTGAGCGAGGTGGGCGCGTGGGGCGGCAGCGCCCCCGCGTAGGCGCCGAGTCCACGGGCCGCGTCGCCGGCCAGCCCCAGTGCCCAGCGCGGGTCGCGCAGCGCCGCCGTGGTCCTGCGCAACATCCGCTCGGGCCATCGGGCGCGCTCGGCCAGCGCGGTGGCGGCGAGCGACAGGCCGCTGGGCTCGGGCGCCGGCGCCCAAGGCCGCGCCGGGCCCGGTTCTGCGTCCGGGCGCACGTCCATCAACGACGTGATCAGGTCTGAGCCCGACACCCCGTCGGTCATGCAGTGGTGCAGCTTGGTCAGCACCGCCCACCGCCCGTCGTCGAGCCCTTCCACCGCCCACAGCTCCCAGAGCGGGCGCGCGTGGTCCAGGGGCGTGGACATGACGCGGCCGAACAGCCGGTGCAGCTCGTCGCTGCCGCCGGGCGCCGGCAGCGCGGTGCGCCGCACGTGGTAGGCCAGGTTGAAGTGCGCATCGTCCACCCAACAGGGGCGACCCGCGGCCAGCGGCAGATGGCGCACCCGCTGGCGCAGCCGCGGCAGGCCGTCCAGCGCGCCGGCGATGGCCCGGCGCAGGTCGGCCTCCGTGGGCGCCGGACCCTCGTAGATGCCCAGCGAGCCGATGTGCATGAGGCTGGCGCCGTCCTCGACGTGCAGGAACGTCGCATCGAGGGGGCTGAGGCGGTCCGCCGGCATGGGCCCGGGACTCTCGCGCGCCGGGCGCCGGCCCGCACCCGCACGAACTCCCCACCGGCCGGGGGTCAATTACGCGTCGCCACCGGCCCGCGCGTGACAGGGACGTCACGCCCAAGCCCGGCGCGGGTTCAGCCGGCCTGGACGGAGGGGAGCGGCGTGCCTGTTGCGGTCGCCGACGCGTTGGGCGGTGCGCCGAAGGCGACGGCGCGGGCGGCCTGCCGCCGCAGCAGCGGGTTGCGCGGGTCCAGCGACAGCGCCTTCAGCGTCGCCGAGCGCGCGCCGTCGCGGTCGGCGACCGACAGCGCCAGCGTCGCCAGCCGCTGCCAGACGCGCACGTCGTTGGGTGCGCGGTCAGCCGCCTCCAGCAGGTAGGACCGGGCCTCGACCGTCCGCCCGCGCTGCAGCGCGATCGCGTAGGACGCGAACAGCGGGTCGGGCGACAGCGGGTCCAGCCGCGCCGCGACGTCCGCCTCGGCGGCGGCGGCCCGCAGCCCGCCCGGGGTCACCTGCTCGAGGCTCGCGTCGGCCTGCGCGTCCTGCGTCTTGGACTCCGCCAGCCACGGCAGCAGCGACGACGCCATCACCCCGCAGGCCAGCAGCGTCGCCGCGCCGATGCCGAACGCGCGGACGCCGATGTCGCGCGAGCCGCCGTACGGGTCCACGAACAGCGGCCGCGCGCGGACGTCCTCAGGCGCCTCGGGCGGTGTCGCGGCCAGGACGCCGAGGAACAGCAGCACCGGCAGCGTCACGCCGGGGATGTCCCAGTCCCAGTCGTAGGCGCCGTGCACCACCCAGGCGGCCGAGCCGGCCAGCAGCGCGACCGCCAGTTCCCGCTCGCGGCCCGGCGGCATCCCCCGGACGCGTCGCACGGCGGCCACGCCCACGAACCCGAAGGCGCCGACCACCAGCAGGAACCCGATCAGCCCCGTCTCGGTCAGGAACTGGAGCTCCACGTTGTGCGGCTGCTTCACCGGGATCGAGTTCTCGCGGTACTGCAGGTGGACGACCGGGAACGACCCGGCGCCCCATCCGCCCAGCGGCTTGGCCGACCACGAGCCGATGGCCTCCTGCCACCAGATCCAGCGGTTGCCGGAGTTCGTCGTCGCCAGCCGCGACGGGTCGTAGACGCTGTCCTGCTTGACGTCGGTGAAGGCGTGCCAGGACCTCGAGATCTGCTCGCCCAGGCCGCCGGGCTGCTGGGCGGCGCCCCCGACGGACGCGAAGAGGTAGAAGGCGGCCAGCAGCGCCAGCCCGCGCGTCACCGTCCGCGACTGCTCCTCCCCCAGCAGCTGGCGGCGCTCGGCCCGCAGGAGCCACCAGCCGGTTCCCAGGAGCGCGCAGGTCATCACGATCGTCATCGCGATGATCGACCGCCCGTCGGCGATCCGCTGGGCCAGCGGCGCCCCGTTGACCGTCAGCGAGTCGCGCCCGAAGTCGATCGCGATCACCGGCGCCGCCGCGAGGGCGGCCAGCGCCAGCGCGATCAGCGCGCGGATGCGGTCCTGCCCGAGGACGAGGATCACGCCGATCGCCGTGGCCAGGCCGAGGATGCCGCCGCGCGAGTAGGTCATCGCCATCGTCGACAGCAGCAGGAAGACGCCGAACAGCGCGGCCAGGCGCAGGCGGTCGGAGCGGGCCTCGTCGATGGCCAGGCGCACGGCGGTCGGCACGGCCATCGCCAGCACGAGCGCCAGCGCGTTCCAGTACCCCAGCGGCGCCCGCAGGCGCGCGAGCTGGTCGGTGTGGTTGAGGTCGAACAGCCCACCGACGTGCAGCCCGGGCGCCGCCTTGCCGCCGAACGCGTACAGGCAGATCACCCCGGCGACGAGCAGCCAGCCGACGGCGACGCGGGTGATCGCGCGCGGCGCACTGGCACCCGCGCACAGCGCGAGCCCCAGGACGAGCGCGTAGGCGAGCGCGCGGTTGACCTCGACCCACGTCGCGTCCGGCGACACGCTCCACAGCAGCGACAGCCCGCACCACCCCGCAAAGGCGGTGAGCAGCCCGGCGCCGATCAGCGCCTCACGCGGCGCGCGCAGGCGCAGCATGCGCGCGCCGACCAGCAGGACGACGGCAGCGAGCGCGAGCGCGGCAAGGCCGACCTGCAGGCGGGTCTCACCGGGCGCCGAGGTGGCGCCGTCGGCGAATGCGGCGTAGCAGCAGGCGGCCAGCAGCGCGACGAGCAACGCGGTCCCCTGCCGCGTTCCTGCGGTCTGCGCGGAGTGCGCCGCGGGCGCTGCGGCCACCGGTGCGCCGGTGTGCTGGCGGACGGTGGGCGGCATGCGAAACGCGCCTCGACGGTACCATCGGCCTGGGAGATGCGCCGCACCGTCCTCACACTCGCCCTGTCCCTGCTGCTTCTCGCACCGTCCGCGAACGCTGCGACGAAGACGGCCAAGCTCGTCTCCGCCGCCTACTCCAAGGCCGGCGGGGTGGTCCCGCCGTGCATGTTCACGGCGGCCCAGCTGAAGCAGGCGCTCAAGGAGATCGGCCCCGACGCCGACCAGTACTCCCCGGACTTCCGCGACGCGATCAACCAGGCGCTCGAGCAGCGCGCGGCGGGCGTCTGCGACAAGAAGAAGTCCACGGCCAAGACGACGACCAGCGCTGCCGTCGCGCCGGTGACGACGACGTCCGGCGGCGCCACGCCGCCCGCGCAGCAGGCGACGACCTCGACCGCCGCGCAGGGGACCGACGCCCCGGCCGCCACCACGGACGCCGCCGCGACGCCGGTGACGACGCCGTCCTCGATCACCCCGCAGCCCGATCCCGCGCTGTCCCCGGCGCCCGCCGTCTCCGACGACGCCATCCAGGCCGCCGCCCGCACGTCGGCCACCGACGGCGCCGACGACACCCCCGCACCGCTGCTGGTCCTGGCCTTGATGCTGGGCGCGCTGCTGGTGCTCGCCGCCCTCTGGTCGGCCGTCAGCTGGTTCGGGTTCGACCCGCCCTGGCTGGTCCGCTGGCGCCACGCTTCCCAGGAAGCCGGTTGGCGCGCCTCCGCTGCCTGGTCGGAGTTCACCGACTGGGTGCGGTTGGGCCGCTGACGAAGAGATTTCCGCTGTTAGCGGGATCGTCGTTCGGACCCGAGCCATTCCGTCCGACGGACCCGGCAGTCTCCTCAACCCCCGAACTCGCGGGGAAGGCGCTCCGACAAGGGGCCGAAGAGCGCCGTCCTAGACTTGAGGAGAGACGATGGAACACGTTCAGCAGACCGCACTTTCAACCGACGTCCAGGCGGGGCAGGCGCTGCAGATCCGCCGTCTGTTCACCACTCCGGGCGTCCATCCGTACGAGACGGTCGAGTGGGAGGTCCGTGACGCGCGGATCGGCCACGGCGACCGCGTCTCGTTCGAGCAGAAGAACGTCGAGTTCCCGAAGACCTGGTCGCAGAACTCGACCAACATCGTCTCCCAGAAGTACTTCCGCGGGCAGCTGGACTCACCCGCGCGTGAGCGCTCCGTCAAGCAGATGATCGGTCGTGTCGCGGGCACGATCGCCGACTGGGGCCGCCAGCGCGGCTACTTCGCCACGGCGGAGGACGGGGACACGTTCGAGGCCGAGCTCACCTACATCCTGTTGCACCAGATGGCGGCGTTCAACTCGCCGGTCTGGTTCAACGTCGGCTTCGAGGAGCAGCCCCAGTGCTCCGCCTGCTTCATCCTCTCCGTCGAGGACACCCTCGACTCGATCCTCGACTGGAACACGCGCGAGGGCCGCATCTTCCGCGGCGGTTCCG
>CAYUDT010000110.1:0-15720 GCA_964443695.1 uncultured Conexibacter sp. | reverse complement strand
GGGCCGGCTCCGGGCGTCGCTGGCCCGGCTGGACCGCGGCGCCGCGGCGCTCGCGGCGGGCCTTGAGGAGCTGGCGCGGGGCGCCGGCGGCGCCGCGGGAGGGCTGGATGACCTCAGCGCGGGCAGCACGAGGCTCGACGGGGGCCTGGCCGAGCTGCGCGACCGCACCCGCGACCTGGCGGCCGGGCTGGAGCGGCTGCAGGCCGGCCAGGCGCGGCTGGCCCGCCAGACGCGCGCAACCCGGTCGACGCTGCGCACCGATGCGTTCAGCGCGGCGGGCGACGCCGCGCCCGCGCTGCTGCGGTCCGGTTTCGCGGTGGTCGCGGCGGTGGACAGCTCCGACGTCCGGCGGCGGGCGGCCGGGCGCTACGTGCTCGACGTCGACCACGGCGGCGCGACGGCGCGCATCCTCGTGGCCACCGACCTGCAGGCGGGTGACGACCGGACCCCCGACGTGCTGCGCCGCGTCCAGGAGCTGGCGGGCGCGTTTGCCGCACGGACCGGCGAGCAGGTCGGGGTCGGTGGCTTCGCCACCGCGCTGACGCAGTTCGACGAGGGCACGACCGCACGGCTGCCGTTCATCATGCTCGGCGTCGTCCTGGTGACGTTCCTGGCGCTCGTCGCCGTGCTGCGCAGCATCCTGCTGCCGCTGCTGGCGGTGGCGCTGAACGTCCTGACGGTCACGGCGACGTTCGGGATCCTCACCCTGCTGTTCGTCGGGGACGACCCGCTGCTGGGCCGGACCGGGGCGCTAGACGTCATCGGCGTCTGCACGATCTTCGCGATCACCTTCGCGCTGTCCATCGACTACCAGGTGTTCCTGCTGGCCCGGATGCGCGAGGGCTTCGTGCTGACCCAGGATCCCGTGGAGGCGATCCGCTTCGGCATCAGCCACACCGCCCGCATCGTCACCGGCGCGGCGTTGATCATGCTCGGTGTCTTCGCATCGTTCGCGACGACGGACATCGCCTCCGTCCAGCAGTTCGGCGTCGGACTGGGCTTTGCCATCCTCGCGGACGCCACGCTGGTCCGGCTGGTCCTGCTGCCCGCCGTGATGCGGCTGGCCGGCGGCTCCACCTGGTGGCTGCCGGACCGCCTCGAGCGCCGCCTCCCGGAGCTCGACGTCGAGGGCGTCGGCTACGTGCGCACCCAGTCCCAGTTGGCCACGCGAGCCGCCGAGGTCTGGTGAGGCGTCAGAACGTCGGGGGCGGTTGCGACGATCAGGGGAGTGCCCCTGACGCTCGTCACCGGACCAGCCAACGCCGAGAAGGCCGGCCACGTGCTCGGCGCGTACATCGCCGCGGCGGCGCGCGAGCCCATGCTCGTCGTGCCGACGTTCGCCGACGTGCAGGTGTACCGGCGCGAGCTGTCGGAGCGGGGGGCGGTGTTCGGCGCACGGGTGGACACGTGGGACCGGCTGGCGTCGGAGCTGACGCGGCGCGGCGGGGCGCGGGGCCGGACCATCGGCGGTCTGGCGCGCGAGCGCGTGGCGACGCTGGCGGTGCAGCGCACCCAGCTGCGCACCCTGGGCCCGGCGGCGCAGACGCCCGGCTTCGTCAAGGCGCTGCTGCAGCTCGTGGACGAGCTCGGCGGGCTGCGGGTCGACCCGGCGCGCTGGTACGCGGCCGTCCGCCAGTGGGCCCAGCAGGACCCGCGGCGCAGCGACTACGCCGAGGACCTCGGCGCGCTCTACGGCGCCGTCCGCCGCGCGCAGGACGGGCTGGAGCGGGTCGACCGCCAGCAGTTGCTGGCCGCCGCCCTGGACAGGCTGCGCCTCGAGCCCCGGCGCTGGCGGGGCACGCCCGTCTTCCTCTACGGCTTCGACGACCTCACGCCATTGCAGCGCGACGCGGTGGAGACGCTGTCCGACCACGTCGGCGCCGACGTGATGGTGTCGCTGCCCTACGAGCCCGGTCGCGTGGCGTTCGCGGGGCGCCACGAGACCCACGCGCACCTCGACGCCATCGCGACGGAGCGCGTGCACCTGCAGGCCAACGCCGAGCACTACGCGCCCGGCAGCCGCGAGGTCCTCCACCACGTCGAGCGCCACCTCTACGAGCCCAACGGCCGCGTCGACCCGGGCGACGCCGTCCTGCTGCTCCGCGGCGGCGGGGCCCGCGCGGAGCTGGAGCTCGTCGCAGCCGAGGTGCGCAGGCTCCTCGACGCCGGCCTGCCCGCCGAGGAGATCGCCGTCGTCGTGCGCCGCGTCGGCGACCACGCGCCGCTGCTCGCCTCGGTCCTCGGGTCCTTCGGCATCCCGGCCGCGATCAGCCGCCGCGTCCCGGTCGGCCACACCGCGCTGGGCCGCGGGATCATCGCGCTCGGCCGGCTCGCGCTGCAGCCCGACGAGGCCACGCCCGACGACCTGCTGGCCTACCTGCGGACGCCCGGCGTGCTGAAGGTGCCGGCCCTGGCCGACCAGCTCGAGGAGCAGCTGCGCCAGGACGGCGGCGCCGACGCCCGGCAGGCCCGCAGGCGCTTCGAGCAGGACCACTTCCACCTCGGTGCGATCGACCGCATCCGCACGGCGGCGCGCGAGAGCCCGCAGGCGCTCTGCGCGGCGCTGGCCGCCGAGACCAACACGATCTTCGCCAACCCGTGGAAGCAGACGGGTGCCGTCCTGGCTCCCGACGAGGAGATCGACGCGACGGTCGCCGCCAAGCTGCGCGGCGCGCTGGGCGAGCTGGGCCGTCTGGCCGAGACCGACCCGGCGCTGGTCCCGGACCGGGCCGAGCTGCTGCGCACGCTGGCCACGCTGGAGGTCCGCACCGGCGCGCTGCCGGGACCCGGCCTGGTGACGGTCGCCGACCCCAAGGACGTCCGCGCCCGCCGCGTCCGCGCGCTGTTCTGCTGCGCGCTGCAGGAGGGCATCTTTCCCGCCCCGGCGCGCAGCGAGCCGTTCCTGTCCGACAGCGACCGCCGCGCGCTCAACGCCGCCAGCGGCCTGCGGCTGGAGCTCCACGAGGACGCCCTGGGCCGCGAGCGCTACCTCTTCTACGCCGCGGTGTCGCGCCCGACGGAGCTGCTGGCGCTGAGCTGGCACGCCGCAGACGAGGACGGCACCCCAGCCGTCCGCAGCCTCTTCGCCGACGACGTCCTGGACCTGCTGACCGACAACCCGCCGATCCGCGAGCGGGCACTCGGCGCGGCGGGCTTCGGCGCACCGGCACCCACCGCCCGCGAGCACGCCCGTGCGGTGGCGGACGAGGCGACGCCCGTGCCCGCCCAGTCGATCGCGCCCTTGGGCGACGCCGAGGTCCTCGCCCGACTGGCCGCCCGCGAGACATGGTCGGCCTCGGGCCTGGAGTCCTGGCTGGCCTGCCCGGTGAAGTGGTTCGTCGAGCGCCTGCTCCGGCCCGCCGAGCTCGTCCCCGACCCCGAGCCGCTGGTGCGCGGCGAGCTGGCCCACATGGTGCTGGAGCGCGCCCTGTCGCAGCTGCTGTCCGGCGCCGAGCCGCGACCGCTGCGGCCGTCGGACCTGCCGGAGGCCTGGCGCCTGGCCCACGAGGCCATCGACGAGCTGCGTCACGACGTGCGCCTGAGCCCCAACCCGGAGCGCGCCCGCGCGGCGCTGCACCGCCTGGAGGGCGACGTGCTGCGCTACCTGGAGTGGGCGGCGTCCAACGGCTCGCAGTACGCGCCCGCGGAGTTCGAGCTGCGCTTCGGGGGCAAGGACGATGAGCGCCCCGCGGTGGAGCTCGGCCCGGGGCTGAAGCTCGCCGGCCGCATCGACCGCGTCGACCGCCAGGGCGACCGGGCGGTCGTCATCGACTACAAGGGCCGCAGCGCCACGCCCCAGGCCAAGTGGGCGTCGGACAACCGGCTGCAGCTGGCGCTGTACGCCCTGGCGCTGCCGGAGGTGCTCGAGGGCGTCGCCGAGGTCTCGGGCGCGCTGCACCAGCCGCTCGGTGCCGATGACCGCACGCCGCGGGGCGCCATGCGCGAGGACGCCGACCCGGGGCTCACCCTCAAGAAGACCGACCGGATCGACGACGCGGACTTCGCCGACCTGCTGGAGGACGCCCGCCGTCGGGCGGTCGACGCGGTGTACGACGTCCGTCGCGGCGCGCTGAAGCCGTCTCCCGACACCTGCGCCTGGAACGGTGGCTGCTCGTTCCCCTCGATCTGCCGCTGTGAGCGCGGATGAACGGGTGCCCGAGACCGCTCCGATGCGGTTCGACGACCGCAGGCCGGCCGCGCGGCCGGAGGTGGGTGTCCTGATGCCTGCCCTGTACGACGGCGACGGGCATCCGCTGGGCCCGAAGGAGCGCCCGTTCACCGCAGAGCAGGCGACGCCGGTCACCCGCCGCGAGGGTGCGCTGCTGCTGAGCGCCAACGCCGGCAGCGGCAAGACGACGGTGCTGGCCGAGCGCTTCGCCCGCGCGGTGCTGGAGGACGGCCTGAGCCCCGGCCGGCTGCTGGCCATCACCTTCACCGACAAGGCCGCCGGTGAGCTGCGGTCGCGGTTGCGCACGCGCCTGGTCGAGCTGGGGGCGCGCGAGGCCGCCCGCGAGATGGACGCGGCCTGGGTCTCGACGATCCACGGGTTCTGCGCCCGCGTGCTGCGCTCCAACGCGGTGGCCGCGGGCCTGGACCCGGGCTTCACCGTGCTCGACGACCCGACCGCGCGCGCGATCCGCACGCGGGCCTGGGACGAAGCGCTGGCCGCGTTCCTGGCGCACGCCGACGCGGCACCGCGGCTGGAGCTCGTCGCCGCCTACGGCCCCGATCCGCTGGCCGACGCGATCGACCAGGTCCACGGCGAGCTGCGCAGCCGCGGCCACACGTCGCCGCAGCTGCCGCCACCACACGTGGCGCGCGACCCCGCGCAGGCCTTCGCCGATCTGGCCCACGCGCAGCAGGTGCTCGCGGCGGAGCTGGCGGCGTCGCCGCGCACGGGCGCCACGCTGGACAAGGGGCGCGAGGTCGTCACGGCGGCCGGCGTGTGCCTGCAGAGCGGCGATCACGCGGGCCTCGGCGGGCTGAAGCTGTCCCGCGGCGTCGCCGAGCTGAAGACCGAGGCCGCCGACGCCTTCCGCGAGGCGCTGGCCACCGCCACCGCCGCGGTGCTCGACGAGCGCGCCACCGCCGACTGGGCGCTGCTGGACGAGCTGCTGCAGCACTACGCCGCTGCCTACGCGCAGGGCAAGCGCGCCCGCAGCGCGCTGGACTACGACGACCTCGAGCTGGGCGTCTGCGACCTCTTCACCCGTGACCCGGGCCTGGCGGCGCACTACGCCGACCGCTTCGACCGCATCATGGTCGACGAGTTTCAGGACACCAACCCGCTGCAGCTGCAGATCATCGACGCCCTGGACCGCGAATCGGTGTTCGCCGTCGGCGACGAGCTGCAGTCGATCTACGGCTTCCGCCACGCGGACGTCGGCGTCTTCCGCGACCGCCGCGAGGCGCACGCGCGCGCAGGACGGGCGGCCGAGCTGCAGGTGAACTGGCGCTCACGCCCGGAGCTGCTGCACACCATCAACGCGTGGCTGGGCCCGATGCACCCGCGTTACTCGAAGCTCGTCCCTGGCCGCAGCGACGCGCCGGACGCCGACCCGCGCACGGAGCTGCTCATCGTCGACCAGGCGTGGGACGACGAGTCGTTGGACGAGGTGCTGGCCGAGGAGGTCGGCGCCGGCATGCCGGCCGGCAAGCTCAGCCGGCAGGCGGAGGCCCGCGCGATCGCCAGGCGCGTTCGCGAGGTCATCGAGGAGGACGAGCGCGCACCGGGAGACGTCGCGGTACTGCTACGCGCCGCGACCGACCTGCAGCTGTTCGAGCGCGCGCTGGAGCTGGAGGGCCTGCCGACGCTGGCGTCGGGAGGCCGTGGCTTCTGGGGCCGTCAGCAGGTGCACGACCTGACCAGCTACCTCGCCGTCCTGGTCAACCCCCGCGATGAGCTGGCGCTCTACAGCGTCCTGGCCTCGCCGCTGGTGGGGCTGTCCTCCGATGCGCTGGCTGCGTTGTCGCACGAGCGCGGCCCGATCCTCGAGGCCGCCCACGCCCTGGGCCCCGGCGACGCCGCCAAGCTGCGCGCCTTCCACGGGCGCCTGCTCGACGAGCGCCCGCGGGCCGCCCGCTTCGGCCTGGACGAGCTGATCGCCCGCGCGGTCGCCCACAGCGGCTATGACCTGCACGTGCTGCGCCTGGCCGGCGGGCGCCGGCGGCTGGCCAACATCCACAAGCTCGAGCGCCTGGCCGCCGCCTTCGAAGCCCAGCACGGGCGCGACCTGCGCGGCTTCATCGACCACGCCCGCGCCGAGCTCGACGCCGACGCCCGCGAGCCGGAGGCGCCGATCGACCCGGGCGACCGCAGCGCCGTCGCGCTGATGACGATCCACGCGGCCAAGGGCCTGGAGTTCCCGGTCGTGGTCGTCGCCGACCTGGGCCGGCTGCGGACCGCGCGGACGCCGCGGATCATCTGCGCCGAGGACGGCCGCACCGGCCTGCGGATCATCCGCGCCGGTGAGGACAACCTCGAGGCGCTGGACTTCTCCGACCTGAAGACCGAGGCGCTGGCCCGCGAGCAGGAGGAGGAGCGCCGGATCCTCCACGTCGCCGTCACCCGCGCGGAGGAGCGGCTGATCCTGTCCGCGGCGGTCCGACTCGGCGAGGAGCGCGAGTGGCCCAGACCCAGCGCCACCGCTCCCGCGATCGCCGAGATCGGCCCGCTGCTGGACGAGCAGCTGCCCCAGCGCCTGGCCGAGACCGCGGTCATCGACTACGACGAGACACGCGACGGCGAGCGGCTGCGCCTGCGGGTCACCCGCGTCGCGCCGCAGGACGCACCGGACCGGCTGGGCATCGACGCGGGCGCAGGCCAGCTGTCGTTCGCGCTGGACGGCGGCGCACCGCCGACCGTCCCGCGGGCGGCCCGCACGCAGCCGGAGCCGGTGAGCATCGACGTCCCCGAGACGGTGGTGCCCGCACGGATCCCGGCCAGCATCAGCTACTCACAGCTGTCCGCGCACGACCGCTGCGGCTACCGCCACTACCTCGAGCGCGTGTTGCGCCTGCCGCGCAGCGACGACGAGGAGATGGCGATCACCGAGGTCGTCGTCGAGGACGCGCTGAACCCGCTGATCCGCGGCTCGATCCTCCATGAGCTGCTGGAGGAGCTGGACCTCGCCGACCCGCAGCTGCCGACCGACGAGGACCTCGACCTGCGGGCCGAGCGCGAGGGTGCCGAGCTCAGCGCCGCCGACCGCGAGGACCTCCGCACGCTGGTGCAGACCTTCCTCGACAGCCCGTTCTTCGCGCGGTTGCGTGCGGCGAGCGACGTGCGTCGCGAGGACACGTTCACGTTCGCGCTGGGCCCGACGATGGTCAACGGCGCGGTCGACGTCCGCGCCCGCGAGGAGGCCACCGCGCTGATCGTCGACTACAAGACCGACCGCCTGCGGCCCGACACGGTCGTCGAGGAGTACGTCCTGAAGGGCTACGGCGCCCAGCGGCTGATCTACGCGCTGGCCGAGCTGAAGGCGGGCGCGCCCGCCGTCGAGGTCGTCCACCTGTTCCTCGAGCGGCCCGACCAGCCCGCGATCGCGCGCTTCACCTCCGCGCAGCTGCCCGAGCTGGAGGCCGAGCTGCTCCAGCGGGCCGGCGCGCTGCTGGACGGCCGCTTCCCGATCGCGCCGGAGCCGTACGTGCAGCTCTGCCACGGCTGCCCCGGCCGGGGGACGCTCTGCGTCCACCCGCTGGAGCTCACTCAGCGGGTCGAGGCGCCGCCGCCGTCGGTGAGCCCGGCGGCGGGGTGACGAACGGCGGGCCGCCCCGGCCCGCGGCCTGCGACAGCTCGATCGTCTTGTCCAGCTCCGCGCCGAACAGGAACGCGTTGGCGGTGATGTACAGCCACAGCAGCAGCGCGATGGCGCCGCCGAACGCGCCGTACGCGGCGCCGTAGGAGCTGAAGTTGGAGAGGTAGACGCTGAAGCCCAGCGAGGCGAGCAGCCAGGCGCCGACGGCGACGGTCGAACCGGGCGTGATCCAGCGCATCCGCCGCGGCTCGATGTCCGGCGAGAAGGCGTAGACGATGCCGAACGCGGTGACCACCGAGGCGAACGCGACCGGCCAGCGGGCATAGCTCCAGATCGCGGCGCCCGTGTCCCCGAGGCCGATCGACCCCATGATGTCGTCGGCGACGGTGCCGCCGAGGAACGCCGCCACGAGCGTCAGGGCGAACAGCCCGACGACGACGAGCGTCCAGCCCAGGTCGGTGAACTTGCGGTAGAGGAACGAGCGCTCCTCGTCGACCTGGTGGATGACGTTGAGCGCGCGGCCCGACGCACCGAATGCGCCCGACGCCCCGTTGAGCCCCAGCGCGATGCCGACGAACAGGGTGGCGCCGGCGCTGCCGTCGGACTTGGCGATCATCGCGTTCAGCGCGCTCTTGACCGCCTCGGCCGTGGTCTTGTCGACCCCGTTGTCGAGCAGGTACTTCGACGCCTTCGTCGCCAGATCGGCCTGGCCGAAGATCGTCAGCAGCGAGATGACGGTGAGCATCCCGGGGAAGAGGCTGAGCATCCCGAAGTAGGTCAGCGACGCCGCGCGGTCGGTCATGTCGTGGGACATGTACGCGGAGATCGCCCGACGCAGGATGTCGATCGGGGTCGGCCCGGACCTCTCACTCACGGCGATCGCCACGCTACCAGCGTTCCCGGCACGAGATCCCGGGCCACACGGGCAACGCGCCAACCGCGTTGGCAGAAAAACGACGACACGTGTCGTTCCCGCCTCTGGTCCGCGAGCGGTCGCGCCGCCACCATGGCCGACATGAAGATCGACGTCCTGGTGTTCGACGGGTTCGACGAGCTCGATGCGCTCGGCCCGTACGAGGTGCTGTCCAACGCGGTGGCCTTCGGGGCCGACGCCGACGTCGCGCTGGTCGCGACGTCCGGGCCCGGCCCGGTCACGGGGGCGCACGCCCTGACCGTCCTGGCGCAGTCGGCTCCGCGGCAGGCCGACATCACGATCGTCCCCGGCGGTGGCTGGAACTTCGGGGACACCGGTGCTCGCGTCGAGGTTGCCAAGGGCGACATCCCGGCGCTGCTGCGCGAGCGCTACGACGCCGGGCGCCTGGTCGCCGGCGTCTGCACGGGAGCGATGGTCCTCGCCGCCGCGGGCGTCCTGGAGGGGCGCCCGGCGGTCACCCACGCCGCCGCGATCGAGCAGCTGCCCGAGTACGGCGCGACCATCGAGCGCCGGCGCGTCGTCGACGACGGCGACGTCGTGACCTGCGGCGGCGTCACCTCCGGGCTGGACCTCGCGCTGCACCTCGCCGAGCGCTTCTTCGGGGCCGACATCGCCGCGCAGGTCGCCACCGAGATGGAGCACGACCGGCGCGACCGGCCGATCGACGCCGCTTCGGCGTAGGCTGCCGCACATGGCCGACAAGGTGAAGCTGCACCGCTGCTCGTGGACGTTCCTCCACACCGAGCTCGACGCGTGCTGGAAGGTCGAGAAGGCCCTCAAGGAGAAGGGCATCGAGTACGAGGTCGTCAAGCACGGCTACGGCAAGGGCAAGCGCCCCGAGGTCGTCGCGCTGTCGGGCCAGAAGCTGCTGCCGGTCCTCGAGCTCCCCGACGGCACCGCGGTGCGCGAGGAGTCCAAGGACATGGCCGCCCGCGTCCGTGCGGGCGAGTTCGGGCCGACTCCCTCGGCCTAGGAGATAGTCGCCCGGCGGCTCGTACGGCCGAGCCGCGGTGCCAGAGGCGTCCCGTCAGCCCTCGTCCATCGCGTCGGGCCCGGAGACGGGCTCGCACTGCGGCCTGTCGGGGAAACCGGGGCCGGTGCCCGGCTTGCAGTCCGGGTCCTGCTTGGGCGACGTGTCCTCGGGCGCGGCCCCGCCGGAGGGCTCGTCGGGGTCGCCGGACGCGCCGCCCGATGGCGTCGTGACCGTCGAGGACGGCGTGGTGGTCGTCGCGGCGGGCGCGGTGGTCGTCGCCGCGGGGGTGGTCGGCGCCGCGACCGTCGGGACGGTCGTCGTCGGCGTCGTCACCGCCGTGGAGGCGGTGTCTGAGGACGGGACGGTGGTCGTCGGAACCGGGATGTCCTCGGCGGCGTTGTCGGAGTCCCCGCACCCCGCGACGGACAGCATCGCGGCGGCGCAGACGGCAAGCAGGGCGGAGCGCATCGACGCCCCAGGGTATGAAAGACCCGTGTCGGAAGTTGGCCGCGCCGTTGCGATGGGCAACACTCCAGGGTCTATGCCTCGCGCGATCTGGACCGGCACGATCAGCTTCGGACTGGTCACGGTGCCCGTGAAGATGTACGCCGCCGTCCAGTCCAGGACGGTGCGCTTCAACCAGCTCGACGGCGAGAACATGGCCCGCATCCAGCAGAAGCGGGTCAACTCGCAGACCGGCGAGGAGGTGCCCTACGAGCGCCTCGTCAAGGGCTATGAGATCTCCCCGGACCGCTATGTGGTGATCGAGCCGGGCGAGCTCGAGGCCATCGAGCCCAAGAAGACGAAGACCATCGACATCGAGGACTTCGTCGACCTGGCCGACATCGACCCGATCTTCTATGACCACCCGTACTACCTCGTGCCGGGCACGGGCGGATCAAAGCCCTACCGCCTGCTGCTGGACGCCATGAACGAGACCGGCAAGGTCGGCATCGCCCGTGTGGTCATCCGCTCCAAGGAGCAGCTCGTCGCCCTGCGCCCGATCGGCGACGCCCTGGGCATGACGACCCTGAACTTCGCCGACGAGATCGTCGACGCCGACTCGCTGGACGAGCTGCCGTCCGCCGAGGACGTCGAGAGCACCGAGCGCGAGCTGGCGATCGCCAAGCAGCTCGTCGAGTCGCTGAGCGCCGACTGGGACCCCGATCAGTACGAGGACGAGTACCGCAAGGAGGTCCTCGCGATGATCGAGAAGAAGGCCGCAGGTGAGGAGATCACCGTCGCCGCCGTGGCCGACGAGGAGGAGGCCCCCGCGCCGGACCTCATGGCTGCGCTGAAGGCCTCCTTGGACGCCGTCCGCGCCGGCAGCGACGACAAGACCGCCAAGAAGCCCGCGGCCAAGAAGGCCGCGGCGAAGTCCAAGTCGAAGGCCTAGCGCCGCGCCGCGCCGGGCGCGGCGGGCCGGCTGCGCCTAACGCGAGAAGGTCACCGAGCGCTTGGCCTGACCGAGCGTCCTCTTGCCCGACAGCGCCTTCAGGACCAGCGACAGCCTGGCCTTCTTGGTGCGCTTCAGGGTCTTCTTGCCTTTCCTGGTGAGCTTGGGCTTCAGCGTCGCGGTACCGGCCTTGGTCAGCGAGGCCGAGGCCGTCGCCACGGTGGTCTTGCCCCTGGCCAGCGTCAGCGACAGCTTGCAGGCAGCCGTGCACCCGACCTTCAGCTTCCACGTCCCCGATCGCAGCTTCGACAGCTTCGCCTTGTCGAGGGTCAGCTTGCCGATGGGGTTGCCGACCGGCGTGACTGGCGGCGTCGGCGTGACGGGCGGCGTGGTCGGCGTCGTCGGGATCGTGACGGGCGCGACCACCGGCACCGGCGGCGTCGTCAGCGTCAGCTGCACCGAGCCCGTGTCGTAGCTGGACCCGCCGTAGACGTCGAGCCGGTAGGTGTGCTCGGGCTGCAGGCCCGTGACGTGCAGCACACCGCTGTGCCGCGCGCCGTCGTTGCTGAACGCCGACTTCGCGACGTTGCCCCGCGGGAGGAAGCCATCGATGAGGGTCGCGTAGGCGAACGCGTTCAGCTCGTATCCGGTGTCGACCGGCATCAGGTAGCTGTTGGCCGACCAGGGCACGTCGATCGTGGTCGGGCCCAGCGTGGGGCTGCCGACGCTGAGTTGCGGGTCGGCCTTGGTGGCCGCAGGGAACGTGACGGTCCGGTCGTCGGAGGTGAGCATCTGGCCGTCGCTGAGCCGGGCCACCGCGCGGTAGTGGAGGGTGGAACCGGGCATGAAGGTCATGTAGCCGTTCCGGTTGGTGGCGTACTCCGGATCGGTGAGGTCACCACCGACGAGCGTGCCGTAGGTCTGGCTGCCGTAGGAGGTGTCGGGCCCGTACTCGAACCACAGGACGGCCAGGCGCCCGCCCGGGTCGACCGCCCCGAGGGCGAACTCGTTGGTGGTGGCCGCCGAGCGGATCATGGGCGCGGCGCACGCCCCGGACGTCGGGCCGAAGGTGACGGTCGCAGGGGTGGCGTCGACGTTGCCGGCCTGATCACCGGCACGGACCCGAACCGTGTGGGTGCCGGCGCAGAGGCCGTGCGGCGTCCACGGCGAGGCGCAGCCCACGAAGCCGAGGCCGTCGACGTCGCATTCGAAGCCGGGGTCGGGCTCGCTGCTGGTGAAGGTCAGCGTCGGGTCCGCGGTCGCGCCGTCGGTCACCGTCGCGTCGGTGGTGGGCGCGGTGGTGTCGACGGTGACGGCGGTCTGCGCAGGAGTCGGGTCTGCCACACCGCCGGCGGTGGCGGTCGCCTGCACCGTGTGTGTCCCGTCCGCCAGGCCGGCCAGCGACCGCGAGTCGGTGCAGGCGAAGGCCTCACCGCCGTCGATCTGACAGGCGACGTTCTGCACCGGGCCGCGGGCGAAGGCATCCAGCAGGTTGAAGTGCGGGGAGAAGTCGATCGCCGTCGCGGGTCCTGGGTGAAGCCGGCCGCTGAACGGGCCCGCGGTCTGGCTCGGGGCCTGCTCGACGAGGAAGCGGTACTCGGTGCCGCTGACCGCGGTGAAGCTGATCGCGCCGCCGGCCTGGGCGTTGACCGCGCAGCCCGTGTTGAAGAAGACGGTGAACGGCGCGCCCAGCGCCGTCGGCGGTGCGCCGTCCTTGTAGCGCGCCACGCCCGCAGGGGTGGTGTCCGGTCCGCAGAGGTCGAAGCTCCAGATGCCGCCGGACGGTGCGGTCCACCTGAACCAGACGTCGCGGACGCTGGTGCCGTCGGGCGCGGGGTCACCCGGGGTGTGGGTGGCCTCGACGAGCGTCCCCGTGAAGGTCCCACCGTCCGCCGGGATCAGCTGCGCGTCGGCGTAGGCGTCGTTCGGTGGGGCTGCGGCCGCAGCCACCGATGGCCAGGTGGTCAGCAAGCCGACCACGATGAGCAGCATCAGGCGTCCCCGCATGGTTCGAACGTAGACCGCACGCCATTGCACCGCAATCTGTCAATACCCGACCGATACGGTCGGAACGCGGGCTCGAACTCGCGACGGATGCGGCGTGTATGCGATCACGGACAGCTGTACGCCGTCGCGAGGCGTGGCCGAACTCCTCCTGTAAACTCCCGCGCTCGCTTTTCCTCGCGCCCCGGCGCCTGACCTTTCGCCGACCGCCCTATGACTGATCGCTTGCTGCCGCCCAAGGCCGACGGCCTGTACGACCCTAGATTCGAGCACGACGCCTGTGGCGTGGCCATGGTCGCCAAGCTCGACAACGTCCCGGCCCACGACGTCGTGGTCCGCGCGTTGGAGGCCCTCGACAACCTCGAGCACCGTGGCGCCGAGGGCGCCGACGTCAAGACCGGCGACGGCGCCGGCATCCTCACGCAGATGCCCGACGCCTTCTTCCGGGGCGTCGTGGACTTCGAGCTGCCGCCCCTGGGCCAGTACGGCGTGGGCATGTGCTTCCTCCCGCGTGACCCCGAGCAGCGCGACCGCATCGAGAAGCTCATCGAGCTGAACGTCCGCGTCGAGGGACAGCACGTCCTCGGCTGGCGTGACGTGCCGATCGACGAGGACCACGTCGGCACCACGGCCAACCAGTCGCGGCCCCACATCCGCCAGATCTTCATCGAGGCCGGCGCCGGCTTCGCGTCCAACCAGATGGCCTTCGAGCGCAAGCTCTACGTCATCCGCCGCATCGTCGAGCTGGCCACCGGCCCGGACTTCTACGCCCCGAGCTTCAGCAGCCGCACGATCGTCTACAAGGGCATGCTGATCTCGCGCCAGGTGCGCGAGTTCTTCCCGGACCTCAAGGACACGCGCTACGCCAGCGCCCTGGCCCTGGTCCACTCCCGCTTCTCCACCAACACGTTCCCGTCCTGGGAGCTGGCCCACCCGTTCCGCGTGATCGCCCACAACGGCGAGATCAACACGCTCATGGGCAACAAGAACTGGATGCGAGCGCGCGAGTCGCAGCTGGCCTCCGAGCTCTTCGGCGCCGACATGGGCAAGGTCATGCCGATCGTCCGCGACGGCGGCTCGGACTCCGCGTCCTTCGACAACGTCCTCGAGCTGTTGATGCTCGCCGGCCGCACGCTGCCGCATGCGGCGATGATGATGATCCCGGAGGCCTACGCCGACCGGGACGACCTCAGCGATGAGCTGAAGGGCTTCTACGCCTTTCACTCCTGCTTCATGGAGCCGTGGGACGGCCCGGCCTCGGTCTGCTTCACCGATGGCACCGTCGTCGGCGCGACGCTGGACCGCAACGGCCTGCGTCCCGGCCGCTGGGTGGAGACCAAGGACGGCTACATCATCCTCGGCTCCGAGGCCGGCATGCTCAACACGCCGCCGAGCGAGGTCAAGCGCCTCGGCCGGCTGGCCCCGGGCAAGATCTTCCTCGTCGACCTCAACGAGGGGCGCGTCGTCGACGACGCCGAGGTCAAGAGCAACGTCGCCACGCAGCGCCCGTACGGCAAGTGGTTCGCCGACCACATCGTCCACTTCGACGACCTGCCGGTGAAGGAGCCGCAGTCGCCGCGGACGGAGACCGTCCACACGCGCCAGCTCGCGTTCGGCTACAGCCAGGAGGACATGCGCGTCCTGCTGGCGCCGATGGCCGGCAAGGGCGAGGAGCCGCTCGGCTCCATGGGCAACGACAACGCGCTGGCCGTCCTGAGCGACAAGCGCCCGTCGCTGTACACGTACTTCAAGCAGCTGTTCGCGCAGGTGACCAACCCGCCGATCGACCCGATCCGCGAGGCCGTGGTCATGTCGCTGGCCACCGGTGTCGGTGCCGAGGGCAACCTGCTCGACGAGTCGCCCGACCACGCCCGCCAGCTGGCGATGGACCAGCCGATCCTGCGCAACCACGAGCTCGAGACGCTCCGCCAGGTCGAGCACCCGTCGTTCAAGTCCTACACCGTCGACATCTGCTGGGACATCGCCGAGGGGCCCGCGGGCATGCAGGCCCGCCTGGCCAACGCCTGTGACGAGGCCTACGACGCGGTCCAGGCCGGCGTCAACATCCTCATCCTCAGCGACCGCAACATGGGCGCCGGCAAGGCGCCGATCCCGGCGCTGCTGGCCACCGCGGCCGTGCACCACCACCTGGTCCGCGAGGGCAACCGCCTGCAGACCGGTCTGGTGATCGAGACCGGTGAGGCCCGCGAGGTCCACCACTTCGGCACGCTCATCGGCTACGGCGCCAGCGCGATCAACCCGTACCTGATGTTCGAGTCGCTCGGCGAGCTCGTCGCCGAGGGCCGTGTGCCCGGCGTGACCGACGTCGAGACGGCCGAGAAGAACGTCGTCAAGGCCATCGGCAAGGGCCTGCTGAAGACCATCTCCAAGATGGGCATCTCGACGATCCAGTCCTACTGCGGGGCGCAGATCTTCGAGGCCATCGGCCTGGAGAAGGACGTCATCGACCGCCACTTCACCGGCACCGCGTCGCGCATCGGCGGCATCGGCATGGAGACCATCGCCGTCGAGGCGCTGGACCGCCACGCGCGCGGCTACGCGCCGGAGGCCGTGCCCTCGGTCGGGCAACACGACGTGCTGCCCGTCGGCGGCGTCTACGCGTGGCGCCGCGACGGCGAGCACCACATGTGGA
>CAYUDT010000109.1:0-15741 GCA_964443695.1 uncultured Conexibacter sp. | reverse complement strand
TGCCCTCGGCGGCCTCGCGGTCGGCGAGCTTGCCGATCTTGTTGCCCATCTTGACCCGCAGCAGCTCGACGGCCTTGTCGAGGTCGCCGTCGGCCTCGGTGAGGGCCTTCTTGCAGTCCATCATGCCCGCCCCGGTCTGCTTGCGCAGGGCGGCAACGTCCTTGGCGGTGAACTCAGCCATTCGTGGGGGTCTCCTCGGAGGGGGTGTCGGTCGGGGCCTCGGCGGCGGCGGCCTGCTGGGCCTGGGCGGCGGCCTCGGCCTGGGCGCGGGCGGCCTCCTCGGCGGCCTTGCGCGCCTGCTCCTCGGCCTGACGGCGGGCCTGCTCCTCGGCCTGCGCCTGCTGGCGGGCCTGCTCGGCGGCCGTGTAGGCACCGCGGCCCTCGCTCACGACGCCGCCGATGGCGTCGGCGATGACCTTGCAGGAGCGGATCGCGTCGTCGTTGCCCGGGATGACGAAGTCGATGCCGTCCGGGTCGCAGTTGGTGTCGACGAGGCCGATGATCGGGATGCGCAGGCGCTGGGCCTCACGCACGGCGATGACCTCGGTCTTCAGGTCGACGATGAAGATCGCGTCCGGCGGACGCTGCATGTTCTTGACGCCGCCGAGGTTGGCCTGGAGCTTCTCCAGGTCCGCCAGCGCGTTCATGCGCTCACGCGTCGGGAGCAGCTCCAGCTGGCCGGTCTCCTGGTAGCGCTCGAGATCGTGCAGGCGCTTGATGCGCTGCGAGATCGTCTGGAAGTTGGTCAGCAGGCCGCCGAGCCAACGGTGGTTGACGTACGGCTGGTTGGCCATCTCCGCGGCGTCCTTGACGGCGTCGCGGGCCTGCTTCTTGGTGCCGACGAACAGCACGGTGCCGCCCCGGTGGGCCAGCTGCGAGGTGAACTCCTGCGCATCGGCGAGCAGCTTCTGGGTCTGCAGCAGGTCGATGACGTAGATGCCCTGGCGCTCGCCGTGGATGAAGCGGCGCATCTTGGGGTTCCAGCGGCGGGTCTGATGGCCGAAGTGGACTCCGGCTTCAAGCAGCTCCCTGATCCCGACGTCAGTAGACATGGGCTAGGTCCTTTCGAAATGGTGTGACAGCGGCCGCGTGAGAAGGCACCGGACCCAGGGCTCTTGTGCCCTGAGCAGGACCCGATTCCTCCGTGTCCACGCGGGTAGAGGGACAGCGGAAAAAATTCCTCTCCAGTTTAAGCAAGTTCCCCGATGCACCGTCGTTAGGTGTGATGTCGGGTCGCTCCTCCCTTCCCCTACCTCCGGCGGGGCGGCCTACGTTTCTGGAGCATCTGGGCGGCCTTGGACGAGGCCGCCCAGGTGTTTTCCGGGGTGCTTTCAGCCCGTTGTGAGCGCGCTGCATCCCTGGGTCTCCTCGTTCAACGGCGACGCCGCATCGGTCTACGACGCGGGCCGGGCCGCGCTGCCCCGTGCCGTGGTGGACGCGTTCGGCCTGCCGTCCGGCTGCCGGGTGCTGGACCTCGCTGCGGGAACCGCGCTCGTGACGGCGGCGCTGCAGGACGCCGGGTCCGACGTCGTCGCCGTGGGCGACGCCTATCACTGCTTCAGCCCGGACGCCGACCGCACTCCGCCCACCTCTGGATCTGCCGCAAGCGCGACAGCTGAGCTTTGGGACGCCAGGCGTCCCAAACCTCAGCGCAGACCCACGCGCGCGACGAGGACATCGGCGACGCGCTGCTCCTCGTCAACGACGTGCCGCCAGCGCAGCCGTAGGCATTCGAGTCCCAGCTCTGCGTAGATGAGGTTCTTCTCGGCGTCGTTGAGCTGCCCGGGCTCATGGTCGTGCGCATCGCGTGAGTCCAGCTCGATCACGAGTCCGTGCTCCCACCAGATGGCGTCCGGGATGACGGTCCGCCCGTCGGGCAGAGCGATCGCCTCGTTGAAGCTCGGCCGCGCGATGCGGTGCCGCGCGATCAGCTTGCGGAACCGCAGCTCGAGCTCTGACCGGGTGTGGCCGTCGGCCGCATCCAGCAGGCGAAGGACGCGTCGCAGGCGGTCGGCTCCAGCGGGACGCCGGTTCAACTGCGCCTTCAGGAGGCGCGCATCGAAATGCCGCCTGTACGCCGCGGCCGAGCACAACCGGAGCAGACCGTCGTCATCCTCGTCCGGCGCGACGTCCGCAAGCGTGCGCGCGGGCCGTGTCACCCGCTGTCCGTTGTGCTTCATCGCGTCTGGGACGACGCTGTGGATCACGATGCCGTCGCGCTGCCTCAGGCCGCTGCGGGACGTCGAGACGTGAACTGGGATCGTGCACGTCGACCGCCAGTTCCAAGCCTCCACCGCGGAAGCGTGGCTCAGCGCTGCGTCGCCACCCACAGCATCGAGTGCGGCTTGCCAGACGCCCTGCCGGTCGAGGTCCGCCCGGCCGACCGCGTAGACACCACGATGCTTGCGGTGCAGCCTCCCGGCGGCCTCCCATCGCGAGATCTGCCGCCTGCTCATGCCGAGCTTGAGCAGATGCTCGGTGGTCAGGACGTGGTGCCGCCTGGCAGCGGCTCGAGCCACGCGAACATGCAGAGGCTGTCGTTCGGGACGCCTGGAGTCCGAAGGCTCAGCCACCTGGGAGAGGCTGAACGCAGACGCGTTACAGAAAAACCACCAGCCACCACCGCTCTGCGGCGCGACCGTTACGACTTCGCGACGACCAGCGCGGCAGCGAGGTCCGCGGGCAGTTCGCTGCTCACGTCGACGTCCTCGCCCGTGACCGGGTGGGTGAAGGCCAGTCGGGCGGCGTGGAGGAACTGGCGCTGCAGGCCGTAGCGGCCGGCGACGCCGTACTCGGGGTCGCCGCTGACCGGATGCCCGATCGCGCTGAAGTGGACGCGGATCTGATGGGTGCGACCGGTCTCCAGCCGGACCTGCAGGAGCGTCGCCTGCGGCAGGGCCTCGACGAGCTCGAAGTGGGTGACGGCCTCACGGGGCTCGTCGGTATCGGTGGACATCTTCGTGCGGACGCGGCGGTCGCGGCCGATCGGCGCGTCGATCGTGCCCGTGCGGGCCGGCGGGCGGCCGTCGACGAGGGCCGTGTAGATGCGCGTGATCTCGCGGGCCATCATGAGGTCCTTCAGCAGCCGGTGGGCGTCGTCGGACTTCGCGACGACCAACAGCCCGCTGGTGTCCTTGTCCAGGCGGTGGACGATGCCGGCCCGCCAGGCGTCCGCGCCACCGGCCGCGCGCCCGGCCAGCGCCTGGGCCAACGTCCCGGTCCAGTTGCCGCGTGCCGGATGGACCACGACCCCCGCGGGCTTGTCGACCACCAGCAGGTGCTCGTCCTCGAAGGCGACGGTGAACGACGCCTGCTCACCCTCGCCGGCGTCGGCCGGGCCCGCCACCGGGTCGGCGGTCTCGTCGACGACGACGACCTCGCCGCCGAGCAGCAGATGACGCTTCTGCACGGGCGAGCCGTCGACCGTGACCGCCCCCGCCGAGATCAGGCGCGCCGCGCGCGAGCGTGAGCCGACCGCCGGGGCCAGCCAGACGTCCAGGCGTTCGCCCGCGTCGTCCTCAGACGCCGTCAGGCGCAACGCCCTCGTCCTCCTCCGGCGCGCCCCGTTCCAGGATCAGCACCAGCGCCAGCACCCCGAACGTCACCGCGATGTCGGCGACGTTGAACGCCGGCCACTTCGGCACCTTCAGGAAGTCGGTCACCGCGCCCTCGCGGATGCGGTCGACGACGTTGCCCAGCGCACCGCCAGCAAGCAGGCCGGTGGGCAGCCAGATCAGGGGCACCTCGACGTGCGTCGCGAAGTACCAGAGCAGGGCGCAGATGGCCAGCGCGATGACGGTGATCACGACCGCGGCCTGGTCCTCGAACGCGCTGAACGCCACGCCCTTGTTCTTGACGTGGACGAGCTTCAGCGCCGGGAAGACGCTGTCCTCCTCGCCCACCGCGATGCCGTGCTGGACGAGCTTCTTGGTGACCTGGTCGACCAGCAGCACGACGGCGCCGACGAGCCCGGCGCGGGACCACGCACGACCGGCCACGCGTCAGCCCTGGATCGCGTTGACGATCAGCCCGCCGCCGAGCTCCAGCACCAGGATGCCCACCATCGGGCTGATGTCGAGCGGCCCGAGGGGCGGGATGAAACGCCGGAACAGCGCCAGATACGGCTCGACCGTCTGGCTGAGGAAGTCCATGATCGAGCGCGACCACGTGCTGTAGGGCACGCGTCCCCCGAAGCCCAGGAAGAGCTGCATGAGGATGTACGCGACGATCAGGATCACGTAGACGTTGATCAGCGCGTTGACGTAGCGCGCGATGTCATAGCGCGCGTCGGCCAGCACGAAGACGGCAAGCTGTTGGGTCATACGTCGAGCACCGCGTCGATGGCGTCGTGGAAGGCGGCGCGGAGGCCACCGCGCTCCAGGGCTGCCAGGCCGCGGGCGGTGGACCCGCCGGGCGAGGTCACCTCGCGGCGAACGGTGAGGGTGTCCATGTCGCGCCTGCGCAGCAGCTCCGCGGTGCCGGCCATCGTCTGGACGACCAGCTCGGCGGCCCGCTCGGCCGGGATGCCCCGGCGCACGCCCGCTTCGATCTGCGCCTCGGCGACGAGCGCCATGTACGCGGGCGCGTTGGACATCAGGCCCATCGCCGCGTCGACCTGGGACTCGGGAAAGCTCTCCAGCCGGCCCAGCCGGGCGAACAACGCCTTGACGTCGTCCTCGTCCTCCGCGCCCGAGGGCACATGGCAGACGACGCCGAGCCCGACCTCGACCGGGGTCGACGGCAGGAAGCGGTAGACGGGCAGCCCGGGGTACGCCCCGCGCAGCGCGTCCAGCGAGACGGCGCCCAGGATCGACGCCACCCGCTTGGCGGCCGGCGCGACCTCGGCCGCGACGTCGGCCAGCTGCGGCGGCTTGTGGCAGAGGACGACGAGGTCGACGGCGGCGGCCAGCTCCGCGTTGGACGAGAACGCCCGGCCACCGGTCTCGGCGGCCAGTTCCTCTGCACGGGCGGTCAGCGGGTCGTGGCAGTGCACCGGCACGCCCCACCCGCGCGCCATCGCACGCGCCATGTTCCCAGCTCCGACCAGTCCGACCTGCATCTCGCGGCAGTCTAGGGACTGCCCGCTCAGGACTGGTTGAAGAAACCCTTCTCGATGAGCTGCGCGCGCTCCTCGGCGCTGATCTCGACGTTGCGCGGGGTGAGCATGAAGACCTTGTCGGCGATCCGCTGCATGCCGCCGTCCAGCGCGTAGGTGAGGCCGGACGCGAAGTCGATGAGCCGCTTGGAGAGGTCGTTGTCGGTCGACTGCAGGTTCAGGACGACCGGGACGCCATCCTTGAACTTGTCTGCGACCTGCTGGGCGTCGTTGAACGACTTCGGGATCACCAGGTGCACGCGGACGTCACCACCGGCGCGCCCGTTGCCGGCGGACGACTGCGGGACGGCGCGCAGGCGCGTGGTCCGCGGGCCGTCGTCGTCGGCGAAGATGTCGTCGAAGTCGCTGCCGCGGCGGCGGCTGGGCATGCGGCGCACGTTCGGGCGCTCGCGGTAGCTCTCCTCGAGCTGCCGCTCAGGCTCGTAATCGTCCTCGTAGTCATCGTCGTGGTGACGTTCTTCCGCCAAGCCGAAGTAGACGAGGGCAGAGTGCCAGGAGTCCCGGAAGGCCATACCAAGCTCAGATTAGCCGCGGAAACGCGGATTCCTTCTCGTCAACGGTACAGGGTTGTGCCGATCCGCACGATGGTTGCCCCTTCCTCTGCGGCGACCACGTAGTCCTGCGACGTCCCCATCGACAACTTCGGCAGGCCGCGATCGGCCGCAAGTTGGGCCAACGTGGCAAACCAACGCCGGTTGTCCTCGGGGCGGCGGGCCAGCGGCGGCATGGTCATCAGGCCCCCGACCACGACGTTCTCGGGCACGCGCTCCAGGAACGCGTCGAGCTCGCCGACCAGGACGCCGCTCTTGCCGTCCTCCCCGGCGACGTTGACCTCCACGAGCACCTCGGTCCCCGGCGCGGCGTGCGTGGCCAGCTGGGCCAGCACGCTGTCGGTCGCGACCGAGTGGATGAGCCGCACCCGACCGACCACGTCGCGGACCTTGCGGGACTGCAGATGGCCGATGAAGTCCCACGTGAACGCGTCCCCGTAGGCCGCGACCTTCTCCTCCAGGGCCTGCTGGCGGTTCTCGCCCACGAGCGTCACGCCGGCCTGCGCCAGCACCCCGAGCTCCTCGGTGGCCACGTACTTCACGGCCGCGAGGATCTCGACGCCCGCGCCGACCTCGGCGCGGATCCGCTCGAGGTTGCCACGCACCACGCCGGCGTCGAGGCCGCGGATCAGCTCAGCCACGCCACACCCGCCTGCCGCCCGGTGTCGCCGCCGTCGGCCCGGTGGCTGAAGAAGCGCCCGTCGCACATCGTGCACAGCCCGACATCGGTCGTGACGTCGCCGAGCCTGCCCCGCACGACAGCCGCGAGGTCGATGTTCGCCCGCCGCGGCGGCAGGCCGAACGCCGCGTGCACCTCGGGCCCGACCTCGTAGCAGCAGACCCGCGCGTGCGGCCCGATCACCGCGGCGCGCACGTCGCCGCCCAGGGCCGCGACCCCGGCCTCGACCACGCCTGCCGCCAGCCCGCGCCAGCCCGCGTGGACCACCGAGACGGCGCCGTCGCCGACGAGCACCACCGGGACGCAGTCGGCGCCCAGCGCGCCGCACCCGACCAGCCGCTCGCGCGTGACGCACCCGTCGGCCTCGACCGCCTCGCGCGCGTCCCGGATCGCCACGCCGTGCACCTGCCGGCCGAAGACCAGCGCGTCCAGCCCGTAGGCGGCCCGCAGCGCCTCGACGTTGCCCGGCTCGCGCAGGTTGCCCTCGGCGCGGGTGGTGAAGCGGACCTCCACCCCGGGCAGCGACAGCGACAGCGTCACGTGGTGAGCAGCTCCACGCCGTCGACCTTCTCGCGCTGCGCGTACTCGAAGTGCGCCCGGTTCTCGGACACCAGCGTGTCCGTCAGGGTCCAGCCGTCGCCGCCCTTGTCGTAGACCTGCAGTCGCAGCGTCGCCACCTCGCTGTTGTAGCAGTAGGCGGGATCGCCGTCGGGGTCCTGGTAGGTGACGCCGACCAGCGAGGCCCGCGGCGCGTCCCACTCGGCCACCAAGCGGCGCTTGCCGGAGGTCGCCTCACAGCGCCACTGCGTCAGCCCGAAGCTCGAGGCGTTGCGCGTCACCTGCAGGATGCCGTTGGCGGAGAAGTCCTCGCCGCACACGCGGGCCACCACCGGAGTGTTGGGCCCGATCTCCCGGCCGAAGCGCGGGACGAAGACCGACGCGGCCTCCCAGAAGCTGTCCGGTCGCGGCGAGCCGTCCACCCCGACGAAGTCGTTGCAGTGCCCCCACGCCCAGCGCTGCGCGTGCTTGGTGCCCCAGAGGTGGGCCTGCCCACCGCGCGCGCCGTCGATCTCGAGGGCCGTCCCGTCGAAGCTGACCGTGCCGCTGATCGCGACGTCCGGGTTGGGGACGGTGAAGATCGTCTTGGCGATCTTGGCCCGTCGGAACAGCGGATGGACCATGTTGGCCACCGGCAGGCGCGGCTGCCACGAGAGGTCCCAGGCGCACTTGGCCATGTGACCCGTCATGCCGGTGTCGGTGAGGATGCTGTCGCCCACCCGCAGGCGGAACGGCTCGTTCTCGGCGACGAGCTGATCGATCGGGAACGTCTCCTTGGCCCCGAAGCGCGTGCCGTCGGGGCGCATGGCCAGGAACCAGAGGCTGCACTCCGCGTCGCCGTCGACGGGCGCCTTCATCGTGTACCGGATCCAGAGCCCGGTCTCCGACCCGGGGTCGGTGAGGGTGAGGTAGTAGACCTCGTAGTGCCCCGGGGACCCGTCCCAGACCAGTGTGTTCGCAGACATTCGCGGCGAGCCTATGCCATCGCCGCCGCCAGCTCGGCCTCACGGCCGCTGATGCCCTCGTCCAGCTTGTGCTCCAGTGCCTGGCGCAACCGCCGCCCCACCTCGGGCCCGGCGGGCACGCCGGCCTCCAGCAGGTCGTGGCCGTCGATCTCCAGCTCGACGAACCGCAGCTCGTCGATCCAGCGCCGTGCGTTGGGCCCGCCGGCCAGCGCGACGATCTCGACCGGGACGCCGTCGGCCGCCCGGGCGATCTCCGACGGCGTGCGCGCGTTCAGCAACGGCGCGTACGTGGACGCGCGCGAGCCGGCCGCGACGAGATCACGGTCGGCGGCCGGGAACTCCAGGTCGGCCAGCCAGCCCAGCAGCGTCGCGGCGTCGACACCACCCGCGGCCGCCGCCAGCGTCACCAGATCGGCGCGCCCGTCGTCGGGCAACAGCTCCAGCGCCGGGTACAGGCGCGAGGGCGACACGTCGAAGCCGCGGGGCAGGTAGGCGGGGTTGAGGTCGATGACCAGCCCGAACGCCCGCAACGGCTCGGGTTCCTGCAGCACCAGGCGCACCTCGTCGCCGTGGCGGTGGCCGGACACCGTCCGCGGGTCGGCGGCGCGGGCCAGCGCGCGCGTGTGCTCGTCCACGGCGAAGCCCAGCCGCTCGGCGTAGCGCGCCACGCGCCAGACCCGGGTCGGGTCGTCCGTGAACGACCGGTCGTGCAGGACACGCAGGACGCCCGCGTCCAGGTCCTCCAACCCACCGGTGACGGCCCGCAGCTCCCCCGCCGCGTTCAGGGCGATCGCGTTCAGCGCGACGTCACGGCGCTGCAGGTCCTCCTCCAGCGTGCCGGGCCGCACGTCGGGCAGCGCGCCGGGCGCGGCGTACGTCTCGGCCCGCGCGCGGACGACGTCCACCAGGGCACCGTCCAGCGCCACCGTCGCGGTGCCGAACTGCTCGTGTCGCCTGACGACCTCGCCACCCAGCGCGGCGATGAGGGCCGTCGGGTCGCCGACCACGACGACGTCGATCTCGCGCGGCTCGCGGCCGATCAGCGCGTCGCGCACCGCCCCTCCGACGATCCACGCGTCGTCGCGTCCCTCCAGCGCGCGGAGCACCGCTGCCCCATCGGGCCGGGAGGCGATGCTGGCGAGGGCGTCCTGTGCAGCGCGCATGCGTCGGCGCCCACGGTACCCTGTGACCAACGCATGCCCTCGCGCGCCACCCCCAGGCGCCGGCTGCTGTGGCTTCTGGCCGGTCTCGCGGTCATTGCTCTCGTGGCGGTCGTGACCGCCGTCGTCCTCGTGACCCGCGAGCCGGGCGACGTGTCGCACCCCGACGTCGAGTTCAAGGCCCAGGATCCGGAGACGACCACTGTCACCCCTGCCGACAAGCCCGACGGCAAGGGCGGTTTCGACTGGCCGGTCTACGGCCTGCGCAAGAACCGCACGTCCTACCTGCCGCTGGAGAAGCCGTTGCGCCCGCCGTTCGCGGAGCGCTGGAAGATCTCCGGCAGCACGCTGCTGGAGTTCCCGCCCGCGATGGGCAAGCGCTCGCTGTTCCTGCTGAAGAACAACGGGGCGCTGTACGGCATCAGCCGCACCTCGGGCAAGAAGCGCTGGAAGCGCAAGCTCGGCTACCTCGCGGCGTCGGCTCCGGCCTACGCGCACAACACCGTCTACGTCGTGTTGCTGGAGCGCGGCAAGGGCATCAAGCAGGGTCGCGTCGTCGCGGTGTCGGCCAAGGACGGCCGCACGCGCTGGTCGCGCAAGCTGCCCAGCCGGGCCGAGTCCTCCCCGCTGATCGACCGCGGCACCCTCTACTTCGGCACGGAGAACGGCACGATCTTCGCGATGCGTGCCAAGGACGGGTACGTCCGCTGGACCGCCAAGGCCTCGGGCGCCGTGAAGGGCGGCCTGGCGCTGGAGGACGGCAAGCTCTTCGCCGGGGACTACGGCGGCAAGTTCCAGGCCTTCCGCGTCAGCGACGGCAAGCTGCTCTGGCGCACGGGTGGCGCATCGAGCGCGTTCGGCCTGAAGTCCGGCCACTTCTACTCCACGCCGGCGGCCGCCTACGGCCGCGTCTACGTCGGCAACACCGACGGCTTCGTCTACTCCTTCGGGCAGGAGACCGGCAAGCTGGCCTGGCGCACGCACACCGACGGCTACGTCTACTCCTCCCCTGCCGTCGCACCCGGGCCGGGCGGCCGGCCGACGGTCTTCATCGGCAGCTACGACCAGCACCTCTACGCCTTCGACGCCCAGAGCGGCAAGCTCCGCTGGAAGAAGCCCGCCGGGGGCAAGATCTCCGGCGGCGTCGTGGTCCTGGGTGACCTGGTCTTCTACTCGACGCTGTCGAAGACGACCGCCGCGCGCGGGGTCGTCACCGGCACGAAGGTCTGGAGCACCCGTCGCGGCGGGTTCAACCCCGTCGTCTCCAACGGCCGCGGCATCTTCCTCAACGGCTACACCAACCTCTACGGGTTGGACGGGCGTCCCCCCAACCCCAAGCAGATCCTCGCCGCGCGCCGCCACAAGCGCTACGTCGGACGGCGCCACGCCCGGCGGGTCAAGGCGCTGAACCGGCGGGTGGCCCAGCGACGCCGTGCGGTTGCGCGCCGCAACGCGCTGCGCCGGCGCGGCGTGACGTTCTGCTACCGCTCCAACGGCAAGCGGGTCTGCCACAAGGCGGCCAAGCTGGTCTGCTTCAAGCGCAGGTCCGACAACCGCACGGTCTGCCGGCCGCAGGTCCGGGGAGCCAAGCCATGAACGCCATCCGCAGCGGGGCCGCGGCGCTGGCCGCCACCGTCCACGGCGCGGGCACGCCCACCGCGGTGCTCCTGCACGCGGGCGTCGCCGATCGCCGCGCCTACGCGGCGCCGGCCGAGCATCTCGACCGCACCGTCCTGGCCTACGACCGCCGCGGCTTCGGCCAGACGACCTATGAGGCCGAGCCGTTCGACCACGGCACCGACCTGCTGGCGGTGCTGGACAGCATCGGCCGGGCGCCGGTCTGGCTCGTCGGCAACTCCCAGGGCGGCCGCATCGCGATCGACTTCACGGTCGACCACCCCGACCGCGTCGCCGGGCTCGTGCTCATCGCGCCCGCGCTCTCTGAGGGCCCGGACGCACCCGAGCCGGAGCTCGACGCGCCGACGCAGGCGCTGGACGACGCGATCATGGCCGCCGACGACGCCGGCGACATGGACCACCTCAACTGCCTGGAGGCCCGCCTCTGGCTCGACGGCCCGGCCCAGCCGGAGGGCCGCGTCACCGGCCCCGCTCGCGAGCTGTTCCTGGACATGAACGGCATCGCGCTCAACGCGCCCGACCCGGGTGACACCCCCGAGCCACCGGACGTCCGGCCGCGGCTGCCCGAGATCGCCGTACCGACATTGGTCCTCTGCGGTGACCTCGACGTGCCGTTCCTCATCGACCGCTCGCGCCGCATCGCGGGCACGGTCCCCGGCGCCAGGCTGCAACTCCTCGACGGCGTCGCCCACCTGCCGCAGCTGGAACGCCCCGCCGAGGTGGCGGGGCACATCAACGCCTTCTGGGCCTAGGCCCGGACGGGAATGCCGGCGGCCTGCAGAGCCGCCTTGGCCTCGGCGATGGAGTACGTCCCGTAGTGGAAGATCGACGCGGCCAGCGCCGCGTCTGCGCCGGCCTGCAGCCCTTCGACCAGGTGGTCGAGCGTGCCCACGCCCCCGGACGCGATGACCGGCACGCTGACCGCGTCGCTGATGGCCTTCGTCAGCTCCAGGTCGTAGCCGATGTTCGTGCCATCACGGTCCATCGAGGTCAGCATGATCTCGCCGGCGCCGCGCTGCACCGCCTCGCGGGCCCAGGTCACCGCGTCGATGCCCGTGTCGGTCCGGCCGCCCGCGACGAAGACGTTCCAGGAGTCGCCCGTGCGCTTGGCGTCGATCGCCAGGACGACGCACTGCACCCCGAACACCCGCGCCATCTCGTCGATGAGCTCTGGGCGCTTGACCGCCGCGGAGTTCACCGAGACCTTGTCGGCGCCGGCGTCCAGCACGCCCTGGGCGTCCTCGACGGAGCGGATGCCACCGCCGATCGTGAACGGGATGAAGACGTTGTCGGCCGTGCGCCGCGCGAGGTCGACGATCGTGTCGCGCTTCTCGTGCGTGGCGGTGATGTCGAGGAAGATCAGCTCGTCGGCACCCTCGGCGTCGTAGCGCTCGGCCAGCTCCACCGGGTCGCCGGCGTCGCGGATGTTCACGAAGTTCGTGCCCTTCACGACGCGGCCGTTGTCCACGTCGAGGCACGGGATGATGCGCTTGAGGTGCATCTAACGGGCGCCGGAGGTGGCTCGCGTGCCGCCGATGGTGGGTCCCGAAGATCTCATCAGCCGTCCAGCGCGGCCTGGCCCTCGGCGATCGTGAACTGGTGCTCATAGAGCGCCTTGCCGACGATGACGCCGCCGAGGTTGACCTGCCGCAGCGCGGCGAGGTTGACGAGGTCCTCCAGCTTGCCGATGCCGCCGGAGTAGATGAACCGCCCGCGGACGACGCCCGCGATGCGCCTGATCTCCTCGAGGTCGGGCCCGCCGAGCAGGCCGTCCTTGTCGACGTTGGTGTAGACGAACGAGCGCACGCCGCGGTTCTGCAGCTGCTCGATCACGGCCTCGCCGGTGATCTGGGTGGTCTCCTGCCAGCCCTTCGTGGAGACGAGCCCGCCCCGCGTGTCGACCGACACGATGATGCGGTCGCGGTACTTGGCCAGCACGTCGTCGAGGAAGTCGACGTCGGTGAAGGCCGCGGTGCCGAGGATGACCCGCTCGACGCCGGCGTTCAGCGCGTCGCGGACCGCCGAGAAGGAGCGCAGCCCACCCCCGCACTGCACCGGCACCTGCAGCTCGTGCGCGATCCGCTCGATGTGCTCGAGGTTCTGCGGCGTGCCCTGCTTGGCGCCGTCGAGGTCGACGATGTGCAGGAAGCGGGCTCCGGCCTTCACCCACGCGCGAGCGGCCTCCAGCGGCGAGTCGTCGTAGACGGTGGAGGCGTCGAAGTCGCCCTTCACCAAGCGGACCGCCCGGCCCTCGTAGATGTCGATGGCCGGGTACAGGATCATCAAGCGGGAACCTCGCTGGGGACGCACAGGTCCACGAAGTTGCGCAGCAGCGCAAGCCCGTGGGTGGATGACTTCTCGGGGTGCGACTGGGCACCGAAGACGTTGCCACGGCCGACGACGGCGGCGAACCGCGCGCCGTACTCCGCGGTGCCGAGCACGACGTCCGGGTCGGACGGCTGCGGCGCGAAGCTGTGCACGTGGTAGAGGAAGAAAGGGTCCGGCAGGCCGGTCGTGACCGGTGAATCGCGGGCGATCGTCACCGCGCTCCAGCCGATGTGCGGCAGGTTCTGGCCCTGGGTGTCCAGCTGCCGGCAGACGCCCGGGAGCAGGCCCAGGCCCTCGGCGCCACCGAGCTCCTCGGAGCCGTCGAAGAGCAACTGCATGCCCATGCACGACCCGAAGAACGGCGTCCCGCGCTGCGCGATCGCGATCAGCGGCGCGTCAAGGCCGTAGCGCCGGATGACCTCCATCGCCTTCGGGAACGCGCCGACGCCCGGCAGCAGGACGCCGTCGGCGGCCTGCAGCTCGGCGTGGTCGCGGGTCAGGACCGTGCGCGCGCCGACGCGCTGCAGCGCCTTCTCGACGCTACGGCGGTTGCCCATGTCGTAGTCGACGATCGCGATGCGCGGCGCGCCCAAGGGAGCCGGCCGGCCGGCGTTGGTCCCATTGCTGGCCGGCCGTGCCGGCGTCGGTGGGTCCCCCTGCGGCCGCATCAGTCGGTCAGCGTCCCCTTCGTCGACGGCACGCCGGTCTCGGTTGGGTCAATGGCAACGGCGTGGCGCAGGGCACGGGCAAAGGCCTTGAACAGCGCCTCGATCATGTGGTGGGCGTTGCTGCCGGCGCGCACCTCGAGGTGCAGCGTCAGCTTGGCGCTGTTGGCCACCGCGCGGAAGAACTCCTCGGTCAGCTCGTGGTCGAAGGACCCCGTGGAGCCGGGCGGCAGCTGCGCCTCGAAGGCCACGTAGGGCCGGCCGGAGATGTCGATCGCCGCCGCGGCCCGCGCCTCGTCCATGGGCACGACGTCGTGGCCGTAGCGGTGGATGCCACGGCGGTCGCCGAGCGCCTTGTCCAGCGCCTGCCCGAAGACGATGCCGGTGTCCTCGACCGTGTGGTGCCCGCCGGTCTCCAGGTCGCCGGTGACGTTGACGTCGAGGTCGAGGCGGCCGTGGCGCGCCAGCAGGTCGAGCATGTGGTCGAAGAACCCCACGCCGGTGCTGCGCGTGCCCTCCCCGGTTCCGTCCAGCGTCAGGCTCAGGGAGACCTGCGTCTCCTTCGTGGCCCGCTCGATCGCTGCGCTGCGGCTCATCTCACTCCTGATTGTCGCGTAGCTCCATCGAACGCGCGTGCTCGTCGAACCCCTCGGCCCGCGCGATCGGCGCACCGGCCGGTGCGAGTGCTCCGGCGGCGTCGCCGATGCGGACGATCGACATGCGCCTGCGGAAGGTCTTCGGCCCCAGCGCCGACGCGAAGCGCGCCGTACCGCTGGTGGGCAGCGAGTGGTTGGAGCCGGCGACGTAGTCCCCGAACGCCGTGGCGCCGGCGCGACCGACGAAGACGCAGCCCGCCTGACGGATGTCGTCCGCCAGCGCCTCGGCGTGGGCGCCCACGAGCTCCAGGTGCTCCGGCGCGAACGCCTCGGCGACCTCCAGGCCGGCGTCGGTGTGCACCAGCGCCAGCGCGGCACCTGTCTCCGGCGCGGCGGCGGTGAGCCCGGCGACCGTGTCCAGCAGCTCTGAGCTGTCGCTGACCAGCACCGAGAGCGAGCCCTCGCCGTGCTCGGCCTGCGCGAGCAGGTCGGAGGTGATCAGCTGCGCGTCGGCATCGCCGTCGGCCACGATCAGGACGTCGGACGGGCCGAGGAAGCCATCGATGCCGACGTCCCCCGAGACCTGCCGCTTGGCCTCCTGCACCCAGAGGTTGCCGGGCCCGGCGATGACGTCGACGCGCTCGATCGTCTCGGTGCCGTAGGTCAGCGCCGACACGGCGTGCGCGCCGCCCATGCGGAAGACCTCGTCGGCGCCGCACAGCGCGCAGGCGGCCAGGATCACCGGGTGCGAGCCGGGGGCGCAGACGACGACCTCCTCGACGCCCGCGGCGCGCGCGGTGACCACGCCCATCACGACGGTCGACGGGTAGGGCGCGCGGCCTCCGGGGACGTAGATCGCGGCGCGCCGGACCGGCAGCTCGCGGATCGTGACGGTGTGGCCCTGCGGCAGCGTCACCGGCGTGTCGGAGGCCACGCCCGCCTCGGCGACGGCGCGGACGTTGGCGATCGCCACCTCCAGCCCGGCGCGGACGTCGGCGTCCAGCGCCTCGAGCGCCGCGGCAAGCTCGTCGTCCTCCACCCGTACGGCGGCACCACCGGTGGCGTCGAAGCGCTCGACGTAGTTGATCAGCGCCGCGTCCCCACCCGTGCGGACGGCCGCGACGATCTCCGCGACGCCGTCGGCGACCGATGCGCCTCCGGGTGCCAGCGCGCGCACCTTTGCCGCGACGACACCCGGTGACCCATCAGGGCCGATGGTGAAACGCGCCGCGTTCACGCCGTCGGGGGCCTGAGGCGGCACGTCGAGGTGGGCGCTGCGCAGGCCGGCGGTGTCCGCCGCCGGCGGGTCCCGGGCGTCGTCATCCGCGCAGCCGGGAGACGACGTCGTCGATGGCGGCTGCCTTCAGCCGGTGCGCGACCGGGTTGGCGATCAGCCGGGCTGTCGAGGTGAACAGCTCCTCACGGATGACCAGGCCGTTCTCGCGCAGCGTCGTGCCGGTGGCGGTGAGGTCGACGATCGCCTCG
>CAYUDT010000108.1:0-15778 GCA_964443695.1 uncultured Conexibacter sp. | reverse complement strand
CGCGGCCGAGCTCCTCCCAGAGGATGCCCATCGCGCGCAGCTTGGCGTGCTCCTCCACGAAGCGGACGCCGGCGTTGACGAAGAAGGAGATGCGGCTGAAGACCTTGCCCATCTGGTCCTCGGGAACCCGCTCGCGCGCGGCGTCCAGGACGGCGATGGCGTTGGACATCGCGTAGGCGATCTCCTGGACGGGCGTCGCGCCGGCCTCCTGCAGGTGGTAGCTGCAGATGTTGATCGGGTTCCACTTCGGGACCTCGGTGACCGTGTAGGCGATCATGTCCGCGATCAGCCGCATCGAGGGGCCGGGCGGGAACGCGTACGTGCCGCGGGCCAGGAACTCCTTGATGATGTCGTTCTGGGTGGTGCCCTGCAGCGCCTTCTGGTCGACGCCCTGCTCCTCGGCCGCGACGATGTACAGCGACAGCAGGTAGGCGGCCGTCGCGTTGATCGTCATCGACGTGTTCATCTCGCCGAGCGGGATGCCGTCGAGCAGCTCCTTCATCGCGCCCCGGTGACCGATCGGCACGCCGACCTTGCCGACCTCGCCCCGCGCCAGCTCGTGGTCGGAGTCGTAGCCGGTCTGCGTCGGGAGGTCGAACGCGATGGACAGACCCGTCTGGCCCTTGGCCAGGTTGGAGCGGTACAGCTCGTTGGACTTCTTGGCCGTCGAATGGCCGGCGTACGTCCGCATCATCCACGGGCGGTCCGGCTGCTCCAGGCGGTGGCTGCTCATAACCGCGAATCGTACTTCCCGACCCTGGTACTAGGGTTCTGCGCCCTTGTCGTCGGCGCCCCTCCCCGAACGCATCGTCACGTCTGCGCGCCTGCGCTGGCTGGACGCGCGTGACCGCATCAGCGGCCGCAGCGACCGCCTGGTGCCGCCGCGGCGCCTCGACTACGTCGGCCACAGCGACTTCGTGGACACCGGCAACGAGTTCCTGGGGCACTTCCGCGACCTCGCCGAGCTGCAGCCGTCCGACCGGGTCCTGGACATCGGTTGTGGCATCGGGCGGATGGCCCGGCCGCTCATGGGGTACCTCGACACGGGCAGCTACGACGGCTTCGACGTCGACCGCGACGCGATCGGCTGGTGCCGGCGGCGCTACCGGCGCCACCACAACGCGCGCTTCCAGGTCGCCGACCTGTTCAACGCGCGCTACAACCCCAACGGCGCGCACCGGGCCGACGAGTACCGCTTCCCCTACGAGGACGCGCAGTTCGACCTGGCGTTCGCGACGTCGGTCTTCACGCACCTGCTGCCCGACACGGCCGACCACTACATCGCCGAGGCGTCGCGCACGCTCAAGCTCGGTGGCCGCTTCTTCATCACCTGCTTCCTGCTCAACGACGTCTCGCGCGCGCTGATCGCCGACGGCCGGGCCGGCCTGCCGTTCATCGACGCCGACGAGCACGTCGCGCTGGTCGACGAGGAGATCCCCGAGGAGGCCGTCGCCTACTCGGAGGAGTTCCTCTTCGACGCCCTGCTGCGCCACGGCCTGACGCTCACGCACGTCCATCCCGGTTCGTGGTGCGGTCGCGACGAGCACATCAGCTTCCAGGACATCGTCATCGCCGAGCGCGAGGAGTTGCCAGACCTGCCATGACCGAGTTCATCGACGTCCGCCACCAGGGCACGCCCGGCGCGGTGTGCGCCTTCCACGGCGAGGACTGGATCCTCGACCCGGGCCCCGAGTCCACGCACGAGACGCTGCTCGCCGGCCTCCCGGACGGCTTCGAGGCCCGCCGGATCCTCCTCACCCACATCCATTTCGACCACGCCGGCGCCACCGGCCGCCTGCTGGAGCGCTGGCCCGACGCCGAGGTCTGGGTCCACGAGCGCGGGGCCAGGCACATGATCGATCCCGAGCGGCTGGTCAACTCCGCACGGCGGCTCTACGGCGAGGCGTTCGACCGGCTGTGGGGCGAGGTCATCCCCCTGCCCGAGCAGAACGTCCGCGTGTTGACGGGCGGCGAGGAGATCGACGGCTGGCGCGTGGAGTACACCCCCGGCCATGCGTCACACCACGTCTGCTACCTGCAGACCGCCACCGGGACGGCGTTCACGGGCGACGTCGCCGGCGTGCGGATCGGCCGCGGCCCGGCGCTGCCGCCGACCCCGCCGCCGGACATCGACGTCGAGCTCTGGCTGAAGTCGATCGAGATCGTGCGGGCCTGGAGGCCGCAGGAGCTGGCGATCACGCACTTCGGGACGTTCAGCGACGTCGATGCGCAGCTCGACTCGGTGGGGCAGAACCTCACGCGCTTCGCGGAGATCGCGAAGGAGACCGACGTGGAGTCCTTCGCCGATCGCGTCCGCGCGCTGGTCGACGAGCAGTGCCCCGATGAGGAGACCCGGGCCGCGTACTCGCGGGCCAACCCGCCGGAGACCCTGCACGGCGGGCTGGAGCGCTATTGGCAGCAGAAGGCCGAACGCGAACGTGCAACTGGGGAATCGTCCGGGTAAAGTCCCTCGACGATGTCCCAGACCATCGAGCTGCCCCGGACCGCGGGGCCGGACTCGGGGATCGGCGGCGCGTGGCGCGTCGTCGTCCTCAACGACGATCACAACACGTTCGACCACGTGGCGACCACGCTCGCCCGGCACATCCCCGGCGTGTCGGTCAACGATGGCTTCCGGATCGCCGACAAGATCCACAACGCCGGGCAGGCCGTTGTCTGGTCAGGACATCTGGAGCTCGCGGAGCACTACCACGAGCTGCTCCGCTGCTCGGGCCTGACGATGGCCCCGCTCGAGCGCGACTGAGCTCCTACGGGAGCGGCGTGCCCGCGTCCTCGAGGTCGACGTCGAGGATCGAGAACTTCCGCAGGACCAGTCCGGTGACCGGCGCGTGGTTGGTCATCAGCGCGCGGCCCGCGCCGTCGAAGGCGATGTTGGCCGGCCCGTCGAACAGGGGGCCGCGGACCGTCCGCTTGACGATCCCGGCCGGGGAGACGATGTCGACGCCGGCGCTCAGCGGTCCGGCCTGCACGACGGCGATGTCACCGCCGGCCGTGAACGCGATGCCGTCCGGTAGGTCGCCGAGGGCGAACGTGTGGACCTTCTGCAGCGCCCGGGTGGCCAGCGGGATCCGGTACAGCGTGCCGGCGCCCGTCAGCGGGATCGACACGGTCGCGTAGAGCGCCGAGCCGTCGGGGCTGAGGCGCAGCCCGTTGACGCCGATGTAGGGCGAGACGAATTTCGCGGACTGCAGCCAGATCTGCGGTGCTCCCCCTCCGGCCGGCACCCGCCAGATCGTCGCCTGGAAGGAGTCGGTCACGTACGCGTCCCCGTTGGGGGCGAACGCGATGTCGTTGGGCAGCGGCGGCAGGTCGACCGGGTTGGGCGAGCAGTTGGTGGTGTGGATGATCGGCAGGCAGGGCTTGAGGTCCGGGAACGGGCTGCTGTAGGCCTCCTGCGCGCCCGTGGCGACGTCCAGGCGGTACAGCCCCAGCTGCGTGTTGAGCACGTAGAGCCTGCCGTCGGTGCCGAACGCGATGGAGGATCCGCCGTGCTCGGAGAGCCGGTTCTCGCCGACGGTGTCGTAGCGGCGGACGACGGCGCCCGTGGCGCGGTCATAGGCGATGACGGCCGACGGGCCCGCGCCGGTGGTGCCGAGCGTCGCGGCACCCGCGGCGTAGACGATGCCGTCCTTGACCGCCACACCCTCGGGGAATCCCGGGTTGGCCGGGAACGGTGCGAGGGTCGCGGTGTCGCCGAAGGCGACAAGGGTGGTCGGTGCGCAGATGAGGCCGAGGACGGCGGCGACGGCGCAGGCGAAGCTCTTCATGGAGTGCATCCTCCTGCGGGGGGCCGTGACGCTCATGGGGGAGGCCCCCTTATCTTTTCGGTCGCCCGGCGACATGACAGAGGAGCTCAAACGCGCCAAACAGCGGACGACAAAGCGTCTAATGCCCCGTCTCCGTTGGACCATCGGACGCAAGCTCGCCACCGCCTTCGGCGCTGTCGTCCTGCTCTTCGTCGCCGCCCTCGCGCTCGCCACCCACCTCCAGGACACCTCGCAGGCCCAGTGGCGCGGCCTGGCCAAGTGGGACCGGGCCGAGCGGGGCATCAACCAGGTCGTGCTCGGCGCCCGCCAGCAACTGGGGGCGCAGGCCCTGTACGCGGCGACGTTCGACCCCAGGTACAAGCAGGAGTGGCTGGACGGCGTCGCCATCTCCGACGCCGGCGGCAAGCAGGCCGATGCGGTGTCCGACGCGACGATCAAGCGCATCGCCGGCCGGGCGATCACGGCCGACCACCTCCACGACGACAACGTCAACGGCAAGCTCTTCCCGGCCGTCGCCCGCGGCGACCACGCCGCCGCGCTGGCCGCGCTGAAGGTCGTCGACCGGTACGTGCGCGTGCCGCTGAAGGCCGACGAGCAGATCGCCGCCTACATCACCAAGAAGCGCGCGGCCGCCACGGCCCACGCCCGTGCCTCCGCCGCGAGCGCGCGCCGGGCCAGCCTCGTCGCGATGCTCCTCGGCACGCTGCTGGCCACCGGCGTCGCCTTCGTCATCACCCGCTCGCTGGTCCGCCGCGTCCGCGGCATCGGGGACGCCGCGCAGCGCCTGGCGCTGGGCGACACCGACCTGACCGTGGACGTCCGCGGCCACGACGAGCTGGCCGACACCGCTCGCGCCTTCGACGAGGTCGTCGGCTCCTTCCGGACCCTGGCCGGCGCGGCCGAACGCGTCGCCGACGGCGATCTCGGAGTCACGGTGCAGCCGCGCAGCGACAGCGACACGCTGGGGCACGCCTTCGCCGCGATGGTCACCCGCCTGCGCGAGCTGGTGAGCAGGATCTCCGCGAGCGCCGGCGAGGTGTCGGCCGCATCGCAGCAGATGGCGTCGACGTCGGAGGAGGCCGGCCGCGCCGTGGGCGAGATCGCCCGCGCCGTCGGCGACGTGGCGTCCGGCGCCGAGCGCCAGGTCCGCTCCCTCGAGGGCGCCGGCGGTGCCACGCAGCGGATGACCGACGCGACGTCGCGCAGCGCCGGGGAGGCCCGTGACACCGCGCAGGCCGCGAGCGAGGCCCGCGACGTCGCCCAGGCGGGCGCGTCGGCGGTGACCGAGGCGACCGAGGCGATGGCCGCGGTCCGCGCGGCCTCCGAGGACGCGACGGAGGCGATCCGCGGCCTGGGCGCCAAGTCGGCCGAGGTCGGCGGGATCGTGGACACGATCAGCGGCATCGCCGAGCAGACCAACCTGCTGGCGCTCAACGCGGCCATCGAGGCCGCCCGCGCCGGCGAGCAGGGCCGCGGCTTCGCGGTCGTCGCCGACGAGGTCCGCAAGCTGGCCGAGGAGTCCCAGGGCGCCGCGCGATCGATCGCCCAGCTCATCGGCGAGATCCAGGCCGAGACGCAGCGCGCCGTCGAGGTCGTCGAGGCCGGTGCCCAGCGCACCGCCGAGGGCACGCGCACGGTCGAGACCGCCCGTGACTCCTTCACGCGCATCGGCGAGTCGGTGAGCTCCGTCGCCGCCCGCGTCGAGGCCATCGCCGACACCATCGACGCCCTGGCCGACGACAGCCGCCAGGTGCAGCTGGAGATGGGGGAGGTGGCCGGCGTGGCCGAGCAGTCCTCCGCATCGGCCGAGCAGGTGTCCGCCTCGACGGAGGAGACGAGCGCAAGCGCGCAGCAGATCGCCTCGAGCGCGGGTGAGCTGGCGAGCACCGCCTCCGAGCTGGAGCGGCTGGTCGGCGAGTTCCGCCTCTGAGACGAAGACGCCCGGCTCGCAGAGCCGGGCGTGTTCTTCAGGCTAGGCCGCGGCGTTGGCCGAGGTGCCGGGGCCGACGCCCTCGGTGACCACCTCGTGCCAGACGTAGACGAGCGGGACCTGGTACCAGCCGGACGACGTCGCGCGGAACTTCGTCATCTCCGGGCCGAACCAGAAACGCTCCCAGTCCAGCTTGTTCTCGAAGGCGACCGTCTGCAGGAACCTGTAGCGATCGTCCTGCGAGCGGTGCACGCCGTAGGACGTTGCGCCGTAGCGCACCGAGATCGGCGTGACCTCCGCGAGGGCGGCGGCGAGCTTGTCGCCGCGGAACCCGGTCGCGTAGTAGGGGATGTGGACGACTCCGGCCATGACGTAATCCTAGTTGCCGACCTCGGCGTAGATCGCGCCGGGGCCCTCGGTGGTCTTGCCCTGACCCTCGGCGTCGGCGCCGACGAGGATCGCGATCTTGCCCAGATGCTCGTTGTCGCGCATCTGCTGGTGCGCGAGCGGGACGCCGTCGAAGCCGTAGGTCTTCCAGAGGACGGGGCGGACCTGGCCGTTGGCGATCAGCTCGTTGGCCTTCAGGCACTCATACGCGTTGGCGAAGTGCGAGCCGATGATCTCCTTCTGGCGCATCCACAGGTAGCGGACGTCGAAGTCGAGGTTGTAGCCCGTGGTGCCGGCGCAGATGACGACCTTGCCGAACGGCTTGACCGTGAACACCGAGGTCGGGAACGTGGCGGCGCCGACGTGCTCGAAGACGATGTCCGGCTTGTCGCCCAGGATCGAGATGACCTTCTTGTCAAAGGCGCGCGTGACCTTGAAGCGGGCGGCCTCCTCCTCGGGGGTCTCGCCGCCCTTGCGCATCATGCCCGCGAACTCGTTGCGGTTGATGTAGTCCACGCAGCCGAGCGACTTGACCAGCTCGCCCTTCTCGTCGGAGTTGACGACGCCGACGCACTCCGCGCCCGCGGCCTTGCAGATCTGCGTCGCGAAGACGCCCAGGCCGCCGGCGGCGCCCCAGATCAGGACCTTGTGACCGGCCTGCAGCTGCGTGCGGGTGACGAGCATGCGCCAGGCGGTGAAGTAGGTGAGGCCGTAGGACGCGGCCTCCTCCCAGGTCAGGTTCGTCGGCTTGGGCAGCAGCTGCTGGGCCTGGACCTTGGTGAACTGGGCGAAGGAGCCCCACGTGGTCTCGTAGCCCCAGATCCGCTGCGACGGCGCGGCCATCGGGTCGAGGCCGTGCACCTCCGGGTCCTCGTAGGAGGCCTGGTTGCAGTGGATGATGACCTCGTCGCCGACCTTCCAGCGCGTCACGCCGGGGCCGACCTTCCAGACGACGCCGGAGGCGTCGGACCCACCGATGTGGTGGCCGTACTCGGGGTGGTCGCCATAGCGCCACACGCCGACGGGCTCCCCGAGGGCGGCCCAGACGTTGTTGAAGTTCACACCCGCGGCCATGACACGGACGATGACCTCGAACGCGGCGGGCTCGGGAACTTCGATCTCCTCGAGCTTGAACGCGTCACGGGGCTCGCCCTGCGTCTCTTCGCGGATGACCCACGCGGCCATCGTGGCCGGGAGCTCGCCCGGCTCGGTGGACACGGAAGCGATCTGAGAAAGGTCGACAGCCATAGGCGCGGCAGATTACTCAGACCGGCAGGACGACGGCGTCCAGCCAGAAGCTCTTGATCGATGCGATCGTCCGGGAGAAGTCGCCGGGACGCACCGGCTTCTGGACGTAGCAGTTGGCCCCGTCGCGGTAGGCGCCCTCGACATCCTTGGCGCTGTCGGACGTCGTGAGCACGATGATCGGCAGGGTTGCGAGCTCCCTGTCGCCCTTGACGATCTCCAGGACCTCGCGTCCATCGGTGCCCGGAAGGTTGAGGTCGAGCACGACGATGCCCGGGTGGTCGAGACCGGCGTGCTCGCCGCGACGAAACAGGTAGTCCAGCGCCGCGTCGCCGTCGGCGACGCGCTGGATCGGGATCTGCGCGTCGATGCCGTGGAACGCGCGCCGCAGCGCCTCGTAGTCCTCGTCGGAGTCCTCGACGACCAGGACGTCTCGGTAGCGGTTCCGGGGGGTGTTCATGAGCTGGCGGTCCCGATGGTGAAGTAGAACGTCGATCCCTCGCCGGGCGTGCTGTCGACCCAGATGCGGCCGCCATGCCGGTCGACGATCTTCTGCGCGAGCGTCAGGCCGGACCCGGTGCCCCCACCGTACTTGTCCCGGCCGTGGAGGCGCTTGAAGATCCGGAAGATCGCCTCCTGGTGGCGGTCGCGGATGCCGATGCCGTCGTCGCGCACGTAGATGGCGGTCTCCGGCTCGGCGCCGCCCGGCGGCGTGATCACCTCCGCGCCGATCCAGATGTGGCCGCCGGATCGGTCCTCGCGGTACTTGATCGCGTTGGACACCAGGTTGTTGAAGACCTCCGCGAGGCGGACCGGGTCGCAGGCGACGGTCGGCAGCGGGCCGACCTCGGCGGTGATGCCGGCTGCGGCCAGCCGCGGCCCGTACAGGTCGACGGTGTCGCGGGCCAGCAGCCCGAGGTCCAGCTCCTGCCACTCCAGGCCGGTGCGCCCGACCTGCGAGTAGTGCAGCAGCGAGTCGATGAGGTCCTCCATGCGCTGCGTCAGGCGCACGAGGGTGTCGAGCTTGTGGACGCCCTCGTCGTCCAGCGCGCCCTCGTAGTCCTCCTTGATGTAGGTCGCGTAGTTGCTCATGCCCCGCAGCGGCTCGCGCAGGTCGTGCGAGGCGATGTGGGCGAAGTCGTCGAGCTCCTTGTTGGAGCGCGCGAGCTCCTCGTTGAGCTCGGCCAGCTCCTCGGCGCGCTGCAGGACAAGCGTGCGGATCGCGCTGCGCAACTCCTCGGCGGCCCGCCGCTCGGCGTCCACCCATGGCGAGGACGTGCCGCGCACGGTCTCCTCCCACTCCGCGAAGGACCCGCGTGGGGACAGGCGCCCGGACTGCACCTCGACGGGCTTGTTCGGGTCGCCGCCCCAGGTGACCGTGGCGATGACCTCCTCGCGGAACCACAGCACGTACTCCCCGCGGCTGCGATGGATCGTCACCGCCAGCAGGCCGCTGGCGACGTCGGCGATGTCGGCGAACCCGGGCCGCTCGGCGCCGAGCGCGTGGGTCGAGATCACGTCCGGGGCGCCCTCGTCCGCGGCGAGCTCCCGTATCAGCGCGTCGACGCGCTCCGGGGGCGGTACGCGGCCGATCGTGAGCGTCCGGCCGCCGATCTGCACCACGCAGCCGGTGGCGTTGACGACGTCCAGCAGGGACCGGTCGACCAGGGACTCCGGGAACTCCGCGCCGCCGGAGATGCGCTCGATGATGCGGGTCTGCACCTCGCGGATGCGCACCCGCTCGTCGGCGACCTCGCGGTCCTCCTTGGTCGTGAGGTGCAGCGAGACGACCTGGCCCAGGAACTCCGAGGCGATGCGCAACGGGTAGGGCAGCGCGATCGGCGTCGTGTGGTGGCAGGCGATGAGGCCCCAGAGCTTCTCGCCGTCCAGCAGCGAGATCGTCATCGTCGCCTGCGAGCCCATGTTGCCGAGGTATTCGAGATGGATCGGCGACACGGACCGCAGCGTGGCGAACGACAGGTCCAGCGGGCCTCCGGAGTCCGGCCGTAGCGGTGGCTGCAGGCCGACGGGTTCGTAATTGATGTCAGGGATCGTGCGGATCCAGTTCAGCGCGTAGAGGCGGCGGGCCTGGGCGGGGATGTCGCTGGCGGGGTAGTGCAGGCCCAGGAACGCCTCGAGGTCCTCGCGCTTGGCCTCGGCGATGACGTCGCCGGCCCAGTCGTGGTCGAAGCGGTAGACCATCACCCGGTCGAAGCCGGTGAGCGCGCGGACCTCCTGGGCGACGTGCTGGGCGACCTCGGCGACGCTCGTGGCCGCCTGCATCCGGCCCAGGGAGGTGTGGACGACGCCGTAGAGGACGACCAGCGCGTCCTGGGCCCCCGGGTCGTGCGGCTCGAGCTCCAGCAGCACCGCGTCGTCGTGCTCGTGGACGAACGCGTCGAAGCGGCGTTGCTCATCACCGACGATGCCGATCGCCAATGGGTTGGGGTCGGCCCTGCTGTCCAACGAGGCGGTGATCCGCGCGCGGAGGGCATCGGCGGTGGAGCCGTCGACCAGCTCGTCGAGGGTGCGGCCCTCCAGGCGCGCCGCGGGAAGGCCGAGCAGGTCCTCGGCGTTCTCGGAGACCTGCACGATCCGCAGGTCGCGCGGGCGCAGGTGCAGCAGCGCGCCGGTCGGCTGGATCGCACCCGGGATGTGGATCGGCTCGCGGGCGCAGTTGTCGAGGTCGATCCGATCCCCGGGGCGCGGGTCCTGGATCTCGGTCATGCCGCGAGGGCTCCCTGGTCGGGCCCGAGCAGCCGCCCGAGCGCGTCGAAGGTGTCCTCGGCGGCGCGCACGGCGCGGTCGCGGTCGACGACGTGCCGGTCCACCGCGCGGCCGAACGCGCGCCACATCGTGCCGCGACGGGCACCGTAGGAGCCGAAGAAGGCGAGCGCCTCGGTGCCCACTTCGCGTGCGGCGATGCGGCTGATCTGCGCCCCGCCGAGGGTCGCGCCCTCGGTGACGTACAGCGCGCCGAGCGCGGCGTCGAGACCGTCGAGCTGCGGCAGCACGAGCGGACGCGGGTCCGGGGCGGCGCCCAGAGCCGCCAGGTCGGCCCGCAACAGCGGCAGCTTGGCCCGCTCCTCGAGGTCGCCAAGCCCGATGAACAGGGGCTCGATGGCGCGCAGGGCGGGTTCGAAGGCCGCGTGGAAACGATGGAAGGCCACCAGCAGTTCCCGATACCCGGCGCGGGTCGCGACACGCCGCTCGATGTCGACGAGCGCCTCGATCGCGTGATGGCGCCCACGCGTGCGCTCCTTGAGCTCGGCCATTGTCGAGCGTCCCCCGTCAGGCACGCGGACACCCTATTCCGCGTCGCTGGTCGGCGGGCCGGGTCGCGACGTATATTGGCCGGGTGGCGGGGCACCGGCTCGAAGGACTTCGCGCCGAGATTGGCGATGCAGCCGCGCTGGACGAAGCGCGGCGAGCGACCGTCGCCCTCGCCCGGCGGGCCGGCCTGGGCAAGACCCGGTCCGCCGCCGTCGCCCTCGTCGTCCGCGAGCTCGGCCAGACCGCGCTGGACGCCGGGGAGAGGATCAGGCTCGTCGTCAGCCCCGACCCGGCGGGCGCCGGCGTCGACCTGACGGTGCTCGACGGCGCCCAGCGCCCACGGGAGATCCTCGACGACATCCTGGCTGCGGCCCACCGCTTCGACGGGCCCGACGGCGCGCTCTGGGTGCGGGCCTGGTCGGACCCCAACCGTGACCTCCGCAGCCGCACCAGTGCGATCGTGCAACTCGGTGGCGGCACCCGCGCCGCCGCGGGGCAGCTGTGGACGATGACGCGTGGCCACCGTGCTCCGGAGCGGCATGCGCTCGTCGACTGCGGCCCGCTGGGCGACAGCGGGGCGGCCCTCGAGGCGCTGCAGCAGGTCAGCACGCAACCGCTCGCGTCGCTTGATCGCGTGGCCCGCCTCATGGGTCGCGCGCTCGCCGGCATCCCGGGTGCCGGGTTCGTCCTGGTCGACGTTGACGGCGAGACGGCGCGCGCGGTCGCGGGCACGTCGGGCACGGTCACCGCCGCGGGAGCCGACATCCTGCCGTCCGCCTGGGTCATGACCGCGGGCGCGCCGACACCGGTGCAGGTCGTTCCCGCGCAGGACGCGATCGTCGAACTGCCGTGGGGCTCGGACACGAAGGTCGTCCTGGCCGCCGGGCACCAGGCCGCCGACGTCGAGGCGACGCTCAGCCGGCACGCGTTGCACCTGCCCTCGGCCCCGGCGGCGGCGCGCATCGCCGACGCGCTCGCGCCCGCCCAGCCGGGGCCGACGACCGTCCTCGTCCTGACCCCGCCGATCATCGCGACCGAGTCGGTCACGCCGCTGTTGTCGGTGCCGCTGCGGACCCCGCGTGACGTGCGCATCGCCCTGGAGCGCGCCCGCAACGCGGCGAGCGCCATCGGCCTGGAGTACGAGGACGAGCAGGCCTTCGCCGACGCGGTCCGCCTCATGGCAGGCGGTGCGCTGGAGCGGATGGGCCGCACCGACCTCGATCTCGGGCTGGCCGGTGAGGCTGGAGACCGCCGCCTGGCGGCCATCGTCGCCGATCTCGCCTCGTCAGGGCAGGACCGCGCACCGTGGCCGGACGAGCAGGCGCGCGGCCGGGTCATCCGCGCCCGCCCGATCACCCCGTCGACGGTCCTGACGACGCTGACGATCCCGGTACCGCCGTCGGCCGCCGCCGCGCTCGACCAGGACGCGGCCCGTGCGATTACCGCCGAGCTGCGTTCCGCGGTCACCGCCACCGAGTTGGAGCAGCTGCCACGGACCCAGATCGAGCTGGCCCGAGCGCTGCGCGACCTCCACGTCGCCCAGCGCGAGGTGGTCCACCTGCGCCGCGAGCTCAGCGATGCGCGGGAGGCGATCAACAGCCTGACCTCCGACCTGACCCAGGAGCTGACCGACGCCCGCGAGGGCGACGTGGTGCGCCGGCGGATGCTGTCGGCGCTGGCGCACGAGGTCCGCACGCCGCTCTACGCGATCCAGGGCCTCGTCGAGCTGATGACCGACATCTCCCCGGAACCGCTCAGCGAGCAGCAGCGCTCAGACCTGCGGCAGATCGACACCTCGACACGCGCGGCCCTGGAGATCGTCGACGAGCAGCTGGCGCTGTCGCGCCGCGTCGCCGGCAAGCCGGTGGTTCGCCTGACCGACGTCGAGGTCGTTCGCCTGTTCTCCTCGCTGCGCGGCATGGTGCAGACGTTGCCGCGCGCCCGGGGGGTGACGCTCGAGCTCGTGGTGCCCGAGCCGCGGCTGCAGGTGCGGACCGACGTGGCGAAGGTCACGCAGATCCTGCGCAACTTCATCTCCAACGCGCTGAAGTTCACGCTGCAGGGCAGCGTCCTCGTCGAGGCCCGGCGCGTCGACGACGGCCGGACCATCGAGTTCTCGGTCAGCGACACCGGCCTGGGCCTGGCGTTCGACGACCAGCGCCGGGTCTTCGACGAGTACCAGCAGGTTCCGGGAGCGCATGCGGGGTCGCGCCTGGGGCAGGGCACCGGCCTGGGGCTGCCGATCAGCCGGCAGCTGGCGCTGCTGATCGGCGGCGAGGTCGGCGTGCGCTCCGTGCCCGGTGAGGGCGCGACCTTCCTCTTGCGGCTGCCGCTGGAGCCCGTCGACCTCAGCGCCGAGGCCGAGGTCATCGACCTCGACGCGCTGGACGTCTGAGCCCTAGAGCGAGTAGTCGGTGACGTTGGGGAGCACGGCCGACTCGAACCAGAACGCCTTCACGGCGCTGACGATGCGCTCGAAGTCCGCGGTCAGACGCGGCTTGAAGACGTAGGAGTTCGCGCCCTCGCGGTAGGCCGCCTCGACGTCGCGCGGGCTTGCCGACGTCGTCAGGACGATCACGGGCAGCAGCTTCAGGTCCGGGTCGGACTTGAGGATCTCGAGCACCTCCCGGCCGTCGGTGCCGGGGAGGTTCAGGTCGAGCACGAGCAGGCCCGGGCGGGGCGCGTCGGAGTAGCTGCCCCGGCCGTAGAGGTACTCGAGGACCTCGTCGCCGTCGGTGCAGCGGGCCAGCGGGATCTCCGGGGACGCGCTGCGAAAGGCGCGGGTCAGCGCCTCGTAGTCCTCGTCGCTGTCCTCGGCGACGAGCACGGTGCTGGCACGCGGCGACTCCGGCATGGAACCTGGACCCTAGTCTGCGTACCAGCCGGAGGTGGTGTGGTGGTCAGGCCCGAGACCGCGCACCGTCGGCGGCCGCGGTCGTGGCGACGTTGACGGTGCGCGACGGGCCGTCGCGCTTCATCGTCCTGGCCGTCGCGTCCCACACGTAGTCGACCTCACGGAGCTTGGTCGGGCAGCACACGTCGTCGCCCTTGGCCCACACCGGCGAGGTCAGCGTCATGGCGCCGTTGAGGACCTTCGTCGTGACCCGGTACTGCTGCTGGTTGCGGTAGACGATGCGCAGCTTGCCGGCCTTGGAGCCCTCAGCGCTGAAGACGTAGACGGCGACCGCGCCGGCGGCGCCGCCGCTGTCCACGCGGACCGCGGCGTCGGGCTTGCCGTCACCCGTGAGGTCGCCGTACTGCGAGGCGGGGTCGATGAAGAGGGCATTGCTCTTCAGGCCCTTCTTGACGGCTGCCGTCGCCCTCGCGTCGCTCAGGATCGCAGTGCGGAAGAAGTCGGCACCGGTGCTGTCGGTGGCCGTCTCGTCGGGGGCGGCCGTCTGCGAGTGGGCCACGACCGGCAGCGCGACCAGCGCGCACGCCAGCGCAGCAAGGGCGGACAGGCGGACCTTCATCACCCACCGATCATGCCAACCCCGCGCGCGACGCGGGGCGGTTGCAAGGGCGGTTGCCCGCCGCCGGACCGGCTAGGGAAGCAGGAGCTGGTCCTGCGAGCTCGGGCGCGCCGGCCCGACCGTCAGGTTGGCCGCCTTGATGGCGCCGCCGTCGACCTTGACGACGACCGCACCCTGCGGCACGTCGGCCTTCACCGTGGCGGTGTCGGCCGGGTTGATCGGCCCGGTCTGCTGGGAGAAGGCGCCCTTGCCGCCCGCGGCGGACTCGAACGTCACCGTCTGGGGGGCACCCGTCTGGTTGGTGATGATGAGGCTGACCGGACCCGCCCCGAACTGCTTGGGGGAGACCGAGACCTTGTCCTTGGAGATGGACGCGGTCAGCACGATCGGCGCGGGAGGACGCGGCTCGTTCTTGTAGTCCTCGTTGTCGGAGCCGCAGCCTGCGAAGGCAACCGCGACGACCGCGGCCAGCGCGGCGATGCCCGTCCTCATGTGTGGACCGTTTCCTCTCATCCCTCGACCCGACCGTCCTCGGCTCTGGCGCAACCCTAACCAGATTCGCGGACGAGGGGTCGGTCAATCACGCGGCGCGGTCCATCAGCTCGCCGGCGGCGTGGGTGCGGGTGCGCTCCGCCGCGATCTCGCGCAGCTCGTGCTGCAGCAGATCCCAGGCGATGGACTCGGTCTCGTCGTAGTCGGCGACGTCGACATCGATGCACGCGATCCTGTAGCCCTCCCACGCGTCACGGATACGACGGTCGAACGTCTCATCGTGAGCCTGCAGCATGGCGACAAGCTAGACCGCGCCCCGGACGAGAAGGGTCTCCCGGGACCCGCAAGCCCGGTTGCACGGCGTCCGGCGCGAGGCGTACATATGTTCGCATGCCGCCCCTTGCCCTCGACGCCCCGCTGCGCACCACCGAGTTCCTCGTCGTCGACACCGAGACCAACGGCAAGAGCGGGCCTGCCTGCGAGCTGACCGAGGTCGGCGCGGTGCTCGTGGGTGGTGGCGAGCTGCACGACCGCTGGGAGACGCTCGTGGCGGTCCGGGCGCCGCTGGCGCGCGGTATCCAGCGCTTCACCGGCATCACCCAGGCGATGGTCGACGAGGCGCCACCGGCCGAGGCCACGCTGCCGGAGTTCGCGGCGCTGCTGGACGGGCGCGTGATGGTCGCCCACTCGGCCTCCTTCGACCGCCGCGTGCTGCGCGCGGCGTTCGACCAGGCCGGGGTGGAGTGGCCCGCGCCACCGGTGCTGTGCACCGTCGCCCTGGCGCGCCGCCTGGCGCCGCTGGCCCGGCAGCGGGCGCTGCGGCCGCTGGCTGAGGGGCTCGGCATCGACGTCACGGTGTCCCACCGGGCGCTGGCCGATGCGGAGACCTGTGCGCGCGTGTTCTGCGCGCTGTTCGGCCGGCTCTGCGCGGAGGCGCCGACCGTGGGGGACGCGCTGGAGCTGCTGAAGCCGCGGCGCCCCGCGCGCCCGCGTGCGAGGCGGACCGACGGTAACGTGCGGATGCGCGGTGCGGTGCGCCGTGCCCCGGACCTCTCGGCGCTGCCGGACGCCCCCGGCGTCTACATCTTCCGCAACGACGCGGGCCAGCCGCTCTACGTGGGCAAGTCCGTCTCGTTGCGCAAGCGCGCGCGGGCGCACTTCGCGGCGTCCTCCCCGGACACCGACTGGGT
>CAYUDT010000107.1:0-16010 GCA_964443695.1 uncultured Conexibacter sp. | reverse complement strand
GAGTCGATCCGCCGCCTCGGCGAGCTCGAGCCGGCGCTCGTCTGCTTCGGCCACGGCAAGCCGTTGCGCGACGCGAAGGCGTTCACCGAGTTCTGCCGAGGCGTCTAGGCGGGCCGGCGGGCCAGGAAGACCCCTGGGCGGCGCAGCTCGGCGACGCCGAGCTCCGGGAAGGCGGGCGGCTGCCAGACGTCCTCGAAGCCCGCTGCGCGGAGCGCGTCCATCATCGCCTCCGGGGTCCAGTCGCGGAAGGCCAGCGTCTGCCCCTCGCCGCCGTGGATGTCCGGCTCGCGGTCGACGTGCGTCACGCCCGTGCCGTCGGTCCAGTGGACCTCGGTGCCGCCGGGCCCCTCGACGGCCTCCCACGAGACCAGGCCCGGGTAGTGCTCGTCGTACTCGTCCACGTGGCAGGGCACGCCGACGACGGCGAACCCGCCGGGTCGCAGGATGTCCAGGATGCCCGCGATGGCCGGCGCGACCGGGTCGGGCACGTGCTCGAGCACGTCGCAGCAGAGCACGAACTCCATCGTCCCGACCAGCTCCGGCGGCGGCGAGCGGACGTCCAGCATCGGGAAGCGGTCGATGTAGGTGTTGGTGTACTCGACGCGCTGCGCCAGCAGCGGCGACAACGGCGGGACGTCGCTCATGCCGATGCCGCGCCGCGACCAGTCGGGCTCGAGCTCCAGCCACGGGCGCGGCTGGTGCATCAGCCCGAGCATCAGCGCCGACACGGTCGCCCGCGTGCGCCAGGTGCAGCCACACCCGACGCAGATGAGCCTCTCACGCGGCCACTCGGGCAGCGGCTGCTCAGGCTGCTCCGTGGAGCAGACGATGCAGGTCCACATCGGTCAGCGCGACCGCAGCACGCTCCGGTCGAGCGTCTTTGGCGACGTGTGCCCCGACAGGGCCAGCGTGAGGTCGAGCTCGGCGAGCATGTTGCGCACCACCTGATGGACACCTTCGGCGCCGTCCAGGGCCATGCCCCACAGGTAGGGGCGCCCGAGCAGGACGGCCTGCGCGCCGAGGGCCAGCGCCTTGACGACATCCGCGCCGGAGCGGACCCCCGAGTCGAACAGGATCGTCAGCTCGTCGCCGACCGCAGCGACGACGTCGGGCAGCGCGTCGATCGCGGCCAGCGCGCCGTCGACCTGCCGGCCGCCGTGGTTGGAGACCAGCACGCCGTCGACCCCGTGCTCCTGCGCCAGGCGCGCGTCGTCGGGGTGGTTGATGCCCTTCAGGACGATCGGCAGCGACGTCATCTCCCGCAGCGACGCCAGGTCCTTCCAGGTCAGCGCCGGGTTGGAGAAGTTCAGGACGAAGTGGCCGATGGCCGCCTGCGGGTCCTCCTCCGGCGGGGCCGGCAGCGCCGCGCGGAACACCGGATCGGAGAGGTAGTTGGCGATGCCGACCGACTTCAGGAACGGCAGGTAGGCCTGCTGCAGGTCGCGCGGGCGCCAGGCCAGCAGCCCGGTGTCGAGCGTCACGACGATCGCGCCGTAGCCCGCGGCCTCCGCGCGCGACACGAAGGACGCGCACATCTCCGGGTCCTTGGGCCAGTAGAGCTGGTACCAGTGGTGCGCGTCCCCGCCCGCCTCGGCGATCTCCTCCAGCGTGTACGCCGACGCGGTCGACGCGGTGTAGCCGATGCCGCCGGCGGCCGCGCCACGCGCGGCGGCCAGCTCGCCGTCGGGGTGCACGATCGTCTGCACCCCGATCGGCGCCAGCAACAGCGGCGCGCTGTGCTCGACGCCGAAGAGCTCGACGCGCAGGTCACGCGCGCTGACGTCGCGGAGCATGCGCGGGACGATCCGGTGACGCTTGAACCCGCGGCGGTTCTCGTCCTCGGTGTCCTCGGTGCCGGCGCTGCCGAAGACGTAGCCGTTGGCACCCTCGTCCATCGCCGCGGACGCCGCGGCCTCGAGCGCCGCCCAGGACATCGGGAAGTCCGGCGTCTCGCCGGCCATTCCTCGCAGGTAGATCTCGTACTGGTAGTTGCCGAACGGGACCTGCGGCTCAATGGCGGACATGGCCGCCACACTAATGCGACTCAGGCCGTGACGGCGCGGCGCGGGTCGAACTCGAGGATGCGGCGGCCGGTCGCCCCGAGGACGAAGCGACGCGCGGTCTCGCGGTCCAGCGGCGGCAGCTCGTCGAGGACGCCCCGGTCGCGCGCGAGGCCGATCCAGTGCACGACGGCGCCCGGCTCCTCGTCGGCTGCGGCAGCCACGATCGCGGGCAGCGTCAGCCCCAACGGTGCGTCACCGATGGCGTGCAGCAGGCGGTCCGCGGCGCCGAGTCGGCGCTCCTGCCCGGGTGCGGGAGAAGACGACATGGCATACGTGTACCCGATCTGACCACCCAACACGCTGATAGTCCGCTGATCGAGCGGCGATAATCGGGTGAGAAGTGCAGCAGACCCGACCCGCCACACCAGCCGACGCCGCCGCGATCGCGGAGATCTACAACGTCGGCATCGCCAGCGGCCAGGCCACCTTCGAGACCGCCATGCGCACGCCGGGCGCGATCCGCGAGTGGCTGGCCGAGGGGTGGCCGGTGATGGTGGCCGAGGACGCCGACGGCCAGGTCGTCGCGTGGGCGTCGGCCAGCCCGTCGAGCCCGCGCAAGGCCTACGAGGGTGTGCGCGACTTCTCCGTGTACGTCGCGCCCGCCGCCCGTCGGGGCGGCTACGGGCGCGCCGTGATGCAGGCGCTGATCGACCACGTCAACGCCGAGCAGCCGACGATCTACAAGCTGACGTCGAAGGTCTTCGTCGACAACGCCGCCAGCCGGGAGCTGCTGCGCTCCCTGGGCTTCCGCGAGGTCGGCACGCACGTCCGCCACGGCCGCATCGGCGGCGAGTGGCGCGACGTGGTCGTCGTCGAGCTGCTCGTCGGGGACGCGCGCGTCAGCGACTGACGATCTTGAACGACGCGGTCCGCGCCGCCCTGACAATGCTCTGCGGATCCTCGGCGGTGATGGACCACGCGACGTAGCGCGCGCTCGAATTGCGGTGGGTCGCCCGAGGACGACCCACCGACCCACGTCATCTCCGGCTCTCAGAGCCTCGCCGGGATCAGCCGCCCGTGGCGCAGGCCGCGGCCTTCGCGGCGTCGGCACCCGCGTTGGCGATGCACTCCTGCAGCTTGTTCGCGTCCGGCACGCTCACGGCCGGGGCGGAGCCGCCACCCGAGGTGCTGGGCGTCGCGGGGGTGCTGCCGCCCGAGGTGGACGGGACGGCGGACGTCGCGGACTTCGCGTTGCTGCCGTCGAGGTCGGCGACGTAGGGGCCCTTGCCGCCCTGGAGGAAGATGTGCCAGACGACCTTCTTGGTGATCGGGTCGCCGGACAGCGCCAGGTAGTCGACGTTGTCGAGGGTCGCGCCCTCGTCGCTGAGGCCCTTGATGATCTTCTCGGGAGCGTTGATGTCGACCTGGCTGAGGTCGACGGTGCCGAACGCACCACCGATGTCCGCCGGGACGTTGAGGGTCTGGATGTCGCCGCTGCCGTTGGCCACGAGGACCTTGGGCTGGTTGCCGTCGACGACGGTCGCCTTGACGGACTTCGGCTCGATCTTCAGGACGGAGACCTTGGCGTTGCCGACCTTGTCCTTGACCGTGGACATCGCCTTCTCGAGGTTCTTGGCCTCGAAGAGGGACTTGCCGGCCTCGGCCTTGCCGCCGACGGCGTCGTTGGCGAGCTGCTGGGAATCGTTGCCGCCGCAGCCGACCGCGCCGAAGGCGACGGCAGCGAGAGCGGCGGCGAGAAGCGGGGACCTGCGCATGAGTGGGAATCCTCCGTTGGAGCGATGTGTCGCGGCGAGCCTAGTTCGGTGTCAGCGCTGAGACGGTCTCAGACGCGTATCGACCGTTTCTCGGACGACCGGGGTCAGTGTGTCGTGAGGACAACTGCGCCGCGCAGCTCGACTTACGCGGCGCCCGACGAGCGCAGCGCGACCGCCAGCGCAAAGCGCGCGTCGGCATCGTCGAGATCGGCCCCGAAGCGCTCACGGAGCTGGTTCATCCGGTAGCGGACCGTCTGCGGGTGGACGTCGAGCTCGGCGGCCACGCGCTGCACCTGGCCGGGATGGTCCAGCCAGACCTTCAGGGTCTCGATCGCGCGGGCGCGGGCACCCGCGCCCAAGCCGTCGAGGGGCGCCAGGACCTGGGCGGAGAGCTCGGCCGCGAGCGCGCCGTCGCCGCCGTCGAGCAGCAGCGCGAGCAGGTGCTCCTCGGCGACCACGAGCCCGTCCTGCGGCAGGCGCTCGGAGACCAGCAGCCGGTGGGCGGCGCGGGCCCGGTTGAGCGAGTGCCAGGCCCGCGCCGGGGCGACCGTCGGGCCGAGCGCCGCGGGCGTGTCCTTCAGCGCGGCGACCAGCTGCTTGCGGCGGCCCGGCGCGTCCGGGTCGGCGAGGAAGGCGAGGGTCAGCCCGTCGTCGACGGTGACGAGGGCGTCCGGGCCCAGCCGCGCGATCGCCCGCTCGGCGCCGCGGTCGGGGTCCGCCACGATCGCGGCGACCCCGGTGGGCAGCGCCCAGCCGGCCAGGCCGGCGAGGTCGGCGACCTCCTCGACGGAGACGTCGTCGCGCGCCAGCAGCCGCACGAGCGCGCGCCGGCGGCGCTCCCGCTCACCGGCCGCCCGGGACTGCTCCTCGGCGTAGCCGTCGACCGACTCCGCGGAGATCGTGTCGATGTAGCTGAAGATCAGCGAGGCGAGGCCGTAGAGGTCCTCGGGGTCGTGCCCGGCCTCCGCGCCCGCCTCGACGAAGCGCTCCCAGGCCAGGCGCGCGCCCACGCGGTAGGCCGACAGCAGCGCGCCGAGGCTGCGGCCGGCCCGCATCTCCCCGCGCCCGAGCGCGTTGTACAGCCCGCGCGGGTCCTCGGTGCCGGTGCCGGGGACCGCGATGTCGTCCACGAACCGCTCCAGCGCGACGACGATCGCGGCGCGCACCGCCCGGCCGAACTCGCCCTCCATGGGGCGGGCGTAGTCGGGGATCTCGCGGCCGATCGCGGCGATGGTGTCCTCCGCCAGGGCGGGCAGGACGGGGCGCAGCGCCTCCGCAAGCTCGGGCGGGAGCTCGCGCATGTTGACGCGAGCCTACAAATCCTGGCGCGCTCGCGGGTTACTGGCCGGCTCTGGTGAGCGCATCCTGCTCGTCAGCGCTCAACGTGACGGGTGTGAGGATGTCGCGCAGCTGCTCGGTCGTCCGCGCCGACGCGATCGGCGCGGCGACCGTGGGCTGCGCGGCCAGCCAGGCCAGTGCGACCGCGGCGTGCGGCACCCCGTGGCCGGCGGCGATCTCGTCCAGGGCGGCCAGGACCCTGGCGCCCTTCGGGTCCTGCAGGTAGGCCGCCGCCGCACCCGCGCGCGGGGAGTCCGCGTCCTGCGCGCCCGAGCGGTACTTGCCGGTGAGGAACCCGCGGGCCAGCGCGAAGAAGGGCAGCGTGACCATGCCGTGCCGCGCGACGGTGTCCGCCAGCTCGGTCTCGTAGTCGCGCTCGACGAGGTTGTACTGCGGCTGCAGCGCGATCGGCCTGACGAAGCCGTAGGTGTCGCAGGTGTCCATCACGGCGTCGATGCGCTCGGCGCTGAAGTTCGACAGCCCGATGGTCCGGACCTTGCCCGCCTTCACCAGCCCGTCCAGCGCCTCGAGCGTCACCTGCAGCGGTGTCGTCGGGTCGTCCTGGTGCAAGTAGTAGAGGTCGATCGCCTCGACGCCCAGGCGGCCCAGCGAGCCATCGGCCGCGGTCGTGATCGTGCGCGCGTCCAGCGTCTTGAAGCCGTTGCGCATGCCGACCTTGGTGGCGATGAGGACGTCGGCCGGCCTCCGGTCGGCCAGCCAGCGCCCGATGACCGCCTCCGACTCACCGCCGACGTGGCCGTCGACCCACGCCGAGTACACGTCGGCGGTGTCGATGAGCGTGCCGCCGGCGTCGGCGAAGGCGTCGAGGACCGCGTGGGACTGCTTCTCGTCGGCGGTCCAGCCGAAGACGTTGCCGCCGAGGCAGAGGGGGTGGATGTCGAAGGGACCGAGCGTGGGCATCGTCCGCCCACGCTAGTGACCCGGATCGGTCAGGCCCCGATCCGCCGCGCGCACGCCGGCCACGGGCCGGTGCCCTCGCGCTCGAGCAGCTGCTGGGCGCGCTGGTCCTGCTCGGCCTCGGGGGCCGCGGCGGGGTCGCCCTGGCCGCCGACGGTCCGCCAGGTCTCGCGCGTGAACTGGTACTTGCCGCGGTAGGTGCCGTCGCCGGACACGGCGGTCGGGTCGCCGCCGGACTCGCACAGCGCGATCGCCTCCAGCAGGGAGCCGGCGTCGGCGCGCTGGGCGGAGGCCGCCTGGCGGGCGGGGGCGGCGCCGTCGTCCTCGAGCTTGCCGCCGACCAGGCCGAGGGCCTTCATCGTCTGCGGTCCGACGATGCCGTCGACGGTCAGGCCCTTGGAGCGCTGGAACCGGCGGACCGCGCGCCGGGTCTGCGGACCGGAGACGCCGTCGGCGGTGATGTTCAGCGCCGCCTGCACCGCCCGGATGCCGGCGTCGGCCTTGGGCGCGGATGCGGTCGACGCCAGGGCGCCGCTGGTGCCGCAGCCGAGGGCAAGGGCGACGGCGACGGTCGCCCGACGCGAGCGGCGGATGCGTCGCGCGTGGACCGCCTGCGCTGCGCGGCGGGCCAGCGATGCGCGTGCGGAAGCACGCCACGGCGTGGGATCGGACAGGTCGCGCTTGGGCGCGATATCGGTGCGCACGAGGGCCTCCTCATGGTCGTCTCGGCGCCTACGGGGTTAGCTGTCGGGCTCGCGCTGAAACGTGCGCTACACCGCTTTGGAGAGCGGTGACTCGCCCCTGGTCACCTGCGTGACCGGTGGGTCCCCCGTTCCCGGGGCAGTGGGTGTCCCGGGACTCGGCGATGGATGTGTTCGTGCATGACCGACCGTAGCGCAGCGCACGGCCGGCATGCGATGGTCCGTACCCGATGGAGGCGCTGGTCGAACGTGATGCGGAGTTGACCCGGGTCGCCGAGGTCATCACGCGCGCATGCGCGGGGGAGGGCGGGACGCTCGTCATCGAAGGTCCCGCGGGCATCGGCAAGTCCCGCCTGCTGCAGGCCGCGGGGGCCCTGGCCGGCGGGCAGGGCGTCACGGTCCTCAACGCCCGTGGCGGCGAGCTCGAGCGGGACTTCGCCTTCGGCGTCGTCCGCCAGCTGCTCGAGGAGCCGATCGTGCGGGCGCCGGCCGCCCGACGGCGGCGCGTCCTGTCGGGCGCCGCGGAGCTCGCGGCGTCGGCGCTCGGCCTGACGCTGCCCGCCACGCGGACGAGCGCCCCGCTGGACGCCGCGTTCGCCGTCGCCCACGGGCTGTACTGGGCCGTCGCCAACCTCGCCGACAGCGGGCCGGTCGTGCTGCTCGTCGACGACGCCCACTGGGCCGACTCGCCGTCGCTGCGCTTCCTCGGCTACCTGTCGCGCCGGCTGGACACGCTGGGTGTCGTGGTGGCCGTGACGATCCGCGCGGAGGAGCCCGACACCGATCAGGCGCTGCTGGCCGAGATCCGCAACGGCGTCAACGCGGTGCACGTCGAGCCCGGCGCGCTGACCGACGCAGGCGTCGCCGCGCTGGCGTCGGCGACGCTGGGCGTCGACATCGCGCCGGCCTTCGCCGCGGCCTGCCGGGACGCCACGGGCGGCAACCCGTTCCTGCTGGAGGAGCTGCTGTCGGCCCTGGCCGCTGACGGCGTCACGCCCGACAACGCGGGCGCTGCGCGCGTCGCCGACCTCGCCCCGCGAACGGTCGCCTCCTGGATCCTCGCGCGCATCGCGCGGCTGGGGTCGCAGCCGGCGGTCGCGCTGGCGCGCGGCGTCGCGGTGCTCGGCCACCAGGCCGAGCTGTCGCACGCGGCGCAGCTCGCGGACCTGACCCTGGAGGAGGCGGCGCGCGCCGCCGACGCGCTGTCCGGCGTCGGCATCCTCGCCCGCGGCATCCCGCTCGCCTTCAGCCACCCGATCGTGCGGACCGCCGTCTACCGCGACCTGCCGCCGGGTGAGCTGGCGCTGGCCCACCGCTCGGCCGCGGAGCTGCTGCGGGCCCAGGGCGCGTCGGCCGAGCGGCTGGCGCCGCACCTGCTGGCCGTCCCGCCGGCCGGGGACGCGCGGGCGGTCGCGGACCTCTCGTCGGCCGCCTCGGTCGCCCTGTCGCGGGGCGCCCCGGACCTCGCTGCGTGGTACCTCGCGCGCGCCGTCGCCGAGCCGCCGCTGCCGCAGGACACCGGCGACCTGCTCGTGCGGCTGGGGTGGGCGCAGATCCTCTCCGGCGGCGAGGCCGCCGAGGGCCTGCGCAACACCAGGGCAGGCCTGCAGCGCACCGAGTCGCCCGTCGCCCGGGCGCCGCTGGCGGTGCAGCTGGGCCGCGCGGTCTGCATCGTCGACGGCCCCGCAGCGGCGGTGGCCGTCCTGGACGAGCAGCAGTCCTCGCTGCGCGCCCAGGGCGCCGACGAGGACCTGCTGCTGGGGCTGGAGGTCGAGGCCGCGTCGACCGGCCTGCTGGACGAGCGCACCGCAGCCGACGGTGCGGCCCGGCTGCAGGGCTTCGCCGACCTGGCCGGCACGACGCCGTCGCAGCGGCTGGGCCTGGTGGCGCTGGCGCTGCACGGCGCGTTCACGGGGACGCGCCGATCCGACGACGTCGCCGACATCGCCCGCCGCGGGGTGGCCGAGGGCGCGTTCCTGGACGACAACGGGTCCACCGCCCCGCCGGTCTACATGGCGCTCTACGCGCTGATCGTGTCCGACGCGACAGGCCTGGCGCACGAGTTCGCCGACCAGGTCGTCGCGGTCGCGCGCGAGGAGGGCTCGGCGATGGGGACGCGCGCGGCGATGACGCTGCGCGGCCTGCTGGAGCTGCTGACCGGTCGTGTCGCCGAGGCGGAGGCCGACGGGCGGCTGGGTCTCGCCGCCGAGGGCGTCGACGAGGCGATGGCGATGATGACCCGCTGGGTGCTGGCCGGGGCGCTGGCCCAGCGCGGCGAGCTGGGCGAGGCGCGGATGCTGCTGGAGGAGACCTGCACGCCGATGCTGCCCAACGTCGCCCACTTCAACCCGGCGTTCTGGGTGCGCGCGGAGATGCGCCTCGACGCCGGTGACGCGGCGGGGGCGCTGGCGGACATCGAGGAGATGCTCGACCGCAACGCGCGGCTCGGCGTCGCGGTGCCGTTCGTCCCCTACTGGCCGGTCGCCGCGCAGGCGCTGCTGCGGCTGGACCGGCGCGGCGAGGCGGAGGCGCTGGCCGACGCGGCCGTCACGTCGGCCCGGGCCTGGGGCTCGGCGTCCCACGTCGGCGTCGCGCTGCGCTGCGCCGGCGAGGTCCACGGCGACGCCGCTCTGCTGGCCGAGGCGGTGTCCGTCCTGTCGCTGTCGCCGGCCCGGCTGGAACACGCCCGCGCGTTGGTCGCCTACGGCAGCGCCCTGCGCCGCTCCAAGCTGCGCGCCGAGGCGCGCGAGCCCCTGCGCGAGGGCTTTGAGCTGGCCCGCCGGTGCGGGGCGACCGTCCTGGCCGAGTACGCCTACGAGGAGCTGCGCGTCGCCGGTGCCCGGCCGCGCCGTCTGCAGTTCTCCGGCGTGGACGCGCTCACCGCCGCCGAGCGCCGCGTGGCCACCATGGCCGCCGACGGCATGTCCAACCGCGAGATCGCCCAGGCCCTGTTCGTGACCGGCCGCACGATCGAGGCCCACCTCGGTCACGTCTACAAGAAGCTCGGCATCACCTCCCGCACCGAGCTGGCCTCGGCGCTGCGCGCTCCGGCACGCTGAGGGGGCTGCGTCCGCGCCAATAGTAAAGTTGAGTCAGGCACGCGCAGATCGTCTGCTATATTTGCGTGCGCAAAGGTTTCCCACCTCAAAGGACCTGCCTGATGCCATCGCTCCTGCTCATCCCCCTCGACGACACCGTGGTCTTCCCGACCATGGATGTCACCCTCCCTGTCGACGTCGGCGATGCCGAGCGGGTCATCCTCGTTCCGCGTCACGAGGACGACTACGCCAAGGTCGGCACCATCGCCCAGGTCGTCGACCGCGTCCGCCTGCCCGGCGGGGCCCGCGGTGCGCAGCTGTCGGGCGTGGCCCGCGGCATCATCGGCGCCGCGCAGACCGACCTGACCGGCCGCCTGCTGGTCGACGTCACCGAGGTCCCCAACACCGACCCGGTCGACGGCAAGACGCGTGACTTGGTGCGCGAGTACCGCGCCGTGGTCGAGGAGCTCCTCGAGCTCCGCGGCGACGACGGGCGCATCGCGTCGTGGGTCCGCGCGATCACCGACGTCGGCGCCCTGGCCGACACGTCGGGCTACGCCCCGGACCTGACCTTCGAGCAGAAGGTCGAGCTGCTGGAGCTCACCGACCCGACCGAGCGCATCGCCCGCGCCCTGGAGCTGCAGCGCGAGCGCCTGACCAACCACCAGATCCGCCGCAAGATCCGCGACGACGTCGAGGACGGCGCGCAGAAGCAGCAGCGTGAGTACCTCCTGCGCAAGCAGATGGAGTCCATCCGCAAGGAGCTCGGCGAGGACGACGGCTCGTTCATCGACGAGTACCGGTCCAAGATCGAGGACGCGGACATGCCCGAGCATGTCCGCGAGCAGGCCGAGCGCGAGCTGGGCCGCCTGGAGCGGGCCGGCGAAGGTGGCGAGGGTCAGATGATCCGGACCTACCTGGACTGGCTGATCGCCGTGCCGTGGGGCAAGCGCTCCGAGGAGAAGCTCGACCCGGGCGCCACGCGCGAGCAGCTGGACGCCGACCACTACGGCCTGGAGGACGTCAAGGACCGCATCGTCGAGTACGTCGCCGTCAAGAAGCTGCGCGAGGAGCGCGGCATCGAGGCCGACAAGAAGTCCGGCGCGATCCTGACCCTGGCCGGCCCTCCCGGCACGGGCAAGACGAGCATCGGCGAGTCGATCGCGAAGGCGATGGGCCGCGAGTTCGTGCGCATGTCGCTGGGCGGCGTGCGGGACGAGGCCGAGATCCGCGGCCACCGCCGCACGTACATCGGCGCGCTGCCGGGCCGCCTGGTCCGCGCGCTGCGTGACGCGGGCACGATGAACCCGGTGATCCTGCTCGACGAGGTCGACAAGGTCGGCGCCGACTGGCGCGGCGACCCGTCGGCCGCGCTGCTGGAGGTCCTGGACCCGGCGCAGAACTCGACGTTCCGCGACCACTACCTCGACCTGGAGCTCGACCTGTCCGAGGTCGTCTTCATCGCCACCGCCAACCAGCTGGAGACCATCCCCGGCCCGCTGCTGGACCGCATGGAGGTCATCCGCTTCGACGGCTACACGGTCGCCGAGAAGGTCGCCATCGGCCGCGACTACCTCGTGCCGCGCCAGCGCAAGCGCAACGGCCTGCACGACGACGAGGTCATCGTCCCCGACGAGGTCCTCAACACGCTCGTCGCCGAGTACACCCGCGAGGCGGGTGTGCGTGGCCTGGAGCGCGAGATCGGCACGCTGCTGCGCAAGACGGCGACGAAGGTCGCCTCCGAGAAGGTCACGCCCCCGGTGACCCTGACGATCGAGGACGTCCGCGAGGCGCTCGGCCGGCAGAAGGTCTTCCAGGAGGCCGCGGCCCGCACCGCCGTCCCCGGCGTGGCGACCGGCCTGGCCGTGACCGGCGTCGGCGGCGACGTGCTGTTCGTCGAGGCCAACGACATGAAGGGCACCTCCGGCGGGCTGACGCTCACCGGCCAGCTGGGTGACGTGATGAAGGAGTCCGCGCGGATCGCGCTGACCTACGTCCGCGCCCACGCCGACGAGCTGGGTATCAGCGACGACGCGTTCGAGAACCGCGAGTTCCACGTGCACGTCCCGGCGGGGGCCATCCCCAAGGACGGTCCCTCGGCGGGCGTCACGATGACGACGGCGTTCGCGTCGCTGCTGTCGGGCCGCCCGGTGAAGCACACGGTGGGCATGACCGGCGAGGTCACGCTGCAGGGGCGGGTGCTGCCGATCGGCGGGCTCAAGCAGAAGGTCCTCGCGGCGCACGCCGCGGGCCTGACCGACGTGATCCTGCCGGAGCGCAACCGCGCCGACCTGGATGACGTCCCGGCCGAGGTGGCCGAGCAGATGACCTTCCACCCGGTCATGACGATCGGCGAGGTCCTCCAGGTCGCCCTGGAGCCCGCGCGCACCGAGGCGACCGCCACCGCATAGGCCGGCGGACACGTGCCGGATCCATCGCACCCCGCGATGGATCCGGCACGCCGACGAACGGGTTGTTTTTCCCGGAGCACGCGGGAACTACGCCTAGCGAAGTTTGCCGTCCGACGGGGCACCTAGTGTCATGCGTCACGACCGTGGCCTCTCGTCCGAGCCACATCTACGCGAGTACCGTGACCCGGCGCGACCGCGCCTGGGGGCGACAGCGTCGCCGCCCCCTCATCGCCGTCGCCACGCCGCTGGGCCTGTTCGCCGCCCTGAGCTGCTCCTCGCTGCTGGGCGTCGTCATCCAACACGTCGCCTGACGCCGTGCTGGGCCTCGGCGCGCTGTTGCTCGCACTGGCTGCGGCGGTGCTCCATGCCACGTGGAACCTGCTGATCGCCCGCCAGCCGGACGCCGAGGCCGCGACCGCGGTGGCGTTCGGCGCGGGAGCGCTGCTCCTCGCCCCGGTCGGCGCCCTCACCTGGGACGCCGACGCGCACGTCTGGCCCTACCTCGCCGCGAGCGCCGCGCTGGAACTTGCCTACATGGCCCTGCTGGCCCGCGCCTATGCGCGCGCCCGGGCGACCGTCGTCTACCCGGTCGCCCGCGGCAGCGGCCCGGTGCTGGTGCTCGCCGGCGGCGCGCTGTTCGCCGGCACGCACGTGACGGCGCTGCAGGTGCTCGGCGTCGTGCTCGTCGCGTCCGGGGTCCTCGTCCTGCGCGGGCCCAACGGCGATGCGCAGCGCGCCGAGGTCCTCTGGGGCCTGGCGGTGGGCGTCACCATCGCCGGCTACACGCTCGTCGACGACCACGGGCTCGACCACTCCGGCGCCATTTCGTACCTGGCCGTCGTCATCGGCGTCCCGTCGGCGCTCTACGCGCTGGCGATCGGCCGGACCACGGACCTGCGACCTGCTGTGAACGCCCAGACCCTCGTGGCCGGCGTGGCGTCCTACGGCGCCTACGGCCTGTTCCTGCTGGCCCTGGAGCGGGCGGCCGACGCGGCGCCGGTGGCCGCGGTCCGCGAGACGAGCGTCCTCATCGCCGCCCTGCTCGCCGCGCTGCTGCTCAAGGAACGGCTGACGCTCGCCGGCCTGGCCGGCGCAGCGCTGGTCACCGCCGGCATCGCCCTGCTGGCCCTGGTGTGACACCGCAAGCATCTGCGGGATGCTGCGTTGGTGACCCTCATGACCCGTTCACGTCTCGCAGCGGCCGGCGCGGTGGCCGGCGTCCCGCTGCTCATCGCCGCCCTCGCGCAGGCGGCCCCGTCGCACAAGGCGGACATCAGCTCGGCGGCGCCCAAGTTCGAGTGGGACGGCGGCCCGCTCCTCGGCGCCGTGGTCCTCGGTGACGTCGACGACACGCTGATCAACCTCACCACCGGCGGCTCGGTGACGATCACGACCAAGGACACCTCCGCGGGTGACCCGCTGGCCGACGTCGACCTGCTGCTCTACAAGAGCAACGACGCGGGAGAGGCGCAGGGCGACGCGATCGGCGAGTCGCTGCAGGCCGGCTCCGACGAGAAGATCACCAAGGACCTCGAGCCCGGCAAGTACCTCGTCGAGGTGCAGGCGTTCACCGGCCTGCAGGCGACCTACAAGGGCACCTTCACGCTCGACACGTCCACCCCGCCGGCGGACCCGGGCGCGCCGGGCGCCCCGACAACGCCGGGAGCCACCGACCAGCCCCCGACCTCGAAGATCAGCGCGCCGGGCACTAAGGCGAGGTCCAGGTCGCTGAAGGTGCTGAAGGGCACGGCCGCCGACGACAAGGGCATCAAGCGCGTCGGCATCGCCGTCGTGAAGATCTCCGGCAAGAAGTGCACCGCGCTGACCGCGAGCGGCAGCTTCAAGAAGCTCGCCACCTGCGCGCCGACGTCCTACCTGAAGGCGACGGGCACCACGGCCTGGAGCTTCAAGCTGAAGAAGCCGCTGCCCAAGGGCAAGTACGCGCTCTACGTCCTGCCGGTCGACAGCGCAGGCCAGAAGGCGGCCAGCCCCGCCAAGAAGGGCTTCCAGGTCAGCTGACCCGGTCGAGGGCGCGGAGCAACGCGCCCTCGTCGCCCACCACCACGTCGGCGGCCTGCACGAGGGCCGTCGGCGCGCGACCAGCGCCATCAAAGGCGACGGCGATGCCCACGTCGGCCGCGGCGACCAGCGACGCGTCGTTGGCGCCGTCGCCGACCATGACGGTCCGCCGTCCCGCGAACTGCGCCAGCACGTCGGTCTTGTCGGCCAGCACCTGCTCGACCCGCACGCGCCCGCCGACCCACGCGGCGCGCGAGGCGAAACAGCGCAGGCCGTGACGCGCCATCCACGGCCCGACCCAGCAGTCGAGGTTGCCGGTGACGACCCAGCAACGGTCACGGCGCGCGGCGATCCACTCCAGCAGCGCCGCGCGCACGGGCAGCGCATCAAGAACACCGGATACGACCTCCGGTGTCACGCCGGCTAGCAGGTCCACCCGGGCCCGCAGGCTCGCCTCGAACCCCACCTCGCCCGCGACCGTCGCCGCGGTCAGCCGCCCGATCTCCTCCTCGAGCCCGACCTCCGCCGCGATCCGTGGCAGCAGCTCCGCGGCCGTCAGCGTGCCGTCGAAGTCGAAGAGGAAGGCGTCAGGCACGCAGCTTGTAGCCGCTGCTGAACAGGCGGTAGTTCAAGGCGAACAGCAGCCCCGCCGCCACGGTGAGGAACAGCAGCGACAGCGTGACGTTGGCCTCGGTGTACCCGAGGAACCCGTACCGCACGAGGTTGATCATGTAGTAGACCGGGTCCACGTGGGTCAGGGTCTTGAACGGCTCGTCCAGCAACGAGGACGAGTAGAAGACGCCGCCCAGGAAGATCAGCGGCTGCAGGATGAACGTCTGCGCGAAGGAGACGTCGTCGAACTGCTCGGCGCGGATGCCGACGAGCACGCCCAGCTGTGCGAAGAAGAAGCCGACGAGGAACAGGGCGGCCAGCAGCACGAACGGATGGTGGATCGGGATCGACACCAGCACCGACGCCGCGCCGAAGGTCAACAGCGACACCAGCATGCCGCGCAGGAAGCCACCGAACGTGAAGGCCAGCAGCAGCTCGGTCGGGGACGCCGGTGAGGACAGCTGGTCATCGATCGCGCGCTGGAACTTCTGCTGCAGGATCGAGGAGGAGTTGTTGGCGAACGCGTTGATCGCCCAGGCCATCATGATCAGGCCGGGGACGACGAAGACGACGTAGCGGTACCCGTGAAGCTGCCCGACGCGCGACCCGAGCGCGGCACCGAAGACCGTGATGTAGAGGAACGTCTCCAGCAGCGGCCCGCCGACCGTCTGGCGCTTGATCTTCAGGAAGCGGTTGACCTCGCGCCGCAGCAGCGCGAAGAACCGGATCTGCGTCGCGCTCACAGCGCGTCGACCCCGACGTGCGCGCGCGACAGCTCCTTGCGGCCGACGAGCTCGAGGTAGGCGTCCTCCAGCGAGGTCACCCCGTACTGCTGGGCGAGGTCCTGGTGGGTGCCGGTCGCGACGATCTCACCGCCGTTGATGAACGCGATGCGAGAGCAGAGCTGCTCGGCCTCTTCGAGGTAGTGCGTCGTCAGCATGATCGTCGTGCCCTCGGCGTTGATCCGCTGGACGTAGTGCCACAGCTCCAGCCGCAGCTCGACGTCGACGCCGGCCGTCGGCTCGTCGAGGATGAGCAGCCGCGGGCGGTGCATCATCGCCCGGGCCAGGATCAGCCGCCGCTTCATGCCACCGCTCAGCGTCCGCGTCCGGTCCTTGCGCTTCTCGGTCAACGAGAACGCCTCGAGCAGCTCCTTGGTCCGCTCGCGGCGCTCCTTCTTGGGCATCCCGAAGTA
>CAYUDT010000106.1:0-16022 GCA_964443695.1 uncultured Conexibacter sp. | reverse complement strand
CTCTACCACCTGCAGCGCCACTCCGACCACCACGCCAACCCGGTCCGCCGCTTCCAGGCCCTGCGCCACTTCGAGGAGGCGCCGGAGCTGCCCAGCGGCTACGCGACGATGATCGTCCTCGCGTACTTCCCGCCGCTGTGGCGCCGGGTCATGGACCCGCGCGTGCTCGCCCACTACGAGGGCGACATCACCAAGGCCAACATCTACCCGCCCAAGCGCGCGAAGATCCTCGCGAAGTACGGCGCCACCGACCGTGCCGTGGAGGTCCAGGCGTCCGAGGCGGTCAACGCGCAGGACGGCGCCGACGCCTACCGCTGCCCGGGCTGCGGGTACAGCTACGTCGTCGAGGCCGGCGCGCCGCGCGAGGGGTTCCCGGCGGGCACCGCCTGGAGTGCGATCCCTGACGACTGGTGCTGCCCGGACTGCGGTGTCCGTGAGAAGGTGGATTTCGTGGCCGTGGAGCACGCGCACACCGCATGACGCCGGAACGCCCCAAGTACCCCGCGGCCGCGCGCAAGCTGCTCAACGACACGTTGCTGGACAGCGTCCACCACCTGCTGCAGGAGAAGCCCTGGGCGCAGGTGACGATGGCGGCGATCGCGACGGACGCGGGGGTCTCGCGGCAGACGGTCTACAACGAGTTCGGCGATCGCGACGGCATCGCCAAGGCGTACGTCCTGCGGGAGGTCGAGTGGTTCGTGAGCGCCGCCGAGGCGGCGGTCGCCAAGCACCCCGACGACCCGCGTGGCGCCATCGCCGAGGCGTTCGCCCACTTCCTCAAGGCGGCTTCCGAGCACCCGCTGATGCGGGCGATCGCCGGCGACGACGCCGCCGACGAGCTGCTGCAGCTGTTCACCACCCAGGGTGACCCGGTGGTCACCGCAGCGGCCGGCCAGCTGGCGCACTTCCTCACGCAGAGCTGGGCCCAGCTGGCGGCGCGCGACGCCCAGCTCATCGCCGACACCGTCGTGCGTCTGGCGATCAGCCACGCGGCGCTGCCCAGCGCGCCGCCGCACGAGACCGCCAACCAGGTCGCCGAGCTGCTCGGCCCCTACCTGGAGCGTGTGCTGGGGCGTGGCGTAGCCTCCGCCGCGTGACGATCGAACCCGGCCGCTACCGCCATTACAAGGGCAACGACTACGAGGTCCTCTTCACCGCTCGGCACTCCGAGACCGAGGAGGAGCTCGTCGTCTATCGCAAGCTCTACGGCGACCGGAGCCACTGGGTGCGTCCGCTGCAGATGTTCGCCGAGACCGTAGTTGTCGACGGACACGAGGTCAGCCGGTTCGCCCGCGTCGAGGGGTGAACGGCAATTGCGGCACGCTCGTCCCAATTTCGTGATACTTCCGTCTCATGAGGAGAGGGTTCACGTGGGCGGGCGCGCTGGCGCTGACCGCCACGCTGGTGGGCGTCGCGCCCGCCGCACAGGCGGCGCAGGACGACGCGGTCTACGGACTGGCCAACGGGTGCTACACGCTGAAGGCGGGCGGCTCCGGGGTCGCGTCGACCGACGGCGGCTGGGGTGGCGGCGCGGCCGCCACGCCGTTCCGGCTGAAGGCGATCACGCTCGGCCGCTTCATGTTCTACGCACCCGACGCGAGCTACCTCGCCACCGACGGGGACAGCGTCATCAAGACGACGGCGGCCGGCCCTCCCACCGACTTCACCGTGGACCACACCGGCACCGGCTTCACGCTCGCCGCCACCGGCAGCGGCAAGAAGCTGACGCTGGCCGGCAACGCGCTGAGCCTCTCCGACGGCGGCAGCACCTTCGCCATCGAGAAGGCCGACGGCTGCGCCACCTACCCCGAGGCGGAGATCAACGTCGAGGGCCCGGTCTACAAGGGGCCGACCAGCTTCGGCGAGACCCGCGGCTTCGTCGACGCCCACATGCACATGATGGGCTTCGAGTTCCTCGGCGGCATGGTCCACTGCGGTGCGCCGTGGGACGCCTACGGCATCACGGTCGCGCTGAAGGGCTGCGACCAGACCAACCTGTCCACGAGCGTCACCGAGTCGGCGCTGGAGGGCGGTGACCGTGTCACGGTCTCCCAGGTCGGCTGGCCCACCTTCCAGGACTGGCCCGAGCACGGGGCCCTGACCCACGAGCAGAGCTACTACATGTGGCTGGAGCGGGCCTGGCGCGCCGGCGAGCGGGTCTTCGTGAACCTCTTCGTCGAGAACCACGCGCTCTGCATGCTCGAGCCGCAGAAGAAGCCCGGCTACGACTGCAACGAGATGCACAGCGTCGAGCGTGAGGCGAAGGATCTGAAAAACCTCGAGACCTACATCGACGCGCAGTGGGGCGGGCCCGGCAAGGGCTGGTTCCGCATCGTCAAGGACCCGTTCGAGGCGCGCCGCGTCATCAACGCGGGCAAGATGGCGATCGTCCCCGGCATCGAGGTCTCCAACCTCTTCGACTGCGGCCTGTCCAACGGCGTCTCCAAGTGCACCGACAAGGACGTCGACGAGCGGCTGGACCATGTCTACCGCGAGTTCGGCGTCCGCGACATGGAGCTGATCAACAAGTTCGACAACGGGTTCGGCGGCGTCGCCGGTGACGGGGGGACGACGGGCGTCCTGGTCAACACCGGCAACTTCTACGACACCGGCCGTTTCTGGAACATGAAGCCCTGCAACTCCGGCACGAGCGACACCGAGAAGCACGACAACGAGCAGTACGGCCTGCCGTCGTTCTTCGCGCCGCTGGCCAACCTGCTGCCGCCGGGCGCGCTGCCCGTCTACACCAGCGGCCCGCAGTGCAACACGATGGGCCTCACCGCGCTGGGCACCCACCTCGTGGACCGCATGATGGAGAAGGGGATGCTCATCGACCCCGACCACCTCAGCGTCCTCGCGCGTGACCAGCTGCTGGACCGCACCGAGGCCAAGGGCTACCACGGCGTGGTGTCCTCGCACTCCTGGAGCACGCAGGACGCCTACCCGCGCATCTACAAGAGCGGCGGCTTCATCGCGCCCTACGCGGGCGACTCGCAGGGCTTCCTCAAGCAGTACCAGCGGCTGAAGAAGGAGCACGACCCGCGCTTCTTCTTCGGCATGGGCTGGGGTGCCGACATGAACGGCTTCGGCGGCCAGGGCGGCCCCCGCCTGGGCGCCAAGAACCCGGTGAAGTACCCGTTCAAGTCGTGGGACGGCAAGGCCACGATCGGCAAGCAGGTCACCGGCCAGCGGACGTTCGACATCAACACCGACGGGGTCGCCCACTACGGGCTCTACCCCGACTGGGTGGAGGACCTGCGCATGCTCGGCGGTGACCAGGTCGTCGAGGACCTGACCCGCGGCTCGGAGGCCTACCTGCAGACGTGGGAGCGCGCGGTCGGCGTGGCCCCGTCCTACAAGTGCCGCCAGGGGCGCCTGCGCTTCACGGCCAACGGCCTGGGCAGCGTGCGGCTCGGCACGGCCGCGGAGGACGTCCTGCGCGGTGCCGGCCAGCCGAAGTCCCGGTGGGACCGCACCTGGAAGTACTGCGTCAGCGGCAAGAACGCGGGCCAGGTGCGCGTGGTGTTCACCAAGCAGGGCACCTCCGGACTGATCGTCTCGACCTCGCCGCGCCACCGCGTCGGCGGCATCGGCAAGGGCTCCAAGGTCGGCGCGCTGAAGGGCGCGCGCACGCTGCGCTCCGGCCTGCTCTACAAGAGCGTCGGCAAGGGCAAGCGCTACGTGTTCGGCGTCCGCAAGGGTCGCGTCACCTATGCGGGTGTCGCGTCGGCGTCGGTGGCGCGCAACGTCACCGAGCTGAACCGCGAGCTGAAGCTCGCCGGCCTGCGCTGATGAGCCAGGCCGGCGTCGGCCATCCGGCCGACGCCGGACCGGCCTTGCGCGCCAGGAACGGCGCCTCGACGAGGCGGTAGGTCAACGCCGAGAGCGCGAGCGTCACGGACACCGCGATCGCGCCCCACAGCAGGACCGTCGCCCCCAGCGAGCCGGGGGCGGGCACCGCGCGGGTGAGCTCGATGAGCACGATCATGTGCAGCAGGTAGAAGGACAGCGTGCGCTCGCCCAGCCAGCGCAGCGGGGCGTTGTCGAGCAGCCTCGGGCAGCCGGCGCCGCGGACCTGCCGCACCAGCAGCGCGGCGACGAGCGCCCCTGACGCGAGCGGCTCGAACAGCGTCCGCCGGCCGGTGACGTTCTGCATCAGCTCCGGCACCCCGGTATGCGGGCCGGACACGGAGTAGACGAGGAAGGCCAGCAGGGCGACGGTCCAGCAGAGCGCCTCGAGGAGCTTCGTGCCGGCCCCGTTGCGCGTGACCCACGGACGCAGCGGCACCTCCAGCGTCGCCAGCAGCAGGCCGGGGGCGAAGGCGAAGAACATCGTGTGGGGGGCGGCCAGCCAGGTCAGCGTCGCGTGCACGCCGTCGGGGCCGTGCGCGCGGAGGTAGATGGACACGAGCGCCAGGACGGAGAGGAGCCCGACGAGCGTGACCAGCCGGGCGGTCGCCGAGACCCGCCGGCCGAGCGGGGCCAGGGCGGCGATCAGCAGTGGCAGGACGACGTAGAAGGCGACCTCGACGTCGATCGTCCAGCCCTGCTGGACCCCACCCGCGGCCCAGCTGTTGTGGTAGGTCTGGGCGAAGCCGAACAGCGCGGGCAGGTCCAACCAGCCGTGGTTCTGCCCGACGCCGTAGCGCAGCGTCGAGACCAGGGCGACGAACCAGAAGATCGGCGCGATGCGCAGGAACCGCGAGCGCGCGTAGCGGCGTCCGCGGGGCAGCGGCTCGCCGAGGATGAAGGCGTGGATCCACGGGCGGCCGACGAGATAGGCCGACAGCGCGAAGAACATCGGGACGGCCAGCTCGAGGCCGTAGATGAACCACCCCATGACGCCGAACGCGGCGAAGCCCGCGCTGAGGCCGTGTGCCTTGAGCGACGTGTACAGCACGTGATATCCGAGGACCGCCAGCGAGCCCACCGCTCGCAACGGATCCCCCGCCAGGAGGCGTTCCCGCGCCTCCGGACGATCCGGTTGCCACCCGACCATGTCGGTTGCCTGCCTCCCATTGCACCCCGGCCCCGCATCCGACGCGGCCCTTCCCATGGGGTATGTCGGGGAACGTAGTCACCCGAGCTTCAACGTGCCAAAAGACCTGATGAGCGTCGTTCAATCGCGCGTGAAGACGAGTTTTGTATGCGGCTCAACCAGTGCGTCAGCCGCCTGGGAAAACGGTATGACGCGATCGGTGACGCGCGCCGGCTGGATGCGGCCGGCGCGGGCCAGCTCCAGCACGGCTGGAATGTCGGGCCGTGCGTGGGCGCGGCTGATCTGCAGGGTCATCCCGACGGTGTACATCTCCAGCGCCGGTAGCGGTGTCTCCAGCGCGTAGATGATGCCCGTGTGGGTGCGGTGCCACCCGGTTCGGTGGAGCGGCAGGCGCAGCTCAGCCCGGTGGCCGACGCGGTGGCGTCCACGACGATGGGGAAGCGGTCCTTGGGCCGCTCCTCCAGCTCGCCCGCGATGACCTCGGCTCCGAGGTCGCTCGCCAGCCCGAGACGCGTGTCGTCGGTGTCGCGGTAGACGACGCGGCCGGCACCGAGCGCCCGGGCGATCGCGACGGCGTAGAGCGCGATGCTGCGCGTCCCGCCGCCGAGGATGAGGACCTCGGCGCCCGGCCGGGCCGCGAGGAGCGGCGCGACGGTGCGGTAGGCATCGGGGAGGTTGTCGCTGGCGCTGGCCAGGTCGACCGGATCGAGCTCGGAGGGCAGCTTGACGAGCATCGCGTCGGCGAACGGCACGCGGACGACGTCGGTGAGCATGCCGCCCCAGTCGCCGCCCATCCCGCCGAACCCGTACATGGACAGCGGCTTGACCTGGGCGCAGCTGCCGGTCAGCCCCTGTGCGCAGAAGACGCACGAGCCGCAGCTGATCTGGAACGGGACGACGACGGTGTCGCCCTTCGCGATGCTGGTCACGGCGCTGCCGGTCTCGAGGACCTCGGCGACGCACTCGTGGCCCAGCGCGACCTCGCCCGGCACCCATGTCTCGCCCTGGACGGTGGGCCCGTCGGCGTCGCAGGTGGCGACGGCGATGGGGCGGACCAGGGCCTGTTCGGGGCCCGCCAGGTCCGGTTCGGGGATGTCCCGCCAGACCAGCGTGCGGGTGTCGGTCTTGAACAGCTGCCTCATGGCGTGCGGTGCTCCAGTTGGGTGGCCAGGCGTTCGGCCACGGCGTGCAGCGGTGCCGTGTCGCGCTTGGCGCGGGCGAGGATGAGTGCGCCCTCCAGGCCCGACAGGACGAAGGTGGCGTCGGCGGCGGCGCGTTCGGGGTCGCCGCCGATGGCGCGGGCGATCGATGCCTCCCAGCGGGCGAAGCCCTCAGCGGTGGCGGCGGCCAGTGGCTCGGTCTGCGCTGTCGTCTCCAATGCGACCGTAGCGATCGGGCAGCCCTTCTGGAACTGCGTCGCCTCCAGGCCGGCGGCCAGCAGCGTGCCCAGGTGGCGTACGGCGTCGGCGGGCTGGTGGGTGTCGAGCAGGTGATCGATCGCAGCGCCGATCCGCCCGGCCGCGAGATCCACAGCAGCAATGCCGAGCTCCTCCTTGCCGCCGGGGAAGTGGTGGTAGAGCGAGCCCTTGGGCGCGCCGCTGCGCTCGAGGATCTCGGCGACACCGGTGGCCGCGTAGCCGTTGGCGTGCATGAGGTCGGCGGCGGCGGCGACCAGCCTGTCACGGTGGGTCTCGGCCATCGCGACGGCAGATTAGACCGATCGGTCTAGTACGTCAAGCGCGGTTTCTGATGTCGGGTGGGCGGCGCTGTGAGCACTCCGGGGCGCCATGTTCGGCAACGCCTGTTTCCCGATTGCTCGACGGGGGTGGGGGTGCCAGACTGGAGGACAGATGGCGCGTACCGCGACAGGCCTCTACGGGGGCCAGACGGCAGAGGACCGTCGCGCCGAGCGGCGCCGGCGGCTCATGGACGCAGCCGTCGAGCTGATGGGCACCGGAGGCTGGTCGAACACCACCGTCCGCGGGGTCTGCACCGAGGCGAAGCTGACGCCGCGGTTCTTCTATGAGTCGTTCGCCGACCTCGACGCGCTGGCCGTCGCGGTGTTCGACGAGATCATCGCCGGTGCGACCGCGCAGATCGTCGCAGCGATGGCGGGCGCGCCGGAGGGGCTGGAGCCCCAGATGCGCGCCGCGCTCGACGCCTTCGTGCGCGAGCTCACCGACGACCCGCGCCGCGCCCGCATCTGCTTCGCCGAGGCCCTCGGCAGCGAGCCGCTGGCCCGGCGTCGCCTGGAGGTCATGCGCGGCTATGGCCAGATGTTCGCGGCTGCCGCGCGCGGCGTCTTCCACCCGCCGCCGGAGGCAGACCCCTTCGTCGAGCTCACCGCCGCGATCTTCGCCGGCGGTATGGCGGAGCTGCTCATCACCTGGACGCAGGGCGGCCTGTCGCACACCCGCGAGGAGCTCGTGGATGACTGCGTCGCGCTGTTCGTCGCCTGCGGCGAGACCGCCGCCCGCGTCGCGGCCACGCGCGCCCGGACGCTCGTCGACTGAACGCCGCCGTACAACGCTCCACCACCCTCAGTGCGTCTGGCACTGAGGGTGGTGGAGGGTGAGGTTGACGCGATGTCGAGCGGTGCGGGGCTTACCCTGTAGGTCATGACGTCACCCGCCGTCTACCTCCTGCCCGACGGCCTGCCGCGCCCGACGCTGCGCGGCTGGCTGCACTTCGGCGCCTTCCTGGTGACCCTCGGCCTCGGCGTCGCGTTGGTCATCACGGCCGACCACGCGTCGGGCACCGTCGCCGCGCTGATCTACGCGCTGGCCGTGTCCGGCCTGTTCGGCGCCAGCGCGCTGTACCACCGCGGTCGTTGGGAGCCCCGCGTGCGCGCGCTGCTGCAGCGCGTCGACCACTCGATGATCTTCGTCCTCATCGCGGGGACCTACACGCCCATGTGCCTGCTGGTCATGTCGGGCACGCTGAGCGTCGTCGTGCTCTGCGTCGTGTGGGGCGGTGCCGCCCTCGGCACGTTCCTGCAACTGCTGCCGCGGCCGACGCCGCGCGCGCTCGGCATCGGGCTCTACATCGCGCTCGGATGGGTCGCGGTCGTCGCGATGCCGTCGATCGTGGACCGCATCGGCTGGACGGCGACCGCGCTCATCGGCGCGGGCGGCGTGCTCTACACCGCCGGCGCGATCGTCTACGCGTTGAAACGCCCCGACCCGCTACCCAGCGTGTTCGGGTACCACGAGATCTTCCACGCCTTCACGATCGTGGCGGCAGGACTCCACTACGCGGTGATCGCGTTCTGGGTCCTGCCCCTGGCGAGCTGACCTTGGCGGGCGCTACGCGCGCCCGTCGACCTTCTTCAGGCCATCGGAGAGGTTCTTCTTCAGGCCGCCGGCGATGACGCCCGCCATGCCCGGCAGCTTGGAGTTGAAGGCGATCGTGTACTCGAGCTTGCTGCCACCGGACGGCGTCGAGGAGAACAGCATCGTCCCGTAGTGGTCCTTGATCGGGGACGACCCGGCGGTGATCGTGTACTCGATGCGCTCGTTGGGGACGACGGCCGTGACCGTCTCCACGAACGACGGCAGCGGGCCGATCTTCAGCTCGCGCGCGGACCCGATGCCGTTGCGGGTGCCGTCGGTGCCGTCGTTGAGGCGCTTGACCTTGGCCGGGCCGAACAGGCCCTGCAGGTTCTCGTGCTCGGCGAGGTACTCGAAGACCCGGTCGACGGGCTTGGTGAACTCTTGGACGACGCGGACGCGGACAGGGGCGGTGGCCATGGCGCGGCAGCCTAACGTGAAACCGGTTCAGCTGGTGCTCAACCGAAGAACACCTCGGCCGTGGCGTAGAGCTCGGGGTCGAGCAGCTTCAGCTCGGCGACGGCGTCGGTGAGCGACGCGCGGACGATGTCGGTGCCGCGCAGCGCGACCATCGTCCCGAACGCGCCCTCGTGGGCGGCCTCGACCGCGGCGACGCCGAAGCGGGTGGCCAGGACCCGGTCATAGGCGGTGGGCGTGCCGCCACGCTGCACGTGGCCCAGGATCGTCGTCCGGGCCTCGTAGCCCGTGCGCTGCTCGATCGCGCGCTCCAGCTCGACGGCGATGCCGCCCAGGCGCTCGTGCCCGAACGCATCGGTGCCCTTGTCCTGCAGCGTCAGGCCGCTGCCGTCGGACGGGTGGGCTCCCTCGGACACGACGACGATGCTGAAGGTCCGCCCCCGGGCATGGCGGCGCTCCAGCGACGCGCAGACCTCGGCCACGTCGAACGGCCGCTCGGGGACGAGGATCACGTCGGCCCCGCCCGCCAGTCCCGAGTAGGCGGCGATCCAGCCCGCATGGCGGCCCATGACCTCCACCACCATGACGCGGTTGTGCGACTCGGCGGTCGTGTGCAGGCGGTCGATCGCGTCGGTCGCGATCTGCACCGCGGTGTGGAAGCCGAACGTGACGTCGGTGCCGGAGAGGTCGTTGTCGATGGTCTTGGGCACGCCGACGACATCGATGCCGTCCGCGGTGAGCTTGCCCGCGACCCCCAGCGTGTCCTCGCCACCGATCGGGATCAGCGCGTCGAGCCCGAGCTCGGCCATGGCATCGCGCACCGCAGCCGTCCCGTCGGCACCGTCCTTGTAGGGGTTGGTGCGTGAGGAGCCGAGGATCGTGCCGCCGCGCGGCAGGATGCCGCTGGTCGTCTCGATGTCCAACGGCGTGGTGTTGCGCTCCAGGACGCCGGCCCAGCCGTTCCTCAGGCCGACGAACTCGTGGCCGAGTTGGCCGCCGCGGCGCACGATGCCGCGGATCACCGCATTCAGTCCGGGGCAGTCACCGCCACCGGTCAGGACTCCGATCCTCGCCATGTAGACCACTTTCGCAAACCGGCGGCCCCGGTTCGCGAAGATCTGACACCGGCGGGCTCAGCCGACGAGGACGGGGGTGCCGACCGCGACGCGCTTGGCGAGGTCGGTGACGTCCTTGGGGTCCATCCGCACACAGCCGTGGGAGGCCGCGGTGCCCAGCGAGTCCAGGCTCGCGGTGCCGTGGAAGCCGACCGCCCCGTTGAAGCGGATGAAGTACGCCTTCAGCGGGTTCTGCGGGTCGCCGCCCGGGATGACCTTGCCCGCCAGGTCGCCGGCCCAGTCGGAGTTCGGGACCGTCCAGACGGGGTTCTTCTCGACCGACTGGATCGAGAACTGCCCGTCCGGGGTCGGGTACTTCGCCATGCCGACGGCCACGTGGTAGCGCTTGACGAGCTTGCCCTTGTCGAAGACGCGGACGAGCTTGTCGCGCTTGGAGACGGTCAGCGCGACCGGATTGCTGCCGAACAGGTCGGCGTCGGCGACCTTCGGGGCGACGGTCGCGACGTGGGCCTTGAACGCGCGGCGGCCGTTCGGTGACTTCAGCGCCGCGTTGATGCGGTTGACGAGGTCATCGCGGCCGGCCAGGCGCGCGCCGGGCTTGGACTGCGTCGTCGTGACGGCGCTGATGGTCATGCTCAGCGTCGCGTCAACGGCCTTGTGCGCGACGGCGGCGTGGATCCGGCCGACGAACGACCGGACCGCCTTGGGGTCCGACGTCATGTGGATCGGCTCATCCACGGCGACCTTCTTGCCGGTGATCTTGCGCCAGCCGCGGTCGATGAAGTTGCCCTCATGGCTGACGTCGTAGGCGCGCTGCACCGCGACCGGCAGGTCGAGGGTCACGCCCGCGTCGTCGGCGGAGAGCCTGAACTGGCGGGCGCCGACCTGGACGGTGATGTCGCGGTTGGCCTGCTTGCCGATGTCCTCGCGCAGCTTGGCCAGGGCATCGGACTGGCTGAGGCCACCGACGTCGATGTTGCCGACCTGCGCGCCGGACGGCAGCTTGCCCACGTCCTTGCTGCCGGCAAAGGCCAGCGAGCCCAGGACCCCCAAGGGGATCAGGACGACGAGAAAACCAATTACGAAGCGAGCACGGATCATCGGCGGCGGCCTCCCACGGTACCCAGGACGGCCGAAGATCCCTGCAGGATGAGTTGCCAGGTCAGCGGCCCGACAACATGAGGGGTGCCAGGGACGCTTCATGTTGGCGCGCGGCGTCCGACTACGTCGTGTGATGCCGTTGCGCAGACGCTCCCGCGTGCCCGAGCAGGACAAGGCCTCGCTCTTGGTCGACGGGGTCGGGGTGCTCGATGTCCGCGTGACATTTGCCCATCAGGGAGTCGCCGACCTCGACGTCCCGGCGGAGGTCGCCGCGTCGCTGGACGGCTGCAGCGCCCGCCTGATCGCCGGCGGCGGCGACAGCGTCAAGGGCACGATCTCGCTGGGCTGGGCCCCGGGCCACGTCCGCTTCACGCGCGCCGGCCTGCAGCGCCGCGTCCACACCCGGGTCGACATCAAGCTCCCCGCGCTGCTGGTCCCCGAGCACTTCGAAGGCATGTGGCGGGCCGAGGTCCGCGACCTCAGCGGTGGCGGCGCGTTGGTCGCCGACGCCCAGACCCTGCCGCTCGGCGCCCGCCTGGACGTGCAGCTCGCGCTGGCCGACGTCGAGCTCTGGACCCCGGCCCGCGTCATCCGCGCCCCGGCCGAATCGCTGCGCGCCGTGCGCTTCGAGCTGCTCAGCGGTGAGCAGCGGGCGCGGCTGCAGCGCTACGTCCTGCTGGAGCTCATCCGGCAGCGCGACGAGCAGGTGTAGACATCGGCCACCTGGGTGGCGCTGGACGACGCTGCGCCGGGCCGACACTCAGAGCATGTTCTCCACCCGCTTCGCCGCGGTGGCGCTGGCCACCGCGTTCGCCCTCCCCGTCGCCGCGCAGGCCGCCCCGACCGCACTGACCAAGGAGCAGGCGGTGTCCCCGATCGCCGCCTGGAAGGGCACCACCGCGTGGTCGCAGTACGACCCGGCCACCAAGGAGTACGCGCTGGTCGTCTCTCAGGACGGCGGCGCGCCGGTGAAGGCCGACGTCCCCACCCAGGCCCAGCCGTTCGCCGTCGACCTCGGCACCAGCACGCAGGGGACGACGCAGATCGTCTACGCACGCGGCGGCGACCTGTACCGCTACTCGCCCGCATCGGGCGGCGAGACGGCGATCGCCAAGACCAACAGCGCGGCGGTCGAATCGCTGCCGTCGGTGATGCGCGGTCGCATCGCATTCGTTCGCAAGGGCCGGACCTCCGATCGGCTGATGGTCACCGGCATTCGCAGCACCGTGGCGACCACGACGCTGCTGACCCTGCCCCACAAGTCCGGACGCATCATCGGCACCGAGCTGAGCTGGGACCGCATCGGCTACGTCGTCAACAGCGCCAAGAACGGCTTCGGCAGCGAGGTGTTCCACACCCGCACGCTGCGCAGCCTGGCCGACAGGACGATCTACAAGGCGACCTCCGGGGGCGCCAACGCTGCGCGTATCACCAAGCCGTCGCTCACGCCGGACCTGCACGCGTTCGTCTTCGCCCGCACCAACAACGGCTCCGGCCGGGGCAACCGGATCATCCGCTACGACGTCGCCAAGGACCGGCTGACCTACGCGAAGGGGTCCTCACGCTACGTCGGCACCGCCTACGTCGACGACACGCTCGGCGTCGCGACGTTCAGCGACGACTCGGGCACCGGTACCTGCTTCGGCAACGTCAACGACACCCCCGAGAAGACCCGCTGCCACGTCGACCTGACGGGGCCGCTGGCCTTCGGCCCGCAACCTTAAGCCCGGATAAGGGGTCTGACCCCTTCGCTGGGGTAGCGTGCCCCGGGATGAGTGATCTCGGGGGACGGACCTACGTCGTCGGTGGAGCGTCGAAGGGGCTCGGCCGCGCCATCGCAGAGGAGCTGGTCGACCGCGGCGCGCAGGTGCTGCTGGTCAGCCGCACCGAGGACGCGCTGCAGGAGGTCAAGGCGCAACTCGGCGACGCCGCCCACGTCTGCGCCGCCGACCTGGCCGCCCCCGACGGGCCCCAGAGGATCGCCGACGCGGCGCACGCGGCGTTCGGCGACACGCTCGACGGCATCGTCGTCAACGGCGGCGGCCCGGCGATCGGCTTCGCGCTGCAGCTGGAGGACGAGACCTGGCAGGCCGCCTACGACATCCTCATCGCCGGCCCGATCCGCCTGCTCAAGCTCCTGACCCCGCGCATGACCGAGAAGGGCGGCTCCGTCGTCTTCGTCACCTCGACGACGGTGCGCCAGCCCATCGCCGGCCTGGACACCTCCAACGTCCTGCGCCCGGCGGTCGCCGCGCTCGTGAAGACGCTCAGCCACCAGCTCGGCCCGGCCATCCGCCTCAACTCGATCGGTCCCGGCCGCTTCGACACCGACCGCGTCCGCTCACTCGACGAGATGCGCTCCAGCTACACCGACGAGACGGTCGACGAGATCCGCGCGGCCGCCGGCGAGAGCATCCCGTTGAAGCGCTACGGCGACCCCAAGGAGTTCGCGAAGGCCACGGTCTTCCTGCTCTCCGACGACGCGAGCTACATCACCGGTCAGGCCATCATGGCCGACGGTGGTTCCACCACTGCGCTGCCGTAAACCGGACGGGTGGCGCTCGGCCATCTGTCCAACGCTTCCTGATTCTCAGCAAACCCCAAAGGTCGAACGCAAGTCTTCTCCACCGTGAGAGCGTTGCTGCGTCCTGCCCCCGTGCGCCGGGCCGACGATGTGACCTTGACCCGCATGGTGGGGGAGGGGTCCGAGCCCGCGTTCCAGGAGCTCGTCAACCGTTACGGCGGCCCCCTGCGCGCGTACTGCCAATCGATCGTCCGTCAGCCCCAGGACGCCGAGGACGCGCTGCAGTGCACGCTGGTGCGGGCCCACCGCGCGCTGCTCACCGGCAGCGGGCCGGAGCGGCCGAAGGCCTGGCTGTACCGCATCGCCCACAACGAGTCGATCAGCCTCATCCGCAAGCGCCGCGAGGAGGCACCGCTGCCCGACCAGCTCCCCGGCGCCGCCGAGAGCGCGCAGGCGAGCGCCGAGACGCAGGCCGAGGTTCGCTCGCTGCTCGACGACGTCGCCCAGCTGCCGCACCGCCAGCGAACGGCGCTGGTCCTGCGCGAGCTCTGCGGCCTGGGCTACGACGACGTCGGTGAGGTGCTGGGCACCGACGAGGCGGGCGCGCGGCTGTTGGCGTTCCAGGCGCGCAGCTCGCTGAAGGAGGCGTCGGCCGGCCGTGACCTGCCGTGCGTCGTCGTCCGCGAGGCCTACCACTCCGGTGGCGGCCGCGCGATGCGCGCCCGCTCGCTGCGTTCCCACCTGCGCGCCTGCGACGCCTGCGCGACCTACGTGTCGTCCCAGCGCCCCCGGCGCCGCGGGGTGGCCGCCTGGCTGCCCCTGCCCCTGCCAGGCCTGGGCTGGCTGACCTCGCTGCTCGGCGGCGGGGGCGCCGCCACGGGTGGCGTGTCGGTCGCCGGTGGGGTCGTCGGCGCGAAGGCGCTCGGCGCAGCGCTGGCAGTGGTCGGCACCGTCGGAGTCATCGAGGTGGCCCCGCACACGGTGGAGCACCGCACCAGCACGCCCAGGACGGTGGCGCACGCGACGTCCACGCAGCAGCGGGTCCCCTCGCCGGTGCGGGCCGCCCGCGGTGCGGCGACGCCCATTGCCGGCGGCGCGGCGACCGCGTCCGCGGCCGGTGGCGGCACGGCCCGCGCGGTCACCTCTGCGGCCACGCAGTCCTCGGCGAACCGGAAGGCGACAGCGGGTGCGCGGCGGGCGGCCCGCCGCGATCACGCGCTCGCGCGCGCGAACGCGCAGGCGGACCTCGACGACATCCGCACCGAGGACCGCACGCCGTCGCGCGCAGCCCGCCCGGACCGGCACGCCGGCCCTCCGCCGGCCCAGACGGGGACCGACCGGCCGCAGAGCCGGCAGCGTTCCCAGCCGCAGCCGCAGCCGCAGCCGCAGGCGCCGACGTCCGCGCCCCGGCAGGAGCAGACCAACGGGCAGCAGCAGGCCCAGCCGGACGCGATGGCCGCCGCCGCCGACGGTGGCGGGCGGCGCCGCGATCCTCCAGAGACGGCCTCGAGCGCGTCGCCGGGGACCTGCGCATCGTCGTGCGGGCAGCAGCCCGCGCCGCGGCCCGGGCACTCCTCGTCGGCGCCGCAGCAGCCGGTCTCGTCGGAGCCGCAGCCGACCGCGTCGCCGTCCGCGGCCGGCCTCGCCGACGCGACGCAGCCGTAGGCGCCCGCCCGCGGAGCCGGTCGGCACCGCCTGGGCCGTTCGGCGCTGAACCACGTACCCTTTCTTCACATGGCCTTCGCACCTGAGCGGACGATCTCCCGTCGCGTCGTCGTCCTCTCGGCGGGCGGCACCATCGCGATGACGGGCCCTTCGGCGACGCCGGAGCTCACCGCGCAGGACCTCATCGACAGCGTGCCCGGCCTCTCCGGCCATGTCGGCCTGGAGGCCCGCTCGATCTTCAACAAGCCCAGCGCGCACCTGACGCTGGCCGATCAGCTGGAGATCTGCCGGCAGGCGCGCGACATCGCGCGCCGCGGCACGGGCGTCGTCGTCACCCACGGCACCGACGCGCTGGAGGAGACGGCGATGCTGTGCGACGTCCTCCACGACGCCGAGGCCCCGATCGTCTTCACGGGCGCGATCCGCCCCGCGACCGCCGCCGGTGCCGACGGGCCGGCCAACCTGACCGACGCCGTCAGCGTCGCGGCCTCCGAGGCCGCTGCGGGCCTCGGCGTGCTGGTCGTCTTCGGCGGCGAGATCCACCACGCACGCTGCACGCGCAAGACGGACACCACGTCGCTGGTCGCGTTCTCCAGCCCCCAGGCCGGCCCGCTGGGCCGCGTCACGGAGGGCCATCCGACGATCTGGTCGCGCATTCCGCGCAACCCGCCGCTGGACCCGCCGTCGCTGGACAAGCTCGTCCACGTCATCCCGACGGTGGCGGGGGACGACGGCTCGCTGGCCCGTGCCGCGCTGAACACCGATCCGGACGGCCTGGTCGTCGGCACACTCGGCGCCGGGCACCTCGCGGTGCCGGTGCTCGAGCTGTACAGCGAGGCCGCCGAGCGCATCCCCGTCGTCGCCTACTGCCGCCCGGAGCGCGGGGTCATCCTCAACGCGACCTACGGCTA
>CAYUDT010000105.1:0-16237 GCA_964443695.1 uncultured Conexibacter sp. | reverse complement strand
GCATCTGGTGGCGGTGCAGCCAGACGTCGTCGACGTGGACCAGCGACGCCTCGTGGGCCCAGGCGTCGAAGAGGAAGCGCCGGGTGTAGGCGGCGTCGTCGATGTCTGCGTCCTCGACGAGGCCCAGGCGCGCGTGGGCGACCAGCAGCGGGCTTCGGGCGACGGGCGCGACCGGGTCGAGCTGCAGGGCGCCGATGCGGGCGACGACGTTGGCGACGTCGCGGCCGTTGGCCCGGCGGCGGCCGATCGGCCGCGCCAGGCCCTGGGCGTGGAGCGCCAGCCGGCGGGCCTGCTCGATGGTGATCGCCGGCTTGGGGTTCATCACGATCGGGGACCCGCCTGCGCCCGCGCGGCGGCTCGCTGGTGGACGAGCGTCATCGAGCGTGCTCCGGGGCACCCCTAGGGCTGGTTGCGCTCGAACAGCAGCTTCAGCCCGCGCAGGGTGAGGAGGTCGTCGGTCTCGTCGATCGACTCGCAGTAGGGCGCGATGTGGTTGGCCAGGCCGCCCGTGGCGATGATGTCCGGGTCGTCGCCGAGCTCGGCGACGAGGCGCTTGACGATGCCGTCGACCTGGGCGGCGTAGCCGAAGATGACGCCGGAGCGGATCGCCTCCACCGTCGACTTGCCGATCGCCGTGCGCGGGGGCAGCAGGTCGATCTTCGGCAGCTTGGCGCCGCGGGTGGTCAGCGCGTCGAGGCTGACCTCGACGCCCGGCGCGATGACGCCGCCGAGGTACTCGCCGTTGGCCGAGACGCAGTCGTAGTTGACCGCCGTCCCGAAGTCGACGCTGATGCAGGCTCCGCCGTAGCGGTGGTGGGCGGCGACCGCGTTGACGAGGCGGTCGGCACCGAGCTCGCGCGGGTTGTCGATGCGGATCGGCATGCCGGTCTTCAGGCCCGGGCCGACGCTGAGCATGCGGTGGCCCAGGTAACGGTCGGCCATCGACACCCACTCGGGCTCCAGCGACGGCACGGTGCTGGAGACGATCGATCCGTCGAGGTCGGCCAGGCCGACGCCGCGGAGCTCGACGAGGTTGCGCAGGGCGGCGCCCAGCTCGTCCGCCGTCGAGTGCCGGACGGTCGCAAAGCGCCAGTGCTCGAGCAGCTCATCGCCCGACCATGCGCCGAAGTGCGTCTGGGTGTTGCCGACGTCGACGACGAGAAGCATCCGCGGGAGATTGTCGCCTATAGGCTCCCCGCATGCCCGCGAAGCTCTACGTCGTCCAGGGATCGCACCCCTGCGCCACCGTCATGAAGGCCCTCGACATGAAGGGCATCGCGTACAAGGTCCGGGAGATCCCGCCGCCCTCGCACGTGGCCATCGTGCGCGCGATGTTCCCGGCCCGGACCGTCCCGGCGCTCAAGCTCGAGAGCGGCGAGAAGCTCCAGGGCTCGCGGGCGATCTTGGCCCGCCTGGACGAGCTCGCGCCCTCCCCCGCGCTGTTGCCGGCAGATCCGGAGCAGGCGCGCCTGGTGCTGGAGGCCGAGCGCTGGGGTGACGAGGTGCTGCAGCCGCTGGGGCGCACGATCACCTGGCCGACGCTGAAGGCCCACCCGGAGAACGCCCCGTCCTACACCGCCGGTGGCCAGCTGCCGATGCCGGGTGCCGTGGCCAAGCGGATCATGCCCGTCATCGCGCGCATGGAGATGAGGATCAACGGCGACGAGTCGGCGCGGGCCCGCGACCTGGCCGCGCTGCCCGGCTACCTCGACAAGATCGACGCCTGGATCGCCGACGGCGTCATGGGCGGCGAGCAGGTCAACCGCGCCGACCTGCAGATCGGCTCGACGCTGGCCCTGCTGATGACCTTCGACGACCTCCGGGCGATCATCGGACCGCGCCCGGCCGGGCAGCTCGCCGACCGGCTCTTCACCGCCGGCGGGCACATGCCCGTCGGCTGCATCCCCGCGTCGCTGCTGCCTCAGGCCGCCGCAAGCGCGGGGTAGAACGCGCGGGCGATCTCGGTCGCCAGGCGCTCCGGGGCGTCGAGGGAGACGAAGGTCGAGGCCTCCGGGACCTCGACCCACGTGGCGTCGGTGAACGTGTCGCGCAGGCGGTGGCCGAGCTCCGGCTTGAAGACCTTGTCGGCCGTGCCCCAGACCAGCAGCGCCGGGCCGCCGAAGGCACCCAGCCGGGAGGAGACGCCCTCGAGCTCCTGCGTGTCGATGCCGCGGACGAACGCCGCCGCGTCGCGGCGGATCGCGGCGTCGCCGAGGCACGGGTCGACCCAGCGACGGCTCAGCTCGGCGTCCAGCTCGCCCTTCACGAGCAGGCCGAAGCCCAGCGGCGAGCGGCGCATGCGCACCGAGCGCATGGGCTCGAGCAGGGCCTTGATGGCCGCAGCGCTGCGGAACGGCAGGAAGAGCTTGTCGAAGGGCGACGGCGGGAACTGGTCGTAGGCGTCGCAGTTGGTCAGGACCACGCGGCCGATGCGCGACGGGTCGGTGTCCAGCACGAACTGGCACAGCGCGCCGCCGGTGTCGTTGCCGACCAGGGTCACGTCGGTGAGGTCCAGCTGCTCGAGGAAGGCGATGATCATCCGCGCCACACCACGCGGGGTGCGGTCGGCCTCGGCGGCGAGCGGGATGGTGTGCGACCCCAGCGGCAGGTCGGGCTGATAACAGCGCACGCCCTGGGCGGCCAGGCGATCGGCGACGCCGGACCAGAGCTCGCCGTTGACGAGGAAGCCGTGGATGAAGACCACGGGTGCGGTGGTGGCGTCCTCCGGGCCGGAGACCCGGTACTGGATGGTGCCGGCGGGGATGTCGATGGTGGGCACGTCTGCTCCTCGGGGTAGATTTCCGTACAGCCTGTCTGCAACATACGAACTGTCTGTATGGAAATCAAGCCCCGCCGCTCGCAGGCCGACCGCTCGGCCGCCACGAAGGACGCGCTCGTCAGCGCGGCCCGACCGCTGTTCGCCGAGAACGGCTACGCCGGCGTGGGCACCGAGACGATCGTCAAGGCCGCCGGCGTCACCCGCGGGGCGATGTACCACCAGTTCGCCGACAAGACCGAGCTGTTCGCCGCGGTGTTCGAGGCGGTCGAGATGGAGATCACCCAGCGGATCGACAAGGCCGTGCAGGCGTCCGGCACCAGCGACCCGCTCGACCTCATGGTCGTCGGCGCCGAGGCCTGGCTGCGGGCCTGCCTGGAGCCGGAGGTCAACCGCATCGTGCTCATCGACGCCCCCGCCGTCCTGGGCTGGGAGCGCTGGCGCGAGATCGGCGCCAAGTACGGCATGGGGCTCATCGAGTCGCTGCTGCAGGCGCTGATGGCCGACGGCCGGATACCGCAGCAGCCGCTGAAGGCCACCGCGCACGTCCTGCTCGGCGCGCTGGACGAGGCCGCGCTCTACGTCGCCCGCAGCGACGACCCCGAGCTGGCCATCGCCGAGAGCAGCGCCGTCTTCAAGCGGCTGATCGGCGCCCTGGCCGCACCTTGAGCGGCGGCCCCTGCCGGCGGACCGCGTCGTCCAGCGGCAGGACGGCCAGCGCGTCGGACAGCCTCGCGCCGGACGGCAGGCGCAGCTCGAAGTCCAGCTCCAGCAGCGGGACCAGGACGAAGCGCCGGACCAGCACCTCGGGGTGCGGGACGGTCAGGCGCTCGTCGCTGACCTCGGAGTCGCCGTGGAGGATGACGTCGACGTCGAGCTCGCGCGGGCTGTGACGCGGTGCCCCGAAGTCCCGGCCGGCCGCGGCCTCCAGCGACTTGGCGAGGTCCAGCAGCTCCAGCGGCGACAGCTCGGTCTTGAGGCGCACCGCGGCGTTGAGGAAGGCGGGCTGGTCGCGGACGAGCCCCACCGGATCGGTCTCGTAGACGCTGGAGGCACGGACCTCCTCCGCGCCCGCCGCCAGCAGGCCGTCGACCGCGGCCTGCAACGCGGCGCGGCGGTCGCCGAGGTTGGCGCCGATGCTGAGGTGGGCGACGGGCATCAGGCCTCCACGGGTTCGGCCAGCGCGGACGCCAGTGCGTCGCGCGAGGCGATGTCGAGCTTGTTGTACACCCGGCCGAGGTGGTTCTCGACCGTCTTGGCGGTGATGAACAGGGACTGCGCGATCTCGCGGTTGGTCCGGCCCGTCGCCGCCAGCTCGGCCACGCGGCGCTCCGAGGCGGTCAGCGAGTCGGCGCCGCTGAACTGCAGACGCCGTGGCCGCGCGCCCGCGACCTTCAGCTCCTCGTAAGCCTGACGCGCCAACGGCTTGGCCCCGACCTGCTGGGCCAGCTCCACGCCCTCCTTGAGGAGGTCACGCGCCTCGGCACGGCGGCCGTCGCGCCGCAGGGCGCTGCCCAGGTCGACCAGCGACCGCGCAAGGTCCAGCTTGGCCTCCGAGCCGCGCAGCGTCTGGACCGCCTCCTGGTGCAGGCGGATCGCGTCCGGACCCGTCGACAGCAGCGCCTTCGCGCGCAGGCCGATGCCCTGGAGCCGCGGCGAGCCCCAGACGCGGGCCAGCTCGACCTGCTCGTCGGCCAACGCGTGGGCGCGCTCGATGTCGCCCTGCAAGGTGGAGACCAGCGCCGCGACCGGCCGCCAGGGCAGCACCGGGCAGCGGATGCCGAACGCGTCCTCGCGGTCGGCGGTCTCCTGCAGGTGGTTGGCCGCCTCCTCGACGCGCCCGCGGGCCAGCGCCAGGCAGCCACGGGCGAACGCGACGTGGATCGAGGACATGCCATCGGGCATGCGGTCGGGGAAGTCCTGCGCGGCCATGAGCTCCTCCGCCTCACCCACGGCGCCGCGCTCCAGCAGGATCAGCACGATGAAGCCGACCGCCATCGGGGTGACGATCGCGTGGTCGACGTCGGTCTCCAGCGCCGCGCGCGCCCAGCCCTCCGCGATCTCCGGCTCGCCGATCCGCGCGGCCCGGATCGCCAGGAGCGTGCAGGCGGCGGCGAAGCCGTAGCGCGAGCCGCGCCGCTCGGCGTCGGCCAGATGACGGTCGAGGTGCTCCTTCGCCTCGTCGAAGGCGTCGGCGATGATGAGCGCGAAGATCGCCTGCAGGACGGGGACCGAGTCGCTGGTCTCCGACGCCAGCAGCTGCCCGTCGGACAGGGCGCGCAGCGCCAGCTCCACGGTCTGCTCGCGCGAGGTGCCCTTGACCCACGACTGCTGGGCCTGGTCGGCCAGCACGATCCGCTGCGCCGGGGTGTCCCCCGCGACGTCGCCCAGCGACTCCAGGCGCGCGGCGGCGCGGCCCGACAGGCGGCTGTCGGTCAGGCCGACGGACGCCAGCTCCCCCTCGACGTGCAGTGCCGCCTCGGCGTCCTCGCCGCGCAGCTCGTCGGCCAGCTTCTCCAGCAGGTCGACGGCCTCGGCGGCGCGCCATGCGGCGGCCAGCGACCGAGCCAGCAGGACGCCGGCCCGCGCCCGCTCGGCCGGGGTGCCGATGGCGGTCGCGGCCTTCAGGTGCTCGACGGCGTCGGGGTCGCCCGCGCGCAGCGCGGCCACGCCGAGGGTGCGGCTCAGCGCGTCGCGTTCCTCCGGCGGCGCCGGCTCGCGCAGCGCCCGCTTGAGCAGCCGCACCGCGTTCTCCGGCGCCCCGGCGTTCAGCGCGCTCTCGGCGGCCTCGCGGAGCATCGTCACCCGCCAGCCCTCCCCCGCCGGCTCGGTGGCCAGCAGATGGGGCGCCAGGCGGTTGGCGTCGACGCCGTCGGTGTGCAGCAGCTGCGCGGCACGCGCGTGGAGCAGCGCGCGCTCGGCCGCGCCGATCTCGCCGTCGACCGCCTGGCGGACGATCGGGTGTGCGAACTGCAGCGGCGTGCGGTCCTCGAGGATGTGGGCCTGCGCGAGCGCCTGCGCCAGCTCGGCGCCGGTGGCCAGGTCGACGTCGGCCAGCGCCAGGACGCGGCGCAGCTCGGCCTCCACGCCGAGGACCGCGACCGCCTTGGCCACGCGGTCCGCCCCGGCAGGGAGGCGCAGCAGCCGCAGCAGCACGGCGTGCGAGACCGTCTTCGGTCCCAGCGTGCCGACGACGCCCGCGCGGTCGGCCGTCGGCGCGATCGCGTCCGCAGCCAGCGTGTCCAGCAGGCGGTCGACGTAGAACGGGTTGCCGCCCGTGGCGTCGCGGACCGCGGAGACGAACTCCGCTGCCGGGTCGGCGTCCAGCGCGACGCGCGTCAGCTCGGCGATCGCGCCCTCGCTGAGCGCGCCCGGCTCGAGATGCACGGCGTCCGGGTCGGCGCCGACCGCGGCCCGCAGGCTGACCAGCGCGACGGACTCGGCCGGGCGGGTCCCGACCACGAGCAGGACGGGCAGGCCCTCGAGGCGGTTGGCCAGGTAGTTGAGGAAGCGCTGCGACGGCTCGTCGGCCCAGTGCGCGTCGTCGACGACGAGCACCAGCGGCCCGTCGGCGGCGAGGTTGGCCACCAGCCAGTAGAGGCCGTGCAGGGTCGCGAAGCCGGGGTCGACGTCGCCCGGCTCGATCGCGCCCGCGCCCGGCGGGGCCGGCACGCCGATGACCGGCGCCGCCAGCGCCGCCGCCCCCTGGAGCAACGCCTCGCGCTCGGCGGCGGGTCGCGTCGCCACCGGCATCTCCAGCAGCTGGCGCACGACGCCGTGGGCGAACTCGCGCTCGACGTGGCCGCCGCGCGCCGCCAGCGTGCTCAGGCCGCGCTCATCGGCCTCGTCGCGAAGCGCCTGCAGCAGGCGGCTCTTGCCCATGCCCGCCGCAGCTTCGACGAGCACGACGCCGCCCCGGCCTGCGCCGGCTGCCTCGAGCGCCGCCACCAGGCGATCAAGTTCCGCGGCCCGCTCGACGAGCCCTTCGTGCACCATCGTCGCGCAGGCTACCCCACGCTCATCGCCTTCTCACCCCAGCGGGCGCAGCAGGGCCAGTTGACGTGACTGCGCCAACAACGTGCCGTCCGGCGCCCAGATGTGGGTGTCCTCCTCGCAGTAGCCGCCGGCGGAGGTCCCCGAGCGGACACGGATGAGCAGCGGCGCGAGCGGATCGAGGTTCGCGAGCGGCAGCTTCTGACGGAAGTGGATCGTCAGGTCGATCGTCGGCGCGGCGCTCGGCGTCGTCAGCTTCGGGAACGGCGCGGGCAGCCAGGCGTCGGTGAACTGGGCGACGGCGAAGGCGTCTGCCGGGTACGGCTCACGGAAGCTGACCCACCCGCCGGTGAGCGCCTGCGGGTCCCCGCTGAACGGGCGGCCGCCCATGGTCGGGCGGAAGTGCAGCTGCCGCACGATCGGCGGCATCTGCGGGGAGTCCGGCGTGGGCGCGACGTCCTCGGCGGCGGGGCCGTCGGGCATCGGGTCGTCGGCGTAGTCCAGCGCGGTGGGCTGGTCGTGCCCGAAGGCCGCGATGGCCAGGACGCAGACCTTCCCGTCCTGCAGCACCCGACCGGTGAGGGTCGCGACCGTGCGGCCCTCGCGCTCGCGCGTCACCACGGTCTCGATCGGTCCCGGCTGCGGCGGACGGAGGTAGTGCAGCGTCAGCGAGCGCGGTGCCTTCTCGGCGTCCTCCACCTCGGCCGCGAAGGCCCGCAGGACGATCGCCGCGAGGTACCCGCCGTTGGGCCCCAGCGGCGCCGACCACTCGCCGTTGATCGTGGACGCGTAGCGCGCATCGCCCAGCGCGCTGACGCCCGTCGCCTCGGAGAAGTTCATGCCTCCGAGAGCCCGATCCGCGTGTGCAGCCGCTTCAGCGGGCGCGGCGCCCACCAGTTCCAGTGCCCCAGCAGCGACATGAGCGCCGGGACCAGCAGCGCGCGGATGATCGTCGCGTCGATGAAGACGGCCAGCGCGGTGCCGATGCCGAGCTGCTTGATGAAGACCACCCCCGAGGTCGAGAACGCACCGATCGCCACGCAGAACAGGATCGCAGCCGCCGTGATGATGCGCCCTGTCCGCTCCACGCCGAACGCGACGGCCTCGCGATCGGAGAGCCCGCTGTCGCGGGCCTCCTTGATGCGGCTCAGCAGGAACACGCCGTAGTCCGTGGCCAGGCCGAAGCTCGTGGCGAACAGCAGGACGGGCTGCGTGGCCTCCAGGCCACCTGCCGATCGGTAGTCCAGCAGCCCCTCCAGGCGGCCGTCCTGGAAGACGAGCACGAGCACGCCGAACGCGGCGCTCAGCGACAGCAGGTTCATCACCAGCGCCTTCAGCGGCAGCACCACCGACCCGGTCATGAGGAACAGGATCAGGAAGGTCGTGATGGCCAGCATGGTCAGCGCCAGGGGCAGCTTGGCGCCGAGGGCATCCTGCTGGTCGACGAACGCCGCGGCGGACCCGCTGACGTTCACGTCGAACGGCGCGCCGGCGTCCCGGACGTCGCGGAGGCGGTCGACGTTGGCGTCGGAGATGGGATCGCCGGGCGCGCGGACGTCGATCTCCCAGACGTTCTCCGGCCCACCGAGGCGCTGGGCGGGCCCGACCGGCGCGTCGACCTTGGCGACGAGCTGGGCACGGTAGGCGCGGACCGCCGCAGCGGTCGCCCCCGGCCCGGAGGCGACGACGCGGATCGGGTCGGCCGCGGCGTCGGGGAACTCGCGCTCGAGCGTCTCGGACACCAGGCGGGCCTCGTTGCCCGGCGGCAGCATCTTGTAGTCGGCGCTGACGAAGTTCACGCGCAGGAACGGCAGGCCGACGACGATCAGCAGCGTCGCGGTGACCAGCGCCACCAGGCCGGGGCGGCGCATCACGCCGTGCGCCAGCCGGTACCAGCCGCCGCTCTCGGCCGGCCGGGCGGCGGCCTGCGCCGCGACCCGCCAGCGCTTCAGCGCCAGCGCGTCGACCTTCGGCCCCAACGCCACCAGCAGGGCGGGCAGCACGGTGAGGCTGATGAGCATCGCGACGAGCGCGACGATCGCGCCGCCGATGGCCATCGAGTAGAGGAACTTCAGCGGGAAGACGCCCATCGAGGCGATCGCCGCCGCGACCGTGAGCGAGCTGTAGAGAACGGTCCGTCCCGCCGTGTTGAGGGTGTTCCGCAGCGCCTGCAGGCCGGGCCCGTGCTGGGCCAGCTCCTCCCGGTAGCGGTTGACGACGAACAGGGAGTAGTCGATGGCCAGCCCGAGCCCGAGCCCCGTGACGAGGTTGAGGGCGAAGATCGACAGCGGGGTGACGTTGTGGTCGACGAACCGCAGCGCGATGAACGTCGTGACGATCGACAGCCCGCCGATCAGCGGCGGCAGCAGCGCGCTGACGGCGCTGCGGAAGATCCACAGCGACAGCAGGAACAGCAGCGGGAACGCCATGAGCTCGGCCCGGGCGAGGTCCTCGGAGACCTTGTCGCCGATGGAGGCGAACGTGACGTTGCGGCCGCCGACCTGGACGCCCTGCGCGCCGAACTCCGCCCGGACCTCGTCGGCCGCGTCGGCGGCACCGCCGCCGCTGGGGATCGCCGCGGTCACCACGGTCAGGCGCCCGTCGCGGGCGCTGAGGCGCTCCAACTGCCGGCCCCGCGGCACGCTCACGCCCTCGATGCCGGGGACCCGCCTCACGCCGGCCGCGACGCGCTCCACCTGGGCCCGGGCGGCCTTGGAGGTGCGCACGTCCTGCCTGGTCGGCACCAGGACGACCATCCCCTGCTCCGGGTCGCGGCCCTGCGCGCGCTGCACCTGCGCGACGGCACGGAGGTTCTCGGCGGCCCGGTCCTGGAAGTCCGCGCTGGTCGCCTTCAGCTCGCCGGCCACGGGCGCCCCCAGCGTCACCCCCGCGATGAACAGCAGGCCGGCCAGCGCCAGCACGCGGCGGCGGTGGCGGTCGATGAGCTCGGCGAGGCGCCCCATGGCCGGGGAGTGTGAGCAATCACTCACTCATTGTCAAACTGCGTTGCTTCACGCAACGCCGCGAGGACGTCGGCCCGGCGCCCTCAGTCCTCGCTGCGCTGCGTGCGCAGCAGTCCGGCCGTGATGAAGATCGCCAGCCACACGGCGAGCGTGATGATGGCGCCGACGACGGCCAACCGGTACTTCTCGTCGTCGATGGTGTCCGGCCCGAGGCGGTCCAGCGCCAGGGACACGCCGACGTACTTGAAGCCGATCCAGAGGTTGGCCAGCAGCGTGATGAGGTTCAGCCCGACGAACTGCAGCAACAGCGAGATGGCGATCGCGCCGCCGGACGCCCGCAGCATCGCGCCGACCCCCAGGGCCACGCAGCCGTAGAACTGCACGGGCAGCCACAGCTGCCAGAACAGGTTGCCGAGGTCGGCGAGGCTGATGGTGTCCTGCGGATCGGCCTGCGGCAGGAACGCCGCGAGGATCGTGACGACCGTGGCCACGGCGACCGTGATCGTGAGCACGACCAGCAGTGCACCGACCTTGGCGAAGTAGAGCTGCGCCCGGGTGCGACCCGAGAGGACCTGGTAGCGGAACGTCTGCAGCACGTGCTCGTCGGAGCCCAGCCGGGCGCCGAGCAGCGCCCCGACGACCGACGACATCAGGCCCAGCACGTATTGGACGTCCTCGGTGAACTGCCCGCCGCCGTGCACGCCGAGGTCGCCGATCAGCGCGCCGAGCAAACCGACCAGCAGCGTGAACCCGGCCGGGATCAGCAGCGTCGACAGCCACACGCCGCGGCGGCGCATGACCTTGAGGATGTCCGCGCGGATCAGGCCGATCACGCGAGGTCCTCCCCGTCGCCGGGCGCGTCGGGCGTGGAGCCTGCGGTGATCTGCAGGTAGCGCTGCTCCAGCGACACCACCGACTGCCCGACCTGGGCGACGCCGACCCCGGCGATGACCAGCGCGCGGTTGACCTTCATCGCCAGCTCGCGGCCGCCGGTGCCGGACACCATCAGGCGCCCCTCCCCCAGGGTCCGGACACCCTCGACGCCGGCGATGCGGCCCAGCACCTCCTGCGCGTGCGCGATGTCGTCGACGTCGAGCTCGACCCCGCCACCGGCCTCGGCCAGCAGCGCGTCGAGGTCGCCCTCGGTGATCACGCGGCCGTGGTCGACGATCGCGACGCGGTCGCAGAGCTTCTCCACCTCGTCGAGGAGGTGGCTGGAGAGGAAGACCGTGCGGCCGTCCTCGTCGACGAGCGAGCGCATCATCTCGCGGAACTCCACGACGCCGGCCGCGTCGAGGCCGTTGGTCGGCTCGTCGAGGACCAGCAGTTCGGGATCGTTGAGCAGCGCCCGGGCCACGCCCAGGCGCTGGCGCATGCCCAGCGAGTAGCCCTTCACGCGCTCGTCGGCGCGACCGGCCATGTGGACGCGGTCCAGCAGCGCCGGGATGCGGCTCCGCGCGGCCTGCGAGTCCTTCAGCAGCGCGGAGTGGACCTCGAGGTTCTCGCGGCCGGTGAGCTGCGGGTAGAAGCGCGGCTCCTCGACGATCGCGCCGACCCGGTCCAGCGCGGCGGTCGGGTCCTTGTGGACATCCGCGCCCCGGACGTGGACGACGCCGGAGGTCGGGCGCGCGAGGCCCATGAGCATCCGGATCATGGTCGTCTTGCCCGCGCCGTTGGGCCCGAGGAAGCCGAAGCAGATGCCCTCGGGCACCGCCAGCGCCACGTCATCGACCGCGCGACGCGGCCCGAAGGCCTTCGTCAGGCCGGTGGTCTCGATGATCACTGCCCCGAGGTTCTACCCCATACGCTTGTCGGGTGAGCTCGCAGCACCTGGCGCAGGTCAACATCGGGCGGCTGGTCGCGCCGACGGACTCGCCGCTGGTGCAGGAGTTCATGGACGCGCTGGAGCCGGTCAACGCGATCGCCGACGCGTCCCCGGGCTTCGTCTGGCGGTTGCAGACCGAGGACGGCGACGCCACATCGATCCGGGCCTTCGACGACGACACGATCCTCGTGAACATGTCGACGTGGGAGTCCGTCGAGGCGCTGCGCGCCTACGTCTACTCCTCGCCGCACAAGGCCTACCTGGCCCGCCGGCGCGAGTGGTTCGCGGCGTTCACCGGCGTCATGATCGCGCTGTGGTGGGTGCCGGCCGGCCACGAGCCGACCGTGGCGGAGGCCAAAGAGCGCCTCGAGCACCTCGAGCAGCACGGACCGACAGCGCACGCCTTCACGTTCCGGCAGGTGTTCGCGGCATGAGCTTCACGGTGATGGGTGTGCTGAACGTGACGCCCGACAGCTTCTCCGACGGTGGCGAGTGGTTCGACGGGACCGCGGCGATCGCCCACGGGCTGCAGCTGGCCGCCGAGGGCGCCGCGATCCTCGACGTCGGCGGCGAGTCGACCCGCCCGGGTGCCGAGCCCGTCGGCGTGGCCGAGGAGCTGCGCCGGGTGGTCCCGGTCATCGAGCGGCTGGCCGCGGTGAGCGGCGCGCAGCTGTCGATCGACACGACCAAGGCCGAGGTCGCCGAGGCCGCGTTGGACGCGGGCGCGACCTACGTCAACGACGTCAACGCCCTGCGCGCGGACGGCATGGTCGAGCTGGTCGCGTCCCGGCGCGCCGACTGCTGCCTCATGCACATGCGCGGCGAGCCCCGCACGATGCAGGCCGACCCGCGCTACGACGACGTCGTCGACGACGTGAAGGCCTACCTGACCGAGCGCGCGGCCGCGATCATCGCCGCGGGGGTCGCGGAGTCGCAGATCCACGTCGACCCGGGCATCGGCTTCGGCAAGACGGTCGCCCACAACCTCGAGCTGTTGCGGCGCCTGGACGAGATCGTCGCGCTCGGCTTTCCCGTCGTCGTCGGCACCAGCCGCAAGTCCTTCCTGGGCAAGATCAGCGGCCGCGACGACCCCAAGCAGCGCCTCTACGGCACCATCGCCTCCAACGTCCTGGCGCTCAGCGCCGGCGCGCGTGTCTTCCGCGTGCACGACGTGGCCGCCGTGCGGGATGCGCTGGCGGTCGCCGATGCTACGTTGGCACCCGAATGACGCCTGACGAAGAGCCCGAGGACGACTTCGACGACGACGATCTCGAGGACGAGTTCGACGACGACGAGAACGGCCCGCAGACCGAGGTCACCATCGAGGTCAGCGGCCTGTCGCTGTACACCCACCACGGCGTGACCGCCGCGGAGCGGGAGATCGGCCAGCGCCTGGTCCTCGACATCCGCCTGGAGGTCGGCGAGTGCGACGCGACCGTCACCGACCTCGTCGAGGACACCGTCGACTACGGCCAGGTCTGCAACACCGTGGCCCTCGTGGCTCAGCAGCGCTCCTACAAGACCCTCGAGCGCCTCTGCAGCGCCATCGCCGACCGGCTGCTGGCCGACTACTCGGCCGACGAGGTCTGGGTGAAGGCCGCCAAGCCGGAGCCGCCGATCGCCCTGCCGGTGCAGGAGGTGTCGGTCGAGGTCTGGCGCCAGGTCGGCGACTGACCCCCACTCCCGCTGAACGTATGGATTGCCACGGTTTTCCGTGGCACTCCGGACGTTCAGCCCTCACCAGACGACGAGCGCCGGACCTTTCGGCCCGGCGCGCTCACCGTGGATGAAGTTGTGGGCGTCGCGGACTAGCGCGAGGCGAAGGCGGGCACCGGGCCCAGGCGCGGGTGCGACGGCGCGGCGGGAGCCTTCGGCGCGGCCGGAGCCGCGGCGGCCGTGACGGTGGCGGCGTCGCGCTTGGCGTCACGCTGCACGACGGAGGCCGGAGCGGAGCTCATCTCCGCGGTGGTGGCGGTGCGGAACATGCTGCCGACGAGGAGGACGAGGGGGCTGATGGTGGCAATGCCGAAGATCGTGTAGAGCATCTGGTGTGGGTGTTGGTGTGTTGCGGGGGACCGGCTGGAACTTCCTGCCACCAACAAGATCGTCCGCGGGCCCACACCCCTTGATCGGCACTTCGGCCATATCGGTGGACGATGTCGCCTCCTCCGATCGGAGGACCCCCGGGTCCCCCCAACGCAAACGGGCCGCTCGGAGGCGGCCCGTTGCCGACGACGGTCGGCGGCGCGAGTGCTCGCCTGGCGGCTCGCACTCGCGGGAACTTCGTCGCGGCCCGGCGTCAGGCGGTGCCCGGCTCCGGGTCGATCGCCCGGGCCTCGGCGCCGGCCAGGCCGGGACGCGGCAGCGGGCGGGGCGCCTCGCGGCCCCGGTCGGCCGGGGCGGGCGTGCCCGACGGCGGCGTGTCCGGCGTGTCCGATGAGTTGTCGGGGCCCCAGACGTCCTCCTCGGACTTGCCGTCCAGGAGCGCCTCGAACTCGTGCTTCTCGATCGTCTCGCGCTTGAGCAGGATCAGGGAGATCTTGTCGAGCGCCTCGCGGTGCTCGTTGAGGATGTCCTTGGCGCGCTGGTGGGCGGCCTCGATGATCCGGCGGATCTCCTCGTCGATGTCACGCGCGATCTCGTTGGAGTAGTCCGGCTCGGACGCGTACTCACGGCCGAGGAACGGCTGGCCGTGGTCGTGGCCGAAGACGCGCGGACCGAGCTTGTCGCTCATGCCGAAGCGCATGACCATCTGCTTGGCCGAGCCCGTGACCTTCTCCAGGTCGTTGGACGCACCCGTCGTGATCTCGCCGAAGATGATCTCCTCCGCGGCGCGGCCGCCGAGGGTCATCGCCATCGTGTCCTGGAGCTCGGCGCGCGTGGTGAGGAACTTGTCCTCGGCCGGCATCGAGATCGTGTACCCGAGGGCCTGGCCGCGGGAGACGATGGAGATCTTGTGGACCGGGTCGGCGTTCTCGAGGAAGTGGCCGACCAGCGCGTGGCCCATCTCGTGGTAGGCGGTGATCGTGCGCGTCTTCTCGTCCATCACCCGGGTCTTCTTCTCCGGGCCGGCGATGACGCGCATGATGCCCTCCTCCAGCTCCTGCTGGGTGATCTCGCGCTTGCCGTTGCGGGCGGCGAGGAGGGCGGCCTCGTTGACCAGGTTGGAGAGGTCCGCACCGGTGAAGCCGGGGGTCTGGCCCGCGAGCACCTCGGTGTCGATGTCCTTGGCCAGCGGCTTGCCGCGGGTGTGGACGTCGAGGATCTTCTTGCGGCCGCCGCGGTCGGGGCGGTCGACGACGATCTGGCGGTCGAAGCGGCCCGGGCGCAGCAGCGCCGGGTCGAGGATGTCCGGGCGGTTGGTGGCGGCGATGAGGATGATGTTGTCCTTCATCTCGAAGCCGTCCATCTCGACGAGCAGCTGGTTGAGCGTCTGCTCGCGCTCGTCGTGACCGCCGCCCATGCCGGCGCCGCGGTGGCGGCCGACGGCGTCGATCTCGTCCATGAAGATGATGCAGGGCGAGTTCTGCTTGGCCTGCTCGAACAGGTCGCGCACACGCGAGGCGCCGACGCCGACGAACATCTCGACGAAGTCCGAACCGGAGATCGAGAAGAACGGCACGCCGGCCTCACCGGCCACGGCGCGGGCCAGCAGCGTCTTGCCGGTACCGGGCGGGCCGTAGAGCAGGACGCCCTTGGGGATGCGGGCCCCGAGCGCCTGGAACTTCTTGGGGTTCTCGAGGAACTCCTTGATCTCGTGGAGCTCCTCGACCGCCTCGTCGACGCCGGCCACGTCGCGGAACGTGATCTTCGGGGAGTCGACGCTCATCCGCTTGGCCCGCGACTTGCCGAAGGACATCACCTTCGACCCGCCGCCCTGGACCTGGTTCATGAGGAACACCCAGAACCCGATGAAGATGATGAACGGCAGGATGTACGTCAGCAGCGAGATCCAGCCGTTGGACTTGGTGCCTTCGATGTCGTAGTCGCGGATCTTGCCGGAGGCCTTCTTGGCCTGCAGCTCCGTGACGACGCGGTCGGCGCCTTCGGGGACGAAGCCCACCTCATAGCGTCCGCCGCTGGTGGTCTTCACCTCGATGGTGTTGTCCTTGGTGCGAACGGTCGCAGACTTGATCTGGCCCGTCGCAAGCTGGGCCTGGAAGTCGGCGTAGCTCTTGTTCTCGCGATTGTCGTTCGGCGAGATGAGCTTCTGGGCGAAGAACGCGAGCACGACCACGATGACGATCGGGAAGGCGGCGCTCTTGAAAAAGCGGGACATGAGGGCCTATGAGCGTAGCAGCGGGTGGGTGGACACCGGGCCGTCTGCAACGGGCCCGGCGCTCTCTTCTCTACGTATCGGCCGTGACGGCCGGTTCACAAAGCCAACGCGGCGACGTAGGGCAAGTTGCGGTAGCGCTCGTCGTAGTCGAGCCCGTAGCCCACGACGAACTTGTCCGGGATCTCGAAGCCGACGTAGTCCGGGTCGAGATCGACCTTGCGCCGCTCGGGCTTGGTCAGCAGCGACACGACCTCGACGGACGCCGGGTTGCGGGCCCCGAGGTTGCGCAGCAGGTACTGCAGGGTCAGGCCGGAGTCGACGATGTCCTCGACGATCAGGACGTGCCGGCCCTCGATGGACTCGTCGAGGTCCTTGATGATCCGCACGACGCCGCTGGACTC
>CAYUDT010000104.1:0-16275 GCA_964443695.1 uncultured Conexibacter sp. | reverse complement strand
CCTCGACGATCGGCAGCAGCGACTTGGTCGCCAGCGCCGGAGCCTCGTCGGTGTGCGTGTAGATGATCTTCATGGGCGGGCCGCACGCTATCGCCCTGAACACGCGTGCAGTGGTTGGGCAGGGAGCCCAATGGGTGCACACGGTTGCCTTCAAGACCTGAATCGTGGTTCACTTCTTGAGGACGCATGCCCTACCGCGCCACCGAGAAGACCGAGGCCCGGCGCCTGGAGGCCCGCGAGCGCATCGTCACGGCGGCCCGTGAGCTGATCGCGCACGGCGGGTACCGCGAGGCCGGCATCGCCGCGGTGGCCGCCCGCGCGGGTGTCGCGACCGGAACGGTCTACCGGCACTTCGGCTCCAAGGCGGAGCTGTTCGCCGAGGTCTTCCGGGTCGCCTCCCAGCACGAGGTCGACGCGGTCGCCGCCGCCATCGCCGACGCCGGTCCCGACCGGGACGCGATGATCGCCGCGGGCGTGGAGACCTTCGCCCGGCGCGCGCTCCGGGGCCGCCGCCTGGCCTGGGCACTGCTGGCCGAGCCGGTCGACCCGGCCGTCGAGGCCGAGCGCCTGGTCTTCCGCCGCGCCTACGCCGACACCTTCACGTCCGCGCTCCACGAGACCGCGGACCCGCTTACGACCACGATGCTCGTCGGCGCGATCGCCGAGGCGCTGGTCGGTCCCCTGTCCCCTGTCCACGACGAGCTCGACGAGGACCGCCTCGTCGCCGAGCTCGTCGCCTTCTGCATCCGAGGAGCTGCTCCCGCATGACCGTCGTCGACTCCACCGTCACCTCCGGGTTCCACACGCACGACGTCACCAACCAGGTGCCGCCGCTGCAGCCCACCAACCTGTTCACGGGCGACGTCGCGCTGCGTGAGGGCGCCGAGCGTGAGGGCGCCGCCGAGCACCTCGAGCGCCTCGGCGCGCACGGCGCCGACTGGGGCAGCGAGGTCGCGCTGTTGCAGGCCACCCAGGCCAACGAGAACCCGCCGAAGATCAAGGTCGTCGACCGCTACGGCCACCGCCTCGACGAGGTCGAGTTCCACCCGGCGTGGCACAGCCTCATGGAGCGCTCCTCGAACTCCGGCTTCAACTCGCTGCCCTGGACCAGCGACGCGCAGGGCGTGCACGTGGCCCGCGCCGCGGCGGGCATCGTCGGCGGCCAGGTCGAGGCCGGCCACGGCTGCCCGATGACGATGACGTTCGCCGCCGTCCCCGCCCTGCGGGCCCAGCCGGAGATCGCCGCCGAGTGGGAGCCGCTGCTGACCGCGGCCGCCTACGACGGCGAGCTGAGGCCCAAGGCGTACAAGACGTCCGCGAAGTGCGGCATGGCGATGACCGAGAAGCAGGGCGGCAGCGACGTCCGCGCCAACACCACGACCGCCACGCCGATCAACGGCGGTGGCGCGGGTGCCGAGTACCTGCTGCACGGCCACAAGTGGTTCTGCAGCGCCCCGATGTGCGACGTGTTCCTGGTGCTGGCCCAGACCGAGGAGGGCGTCTCCTGCTTCGAGGTGCCGCGCTTCCTGCCCGACGAGACGCGCAACGTGTTCCGCATCCAGCGCCTCAAGGACAAGCTCGGTGACCGCTCCAACGCCTCGTCGGAGGTCGAGTTCGACGGCACCTGGGGCCGCATGGTCGGCGACCCGGGCCGTGGCGTGCCCACGATCATCGAGATGGTCGGCCACACCCGGCTGGACTGCGTCATCGGCTCCGCGGCGTCGATGCGCTGGGGCCTGGCCAACGCCGCCTGGCACACCGCCCACCGCTCCGCGTTCGGCCGCCGGCTGGCCGACCAGCCGCTGATGCGCAACGTCATCGCCGACCTGGCGATCGAGTCGGAGGCCGCCACCGCGCTGGCCCTGCGCCTCGCGCGCGCCTACGACGAGGGCGACGTCGCCCTGCGGCGCATCGGCACCGCCGTCGGCAAGTACTGGGTCTGCAAGCGCGCCGCCGGCCATGCCGCCGAGGCGCTGGAGTGCCTGGGCGGCAACGGCTACGTCGAGGAGTCCGGGATGCCGCGGATGTTCCGCCAGAGCCCGCTGAACTCGATCTGGGAGGGTTCGGGCAACGTCAACTCCCTCGACGTGCTCCGCGCGCTGGCCAAGTCGCCGGAGGTGCTGCAGGCCTACTTCGACGAGGTCGACCTCGCCGCGGGCGCCAACAGCCACCTCGACGCGCACGTCAACGAGCTCCGCGCCGAGTTCGCCGATCTCGACGACGTCGAGATCCGCAGCCGCCGCCTCGTCGAGAAGATGGCGCTGGCCTGGCAGGGCTCGCTGCTGGTGCGCAACACGCCCGCCGCAGTGTCCGACGCCTTCTGCGCCGCCCGCCTCGGCGGTGACAGCGGCCTGGCCTACGGGACGCTGCCGGCCGGGACCGACTTCGAGGCGATCATCGCGCGCGCAACGCCCCAGGCGGCCTAGCGAGGGACGACCGGACGCGATCACGGGTCGAGGCTGCGACAATCGACCTCTGATGGGAACCGGACGTTCGATCCAGCTGGCCCGCGTCTTCGGCATCCGCGTCGGCGCGACGATGAGCTGGTTCTTCGTCCTGTTCCTGATGATCTGGAACCTGAGCGGGTACTTCGGCGACGTCCTCAACGGCTCCGACGGGCAGGCCTACGGGGTCGCCGTCGCCGCCGCCCTGCTGTTCGCGGTGTCGATCGTGCTGCACGAGCTCGGCCATGCGCTGACCGCGCGCCGCTACGGCATCGAGACCAGCGGCGTCGACCTCTGGTTCTTCGGCGGCGTCGCCAAGCTCGACCGCGAGCCCGACACCCCGGGCCGCGAGTTCGCCGTCGCCGCGGCCGGGCCGCTGGTGACGCTGATCGTCGCGGTGGGCTGCATCGGCGGCGCGGTCCTCGCCTCGGACGGCACCACCGCCGAGCACGTCGTGAAGTTCGAGCAGGTCTCGACGTCGCCGGCGGTCGCGCTCCTCGGCTGGCTCGGGGCGCTGAACATCTTCCTGTTCGCCTTCAACATCATCCCCGCCTACCCACTTGACGGCGGGCGCATCGCCAAGGCCATCGCCTGGAAGGTCACCGACGACGCCAACCGCGGGCTGCGCATCGCCGCGCGCGTGGGCCAGTGGTTCTCCTACGCGCTGATCGGCTTCGGCGTCTACCTGCTGATGCAGGACGACGGCTTCAGCGGCGTCTGGCTGATCGTCCTCGGCTGGTTCATGGCCCAGGGCGCCAAGGGCGCGGTCGTCGCCTCGGCGTTCCAGGAGCAGATCGACGGCGTCACCGTGGGCGACCTGATGGACACGCAACCGTTCTGGATGCCGGCCTCGACCACCGTCCTGCAGGCCAGCGAGGAGTACTTCGGCAGGCACGGCTGGGCCTGGTTCGCCGTGGCCGACGAGCACGACGGCACCTACAAGGGCATCCTCAGCGCCGAGCGCACCGACGGCGCGTTGGCCTCCGGACAGCCGGCGCTGTTGGTCAGCGAGCTCCTCGACCCGGGTGCCGAGACCGAGTTCTCGATCCCGGAGCGGACGCCGCTGGCGGCCCTGCTGGCCCATGAGCCACTGCGGGCCCTCGGCGCCCTCATGGTCGTCGACGACGGCGGCCACCTGCGCGGCGTGGTGACGATCGAGCAGATCCGCCGCGCGCTGACCGCCGCCGCCGGCTGACCCACCCACGAGCGCCGAACAGGCAGACACCCACGCATCTCCGTGGGGATCCGCCTGTTCGACGAGATCAGGCGGGCTTGTAGATCGCGACGATCGTGCCGGTGCCGCACGGCGTCGCGGAGACGAGCTGCAGCGGGCGCTTCTGGCCGGACGTCGGGAACGCGCCCTTGCCGCCGCCGAGCAGCACCGGCTCGATGAACAGCACGTACTCGTCGACGAGGTCGGCGTCGATGAGCTGCTGGGTCAGCGAGGCCGAGCCCCAGATCTGCAGCCCACCGCCGTCCTGCTCGCGCAGCGCCGCGATCGCGCCGATCGCGTCCTCGGGGTCGAGCAGGTGGGAGTTCTCCCAGGTCAGGTCCTCCTGGGACAGGGTGCGGGAGGCGACGTACTTGGTGATCGAGTTCATCGCGTCGGCGAACGGGTCGCCGGCGCGGTCGGGCCAGGCCGCGGCCATGCCTTGCCAGGTGCGCCGTCCGTAGAGCAGCGCGTCGCTGCGCTCCATCAGCCCGCCGATGACCGGACCCATGACGTCCACGTCCATGTAGGGATGCGACCAGCCCCCGTGCTCGAAGCCGAAGTCGGTGTCCTCCTCGGGGCCGCCGGGCGCCTGGGTGACGCCGTCCAAGGAGATGAAATTCGTGACGATGATCTGCATTTGGGAGCTCCTGTCTAGCGGGTTCGCAGCAGAGACGGGCCAGCCGCCGGAAACTCATCGTGAATCACAGGCCAAAGAAGCGTGAAAGCCGCCCGAAACCGTCGGATTTGGCGCTTTCGGCCTAGGCCCGGCCGACGCTCCCGGCCGTATAGGGTTAAGAACGAATCATGCCCTCACACGACGTCCTCATCATCGGCGCGGGACTCGCCGGGCAGCGTGCCGCCATCGCAGCGGCCGATGCCGGAGTCACCGTTGCGCTCATGTCCAAGGTCCACCCGGTGCGCTCGCACTCGGTGGCAGCCGCCGGTGGCATCAACGCCGCCGTCAGCCTTGACGACGACTGGCGGTCGCACGCCTACGACACGGTCAAGGGCTCCGACTTCCTCGGTGATCAGGACGCCATCGAGATCATGTGCTCGGAGGCGCCGCACGAGGTGATGCACCTCGAGCACATCGGCGTCACGTTCCACCGCAACCAGAAGGGCGAGCTCGACCTGCGCGCCTTCGGTGGTGCCTCGGTGAAGCGCACCGCCTACGTCGCGGACATCACCGGCCAGGCGATCCTGCACGTGCTCTACGAGCAGATCATGAAGCGCCACGACACGGTGGACTCCTACGAGGAGTGGTTCGTCACCTCGCTGATCCTCGACGACGCCGGCGCGTGCGTGGGCGCCGTCGCGCGGAACATCCGCGACGGCCGCATGGAGACCTTCAGCGCGAAGAACGTCATCCTCGCCTCCGGCGGCGCCGGCCAGTGCTTCCACCCGACGACCAACGCGCTCATCTGCACGGCCGACGGCATCACGCAGGCCTACCGCGTCGGCGCGCCGCTGATGGACATGGAGATGATCCAGTACCACCCGACCACGCTGGTCGAGAACGGGCTGCTCATCACCGAGGGTGCCCGCGGTGAGGGTGCGCACCTCCTGAACTCCAAGGGCGAGCGCTTCATGGAGAAGTACGCGCCCAACAAGATGGAGCTGGCGTCCCGCGACGTCGTCTCGCGCGCCGAGCAGACCGAGATCCTTGAGGGCCGCGGTGTCGGCCCCGGCGGTTCGGGCATCTACCTCGACATCACCGTCGTCCCCAAGAAGCGCACGCTCGAGGCGCTGCGCGAGATCGTCAACATCGGCAAGGACTTCGCCGGCACCGACATCACGCGCGAGCCGATCCTCATCCGCCCCGGCCAGCACTACATCATGGGCGGCGTCAAGACCGACATCCACGGCGCGACGTCGATCCCGGGCCTCTACGCGGCCGGCGAGGTCGCCTGCGTCTCGGTCCACGGCGGCAACCGCCTCGGCGCCAACTCGCTGCTGGACACGCTGATCTTCGGCCGCCGCTCCGGCGAGCACGCCGCGGAGCGCGCCAAGCAGATGACGATGCCGACGGCCTCCGAGGCCCAGCGTCGCGACGACGAGGCGATGATCAGCGAGATCGTCGGCCGCGACAAGAGCGGGCGCCGCGTCAGCGAGATCAAGTGGGATCTCGGCAAGATCATGAACTCCAACGTCGCGGTCTTCCGCGACGAGGCCGGCCTCCTGGCGGCGCACGAGGAAGTGCGCAAGCTCAAGGAGGAGGCGAAGACCGCGTACGTCGACGATCGCGGCACGGTCTTCAACCAGGACGTGCTGGGCGCCATCGAGCTGGGCTACATGCTCGACGCCGCCGAGTGCACCGTCGTCGCCGCGATCGAGCGCAAGGAGTCGCGCGGTGCGCAGTTCCGCACCGACTACCCCGAGCGCAACGACGAGGACTTCCTGAAGCACATCACGACGTCCATCAACGGGGACGACGTGCCGAAGATCGACTACTCGCCGGTGACGTTCACCCAGTGGCAGCCCGAGGAGCGCAAGTACTAATGGATACCCGCAAGCCCCCGCAGGAGTTCACCCTCCGCATCCGGCGCTACGACCCGGACTCGGGCGAGGCGCCCTACTGGGACGAGCACACGATCGAACTCGAGCCGCACCGCTCGGTTCTCGCCGGCCTGCTGCAGGCCAGGGACAAGAACGACGGCTCGATCGGCATCCGCTGCTCCTGCCAGCAGGCCATCTGCGGCTCCTGTGGCGTGCGCGTCAACGGCCAGCCCGGCCTGGCCTGCCACGTCCACCTCGACGAGGCGCTGCACACCGCCAAGGACGGCGTCATCGAGATCGAGCCGATGGGCAACATGCCCGTCATCCGCGACCTCATCGTCGACATGGACGCGGTCCACTGGAAGAAGATCCGCCGCGTCACCCCGTGGCTGCTGGCCGACGACGAGAACATGCCCGAGCGCGAGCACATCGTGCCCCGCGAGTCGATGGTCGACGTCACGCAGACCATGGCCTGCATCCAGTGCGGCTCCTGCGTCTCGGACTGCCTGGCGATGGAGGTCGACCCGCTGTTCATCGGCCCGGCCGCGCTGGCCAAGGCCTACCGCTTCGTCGGCGACCCGCGCGACGTCAAGCAGTACGAGCGCCTGAAGGACCTCTCCGAGGACCCGCACGGTATCTACGACTGCACGCACTGCTTCAAGTGCATCGACGCCTGCCCCAAGGGCGTCGCGCCGATGTCGCAGATCATGCGCCTGCGGCGCCGCGCCGGTGAGGATCACCACATCACCGACCAGAACAACGGCAAGCGCCACGAGGACGCGTTCGTCACGCTGGTCCGCCAGGGCGGCCTGCTGCACGAGGCGGAGCTGCTGCCCCGCTCCTACGGCGGCAACTCCTGGTTCGGCAAGTTCGCGCCGCCTGCCGGCAAGGAGCTGCTGGACTCGCTGCCCGCGATCACCCGCGCGATCATCCGCGGCAAGGTCAAGCCGAAGGTCGCGCTGTTCCCGCACAAGCTGGCGAAGCCGGACCTCGCCGCCGTCCAGGCGATCTACGACAAGGTCGAGGGTCGCGAGGAGCGGATCGAGTTCAACCTGTACATCTCGGGCACCGACGAGGACAACGAGGAAACGCCGGCCGAGGAGAAGGTCGCCGTCGCCGTCGCCGCCGACCCGGCTCCCGCCGCGGAGCCGCCGGCCGGGGAGCCCGAGCACACCACCGAGACCACCGACGAGGAGGGCTCCGCCTGATGCGCGTTGCCTACTGGCCCGGCTGCGTGAGCCGCGGCTTCACCCCTGAGCTGCACGGCTCGATGGCCAAGGTCGCCCCGCTGCTGGACATCGAGCTCGTCGAGCTCGACCGCGCCTGCTGCACGGGCGCCGGCGTCATCGCCGAGCATTCCCAGGAGCTGGCCGACTCCCTGAACGCCCGCACGTTCGCCCTGGCCCAGCAGGAGATCCGCAACGGCGCGGACCTCATGATGAACATCTGCTCGACCTGCCAGGGCGCGCAGAGCGAGTGCCAGGAGCGTCTCGACGCATCCGCCGAGTACCGCGAGGTCATCAACGAGAACCTCGCGCCCGAGGGCCTGAAGTACGAGCGCGGCATCTCCAACAAGAACTTCCTCTGGCTGCTGGTCGAGGAGATCGGGTTGGACGTGCTGAAGTCGAAGGTCAAGCGTCCGCTGACCGACCTGAAGGTCGGCCCCTTCTACGGCTGCTACATCGTGCGCCCGACCTCGCGCCTGGGCATCGATCACGAGAACCCGCGCGACAAGTACCTCGGGCTGGTCATCGAGGCGCTCGGCGGCACGGTCATCGACTACGCCGGCTCGCACAAGTGCTGCGGCTTCCCGATCATCACGATGAACAAGAAGGCGTCGCTGGCCCAGGCCGGCCGCCACATCGGCGACGCGATCGACGCCGAGGCCGACTGCCTGGTCACGCCCTGCCCGCTGTGCCACCTCAACCTGGACCTCCAGCAGCCGCTGGCCGCCCGTCAGGCCGGCCGCGAGCTGAACCTGCCGGTCCTGCACCTGCCGCAGCTCGTCGGCCTGGCCCTGGGCCTCTCGCCCAAGGAGCTCGGCATGAACCTGCACGTCGTCAAGCCCACGACCGTCGTCGACTGGTCGACCGCGGTCGTCGGTGGCGTCGGCGGGAGCGGCTGGTAGTCCGATGATGAACGACTCGCGCGTCGATCCGTTCGATGCGGCGCGCGAGCGCCTCATGGAGGGCAAGCGCCGTCGCCGCCGCGTGCGCCCCGACGGCCCGAAGACCATCGTCCCGGTCGTCGAGCCCGCCGCCCCGGAGGACGCCCTGTCCCCGGACCGCCTGGACGCCGCCCGCGCATCGCTGCGGGCGCGCATCGCGCCCAAGCCCGACGGCCAGTAGGCCGTCACTCCCGAGTCTCCTTCGACGGCCGCCTGAGAGCGGCCGTTGTTGTCTTTGGGGGACGTCACGCTGAAACCGCGCGCGGAGCTGCTTGTCCGGGGCGCTCAACAGTCCGCCCGCGCCGACCGGCACGTGTGTGGACTCGTGTCGCACCGCTGCGACGGCAGTCCACACACGTCAGCGGGCCGCTCCCAGCGCCGGCACGTGCGTGGACTCGTGTCGCACCGCTCCGACCGGAGTCCACGCACGTCACGACCGCGACGCGACGCGCGCCGCCGGCGAGGTGCGTGCACCCATTTGGCTTCGTGCCCGCGCGTGCGCGCACGATCTCGCCGATGGCGTGCGGTGGTCCCACTGCACCCCTCGACAGTCGGCTCACGTCAGAGGTCACAGTCGCATGCGTCACTGCGCGAACAGCCGGGTTGCGGCAGACGCGTGACAGTCGCCGTCGTCGGGTGTCGGAGTCACAGGCGTGCGGACCGACATCGACACACCCGTGCCGGGTGCGCCGCCGGCAACGGTCCCGCCTGCGGCGTCGGGTGGACGGGCGTCAGGCGCCAGCGTCGACCAGGCGCTCGGCCATGGTCTGCGCGGCGCGGGCGGCGACGCGGTGCAACCGGCGCTCGTCCGGGTCGGTCGCGCAATCCGCCTCGAGCTGCTCGGCGGCGGCCAGCTCGAAGAGCCCGCGCGGGCCCAGCCGCTCGAACCGAGCGCGCGCCGGCGCGTTCTGGTCGCGCAGGCGCGCCTCGAGAGCCTTCAGGTTGCGGTGCGTCTCTGAGAGGTCCATCTCGTCAAGCCCTTTCCGTCCTTGGATACACCGCTTCCCCGGTACAGGCAACAGAAAAGGGCCCGCAGGCCCTTTTCCGTTTCCTGTATGCGTACCCCATTTCCGCCCCAGGGAAGTCTTCCTACATTGTGCTCGGCCCCCACCGAACAACTGCGTTCATAGTGATGGCTGGCCCTGAACCTGTCGCCACCCTCGCCGGGTGATCTTCGGGTGAGGAAACGGGTGAAAAAGGGGTGAGATCGGCCTCACCCTTCTGGGGCAAGCTGCCGATAGAGTTGGGGAGCGCGTGCGCTCGCAACCCCCCATGCAGCCTCGTTCTCCCATCACCGTGGCGGTCAGCCGCTTCGAGGACCTCGTCTCGCGGGGCCTGCGCGCGCTCATCGAGGAGGAGGGGACGCTGAGCCTGGTCTCCTCCGACATCGAGGGGCAGGCCCTCGAGGGGGTCCTCAAGGATCTCCGGCCCAGTGTGTGCATCCTCAACTTCGGCTCGTTGCGCAGCCCGGTTGACGTCCACCACCTTCACACCGCACATCCGGCCACCCGCTTCCTGGTCCTGGCCAACCGCCCGACGGCGGCGGAGGCCAACCAGCTCCTCGCGTTCGGCGCGACCGCCTGCCTCTCCAAGGAGACGCAGGGGCGTGACGTCCTCAACGCCATCCACCTCGCCTCACGTGGCCTGCACGTGCTGCCCCGTCGCGCAGAGACCGCGGCTTCGGAGCATCCCGTCGGCCCTGAGCTGCTGACGCCGCGCGAGGCCGACGTCCTCGAGCACCTGCAGCGCGGGCGCAGCAACGCCGAGATCGCCAACGCCCTGTGCGTCGGCATCGAGACCGTCCGCACCCACCGTCGCAACATCTACCGCAAGCTCGGGGTGCGCACGCGCCGTGAGCTGGCCCTTCTCACCACCGCCGAGTCCGCCCGATGAGCATCGCCACCTCACAGCACGACATCGCCGCCCGGTCGCCCCGAGGCTCACAGTTCCACTCCGCCTCGGTCATGTTGATCGAGGACAACCTCGCCGACGTGCGGCTCACGGTCGAGCTGCTGCGCGAGGCCAAGCTGGCCAACCGGCTGAAGGTCATCGCCAACGGCAGCGAGGCGATCGAGTACCTCGACAGCGCCGGCACGGCGGAGCACCCGCTGCCCGACGTCATCCTGCTCGACCTCAACCTGCCGGGCACCCCGGGCCGCGGCGTCCTGCAGCACCTGCGCAACGACCGGCGCCTGATGGACATCCCGGTGTTCGTCCTCACCTCCTCGGCGACCCATCGCGAGATGGTCGAGGAGGAGGGCCTGCTGGCCGACGGCTACCTCGAGAAGCCGATCGACCTCGGCGCGTTCGTCCGCGCGATCTGCAACGTCGACGGGTTCTGGCTCGAGCTCGTCTGCGCGCCGACCCGCTCGTAGATCCACACGTCCTCCGCCGTCACCGGCGTCCAGGTGCGCCGCGACAGCCACCAGCGCACGACGCCGCGCGGTGACCACCCGTGCGTGGCCCCCGGCCAGCTGCGCCGCAGGACGATCCGGCGCCCCCGGTAGCCGGACAGGTGCGGCCGCTGCACCGCGAGCCCGGCGCCCGTGACGATGAGGACGTCGCTGTCGGGCCGGTAGCCCGGCTGGGCCATGTCGATGTAGCCGACCCTCAGGTCGCGCAGGTACCACTCCCACGGCGACGCGTTGCCGTTGTTGGTGTCGATCGCGATCGTGCGCCCGGGGTGCCGGTGCAGCTCCGCGGACACCGACCGCACCTGCAGCGAGGTCGAGAGCGTGGCCACCGCCTCGCGCCCGTCGTTGGGATGCAGCACCTGGGTCTGCACGTCGCTCCACACCAGGAAGGCCAGCGCGGCGGCTGCCGTGACCACCCGCGCCTTCGGCCCCAGCTGCGCGAAGCCCAGTCCGGCGAGGAGGGCGAGGGGCACGAGCGTCGACGCGAGCAGCCACGGGAAGCGCTCGCCCGCGAAGGAGTAGACCGCCAGCAGCACGACGGCGGCGACGGCCGTGGCGGTGCCCGCCGCATGCCGGCGCCGGACCGACCACGCCGCGCCGCCGAGCGCCAGCAGCGCCAGCGGCAGCTCGTAGAGGATCAGCAGCAGGAGGTAGAGGCCGGGTGGACTGCCGTGGCGCTCGACGCCGTGCTGGTCGGCCCAGTACTTCGGACCGGTGTAGATGCCGTCCCAGAAGCCGTCGGTGTGGCGCCCAAGCTGGGTGTAGATCGCGGCGAAGACCACCCAGAACACCGCCACGCCGACCAGCCAGGGCAGGAGCGGCCCGGGTCGTGGGCGCGGCCGCCGCATTCCGAGCCAGACGCCGCCCGCCAGGACGCCGATCGGCACCTCCAGGAACGCGGCCTCCTTGGTCCCGAAGATCGCCGCCAGCAGCGCGCCGAGCGCCGCCGGGTGCCACGGCTTCACGCCCTGCGCCGCCGCGGCGGCGACGACGACGAACCCCAGCGTCAGCGCGCAGAGCAGCAGCTCCTCGCGGCTGAAGCGCGAGTAGTAGAGCAGCGTCGGGCTCAACGCGAGCGCGCACGCGGCGGCCGCTGCGGCGCGGTCGCCGAAGGGCCGGCGCAGACCCAGGCAGCAGGCCACCAGCGCGGTCCCGGCCAGCGCGGCGGGCACGCGGAGCGCCGCCTCGCCGTGGCCGAGGATGACCTGCGACAGCGCGGCGAGGTCGAGGTGCAAGGGCCCGTGGAGGACTGGTGTGTAGGCCAGATCTCCCCCGTCCGCCAACCGCGACGCGGCGTAGGCGATCTGCCCCTCGTCGAACTGCAGCGGCCGCCGGCCGGCGTCGACGAGCCGCAGCAACAACGCGGCGAGCAGCAGCGCCGGCCAGGCAAACCGTCGCGTGGTCGGTGCCATCGTGCGCGAGCCTAGCCGTGCCGGTGGGCCCCACGCTGACCGCGCGACGCCCCGCAGCCGGCGTGAATGTCTCGTGAAGGGCTGGAAACCGGAGCCGCTGTGACATAGAAGTCAGGGGTGTCACGTCTCGCCGTCCTGTCCCTGGCGCTCCTCGCGCTGGCTCCGGCCGCCCGTGCGGCCGACGTTCCCGGCCGCATCGGCCCCGATCTGAAGATCACCGGCAACGGCCGGCAGCTCCACCCGATCGGCGATCTCACCACCGTCGGCAACTTCCCCACGGGCTCGGCGTTGACCCCCGATGCCCGCTACCTCTGGGTCGTCGACTCCGGGCACGGCAAGAACGACGTGAAGGTGGTCAACGTCAGGAGCGGCAAGGTCGTGCAGACCCTGCCGCTGCCGGGAGCGTTCGGCGGGGTGGCGTTCACGCCGGACGGCACGCGGGCCTTCGTCTCCGGCACGCCGGCGGGCGACACCAAGCGAGACGGGCCGTTGAAGGGCGGACAGGGCGACGTCATCCACGTCTTCGACGTCGACCCCAGGAGCGGCCAGGGCATCGAGCGCGACCCCGTCGTGCTGCCCGCGCAGAGCGGGGGCTCGGGGCAGAACAACTCGCTGCCGCCGGTGAGCAAGCTCTACCCGTCGACGATCGCGGTGGCACCCGACGGCACCGTGGGCGTCGTGGAGTCCCAGGCCGACCGCGTCGCGTTCTTCCCCGCCAAGGGCGGGGAGATCGCCACGGTGAAGGTCGGGCGCTACCCCAACGGCCTGGTCTTCGACCGCGACGGCCGGGCCTTCGTCTCCAACGCGTGGGACGGCACGGTCTCGGTGCTGGCGCCGCACGGCGGCGTGGCCAGGACGATCGATGGCCTCGGCGGCATCAACAGCCAGCCCGAGGGCATGGTGCTCGACCCGCGCGGGGACCGGCTCTACGTCGCGGTCACCCAGCGCGACACCGTCGCGGTGATCGACACCACCAAGCTCGAGGTCGTCAAGACGGTCAGCGTCGGCCGGCGGGAGGCGATCGGCACGCAGCCCGTCGCCCTGGCCGTCGACCCGGACGGGCAGACGCTCTACGCGGCCAACTCCAACGAGGACACCGTCGCGGCGGTGGCCCTGCGGGACCGCCCGGCAAGCGCGTCGTCGAAGGGCCGCAGGACGGTGTACCGCCCGCCGTCCGTCAACGCGCTGAACGGCTACGCGACGTCCAGGCTGAAGGGCAGCAAGCGTCGTGCGCTGCACGACCGCCTGCTGCGGACCGCGCGGGTGAAGGCGTGCGCCGGCCCCTCGCGGGCGCAGGCGCGGGCCTACCGCGCCGCGGTGCTGCGCGCGCTGCGGGGCCCGAAGGTCCGGCGTGCGGCCGCGCTGAAGCGGGCGACCGCCAAGCTGCCCGTGATCCGGCCGTGCGCGTCGGACGGCGCGATCCCCGGGCTGAAGGCCTACGACCTCATCGGCAAGCTGCCGACCGCGGCCTACCCGTCGACGCTGCAGGCCACGAGCGACCGGCTGATCTGGGTCGCCGCGAAGGGCTTCGGCGCGGGCGCGAACCCCGGGTACGTCTCCGACGGCGCCAAGGAGGCGTTCGGCAAGATCGAGACGGTGTACGGCCAGTACGTGGCCGACCGGCTGATCGGCCGCGTGGGCCGCCTGTCGCTGCCGACCGACCGGCAGACGCGCTCGATGCTGAAGGCCGCCGAGGACCAGGCCGTCCCCACCAACCACGTCGACACGCCGCCCGCCGGCACCCCGGTCCGCAGCGGCGGGCCGATCAAGCACGTCTTCTACATCGTGCGCGAGAACCGCACCTACGACCAGATCTTCGGCAGCGACCCCCGCGGCGACGGCGACCCGAAGCTGCAGATCTTCGACGACAACGGCGTGAAGGGCCCCACCGGCGGCATCACCCCGAACGCCCACGCGCTGGCCCGGACCTTCCCGCTGCTCGACCACGTCTACGCGGACTCCGAGGTCTCCGTCGACGGCCATCTCATCACCGGGATGTCGCTGGCCAACGACTACGTCCAGAAGGGCACCGCGCAGAACTACTCGCGCGACGGCAAGTCCTTCGACATGGGCATCTACCCGATCACCTACCCGCCCAAGGGCCCCGTCTTCGACCAGGCTGTCCGCCAGAACGTCACGTTCCGCAACTACGGCGAGCTGGCCGCGGGCAACACGCCGCTGACGTTGCTGGCCGGTGACCGGCGCCCCGAGTACGCCCAGGTGCAGGCCAACACCGACCTGGCCTATCCCAACAACGTCCAGATCGGGTGCCTGACGCCCGGCGGGGCCGTCGGCAACCTCGCCGCGTGCGCGCAGGACTCCGGCGTGCTGGGGACCGGCGGCTCGCTGGCCGCCGCGGACAGCCGCGTCAACGAGTTCCAGGCGGTCTTCGCGGTGCAGGACGCCACTGGCACGGTCCCGACGTTCAACTACCTGATCCTCCCCAACGACCACACCAACGGCACCAAGCCCAACACCTACACGACGCAGGCGTTCACCGCCGACAACGACCTGGGTCTGGGCCAGATCGTCGACATCATCAGCCACTCCTCGATCTGGGAGTCCAGCGCGATCTTCGTCATCGAGGACGACTCCCAGGACGGTGCCGACCACGTCGACGCCCACCGCATGCCGGCGTTCGTGATCTCGCCGTGGGCCAAGCGCGGTGCGGTGGTCCACACGCGTTATGACCAATACAGCGTCCTGCGCACGGCCGAGATCCTCGCCGGGCTGCAGCCGCTGTCGATCAACGACGCGCTGGCCACGCCGATGTATGACGCGTTCGACACCAAGGCCGACGTCGAGGGCACCCGCTTCCGCGCGATCACGCCGGAGCAGTCGCTGACGGAGCTGAACACCGCGTCCTCCGCGTTCGCCGCGCTGAGCGCCGCGCTGCCGTTCGAGCGGCTGGACATGGTCCCCCAGGCGCTGGTGGACCGGATCCTCTGGGCGTCCGTCCACGGCGAGAGCTCCACACCGCCCCAGCCCGGGCCCAACGCGTCGCCGATCGAGCACGAGCGGGCCGTCGGCGCGTTGCGCGTCCTGGCGGCCGGCGGCGACGCCCGCCGCTGGCTGCTGCGCCACGACTCGACGACCGTCGGCGCGGGCGACGCGGCGGCTGCGGTGAACAAGCAGGCCGGCAACCGGGCCGTCCTCGACCCCGACGACGTGAGCGTCCCCACGGCGAGGACACCCGAGGCCCGTGCGGGTCTCAGCACGGTGAAGCTGCCGGCGGCGGTCCGCCGGCGCGCCGCGGCAGAGGCGCGCCGCGTCCTCGCCGAGCTGGGCTGACCCCCGAGCGGCCGAACCGCCTTTTCCGCCCCGGATCAGCAGCAGGAAGGGCGGTTCGACGCCGCCGGCGCGGGTCAGCTGGCGTTGACCGGCAGACGGCCGCGCTCGTGGAGGAGCTCGGCGATCTGGACGGTGTTCAGGGCGGCACCCTTGAGGAGGTTGTCGCCCACCACGAAGAGGTTGAGGCTGAACGGGTCGGCGAGGTCCTTGCGGATGCGACCCACGGCGACCTCGTCGCGGCCGGCCCACTCCAGCGGGGTCGGCACGTCGTCGAGCTCCACGCCGGGCATCGCGGCCAGCGCCTCCTTGGCGCCCTCCACCGTCGGCTCGCGCTCGAACGTCGCGCGGAGCTCGATCGCGTGGCCGACCATGACCGGCACGCGCACGCACGTCGGGGAGACGGCCAGCTCCGGTAGGTCGAGGATCTTGCGTGACTCCGAGAGCATCTTCAGCTCCTCGTCGGTGTAGCCGTCGGCCTTCTCGGCGCCCAGCCAGGGGACGACGTTGAAGGCGATCGGCTTGGCGTGCACCGACGCGGTGACGGTGGCGTACGCCTCGGCACCCGCGTCGACGAGCTTGTCGCGCTGCTGAAGCAGCGTCGGGATCTGCTCGGCGAGCTCGTCCATGCCCTTCTGCCCCGCGCCGCCGACGGCCTGGAAGCTCGTCGCGACGATGGCCTTCAGGCCGTAGGCGTCGTGCAGCGCCTTCATCGGCGGCATGAACGCCATCGTCGTGCAGTTGGGGTTGGCGATGATGCCCTTCGCAGTCTCGTCGACCTGCTCGGGGTTGACCTCGCTGACGACCAGCGGCACGTCGGGGTCCGCGCGGAAGGCGCTGG
>CAYUDT010000103.1:0-16293 GCA_964443695.1 uncultured Conexibacter sp. | reverse complement strand
GAAGAACTGGATCAACCAGCGCTCGCGCTGGATCAAGGGCTACATCCAGACCTGGTTGGTGCACATGCGCCACCCGGTCCGGCTGTTCCGCCAGATCGGCCCGAAGAGCTTCTACAGCTTCCAGATGGTCGTCGGCGGCACGTTCATCTTCCTGATGAACCCGATCTTCTGGGGCCTGGCGACCTTGTTCTTCTTCACCAAGGTGGGTTTCATCCAGGAGCTCTTCCCGAGCTTCCTGTTCTACGCAGCGGCGTTCGGGCTGTTCATCGGCAACTTCGTGTTCCTCTACGTGAACGTCGCCGGCACCCTGCAGCGCGGCTACTACGACCTGGCCAAGTACGCGCTGCTGACGCCGCTGTACTGGGGCCTCATGTCGCTGGCCGCCTGGAAGGGCTTCCTGCAGCTCTTCTACAAGCCGTTCTACTGGGAGAAGACCGTGCACGGCCTCGACAACACGGACCACTAACGCATGGCCTCCACCACCCTCCCGGAGTACCGGCCCGGCCAGCACCACGGCCACGTCTCGGGCACCGTCCTCGACGCCGAGCCGCATGCCGCCCAGGCCGACCTGCCCGGCCGCCTCGTGTCGTTCGGCGCCTGGCTGGGCCTGACGATCATCTACGCGTGGATCGGCTACCGCTTCACGGTCAACAGCCATGTCGTCGTCTTCGACGCCCTGGACCGCATGACGCGGGCGCTGCTGGTCTGGCACAACGACCCGCCCAAGCTCGCCGCGGTCGGCTTCGTGTTCCCGCCGCTGACGACGATGTTCCTGCTGCCGTTCGCGGTCATCAAACCCGTGGCGACGTCGCTCGTCGCGGTGCCGATGTCCTCCGCGGTCTTCGCCGCGGGCGCCGTCGTGATGCTCGACCGCACCTGCGCACGCTGCGACATGAAGCCGCTGCTGCGCCTGCCGCTGGTCGGCCTCTTCGCGATCAACCCGTTCTGGGTCTTCTACGCGGGCAACGGCATGAGCGAGGCGGCCTACGCGTTCCTGCTGTCGTTCCTGCTCTACTCGTTCATCAGCTGGTACGCGACGACGGAGCCGCGCTTCCTCATCGCCGCGGGGTTCGGCCTGTCGGTCCTGGTGCTGACGCGGTACGCGTTCATCATCTGGGGCCTGCTGTTCGCCCTGCTGATCGGCGTCGCGCTCATCCGCCGCCGGGCCAGCAAGGTCGAGGTCGAGGGGTCGGTGATCGCGTTCGGCGCACCGATCGCCTACGTGCTGGCGCTGTGGATCCTGTTCAACTGGTTGATCGTCGGCGACCCGCTCGGCTGGATCAGCGACGCGACGACCTCGACGCAGGCCGTGAACTCGAGCGGCATCGACGACCAGGGCGCGCTGGCGTTCTCGGAGATCGCGCAGCGCATGCTGCAGCTGAACTCCGCGATCTTCCCGTTGGCCTTCGCCGTCGTCCCGGCGCTCGTCGTGGTGTTCGTCACCCAGCGCAACGACATGGCGCTGTGGCTGGCGTCCTTCATCGTCCTGGGCATCGTCGTGATCGGCATCCACGCCTACACGGCCGAGAAGGAGGGCCTGCTGACCCTCCGCGACTCGATGCCGATGTACGTCGCGTCGTTCGTCGGCGCCGCGTGGCTGTTCCGCTCGATGCCCCAATCGAGATTGATCATCTTCGGGGTCACCGTCGGGCTGCTCATCGTGAACCTGTTCACCGCCTGGGCGGGCATGAAGCGCTACCCGTTCCAGGGTCTCGAGCAGGCGTTCACCCGCGCGGTGTTCTCCGGGGATGACCAGGAGGGCACGCAGTCGCGAGGCGGCTTCACCGTCGGCATCGCCAACGAGGCGAAGGCCGCCGACTACATCAAGGCCAACATCCCCAAGACCGAGAAGAACGCGATCCTCGTCGACAACGCCCAGGCGTTCGGCGTGATCCTGCTCTCCGGCCGGCCGCAGATCTTCTACGACCGCATCGACAAGGGCGACGGCAAGTTCCGGCAGGTCCTCGACCAGCCGTTCGGCGTCGTCCAGTACATGCTGGTCACGTCCAACAGCCGCTCCGACGACCTCATCGCGCGGCGCTATCCGCAGGCCGCCCAGGGCAAGCAGCCCGGCATGCGGGTCGTCTTCTCCGACCGCCGGTACACGCTGCTGCGGCTGGCGAACACCGCGCCCGCGACGACGGGCGGCACCGCGGCCGGCCGCAAGGGCGCGAGCAGCGGCACCGGGCAGCGCAACGGCACGGCCCAGACCATTGCGCCGAAGGGCGCGACCGGTGGTAGCGGCTCCGCCGTGACCACACCGACCTCGACGACGCCGGGTGGGGCGTCGACGACCACGACGCCTGCGGCCACGCAGACGCCGAGCGACACCGGCGCGGCGGGCGTCGGGTCCACGACCACCCCGACCCAGACCACACCGTGACCCAGCATCGCCCCCATGCCTTGCGTGCCGCGGCCGCCGTCCTCTCGGCGGGCGCCGTGCTCGCGCTCGCCGCCTGTGGCAGCGAGGACGACACCAAGACCAGCACGACCAAGACGACGAGCACGGTGACGTCCACCGTGAGCGCGGCGGAGAAGCGCGCCGCGGCGCAGGAGGCGGCCTCCAAGTCCGCCGAGGCCCGTCGCGCCCGCCGTGCCTCGCAGCTGCCCGGCCAGCGCGTCACGCCGCAGGCCGTCGACGGCGGCGACACCACCGCGAGCGCCAACGCCACCGGCACCGAGGGCGGCAACGGCATCGCCCGCCCGTTCTCAGCCGACAGCCCCTGGAACACCCGCGTCGACAACCTCCCGGTCGAGACCGGCGCCGGCAGCAACCTCAACTCCGACGAGTTGATCGAGGCCGCGCGGGAGCGCCTGGGCGTCTGCGAGGGCAGCTGTCCCGGCGTGACCAACAACCAGGGCGGTGCCGCGTCCGCGAGCGCCCGCGTCACCACCCAGGCCTCGACCGGGGTGAACGCCGCCAACCTCAACGGCATCCAGACCAGCCGCACCGAGGTCAACGACCCGCTCTTCATCAACACGCGCAAGTGGACCGATCCGGTCGTCGACTCCGCCGACCAGGGCGTCGAGACCCCGGTCTTCTGCCGCCAGATCAACCTGCCGCCGCCGAACAACGACTGCGGCGACGGCTACCAGGTCCAGACGCTGAACATCCCGGCCGACGAGGACCCGTTGCCGCAGTACGACGGCTGGTTCACCGTGCTCGACCGCGGCGCGGGCGTCGCGTATGACATGTGGCGCGCCCGCCGCGCGCGTGACGGCAGGTCGATCAGCTACCAGTTCCTGCGCAAGTGGTCGCTGAACGGCCCCGGCTTCCTGCCGCCGACGTTCCCGTCGGCCCGTGGCTCGGGCCTGCCGCTGTTCGCCGGCCTGATCCTCCCCGAGGAGATCCAGCGCGGGCGCATCGACCACGCCCTGGCCATCTCCGTCCCGGGCCCGGCCGCTCGCTTCTACGTGCAACCCGCGTCGGTCACCGACGGCAACGGCCGCTTCGAGTCGCTGCCCGAGGGCGCCCGCATCCGCCTCAAGGCGTCGGTGAAGACCGAGGACCTGCTGCGGACCAAGAACCCGCCGAAGGACAGCACCGGACTGCGGCGCCGCGTCTTCCCGGGCAACACGAACATCGCGGCCGCGCGGGCGATCATCCTCGCGCTGCGCCGCTATGGCGCCATCGTCGTCGACCGCGCCGCGGTGCCCACGCTCTACGCCAAGCTCAACACGACCTGGAGCGACCCGCTGCGTCGCGCCGACGGCATCTTCCTGCGGCCCAACGGCAAGGACAAGATCCCGGTCGCGGAGGGCAAGGACCCCCGCAGCCACGTCCCGCTGCTGCGCGGCAGCGAGATCTCGGCCCTGCGCCTGAGCGACTTCGAGGTCGTCCAGCTGCCGCCGCGCCGCCTCGACCCGCCGCTGAACGCCAACGAGGACGTCAGCCAGGCCCGCCTGGGCAACAGCGCGCCACAGCAGGTCGCCACGGTGCCGACGACGACCGCCACGACGCCGACGACGGCCAACGGCCTGACCACGACGCCGACCACCACGCCCCGCACGACGACCCCGCGGAGCACGACGACCCCGAGGTCCTCGACCACCGCATCCTCGACGTTCGGCGCGTCACCCTCGGGCACCACCACCCGGGGCAGCACCACCTCGACGACCACCACCAGCGCGAGCGCGACTACGCCATGACCCAGTGGAACCACCGACTCCTCGCCGCCGGCGTGACCGGCGTCATCGCGTCCGGGTCGCTCGCGGCGTGCGGCGTCGACACCGAGGACGCCGGCAAGAAGGCGCCCCCGGCGCCCGTCGCGACGACGCCGAAGAAGAGCGGCCAGACGATCATCGCCGAGGTCGCTCGCGAGAAGGCCCGCAAGGCCGCGGCCAACCGGGCCAAGCTGCCCAAGGCGACCGCCGGCACCGTCACGGTCGTCTCCGGCTCGTCGGTCGGCGTGACGCGCACGGTCAGCAAGGCCTTCGAGGGCCAGAGCAGGACGAGCGTCACCCTGCGCGACACCTCCGACCGCGTCGGCTTCGCCGCGCTCTGCGACGGCAAGGCCGACATCGTCGAGTCCAGCCGCCTGATGAGCCAGGCCGAGATCGACCGCTGCACCAAGAACGGCCTCGACCTCGTCACCGACGCGACCGGGCGGCTGCGCCCGATCCAGCTCGCGGCCGAGGGCATCGTCGTCGCGACCAAGAACGAGGAGGACCTCGGCGGCGACTGCCTCAAGCGCTCGACCGTCCGCCAGATCTTCCGCGCCGGCTCAGACATCACCAACTGGTCGCAGGTCGGCTTCGACGACGTCCCGCTGACGACCACCGGCCGCCAGGACAACACCGACGTCTTCAACCTCTTCGGCAACCTCGTGCTCGGCGCCTCCGGCGATGCGACCCGCGCCGACGTCCGCGCCGATTACAAGGTCAAGCAGACCGACACCGCCGTGCGCGAGGAGATCACCGGCTCCCAGCGCATGGAGCGCGCCGTCCGGGCCGCCAAGAAGGAGCTCGACAAGGAGCTGAAGGCCGTCCGCAACAAGCGCGCCAAGGCGCGCGTCGACGCGGCCAACAAGGCCTCGGCCGACCTGCGCATCGTCATCCGCAAGGAGAACGCGGCGCTGGCGAAGAGCAAGAAGGTCCTCACCGACGCGCAGGTCAAGCGGCTCGTCGACACCAACAGGCGGCGCAACACCGAGGCCCGCAAGGCGGCCGCCAAGCGGGCCGACGACGCGATCGTGGGTGCGATCAAGGCCGAGGTCTCGCGCAAGCTGCGGGCCAAGCTCGACCAGGTCGCCGGCCCCGGCACCGTCGGCTACTTCCGCTTCACCTACTACGAGCTGTTCGAGAACCTCCTGCGCCCGGTCGAGATCTGGGATCCGGTCATCTCGCAGGCGACGTTCGAGCAGCGCGGCATCGCGACCAACCGCACGCACTCCAAGCCGACCCTGCAGACCGACGCGACGCTCCAGGGCAGCAACGCCTCCGTCAGCTCCGAGCAGATCTACAGCGAGACGCCGACGACCCCTGGCACGACCTACATCGCCAGCGCCGGCCAGCGGGTCACGGTGCCCGCGGGTGGCCCGATCGATGTCGACAAGACGCCCAACTGCGTGTTCCCCTCGCGGCGCACCATCAGCTCCGGGGTCTACCCGCTGTCGGTCCGCCTGCTGGCCTACGTCACCAAGCGCGCGCTGGCCCGCAAGGAGGTCCGGGACTTCTTCGCCTATTACCTGACCGACGGCGGCCAGACGACGGTTGCCGACCAGCGCCTGATCCCGCTGGACGACGCGGTCCGCACCGACGAGTACAAGGCGCTCATCGGCAAGAACCCGCCCAACCAGACGATCAACAACGCGGGCGCCGCGGTCAGCACCGAGGACAACGTGACCAACACCGTCCCGGGCGGCACCCCCGCCCCGGGCAGCGCAACCGTGCCTGACGACACCACCGACACCGTGCCCACGCCGTCGGGCCCGACCCAGACCCAGACGTCCATCCCGGGCGTGGGAGGCTGAGCATGCGAGCCCTGCGCCCTCTCGGCGGTGCGCTGGCCGCGGCTGCGCTGACGCTCGTCCTCGCCGCCTGCGGTGACGACAAGTCCGACGGCAAGAGCAACAGCAACGACGCGGTCGCCTCGTCCAAGCCGGCGCCCGGCGTTGCCGCATCGCCGCGGCCGTCGACGCTGTCGATCTACATCAGCGCCGCGCAGTCGGGCGGCTCCTCGGCGTCCGGCCAGTCGGTCACCGACGGCGCGACCCTCGCGCTCGAGCAGCACGACGGCCAGGCCGCCGGCTACCCGGTCCACCTCGTCGTGCTCGACGACGCCGACCAGCAGACCGGCGCGGTGTCGCCGGAGATCGCGGCCTCCAACGCGCGGATCGCGGCGGCCGACGACACAACGATCGCCTACATCGGCGACCAGAGCTCGACCGCGTCCGCCGCGTCGATCCCGATCCTCAACCGCGGCGGCATCCTGCAGGTGTCCCCGACGGTCACCTACGACGGTCTGACCCGCGCGGGCGTCGAGGCCAACGAGCCGGGGCGCTACTACCCGACCGGTCGCCGCACGTTCGCGCGCGTCGTCCCCGCCGACCGGTTGCAGTCGATCGCGCAGGCGGAGTGGCAGAAGCAGGTCGGATGCACGAGCGTGGTGGCCGTCGACGACGGGTCGCTGTACGGCAAGGGCCTGGCGACCGAGGTCGCCAAGCAGGACAAGGCGCAGGGCATGACCGCCACGCGCCAGACCGTCGACCTCACCACCACCGAGCCGTCCGAGGCCGCGGCGCAGGTCACCGGGGCCGGAGCCAACTGCATGTTCTTCGGCGGCTCGCCCACCGACAACGTCATCACGTTCTGGAAGTTCGTGTACACCAACGCCCCGAACATGAAGCTGTTCGGCGCGGACGCGCTGGCCCAGACCGGCTTCACGACCGCGATCGGCGGCGCCGGCGCATCGACCTTGCTGACGGCGGCCGCGGTGTCCCCGAAGCTCTACAACGACGCCGGCCTGGACTTCTACGAGAGCTACCAGACCCGCTTCGGCGGAACGCCCGAGGCCAGCGGCATCTTCGGCTACGAGGCAATGCTGTCGATCCTCGACACCATCGACTCGCTCGGCGACGACGGCAACGACCGCTCCAAGGTCATCGCCAAGTACTTCTCCATCAAGGACCGCCCGTCGGTGCTGGGGACGTACTCGATCGACGCCGACGGCGACACCACGCTCGGCCGCTACGGCGCCTACTCCGTCAAGGAGGGCATCCTCTTCTTCGACCACGTGATCCAGCCCAGTGCGGGCGAAGAGGACAAGAACCAGGGGCAGGCCGGCTCGTGATGGACGACGAGCTGCCTCAGACGGACGTCAGCGGGCCGGTCGGCGCGCGGGTCCAGCAGATCATCGCCGAGGCGGAGCGCAGCGCCATGGACCTGCGCGCAGAGGTCGAGACCGAGGTCTTCGCGATGGGTCGCGACATCCGCGCCCGGGCCGAGGCCGACGCCGAGCTGATCCGTGCGCACGCCGAGGAGGAGGCCGAGCGGCAGCTCGACCAGGCCCAGCGGCGCATCGAGGCGTTCGCGTCGACGCGCATCGAGCGGATCTCCACGCTGACCGACGAGCTGATGGCGCGGGCCGAGGCGATCGCGACGAAGGTCGCGGAGGCCGACCAGCTGCGCCTGGAGCTCGAGGAGATGGTGCACGCCCTGCGGCTGGCCGCGCAGGCCGCCAACGCCGAGGTCGCCCGGCCACCGATCCGGCTGACCGCGCGCGACGACTTCACGCCGGTCTCCTCCGCCGCCCGCCCGGCCCCGCGCTCCCGCGTGCTCGACAGCGTGCGGGAGGCCCGCCGCAGCGCCGAGGCCGCTGCCCCGGCGCCCGTGGAGGACGACGACACGACGTCGGCGGTCCGCGACGCCGCGCGCAACCTGCCGCGGTCACCGCGCGGCGCCACCGACGACTGAGCCCGCGGGCCGCTGTGGTGATCCGACACCGCGTTCGGACGCCAAGTTTGCGAAGCTGCGGGCGTGGGTGTCCCGTCGATCCTGCTCGTGGAAGACAGCCCGGGGTACGCCCGGCTGATCTCGCTGCTCCTCGATGAGGAGCTGCCCGATGGCGCCGACGTGCGCGTCGTCGAGCGGCTGGCCGACGCGCTCGATGCCGGGCCGGCCGACTGCGTGCTGCTGGATCTGAGCCTGCCCGACTGCGACGGCGTCGTCGGTGTGACCCGGTTGCGCGAAGGTGGTGTCGAGGCGCCGATCGTCGTCCTGAGCGGGCATCCCGACCTGGCGGTGCAGACGGCCGCGCTGGAGGCCGGTGCCGCGGCGTTCGTGTCCAAGGACGCCGACATCTCGGTGGTCGCCGCGGCGGTGTGCGCCGCGCTCAGCCCGTCGCCGCGATCCTCCTGAAGCGCTCGCCGAGGTGGTGCAGGTGGGCGATGAGCTCGGGTGGCCCGAGCACGTCGAACTCCGGCTCGATCATCCCGATCGAGGCGGCCAGCCAGCCGAGATGATCGCCCTTGACCCGGGCCGTCGTCGTCCCGTCGCCGTTGTCGGTCAACTCGCTGCGCCAGGAGATCGGCTGGTCGGCCAGTTGCGCCGGTGAGGCCCGGATCAGCACCTCGGCCACGTACTGGGTCGGCATGCCGCGGATGCTCCTCTGGACATAGGCCACCGCGTCCCCGCCGGGGAGGTTGCGCGGGGTGAAGCGCGCGCCGCTGGTGCGCGGGTCGGTCATGCGGTCGACGCGGAACGTGCGCCAGTCGTCGCGGCGGGTGTCGAAGGCGAGCAGGTACCAGCGCTGACCGAGGTTGACGAGGCGGTGCGGCTCGACGGCGCGGTCGGAGGTCTCCTCGTCGCGGCGCTGATAGCCGAACTGCAGGCGTTCCTGATCACGGCAGGCGGCGGCGATCGCGGTCAGGCAGTCGGGGTCGACGAGGTTGCGGCGGTAGCTGTACTGGTCGGTGTAGGTGCCCAGCGCAGAGACCTGACGGCGGAGGCGCTTGGGCAGCACCTGCTCGAGCTTGGCCAGCGCGCGGAGGCTGGTCTCCTCGATGCCGGTGACGCTGGCGCCGGCGGCGGTGCGCAGGCCGACGGCGATCGCCACCGCCTCGTCGTCGTCGAGCAGCAGCGGCGGCAGAGTCGAGCCGGCTTGGAGCTGGTACCCGCCCGCAGCACCGCGGGTGGCGGACACCGGGTAGCCGAGTTCGCGGAGGCGGTCGACGTCGCGGCGCAGCGTGCGCGGGGAGACGTCGAGCCGGTCGGCCAGCTCACCGCCCGCCCAGAAGCGGTGGGTCTGCAGGAGCGTCAGCAGCCGGAGCATGCGCGAGGAGGGGTCCGTCGACATGGTCTGCATCATGCCGGACATAGCGGCCAGGATCTGGCCTAAATGGCGCGGAGGATGTCTCCCATGAGCACCACCACCCTCCTTCCTCCCGCACCGGAGCACGCGTACGACACGCAGCCGGACCGGGTCCGTCCGACCATCATCTCCGCCCGGGGGCTGAGCCGCACGTTCCGGGCCAGGACCGGCGACGTGCAGGCGGTCTCCGGCCTGACGCTGGACGTCGCCGAAGGTGAGCTCGTCGCCTTCCTCGGCCCCAACGGCGCGGGCAAGTCCACGTCGCTGCGGATGCTCACGACGCTGCTGGCGCCGACGGCGGGCAGCGCGATCGTCTGCGGCCATGACGTGGCACGGGCGCCCGGACGCGTCCGCGCGGAGATCGGGTACGTCGGCCAGGGCAACGGCGCGGCCAACGCGCAACTCGTGCGCGACGAGCTGTTGGTGCAGGGCAAGGCGTTCGGCCTCTCGCGGGCCGCGCGCGAGGCGCGGGCCGACGAGCTGCTGGAGGCGTTCGACCTGGTCGACCTGGCCGGTCGCAAGGCGTCGACGCTCTCCGGTGGTCAGCGCCGTCGACTCGACGTCGCGATCGGCATCGTCCACCGCCCGCGACTGCTGTTCCTCGACGAGCCCTCGACCGGGCTGGACCCCCAGTCGCGCGCGAACCTCTGGGAGCACATCCTGCGCCTGCGCGCCAAGACGGGCATGACGATCTTCCTGACGACCCACTACCTCGACGAGGCCGACCAGTTCGCCGAGCGCGTGCTGGTGATGGACTACGGCCAGGTCATCGCCGACGACACCGCCGCAGCGCTGAAGGCCGAGCTGGCGGGTGACCGGATCATCATCGGCTCCGCCGAGCCGGCGATGGTCTGCCACGTCGGCGGTGACCTGCTCGACGTCGACGACCCCGAGGTCGACGGCGCGTTCGTGACGCTGCGCGTCGCCGACGCACCCGGCGCCCTGCCGTCCCTGCTGCGCGCGCTGGACGCCGCGAGCGTGGACGTCTTCAGCGCCGAGGTGCGGCGCCCCACCCTCGATGACGTCTTCCTGGCCCTGACCGGCCGCAGCCTGCGCGAGGAGGCGGCGTGACCCACGCCGCGCGCCCGCACACCGGGCGCGTGCCCGCCTAGCGGCCGCTCTCGCGGCCCAATCAGATCCCAAGGAGCCCCCATGTCTTCCACCACCCTGTTGCGCGACACCAACACCGTCCTGCTGCGCGAGCTGAAGCCGACGCTCGGCGATCCGTTCAGCGTGGTCTTCAGCATCCTGCAGCCGCTGTGCTTCCTGGCGCTGTTCGGCCCGCTGCTGTCCACCGTCGGGGTCGGCGAGGCCGGCTCGCTGCAGTGGTTCGTCCCCGGCATCCTCGTGATGAGCGCGCTGTTCGCGACCTCCACCACGGGGGCCAACCTGCTGCTGGAGATCCAGACCGGCTCACACGAGCGGATGCTGGTCACGCCGATCTCCCGCAGCGCGCTGCTGCTGGGCCGGGCCTGCAAGGAGATCGTCCCGATGATCGCGCAGGCGGTCGTGGTCCTGGCGGTGTGCCTGCCGTTCTCGTTCGTCCTGCACGTGCCGGGCGCCCTGCTCGGCCTGATCATGCTCGCGACGTTCGCCGTCGGCCTGGGCTCGCTGTCCTACTCGCTGGCGTTGAGCGTGCGCGAGAACGACTGGATCTTCTGGGCCGTCCAGCAGACGCTGATCTTCCCGTTGCTGCTGCTCTCCGGGATGCTGCTGCCGCTCGACGGCGGGCCCGGCTGGCTGAAGGCGCTGGCGTCCTTCAACCCCCTGAAGTACATCGTCGACGCCGAGCGCGAGCTGTTCTCCGGCAACGCCGACCTCGCCACCGTCTGGCACGGCTTCGCCGCCGCCGCGGTCGTCGCGGTCGTCGGCCTGGTCGTGGGGACGCGCATGATGCGCCGAGCCGCCGCCTGACAGCGGGCCGTCGCTCAGGCGGAGGTCACCCGAGCCCGCACCTCGGCCACATCGTCGAGCGCGGGCGTGGCGGGTTTGCGGGCGCGCGGTCGGCGCCCGTCGCGTCATGGCCGTGACGTGCGTGGACTGCTGTCGCAGCGGTGCGACACGAGTCCACACACGTGCCGGTCGACGCGCCGGGACGCTGGAACTCCAGCGCCTCGGCAGCCAGGTATCGGAGGCGACCCGTCGGAGGTCAGGCGCCGACCGTGGCGACCGCGGCGACCGCGCAGAAGTTCTGCGCCTGGTCGGGGTCGTTGACCTTCCAGCGGCTGGACACGAGCACGTGCCGGCCGCCGGGGAGGTCGATCGCGACCTGCCCGTTGTTGGGCAGGTTCGCGGTGAGCGGGCCGGCGGCCTGCTCGACCGACGGGTCGTCGGAGCCTTCACGTGTCGTGATCCGGGCGCCCGAGGGCGTGTCGACGATGACGACGTGGCGGCCCTCCAGGGACGGCTCGCAGTAGAGCGACACGCGCCCGAGGCCGGGCACGTCCACCCCGGCGTCGGAGTGGCCGGCGGCCCCGGCGTTGGAGCGCCACATCACCTGTGCGCCGCGCGCGACCGGGCTGTCGACGGAGGCGTTGTTCGGCGTCGTCAGCGTCGCCTCGGCGTGGCAGCGCTCGGCGCCGCTCTTGGTGAAGTCCCAGATCCACGTGAGCTTCAGCAACGTCGGCGCGGCCAGGTCGCCCGGCGCCGCGGTGCCGAAGACGCCGCGGTCGCTGATGATGCCGTCGTACTCGCCGGTGGAGGTCGCCTCGGTCGGCGAGAACTTGTTCAGGCCCTCGCGGAAGTCCAGACCGGTGTACTGGGTGTGCTGGGCCTCGCGCAGCGCCTTCTCCGACTGGGTCGCCAGGTCGGAGCCCCACTGCTTGTAGGTCCAGTTCAGCATCGAGACCTCGCGGCCCGCGTTGCTGGGGAAGATCCGGATCCACTGCGCGTCCTTGCGGCAGACTACCTCCCCGTAGCCGATGCCCGGGACGTTGAAGCCCGCGGCCTCGCGGCCGGTCGGGTCACCGTTCCAGCCGACGATGGCCTTCTGCACGATCGCACCGGACGGCGGCGCGGTCGTCGACGGGGCTGCGGCGCCTCCGCCGCCACCCGCGAACGTCAGGTCCTGCACGGACTCCTGCCGGCGCGCGGAGTCGGCGGCGCGGCCGGCCAGGCGCAGCGTGTACCGGCCCGGCTTGATCTGGCCGCTCAGCGGCAGCTCCACCTGCGTCGCGCCGGCGAACCCCCCGCGCGTGATCTCCGCGACCGTCCCGCCGGAACCGTCGAGCAGCGTCGCCCGCAGCGACGCGATCCGCTCGCCCGACACGCTGCGCACGGTGAGGCGCAGGCCTCCGACGTTGTCACCCGCCAGGGTGGACACCGGCGCGGCCCGGACCGGCAGCGACGGCGTCCGCAGGTCGAGATCCCGCGAGATCGACGAGCGCTTGGGGCACCCGACGACCTGCCCGGAGGCGATGAGCTTGTAGCGGCCCTTGACCGCCTGGCCCTTCAGCTTCAGCGCGACGGCCGTCCGGCCCGCCGTCGAGAGCCGGCCGCTCAACCCGCCCGAGGCGTAGGTCCGGCCCCGGCCGACGAGCGCCAGCCGCAGGCGGTTGACCTGCGCGCCCCGCACGGCGAACGCGACGGCGCGCGGATCGTCGCGCAGCTGCGTCGGATCGTCGGTGAGCAGCTTGGCGCTCACGGGCAGCCGCTTGCACGCCGCCGGCGCGGCGTGGGCGGGGTTCGCGGGCACGAACCCGACGGCCACGAGGGCCGCGATGAGCGCGGGGCGGTGGGTCATCCTGACCATCAACACGGTAGTCGACCGGAAGGCTCGCCCGCGGAATTGAAAGGATGGGTGGCATGCCCGACACCATCAGCTTCGCTCGCGGCGCTCCGTCGCTGGACATCGTCGACGTCGAGGGCCTCAAGGCCGCCGCTGCCGCGGCGTTCGACAACGACCCCGCGGGTGTCACCGGCTACGGCACCTCGATCGGCTACGTGCCCCTGCGCAAGTGGATCGCCGAGCGCCACGGGGTCGCCCCGGAGAACGTCCTCCTCACCAACGGCTCGATGCAGGCGGACGCGTTCCTGTTCGACCACCTCGTGTCCAGCGGGGACGCCGTCGTCGTCGAGAAGCCGACCTACGACCGCACGTTGCTGTCGCTGCGCGGCCGCGGTGCCGAGATCCACGCGGTCTCGCTGGAGGAGGACGGCATCGACACCGACGAGCTCGCGGGCCTGCTGGCCTCCGGCGTCCGCCCGACGCTGGCCCACATCATCCCCAACTTCCAGAACCCGGCCGGCTACACGCTGTCGGCGGCCAAGCGCGAGAAGCTGCTGGCCCTGGCGGGGGAGTACGGGTTCACGATCTTCGAGGACGACCCGTACGTGGCGATCCGCTTCCGCGGCGAGTCGCTGCCGTTGATGCTCGACATGGACAAGGTCAGCGGCAACGTCGTCTACGCGTCGTCGTTCTCCAAGACGGTCTGCCCGGGCATCCGCGTGGGCTACCTGGTCGGTGAGGCCGCGACGATCGACGCGATCGCCAAGCGCGCGACCAACACGTACATCTCGCCGAACATGGTCGCCCAGTCGATCGTCTACCGCTTCTGCGTGGACGGCGGCCTGGACCGCTCGATCGCCACCGTCAAGGCGGCGCTCGCGGAGCGGGTCGACCTGCTCGACGCGGCCCTGAGGCGCGAGCTGCCGGAGGCGAAGTTCACTGCCCCGGACGGCGGCTACTTCATGTGGGTCGAGCTGCCCGAGGGCACCGACGTGTCCAAGGTGTTCGACGCGGCCGCCGAGCGCGGCGTGGCGTTCGTCAAGGGCACCGACTTCCTCCTGGAGGGCGGCGAGAACACCCTGCGGATCGCGTACTCCGGCGTCACCGCCGACCAGATCGACGAAGGCGTCAAGCGCCTGGCCGACGCGTACCGCTCGGTCGCGCCAGCCGCCGTCTGAGCTGCGACGGGAACGAGCCGAGAGCGTTGCTCAGGGCACTGAGCAGCTCTCTCGGCTTGGTGCGGGTGCGTTGCGTGCTCCCTCGGTCGCGCGAGCGACAGTCGCGTAGGTGCCTCCGCGGGGATCGCGATGGTCCGCCCGCACTGACCGGCACGTGTGTGGACTCGTGTCGCCGCTGCGACAGCAGTCCACACACGTCAGCGGGTCGCTCTCAGCGCCGGCACGTGTGTGGATTCGTGTCGCACCGCTGCGACAGCAGTCCACGCACGTCACGATCTCGGTGCGACGCGCGCCGCCGGCAACGAGGTGCGTGCACTGATTGGGCGTGGAGCCCAACGAATGCACGCACGGGAGGCATCCGGCGGGCGTGTGCACCGGTTGGGCAGATAGCCAAACCAGTGCACACACGGGGCCCCGTCACATCCGCCGCGGGGTGGCAACGTCCGTGCGCGCGCTGGACCGCGTGCTGCTTGTCGCGGATTTCCGCGAGGACGTGCTCCGGTCCGTCGTGGCCGGCGACGCGCGGTCCGGGCGCGGTGTGTCGTTTTCACGCGGGCGTGCGGGTGGAAACCGACCCACGTGCCGGCGCGGAGAGCGACCCGCTGACGTCCGTGGACTGCTGTCGCAGCGGTGCGACACGAGTCCACACACGTGCCGGTCGACGCGGGCGGACTGTTGTTGCGACCCCGAGGACTGACAAGCGCCCGGCTCATCCTGGGCAGGACGCACGCAACCGCGCGAACCGGACTGTCGGTGGATCAGACCGGTCGGCTGCGCGCGGCCGGTGCGAGCGACGGGCCGGCATCGACGGACAGGTCGCCCGGATGCGCCACCTCGCGGCGTCCGCCGCTGACCACCACTGGACTCGGACGGGCTGATGCCCGCGCTGGGCGGCCGTGCGGCGTACCCGCGGTGACTCCCTGCCGCGGTTGACGCTGAACGATCGCCAGTCCGCACAGGACGACAAGGGCACCGGCGACCTCCGTCGCCGTGGGCTGCTCGCCCAGCGCGACCCATGCCGCCGCGATGCCCACCGGCGGCACCAGCAGCGTGTAGGGCGCGACCTGCGCCACCGCGTGCTGCTTGATGAGCCAGGTCCAGACGCCGAAGCCGAAGAACGTCGAGAGGACGACGACGTAGGTGATGGCCAGGACGCCGCTGACATCCACCGTCGGCAGCTCGTGCTCGGTCAGCGCGGACAGCGCGAAGAGCGGTAGCGGCGGGACGAGGCTGCTCCAGACCAGCAGGCCCAGCGCGTTGGGGGACTGCGCCTTGCGCGTGGAGATGTTGCCGATGCCCCAGGAGAGGCCGGCGCCGATGCACAGCAGGATCGCGACGAACGGGACGGCTTCGGCGCGCCCGACGGCGATGACCCCGATGCCCGCGCTGGCCACGAGCGCGCCGGTGACGATGCGGCGGCTGGGCCGCTCCTTGAGCAGCACCACGCCCAGGCCGATCGTGAACAGCGCCTGCGTCTGCAGCACCAGCGACGCGAGGCCGGCGGGCATGCCCTGCTCCATCGCGACGAACAGCAGGCCGAACTGGCCCGCGCTGAGGAACGCGCCCACCGCGAGGATCCAGCGCAGCGGGACGTCGGGCCGCTTGATGAACAGGACGGCAGGCAGCGCGACGAGCGTGAAGCGCAGGCCGGCGAAGAACAGCGGCGGGAAGCTGTCCAGCCCGACGTGGATGACCACGAAGTTGACGCCCCAGGTGACGGCGACCAGGACGGCGAGGACGGAGTGACGAGTGGGCATCGTGGCGTCGATGGTGCGGCCTGTGATTGCCAAGATCCACTCGACTTTTGCTTGTGTATTCGTAAGCTGTGCTGGTGATCGACGTCCGTCGCCTGCGCGCGCTCCGGGAGCTGGCCGACCGCGGCACCATCGCTGCGGCCGCCGACTCCATGCACCTCACCGCCTCTGCGGTGTCCCAGCAGCTCCAGGCGCTGGAGGCGGAGATCGGCCAGCGGCTGGTCGAGCGTCACGGCCGTGGTGTGCGCCTCACCCCCGCCGCCCACGTGGTGCTGCGCCACGCCGACGCGATGCTCGTCGAGGTGGAGCGGCTGGAGGCCGAGC
>CAYUDT010000102.1:0-16413 GCA_964443695.1 uncultured Conexibacter sp. | reverse complement strand
CGCGCGGCGCGGCGGCGGCCGCCGGGGCCGCGGCGGGAGGACGCGTCATCGGCGGGCGCGTCATCGGCGGCCGGGCCGGCGGCGGCGCGTGGCGGACGTTGGTGACGACCGCGACGTCAGCGCTGGTCGTCGTGCGCGGCGCGAGCTTCGCGGCCGGCGTGACGGCGTTGTTGTTGCCCTTCGGCTCGAAGCGCACGAGCGGCCCGTCGATGCCGACGATGATGCCGGCCACCTCGCCGGTGCCGGGCATGATCACCGACGCGGCGACCTGCTCACCGCGGCGGATCGGCTGGGGCGTGTGCGCGCGCAGCAGCAGGACGTCGTGGATGAGGTCGAGCGCGTCGGCCTGCACGACCGATCCGGTGATCACCACCGATACGGACTGGACGCTCACGGCGCGGGAGGACAGTCGCAGGACGGGCCCGTGATCATCGCCCGGCGGTCCCCTCGGGGCGGGACAGCGTCGACGGCACGGGGCGCGGCACCTCCGGGTCGTTGGCCGCGCGGATGGCCGCGGACGTCAGCTCGGTCTCGCGCAGCGACCGGCCCTCGGTGGGGCCCGCGGGACGCACGACGGGCGGCAGCTTGGGCGCGGGCGGCAGCGGCACCCGTTCGACCGGCACCGGCTCGGCGCGACGCGGTGGCAGCTCGACGATCGGCGGCCCCGCGGGGCGCCCCGGCATCGCCGCGGGGGCCGAGAAGGAGCGGACCGGCGACAGCGCGGGCGTCGTCGGGATCGGCTCCGGCTCCTCGATGCGCTTGGGCTCCAGCGGCGGCGGCAGGATGTCGGCCGCCGCCGGGCGCGGAGGCAGCTGGGCGCGGCGGGTCGACGTCGTCGACGGCGTGTCCGCCGTCGGAGGTCCCGACCGCATCGTGGCCGCCGCGGCCGCCCGAGGCGGTGCGGCGAGCGGCTTCGGGTTCAGCGGCGTCGGGGTGACGTCCGCGGAGGGTGTGAAGCCCGCGCTCTCCCGCGGCGGCGGCAGGATGTCGGCCGCGGCCGGGCGGGCGGGCACGTTCTCCGGCCGCGTGACGGTCGCGGAGTCGGCGGCGGCCAGCGAGGCGAACGCCGCGAGGGCCCCCGCACCGGGAGCCTTCGTGGGCACCGGCGACGGCGGCCCCGCAGCAGCAGCCGCGGCACCGGCGAACCCGGCCAGCGCGTTGCCGTCGGTCGGCGAGGACGCCTCGGTGCCGCGCTCGGGCATCGGCGTGAGGCCCAGCGCGGGCGCCAGGTTGCGCATCGCCCCGGCCAGCTGGTCGAAGACCTTCTGCAGCAGCTCGTCATAGCCGCGCAGCGGCGCGGCCCAGGCCGGCACGATCGCGCCGTCGGCGCCGACCGCGTCCATGGTCAGCAGCGGGCTGGAGACGCGGAACAGCTCGCGCGAACGGAGGATCTCGTTGACCTGCACGGTCAGGCGCGCCACGTCGCGGGCCATCGTCAGCGTCCGCAGCGGCAGGCTGGCCGGCGGGTTGAACTTGACGATCTCCCAGAAGTCCGAGGCCAGGAGGTCCAGCGGGTTGACCAGCCGCTGGCCGTTCTCGATGAGGACGATCTCCTGGTCGACGAGCTCCATGTGCGACGCGACCGTCGTCTGGTTGATCTCGATCTCCTCGCGGATGGCCTGCACCACGTTGCGATCCTGGATGCGCGCGTCACGCTGGCGCACCCATTCGTCGCGGACGGTGGCAAGGATGAACGCCAGGCCGGCCACCAGCGCACCTGTCAATGCCGTGCTCGTTGCCCCGAGCGGCAGAAACAGCTCCATGGGCGGATGATACTGTCGCCCCAAGCGAACACCTGAGCTGCCGTGAGAACTCGCAGTGTTCGCGCGCCAACGTCCCGCTCCTTCCCCCCGGACGACCACTTGAGCGACGATCACAAGCCCGCAGTCCTCGTCGTCGACGACACGCCGATGAACCTCCAGGTCGCCACCGACGTGCTCCGCGGTGAGTACCAGGCGCTGGCTGCCACCGACGGCCCGAAGGCCCTGACCGCGTTGGAGCGGCGTCCCGACGTGGCGCTGATCCTGCTGGACATCATGATGCCCGACATGGACGGCTACGAGGTCTGCCGTCGCGTCAAGGAGAACCCTGCCACCGCGCACATCCCGGTGATCTTCCTCACCGCGCTGAGCTCGACCGAGGACGAGCAGAAGGCCTTCGAGGCCGGCGGCGTCGACTTCATCTCCAAGCCCTTCCAGCCCGACACGCTGATGGCGCGGGTCGGCACCCACGTCCGCCTGGCGATGCACGAGCGCTCGCTCGACGGGCTCATCCGCGAGCAGGTCGCCGAGCTGGAGCGCCGCACGACCGAGCTGACGTCCACGCGCTTCCAGATCATCAGCCAGCTCGGCCGCGCGCTCGAGTACAAGGAGGACCCGAGCGGCACGCATGTGCTGCGCGTGAGCCACTACGCGCGCCTGCTGGCCCAGGCCATCGGCCTCAGCGAGGACGACGTCCAGCGCGTCTACGAGGCCGCCCCGCTGCACGACCTCGGCAAGGCCGGCCTGCCCGACGCCCTGCTGGCCGACGGCGCGCAGCTCACACCCGAGCAGGAGCAGCAGCTCCAGCAGCATCCGCTGATCGGCGCCGAGCTCGTCGGCGAGCCCGCATCGGACCTCGTCGAGTCCGCGCGGCGGATCGTGCTCACGCACCACGAGCACTTCGACGGCAGCGGTTACCCGCAGGGCCTCGCCGGCGAGGACATCCCCCTCGAGGGCCGCATCGTCGCCATCGCCGACAGCTTCGACCGCATCGCGACCGCCTCGTCGCTGGACCAGGCCATGGCCGCGCTGCAGGCGGGCGCCGGGTCACAGTTCGATCCCGAGCTCGTGGCGGCGTTCGCCGAGCACCTCACCGACATCGTCGACATCGCCCAACGCTTCGGCCCCGATGCCGACGCCAACGCGCTGGCCGCCGAGTCCGCGGGGCTCGCGGCGATGCAGGCGCTGCGGGCACGCTAGTTGGACCTCCGGGCCGCCGAGGACGCGCTGGCCCGTGGTGGGTTCATCGCCGCCGACGAGGAGGCGGCCGAGCTGTCAGAGGCCGCCGGCGGCGACGGTGCGCGGCTGGCCGAGCTCGTCGCGCGGCGCCTGACCGGCGAGCCGCTGGCCTGGATCACCGGATGGGCGGAGCTCTGCGGCGTCCGGGTGGTGGTCCACCCTGGCGTCTACGTGCCGCGCTGGCACAGCGAGGTCGTCGTCGCGCGGGTGCTCGAGGTGCTGCCGCCGGCCGGGACGGTCATCGACCTCTGCACGGGGTCGGGCGCGCTGGGCAAGGTGCTGCGCACCCGGCGCCCGGACGCGCGGGTCGTGGGAACGGACATCGATTCCGCCGCCGTCGCCTGCGCGCAGGCCAACGGCGTCGACGCGGTCGTCGGCGACCTCTACGGTGGGCTGCCGGCGGGGTTGGCGGCCGACGTCGTCACGGGCGTCGTGCCCTACGTCCCCACGCAGGAGCTGGGGCTGCTGCAGCGCGACACGTTCACCTTCGAGTCCACGACGCCCTACGACGGCGGGGCGACGGGAACGGCGGTCCTGCAACGTGCGCTGGACGAGGCCCCGGCCTGGCTGCGACCGGGCGGCCATGTCGTGCTGGAGCTCGGCGGCGAGCTGGCCACCGCGCTCGACCTCACCTCCTGGTCGGACATTCGTCTGCTCCGGGACGAAGACGGCGACATCAGGGGCCTGTCCGCCGTCAATGCACCCGTAAGCTGAGCGGCATGCGCTCCTCCCGTGCCCTGGCGCTCGCAATCGTCGCGAGCGCCCTCGTCGGCTGCGCCGTGGCGACCGCCGCCGACACGCCCAAGCTCGTCTACCTCGACTACAACGGGCAGGCGTCGGTCAAGCCGCGGACGATCTTCCTGTCCGCCAACGCGGGGCCGCGCCTGGCGGCCCTGAAATGGACCGGCTGGGGCACCGCCAAGGCGACCGCGAAGGGACGCTACGTCAGCGACTGCGCGTCCTGCGTGCGCGAGCGGGCCGACGTGACGGTGACGTTCAGGACGATCCGCACCTGCGACGCGCTCGGGGTGCGGACCTATGCGACCGGGAGCTACCGGGTCGCAAAGACCAAGGGGCACCGGGCGCGGACCGTCAAGCTGGACCCGGGCGTGCACATCTGCACGCTCAAGGGTCAGCCGGATCCGCCGCCGTACCGCTGATCAGGCGGCGTGCTCCTCGGCACGCGTCGTGGCGGGGAGCTCGTCGCGCGCGTCAGCGGTGCCGCTGATCGAGTCCTTGAACTCGCGCATGCTCGTGCCCAGCGACTTGCCCAGGCCGGGCAGCTTCTTGGGGCCGACGACGATGAGCGCGATGATCAGGACGATCGCGATTTCCATAGGTCCGATGTTGCCCATGCCCTTTCCTTCGCAGCACATGGCGGGGCGGATCAATCGCCCGCGGCCTATCCTGCAAAGGGCCGATGAAGCGTTCTGCCGTTCCGACCGCCGTTCTCGTCGCCGCCGCGCTGCTGGTCGCGCTGCTGGCGTACGGCGTCATCACCAAGGGCACCGACAACACCCTCGACGACGCGGTCAAGCGCGGCGACTTCCCGTCGGCTCCTGACACGTCGCGCAAGCTGCCGGTCCTCGGTGACGACAGCCGCTCGGCGTCCCTGGCCGACTACAAGGGCAAGATCGTCGTCCTGAACTTCTGGGCCAGCTGGTGCGACCCGTGCATCGAGGAGGCGCCGGCCCTGGCCGCGGTGCAGTCCGAGCTGGCCAAGGACGGCAGCGGCACGGTCTTCGGCGCCACCTACAACGACGTGCCCGAGAAGTCGCAGAAGTTCGCGCTGGCCCACCAGCTGACGTTCCCGATGGTGCGCGACGTCGGCACCAAGCTCGCCGAGCAGTACGGCACGAAGAACCTGCCGGAGACGTTCGTCATCGACGCGAAGGGCAGGATCGTGGCCATCAGCCGCGGGGTCGTCTCCAAGACCTTCCTCGACAAGGCCATCGCGAAGGCCAAGGCGCAGGCATGATCCGCGCCGCGCTCCTGGCCGCACTGTCCTGCGTGATGCTGCTCTGCACGCCGGCGTTCGGTGCGACCGCCTCCTACAACGACCTCGAGGACGAGCTGATGTGCGTCAGCTGCAACGTCCCGCTGAACATCGCCGAGTCGCCGCAGGCCAGCCAGGAGAAGGAGGAGCTGCGCAAGCTCGCCGGCTCGGGCCTGTCCAAGCAGCAGGTGAAGGACCGCATGGTCGCCATCTACGGCGACAACGTCCTGGCCGAGCCGAAGGGCAAGGGCTTCGCGCTGCTGGCCTGGGTCGTGCCGATCGGCGTCGCGCTGGCGCTGATCGCGCTGGGCCTGGTCCTGCTGCCGCGCTGGCGCGAGCGGCGCCGCGAGGCCGCGGTCGCCGAGGCCGCGCTGGCCGATCACGACGCCACAGAGCTGGACCCCGCCGACGCCGCGCGCGTCGACGCGGACATGGCCCGGCTGGGGGTCTGAGACCGTGGTCCTCGCGCAGGCCGACGCGACGATCCTCGCCGCGTTCGCGGCCGGTTTCGTGTCGTTCATCTCGCCGTGCGTGCTGCCGTTGGTCCCCGGCTACCTGTCGGCCATCAGCGGCATCTCCCTGGCCGACATCAAGTCGCGCGAGGAGGGCCTCTCGAAGATCCTCGTCCCCGCGACGATCTTCTGCCTGAGCTTCACGATCATGTTCGTCGCGCTCGGGATGACCGCGACGGGCCTGGGGTCGACGCTCAACGACCACCTCGCCGACCTGCGGCGCATCTCCGGCGGGTTCATGGTGGCCCTGGGCGTCTTCTTCGTCCTGACGCCGTTCGTGCCGCGGCTGAACCGCGAGTGGCGCCCGGAGCGGCTGATGCTCAAGGCCGGCACCGGTGGCCCCGTCGTCGCCGGGCTGGCGTTCGCGATCGCCTGGACCCCGTGTACCGGCCCGACGCTCGGCGCGATCCTGACCGCCGCCGGAACGTCGGACACCGTCGGCCACGGCGGTGTCCTGCTGGCCTTCTACAGCGCCGGGCTGGCCGTGCCGTTCCTGCTGTCGGCCGTCGCGTTCGACCGCATGACGGGCGCGTTCCGCTGGATGCGCGACCGTTACCTCTTCGTCACCGCGATCTCCGGCCTGATCCTGATCGCGATGGGCATCCTGCTGCTGACCGGCGAGCTGACGCGGCTCAACGGCCAGGCGCAGGACCTCATGAACTCGCTCGGTCTCGACAAGCTGCTCTGACGGTGGACCTGGTCTTGGAGCTGGCCTGCGTCGTCGTCGGCGCGGCGCTGCAGGGCATCACCGGGTTCGGCTTCGCGCTGTTCGCGGCGCCGCTGCTCGGTGCCATCGCCGGTCCCCAGGCCGCGGTCAGCGAGCTCGCCGTGCTGGGCCTGCTGCTGAACCTCGGGGTCCTCGGTCGCCGCGAGCGGCAGGTCGACAGCGGCGAGGTGCGGCGGCTGCTGGCCTGGGCGCTGCCCGCCCTCGTCCTCGGCGTCGTCCTGCTCGGTGTCCTCCCCCGCGACCCGGTCCTCGCGATCGTCGGGGTCAGCGCCATCCTCGGCGCCGTCCTGCTGGCCCGGGAACGCCCGGACCCGCGGCCGATCGCTGCGGGCCGAAGGGCTCCCGGGCCGGTCCTGGCGGGCGTGTCGTCGGGGCTGCTGACGACGCTGACCGGGACCAACGGGCCGCCGCTGGTGGTGCACCTGCTGGCCCGCGGCGCCTCGCCGACCGTGTTCCGCGACACGCTCGCAGCGCTGTTCGTCGTGCTGGACGGCGCGGCCATCGTGGCGCTGCTCATCGCCGGCGCGTGGGACACCGGCGCCGAGCTGGTCGCGCTGGTCGTCGCCGCGGGCGTGGGGCTGGCGGCCGGCCGGGGACTGCACGACCGGCTGTCCGGTGAGACCTTCCGGCACCTGACGCTGACGCTGCTCGTGGTCAGCGGCCTCGTGGCCCTGGCCCACGCCGCCACCTGAACCCGTGTGCACTGGTTGGGCAGGGAGCCCAATCAGTGCACACGGTGGGTGGTCCTAGCGGAGCTTGCCGCTGGCCTTGGCCACCGACCTGCCGTTGAACGAGGCGGTGATGGCGATCCTCGCGTTACGCTTGAGCCGCTTGGCGGCCTTCGTCGGCGTGACGCGCAGGGACACCGCGCCGGCCTTGGTGACCTTCTTGGTGACCTTGCCGACGACGACGGAGCCCTTCTTCGCGGTGACCGTGACGGTGCCGGCGCCGGGCGCGGTGACCGTGACCGACAGGCCGCGGGTGCGGGCGTCGGCCAGCTTCACGGCGCCGAGCCTGATCGCGAGCTTCGTCGTGGGCCTCGGGTTGTCCTTGCCACCGGTGTTGCCGGGCGTGCCCGTGTCCGGCTTGGGCGCGCCGGCGCGGTTGACGGACTCGCAGTTGGGCGCGATGACGTCGTCGGCGTCGGCGGTCACCGTGTCGGTGCCGGCCCCGCAGTCGACGCTGTCGACCTCACCGTCGCGCACGTCGATCGTGTCGTTGCCGAAGTCCGTCTTGCACCAGTAGGGGCCGCAGTCGCCACCGGCGGTGTCCGCCGAGATGCGGTCCTTGCCGGGGCCGCCGACGATCGTGTCGTCGCCGAAGCCCGCGTCGATGACGTCGTTGCCGGCGCCACCGTCGACGCTGTCGGCTCCGTCGGCCGCCTTCAGGACGTCGTCGCCGCCCCGGCCCTGGATCTTCACCGTGTCGAGCACCTGGCGCACGACGATCTCCTCGGGGCCGTCGGTGCCGACGTAGCTGCCCGGGATGTTCTCGTGGATGCGCTCGACGTTGCGCACGTCGTCACCCTCGCCGCCCTGGTTGCGACCGTCGTCGGCGCCACCGCCGAGGGTGACGTTCAGCGGCGTGACGACCTTGTCGTACTCGCGGCTGGTCCAGTCGCCGTCGATCGTGTCGAGGCCCGGGCCACCGTCGACGACGTCGGCATAGGCGTTCTCGAAGCCGTCACCGGCCATGTTGTCGTTGCCGCTGCCGCCGAGGACCGTGTCCTTGTCGATGCCGCCGTCGACGGTGTCGTCGCCGTCGCCACCGTCGAGCTGGTCATCGCCCTTGTAGCCCTTGACCTTGTCGTTGCCCGGGCCGCCGTTGAGGATGTCGCCCGCGTCGGTGCCGCGCAGGTCGTCATCGCCGTTGCCGCCGTCGGCCTCGATGACGGCCGTGAAGTCGCTGCCGGGCGAGAAGGTGTCCGCGCCGTCGCCCATGTCGGCCTTGACCCTCGTGGGGACCGGGCAGCGCCACAGCTCGGCGTCGTCGGCGAGCCGCTCGCAGCTGTCGGGGGCGGCGATGGCCTCGTGGTCGGAGATGTCGACCTTCGCGGACCCGTCGCCGGCGGCGTAGATGAGCAGGTTGTTCGCGGCCGCGCTGCCCGTGTAGATCAGCGTCGTGCCGTCGTAGGCGATCGTGGACGCCTGCGCGCCGGCCGGCAGCGCGAGGGCAGCGGCGAGGGAGGCCGCGAGGAAGGTGGTCTTCTTGGAGAGCATGGCGGCAGCCTCGCGGCGCCGGGCCCTCGCGCCCATCGGGGTGTCCCCGAGTCGACCCCGGGGTTCCCGGGGGTCTACTCCGCGTAGCCCCAGGAGGCGGTCAGCGCGGCGAGCTGCTCGGGCGTGGCGAAGCGCTGGTCGCTCCAGAAGCGGCCGTCGCGGCGGACGAACGCGACGTCGACCCGGCCCAGCGAGCCGTCGAGGGGCCGCAGGCCACCGTCGTAGACGTCGTGGACGACCCAGCCCCGCTCGGCCATCGCGCCGATCACCTCGTGGAACACCGGGACGCCCGGGGAGAACTCGAACAGCGCGACCTCGAGCAGCACCAGCTCGGCCCGCGCCAACGTGTCGGCGGCGCCCGCGATGGCCTCCAGCTCGGCGCCCTCGACATCGACCTTCAGCACGACCGGGCCGGCGGGCGCGGAGGCGACGGCTGCATCGACCGTCGTCACCGGCACCGTGCGCGGTTGGCCACCGACGCCTTTGGACGAGGACAGCACCGGCGCGGTGTGGACCTCGATGGTCATCTCCCCCGGTTGCGGTCCGGCCGCGGCCTGGATCCACTGGCCGGGGCGCGCAGCGAGCACGGCGTTGATGCTGTCGGCGTACTCCGGCACCAGCGGCTCGATGAGCACGAGATGGGCGTCGGGAAAGGCGTCGTAGAGCGCGGGCGTGCCGTGGGCGACGCCGACGTCGACGACGGTCGCGGGCTGCAGGCCCAGGCCACGGAGGTGTGCGAGGACGCCCTCCATCGTGTGGCGCCGGCCCCGCCCGGCCCGCCGGACCTCGATGTTCAGGCGCCCGGTGACCGCCCGGACGGCCTTCTGCGTGTAGTGCCGGCGGGTTGCCGGGTGCCGCCAGTCCGGAGCCATCGGCGGCACCGTATCGCAGCCGCCGATCAGCGCTCTGCGTGCCGCAGAGCCGCGCGCTCGGCGCGGCGGACGGCCCTCAGCGACGGGCGGTCGACCGCACCGTGCAGCCAGGTGACCGGTCCGGGCTGCAGCGCGACCAGCGTGGCGTCCGGGTGCGCGGCCAGCAGCCGCAGGCCCTGGTCGAAGGGCACCTGCGGGTCGTCGGTCTCGTAGAGCAGCGTCACGTCAGCCGCCACCGCGTTGCTGACCGGCGACCAGCCGGCCAGGTCCTCGCGGAACCAGTACAGCGCGGCCAGGCGCGTCGCGGCCGCAAGGCCGGTGGTGGGCAGCGCGTCGAGGTCGGTGGGACCGGCGGCGTCGATGACGCAGTCCAGGGAGGGCCGCCGGTGGGCCAGCAGCAGCGCCCACGTGCCACCCGCGGACTCGCCGTACACGCAGATCGGCGCCTCCGGGGCACGCTCGGCGGCGGCGTCGTAGGCGTGCAGGACGTCCTGGAGGCCCGAGCGTCCCTGGCGATAGTCGATCGACTCCGCGCGCCAGCCCCACCGGGCGAAGCGCCGCGCCAGCGGCGCGAGCTCGTCGGCGTACTGCTGCCCGACGGCCGCCCAGGCCCCACCGTGGATGAGCAGGACGGTGCCGCGCTCGGCACCCGTGGCGGGCACCGTCAGCCGGTAGGGCGTCGTCGCGCGCGCCGGAGCGGCGGCCGGCGTCAGGGTGATGGCCAGGGCCAGCCCGGCGACCAGATGTGCGATCCGTCGCACACCTGGTGCATCGGCAGACCGGGTCGGCGTCCTTACATCTCGGCGGGTGCCGAGATGCCAAGAAGGTCAAGCGTCTGGGCCAGCGTGTCGCGGGTCGCGACCGTCAGCGCCACGCGGAAGGGCTCCGTCGGGTCGCCGATGATCTTGCAGTCGCGGTAGAACGCGCTGAAGGTCTGGGCGAGCTGGTAGGCGTAGGTCGTGAGCTTGTGCGGCGCGCGGGTCTCGGCCGCGTCGAGCATCTCCGCCGGGAAGTCGGCGAGCTTCATCACCAGCGCGCGCTCGGAGGGGTGCAGCGCGCTGCCGGCGGGAATCGACGCCTCCGGCGTGACCGTGCTGTCGCGCGTGATCTTCGACGCCCGCGCATGCATGTACTGCACGTAGATGACCGGGTTCTTGTCCTTGTCGGTCTCGGTGAGCTGCTTGACGTCGATCTTCAGCTCGGAGTTCGTCGCCGTCTGCAGCAGGAACCAGCGCAGCGCGTCGCCGCCGAACTCGTCGAGCATCCAGTCGACGGAGATGACGTTGCCGGCGCGCTTGCTCATCTTCACCTCCTCGCCGTCCTCCATGAGCTTGACCAGCTGCATGATCGACAGCTCCATGTTGTCCGCCTCGCCGCCCAGCGCGACGAACGCGGCCTTCATGCGGCCGATGTAGCCGTGGTGGTCGGCGCCCCAGACGTCGATGAGCTGCGTGAAGCCACGCTCGCGCTTGTCCTGGTGGTAGGCGATGTCGGAGGTGAAGTAGGTGTGCTCGCCGGTGGAGCGGATGAGGACGCGGTCCTTGTCGTCCTTGAAGTCCGTGGTCCGCATCCACAGGGCCCCGTCCGCCCGGAAGAGGTACTGCTCGTTGAGCTTGCCCATGGCGTCCTCGACCTTGCCCGCCTCGTGCAGCGACCGCTCGCTGAACCAGGTGTCGATGCGCACGCCGAAGCGGGTCAGCGTCTGCTCGATCACCTTCAGCATCGCCGCCACCCCGGCCTGGCCGAGCGCGTCGAGGTCGAGCGTCGCCGCGTCGGGGATCAGCGCCGACAGGTACAGCGTGTACTCCCCGGGGTAGCCGTCCTCGGGGATCGCCTCGCCGCGCGCGCGGGCCTGCAGCGTCGCGGCGAACTTCTGGATCTGGGTGCCGTAGTCGTTGACGTAGTACTCGCGGTGGACGTCGTGGCCGACGAACTCCAGCAGCCGCGCGATGGCGTCGCCGTAGGCGGCGTTGCGGCTGTGGCCGATGTGCAGCGGGCCCGTCGGGTTGGCCGAGACGAACTCGACGTTGACCTTCTGCGGCGTGGCGACCGTGTTGCGGCCGTAGCCCGGGCCCATGCCGGCGACGGCGTCGACGAACCAGGCGTCGGCGAGGCGGAGGTTCAGGAAGCCGGGGCCGGCGACCTCGGCACCGATGAGCTGATCGCCCAGGTCGGCCTGCAGTGCCTCGGCCAGCTCGGCGGCGACGTCGCGGGGCGGCTTGCCGACGATCTTCGTCAGCAGCATCGCCGCGTTGGTGGCGTAGTCGCCGTGGTCGGCCTGCTTGGGACGCTCGATGACCGGCGGTGTCTTCAGGGCGCCGACGTCGGCGCCGGTGGCGGAGGCGGCGCGCAGGACGGCGTCCCGCAGCGCGTCGAGCGGAGTCAAACCGCGCGCTCCGGGCTGAAGAGCTGCTCCAGCCGATCCATCGTCCGTGGCGTTCCCATGGCCACGATCACATCACCTGGGGCCAGGATCGTGTCGCCCGGTGGCTGCGGCTGGAACCGCGCACCCCGCCGGATGCCCACCACGAGCGACCCGCCGCGCACGTCCTGCAGGGCCATTCCGGCGCCCGCGCAGCCGCCGGCGACCTCGATCTCCTCGAGGCGGTAGTCCTCGTCGACGTCGACGCTGCCGGACACCTGCGGGTGCAGGGCCAGGCGCGCCATCTCCGTGCCCGACGCCTTGTAGGGGCTGATCACCCGGTCGGCCCCGGCCCGCTTGAGCTTGGGCTCGGAGTCCTCCTGGGAGGCGCGCGCGACGATCGCGATCGTCGGGTTCAGCTCCCGCGCGGTGAGCGTGATGAAGATGTTCTCGGCGTCGGAGTCGACGCACGCGACGATGGCCCGGGCCTTGTCGATGCCGGCCTGGCGCAGCGCGTCGTCGTCGGACCACTGCGCCTGGATGCCGCGCACGCCGACGCCGCGCTGGGCGTCCTCGACGTTGTCGGGGTCCGGATCGATCACCACGTAGCGCGACCCGGCGGCCCGCACGTCGCGCGCGACCTGCCGTCCCACGCGGCCGAAGCCGCAGATGATGAAGTGGTCGGAGAGTCCCTCGATCATGCGCCGGCGCCGGCGGTCGGCCAGCAGCTCGGAGAGCTGCCCGGAGACGAAGAACTCCGTCACCGTCACCAGCGCGTAGAAGAGCGTACCGACGCCCAGCAGCGTCAGCACGACCTTGACGATCTCGCCGCCCGTGTCGGTGGGCGCCTGGATGGAGCCGGTGGTGGCGATCGTGTCCAGCGCCCAGCAGAAGGAGTCCCAGACGCCCGTGTCCTCCGTCAGCATGAAGCCGAGCGTCCCGCCCAGCAGCAGGGCGATGATCGCCAGCGTCAGCGTCCCCAGCCGCCGCGCGATGAGCCAGAGCTCCTGACGATCGGGCGACATGGACTACTGGGCCCGTCGGCGGCGCGGCGGCCGGTCGGCGCGGGCGAAGGCGCGGGGTTGTGGCCTGCGGCAGCCCATCAGTGGTGATACGGCTCGCCGGCGATGATCTTGTGGGCCCGGTAGAGCTGCTCCAGCAGCACGACACGGGCCAGCTGGTGGGGCAGCGTCATCGGGCCGAGGCTGAAGCGGTGGTCGGCCCGCTCGAGGTCCTCCATCCCGTACGCGCCGCCGATCACGAAGGTCAGGTCCAGCGCGCTCATCCGCCGCTCCTCGATGAACTTCGCGAAGCCGACGCTGTCGTACTGCGTGCCGCTGCTGTGCAAGAGCGAGACGAAGGAGCGCTCCGGGATCCGGCGCACCAGCGCCTCGTCCTCGCGGACCTCGATCAGCTCCAGGCGCGCGTGGCGGGCCAGCAGCTTCTTGTAGTGCTGCACGTCATCGGCGTACGGAGGCCGCAGGCGGCCGATGCTCAGCACGGTCAGACGCATGGGTCGCGCCGACCCTACCGGCGCTACTTCGTGTTGTCTGCGATCAGCGTCTTCAGCTCGTCGACGATCGACGTCGCCGTGTCGCTGAAGTCCTTGCGCAGCGTCACGGCGTTGGAGTCGTTGGACGTCGAGATGACCGCCGCGGCGCCCCCGGCGGCCAGCATCAGCAGGACGAGCGTGATGCCGAAGGCGCGGCGGACGCGGCCCTTGCGGCGGACGGGCTTGTTGGTCTGGCGGCCCTTCTTGGCCGTGGTCGCGCCGAACGCCGGGCCGGCGGCGGCTGCCGCGGGAGCGGGACGCGGCTGGCGCGGCTGCCGGGGCTGGCGCACGCCGACCGCCGGGTCCGCCGTCGGGACGACGCTGGTGCGCTCCGCGTCGCGTGGCGTGATCCGCGTGGCCTGCGTGGCGTCATCGGCGCGCGGGGCGACGCGGGTGGCCCCCGTCGGCTCCGACGGCCCGACGCCGCGGGCGCCCTCGCGGATGGCGACGCGCATCGCCTCGGCGCTCTCGAAGCGGTCGCGCGGGTCCAGCGACAGCGCGCGGTCGACCGCCTTGGCCAGCGCCTCGGGGATCGACGGGTCCAGCTCGTGCAGCCAGGCCGGCGCCTCGCGCTGCTGCTTGAGCGCCAGCTCGGTCAGCGACTGCGCCTCGTAGGGCAGCCGGCCGGACAGCAGCTGGTAGGTGACGACGCCGAGCGCGTAGAGGTCGGCGGCGGGACCGGCCTCGGCCCCGGACGCCTGCTCGGGCGCGAGGTAGGACGCCGTGCCCAGCACGGAGCCGACCTGCGTGATCGAGGACTCCTCCGACACCGCCTTGGCGATGCCGAAGTCCGCGAGCTTGACGACGCCCTCGTTGGAGCGCAGCAGGTTGCCCGGCTTGACGTCACGGTGCACGACGCCGTGCTTGTGGGCGTAGTCCAGCCCGGCGCAGGCCTGCGCGACGATCGAGACGACCTCGTCCAGCGGCAGGCGCCCGCGCTCCCGCAGCAGCTCCGCTCCGGACTTGCCGCGGATGAGCTCCATCGCGATGAAGTGGCGGCCCGAGCTCTCGTCGAGCCCGAAGTCGAAGACCTGTACGACGTTGGGGTGCACCAGCCGGGCGGCGGACAGCGCCTCGCGGCGGAACCGCGCGACGAACTGGGCGTCCTCGGCGAGGTGCTCGGCCAGCAGCTTGATGGCGACGTGGCGCTCCAGGCGCCGGTCGAAGGCCTCCTGGACGGTCGACATGCCGCCGACGCCCAGGCGGTCGCCCATCTCGTAGCGGCCGGCGATGACCTGCCCGGCCATCATCCCTGCTCGCCCCCGGTGCCGTTGCCCTGGCCCGTGGTGTCCGTCGGCGTCGGGGTCGGGGTGGGCTCGGGCGTGGCGCCGCCGGAGGGCGGCTCGGTCGACGTGTCCGTGGTATCCGCCGGGGTGGTCTCCGGCGGCGCGGTGTCGGTCGTCTCGGTCGTCGCAGTCTCGACAGGCTGCTCTGTGGTGGTGGTCTCCACGGTGGTATCGGTCGTCGGCGTCTCGGTCTGCTGCCGCTGGTTCACGACATCGGCGCAGTCGCCCGGGGTGGCCTTCCTGAGAGCAGATACACCCTCCTCGAGGTTGCGTTGCAGCTTGGCCGGGATGCGGCCCTCGAGGTTGGAGACCTCGCTGCGGGCCTGCAGGGCCGCTGCTTGGGCCTCCGCGCAGCGCCCGTCGTTGATCGCAGCCGACACCTGATCGAGGACGCCCTGGATCTGCCGCGCGTCGGTGCGGTCGATCGAGCCACCGCCCGAACCGCAGCCGAGGCCGACGGCGGCGCCGGCCCCGAGGACCAGCGCGCAGAGGTACGTCACGGGCCGCATCGTCCTCACTGACCGTACTCCAGGCGCTCGGCCAGGGACACCGGCAGGCCGGCCGCGCGGATCGCGGCCTGGGCGCCCGGGATGTCGTACTCCGTGCGCATCCACTCGGCGGTGTGGCCGCCCAGGTCCAGCAGCAGCCAGGCGGCGCGCGGGTCGCCGTCGCGCGGCTGCCCGACGCTGCCGGGGTTGATCAGCCAGCGGCCGCCGGAGACGCCGAGCTTCGTGCCGCCACGCCGGGGCTCACCGGAGGCGATGCCGTCCTCGCCCCGGTTGAAGGACAGGGCGACATGGGAGTGGCCGACCAGGCCGATGCGCTCCTCGAAGCTGTCCAGGCAGAGCTCCGCCAGCAGGGCCGACAGGACGTACTCCCAGACCGGGTCGCGGGGGCTGCCGTGGAACAGCCCGACACCGGCCCGCTCGCCGGACGGGCGCTGCTGCTGCAGGAACTCCAGGCTCGACGGTGCGATGACCCCCTGGGTCCAGCGCGCGGCCAGCGCGGCACCGGGCGAGAACTCGTGCATCGGCAGCTCGCCGGTGACCGCGAGGTCGTGGTTGCCGGCCAGGCAGACCGTGGCGTGCTCGCGGGCCAGCTCCACGCAGGCGTCCGGCTCGGCGCCGTAGCCGACGAGGTCGCCCAGGCACCAGGTCTCCGCGACGCCGGCGGCGGCGACGTCGGCGAGCACCGCCTCGAAGGCGTGGCGGTTGGCGTGGATGTCGGACATGACCGCGACGAGCATCTGCGACAGTGCGTCGATGGGCGAACGTCCGCGTCTGATCGGAGCGCTGACCGCAGCAGTGGTGGCGGGGGAAGCTGCGCTGGCGTTGTTGCGGCCGAGGGACGGTTTGACCGAACCCGTGCCCGTTCTTGCCACAGGGTACTTCAGTCCGCAGGAGATCGGGCGTGCGCGAGCCTTCCGGCGCCCGCAACTGGCGCTCGGTCTGGCCAACAGCGCGCTCCAGTTGGGGTTGTTGGGCGCCGCCCAGCGCCGCTCGCAGCGGGTACCGCGCGGTGGTGGGGTCGTCCGGGCCTTCGCCGAAGGCGCTGCGGGCAGCGCAATCTCGTCCGTGTCGACCCTGCCGTTGCGGGCAGCGGGACGCCGCCGCGCCCTCCGTGTGGGCCTGGCGACGGACACGTGGCGCGCCTGGGGCACGGACGTCGCGAAGGCGACCGCGATCGGCGCGGTCTTCAGCGGCGCCGCCGCCGCCGGCGCGGTCGCGATCGCCCGGCGCTGGCCCGACGCCTGGTGGCTGCCCGCCGCAGGCGGCCTGGTCGCCACGTCGACCGCGGGCGCGACGCTCGCCCCCGTCCTGCTGGACCCGCTGTTCAACGAGTTCACGCCGCTGGAGGGCGAGCCGCGCGACGCGATCCTCGGCCTGGC
>CAYUDT010000101.1:0-17174 GCA_964443695.1 uncultured Conexibacter sp. | reverse complement strand
CTCCGCCTCGCCGCGGGCGCGCCGCTCGTAGGCCGCGCGCGCCTTCCGGTCGGGGCGCAGCGCGGCGTCCCCGCCCAGCCGCCGGCGGGCGGCAGAGGTCAGCCGCCGCGGCAGCAGCCGCTCGATGTCGGGTGCCCGGCCCAGCCAGCGCGGCACGGCCACCTCGCCGCGGCGGTGCGCGCAGCTGGCCAGCACCGCGGCCGCAACCTCGGACGGCTCGACCACCGGCGGGAAGGCGCCGAGCTGCAGCCCGGAGATCAGCGGCGTGCGCACCGCGCTGGGCAGGATCGTGGTCAGCGTCACCCCGCTGTCGCCGAGCTCCTCGCGCATGGCTCCGCCGAAGCCGACGACGGCGTGCTTGGCCGCGCCGTAGGTCGCCGCGCCGGGGGCGTGCATGCGCCCCATCATCGACGCGACGTTGACGATGTGGCCGTCCCGGCGCTCGACCATGCCGGGCAGCGCGGCCCGGCAGCCGTTGATGACGCCGCCGAGGTTGATGTCCAGCGTGCGCTGCGTCACGGCGGGCGGCTCCTCCAGGAACGGCCCGAGCGGCATCACGCCCGCGTTGTTGACCAGCAGCGCCAGCGGTCCGTCCATCGCGGCGACGTCCGTGAGCACGGCCGCGAAGGCCTCGGCGTCGCGGACGTCCAGCGCGTGGGCCCGCGCGCCGATGAGCGCCGCGGTCTGCGCGGCGGTGTCGAGGTCGACGTCGGTCACCGCGACGCGGGCCCCCGCCGCGGCCAGCGCGACGGCCGTCTCGCGCCCGATCGCCCCCCCGGCTCCGGTGACCAGGGCACTGCGTCCGGCGAGCTGCAGCGGGTTCATGGTTGACACGATACCGCTAAGTAAGCAAGCATTGACTTATGGAGGAGCGCGTGAGCGTCGGGATCATCGGCGCCGGGGTGTCGGGAATGGCCATGGGCCTGCAGCTGCAGGCCGACGGGCGGGACTTCACGATCTTCGAGAAGGGCTCCGAGGTCGGTGGCACCTGGCGCGACAACCGATACCCCGGGCTGAACATCGACGTCCCCTCGCCGCTGTACACGTTCCGCGCCCACCGGCACCCGGGATGGACACGCTGGATGCCCGGGGGTCCGGAGATCCTCGACTACCACGCGCGCGTCGCGACCGAGACCGGCCTGCGCGACCGCATCCGGCTCCACAGCGAGGTCACGGCAGCGACGTGGACCGGGCACGAGTGGGAGGTCGTCGTCAACGGCACCGACACCCACCGCTTCGGTGCCCTCGTCTGCGCGTCGGGCTTTCTGCACCACCCGCGCTGGCCGGACATCGGTGGCCTCGACAGCTTCGCCGGCGACGTCGTGCACTCCGCCCGGTGGGACGACCGCGTGGTCACGCAGGGCCGGCGCGTCGGTGTCATCGGCAGCGGCTCGACCGGCGTGCAGCTGGTGTCCGCGCTCGGTGGCCAGGCCGCGCAGCTGACGCACTTCGCGCGCACGCCGCAGTGGATCTTCCCCAGCCTGAACTTCCCGATCCCCGCCCCGGCCCGCGCGCTGCTGGGCCGCCGGCCGCAGACCATCGACGTCCTGGCCGACGGCATCGAGTGGTTCGCCGACTGGCTGCTCGGCGGGGCGACCGCCCGGCCCGGCGTGAAGCGCACGCTGATGCAGCTGGCCGTGAAGGCCCACCTGCGGCGCGTCCGCGACCCGGAGCTCCGCGCGCGGCTGACCCCGCAGGAGCAGCCGCTGTGCAAGCGCCCGGTGCTGTCGACGCGCTACTACGGCGCCGTCCAGCGCGCCGACGTCGCGACGGTCACGACGGCGATCGACCACATCGAGCCGCGCGGGGTCGTGACCGCCGACGGCGTCCTGCACGAGCTCGACGTCCTGATCTGCGCGACGGGCTTCCGCGCCCACGACTACATGCGGCCGATCGCCATCACCGGCGCGGACGGGCTGACGCTCGACGAGGCGTGGGCCGGCGGCCCGTACGGCTACCGCACCGTCGGCCTCCCCGGCTTCCCCAACCTGTTCATGGTCCTCGGCCCGCACAGCCCGCTGGTCTCGATCTCCATCCACGCCAGCGCCGAGCTGCAGTCGCAGTACGTCGCGCAGCTGCTCGACGTCATCGACCGGCCGGACGTCGTCAGCGTGCAGCCGACCGCCGAGGCGACCGCCCGGTGGCTGCAGCTGATCCGTGACGGCATGCCGGGGACGGTCTGGGCCAGCGGCTGTGACAGCTGGTACCTCGGCGATGGCGAGACCCCGGTGCTGTGGCCCTACCGGCGCGCGGCCTGGCGCGAGCTGCTGGGCACGCCGGTGCTCGGGGACTACGACGTCGCGACCGTGCCCGTCGCCGGGGCGGCGGCATGACGGCGGTCAGCGTCGAGGTCGCCGTCGTCGGCGCCGGCATCTGCGGCATCGGGGCGGCGATCGAGCTGCAGCGCGCGGGCTTCAACGACGTCCTGCTGCTCGAGAAGGGCGACGAGCTCGGCGGCACGTGGCGCGACAACACCTACCCCGGGTGCGCGTGCGACATCCCGTCGGTCATCTACTCCTACCCGTTCGCCCCCAACCCGGACTGGACCCGCGTCTTCGCCGAGCGGGCCGAGATCCAGGAGTACGTGCTGCGCGTCGCCCACGAGCACGGCGTGCCGCAGAGGGTCCGGCTGCGCACCGAGGTCCTCGAGGCCCGCTGGGACGACACGGCCCGGCGCTGGTCCATCGAGACGTCGACCGGCGCCGTCAGCGCCCGTGCCCTGATCCTCGCGGCCGGCCCGCTGCACGAGCCGGTGCTGCCCGACGTCGAGGGCCTGACGACGTTCCGGGGCACGGCGTTCCACTCCTCGCGCTGGGACCACGACCACGACCTGCGCGGTGAGCGCGTGGCCGTGATCGGCACCGGCGCCTCGGCGATCCAGTTCGTCCCGGAGATCCGTCGCGACGCCGCGCACGTCACGGTGTTCCAGCGCACGCCCTCGTGGGTGATGCCCAAGGTCGACTGGCGCATCGGGCCCGTCCAGCGCGCGCTGCTGCGGCGCTTCCCGCAGCTGCAGGAGCTGGCCCGCCAGGTGGTGTGGGCGGGGCTGGACTCGATGATCCTCATGACCCACCGCGCGCGCCTGGCCGCGCTGCTGGAGCCGATCGCCCGCTGGAACATCCGCCGCGCCGTCAAGGACCCCGAGCTGCGGGCGCAGCTGACACCGGACTACACGATGGGCTGCAAGCGGGTGGCGATCAGCTCCGCCTACTACCCCGCGCTGGCCCAGGATGACGTGACCGTCGTGCCCCACGCGGTGCGGGCCATCACCGCCACCGGCGTGGTGGACGTCACCGGCGTCGAGCATCCCGTCGACACGATCATCTTCGGCACCGGGTTCCACGTCAGCGACCTGCCGATCTCCGAGCGCATCCGCGGCCGCGACGGCCGTTCGATGGCCGAGGTCTGGGACGGCAGCCCGCGCGCCTACAACGGCACGGCGGTCCACGGCTTCCCCAACGCCTTCACGCTGTTCGGGCCCAACATCGGCAGTGCCTCGGCGTTCGTGATGCTCGACAACCAGCTGCGCTACGTCGTCTCCACCCTCACGACGATGCGCGACCGCGGCTGGGCCGCGGTGGACGTGCGGGCCGCAGCCCAGGACGCCTTCAAGGCCGACGTCGAGCGGCGCCTTGCGCACAGCGCCTGGAACGCGGGAGGGTGTCAGAGCTATTACCTCGACGCCAAGGGAAACAACGCGTCGGTCTGGCCGGGGACGATGCGTCGCATGCGACGCGCCCTCGCCCGGTTCGACCCGGCCGCCTACGAGGTCAGCTGAGTCCGTGTCAGCGCTCGACGATGCCGTCGAAGATGAGCTCGGTGAGCTCCTCGGCGACGTGCCGGCGGTCGACGTCCGGCCCGCCGAACTGCTCGCGCAAGCCGTAGCTGAGGCACAGGCCGACCATGACGTTGGCGACGACCTCGGTGTCGTAGGGGCGGACCGCGGCGTCGGGCATCGCGGTCTTCGCTGCCTGCGAGACGGTCTCGATCGCCGTGGCGACGTGGTCGCGGTAGAAGGCCGCGCCGCGGTCGGAGAACAGCACGACGCCGAGCAGCGGCGTGATCTGCGCCATCGCGGTCAGCAGCGCCTCGGCGATGTCGACGACGATCGCCCGCTGCAGGTCGGGGCGCCCGGACCAGACGTCGGCGTGCGCGGCGCCCTCGACGGCGGTCTTCAACGCCTCCTCGAGGGGCTGCGCGACGGCCGCGTCGAACAGCTCCTCCTTGCTCTGGAAGTGCCGGTACAGCAGGGCGACGTTCACCTCCGCCGCGTCGCTGATGTCGCGCACCGTCGTCTCGCCGTAGCCGCGGCGCAGGAAGACCTCACGGGCGGTCTCCAGCAGCTGCTCGCGCCGGGCGCTGGCGGTCATGCGCCGGCGCGGCGCCGCGGCGGGCGGCGTCTGCTCGGGCGGCGCGGTCATGCGCGGGAGGCTAGCTGCTGATGGCGCAGGGTCGAGCGCAGCGGGGGTCCTGGCCCGACGTCTCGGGCGAGACCAGCGGCATGCTGCTGCTGGCCTACGCGACGCTGCGCGCGCTGCTCGGCCCGTTGACCTGGGTGGGCGAGGCCACGGCCCAGGCCGCGCTGATCGTGCGCCGCTGCCTGGTGCCCCTGGCCATCTCCGCGGCGTTCTTCATCTTCGGCGTCGGTGTGATGGTCGCGGCGGGGACGCTGCGCGCGCTGGGCGCGCAGGACCGGCTGGGACAGGGCGTCTCGGTGGGCACGGTCCGTGAGTTCGCGGCCTGGGTCACCGGCATGCTCGTGGCGGGCATCGCGGGCACCGCGATCTGCTCGGACCTCGGCGCGCGGCGGGTACGCGAGGAGCTCGACGCGATGGCCGTGCTGGCCGTCGACCCCGTCCGCTCGCTGGTGCTGCCGCGCTTCCTGGCGCTGGCCGCGGTCACCCCGCTGCTGTACCTGTGGACGATCTTCTGCGCCGGGCTCACCGGTGCCGTCGGCGGGTGGGCGGTGCAGGGCCTGCCGATCGCGTCTTACCTCTCCGCCTACGACACGCTCAACGCGCTGGACGTCTTCAGCGGCCTGCTGAAGATGGCGCTGACGGGCGTCTGCGTCGCGACGATCTGCTGCTACAAGGGCCTGACCGCCAGCGGCGGCCCGGAGGGCGTGGGGCGCTCGGTCAACCGCGCCGTCGTCCTGGCCTTCGTGGCCGTCTGGGTGTTGAACTTCTGCTTCAACGCGATCTACCTCGGCCTGTTCCCCGACGCGCAGGCGCTGCGGTGATGGGCCGGCTGGAGACCCTGGGCGACTTCGGCCTGTTCGCGCGGGCGACGCTGCGGCGGCTGCCGGGCGTGCGGCGCCACCTGGCCGAGGCGCTGCACCAGGCCCGGGTCATGACTGCGGGCAGCGTCGGGCTGGTCGCCTTCCTCTCGCTGGTCATCGGCGGCCAGGCCGCGCTGTTCGGCACCTACTTCCTGAAGGCGATCGGCGCGCAGGGCTACATCGGCCTGCTCACCGCGCTGGCCGACAGCCAGGTCGTGGTCGCGCTGATGTTCGGCTACGTGTTCGCGGCCAAGGTGGGCTGCGGCATGGTCGCCGAGATCGGCGCGATGCGGATCAACGACGAGCTCGACGCGCTGGAGACGCAGGGCGTCGACCCGCTGCGCTACGTCGTCGGCACGCGGCTGGTCGCGGCCCTGCTGTTCATGCCGATCGTCTTCCCGATCGGCGCGGCCGCGGCCAACCTCGGCTCCTACCTGATGGCGGTCGGGTTGCTGGACTCCACCTCGCGCGGCACGTTCAACGCGACGCACTGGGCGCTGCAGGACCCGATCAACTACGTGTGGACGTTCGTGATCCTCGTGACCATCGGGGTCTCGATCGTGCTGACGGCGACGTGGTACGGCTACCGCGTCCGCGGCGGCGCGGTGGAGGTCGGCGAGGCGACCTCGCGCTCGATGGTCGCCAACCTCGTGCTGGTCCACGTGCTGGTCGGCTCGATGACGGCGTTCTTCTTCGGGACGCACCCCAACCTCCCGATCGGCGGCTGACGTGCGGCGCCTGCCCCTGCTGGCGCTGGGCCTCGTGGCGGTGCTCGCCGTGGTCGTGTTGTGGCCCGGCGGCGGTGCGCACGAGGTGCGCGCGGCGTTCAGCGACGCCAACAACGTCGTCCGCGGGCTGGACGTCCGCATGGCCGGGCGGCGCGTCGGATCGGTGCGGCGGGTGGAGACCCGTGACGGCCACGCCCTGGTGACGCTGTCGGTCGACCGCTGGCCGCTGCGGGCCGGGACGCGGGCGCGGATCCGCTTCGGCCCGACCGCCGGCTACACGGCGCGCTACGTGGAGCTGCTGCCCGGGCCCGCCGGTGGGCCGTCCCTGCCCGACGGTGCGCTGCTGGGGTTGGACGCGACACAGGCGCCGGTGGAGCTCGACGACGTGCTGCGCACGTTCGACGCCAGCGGCCGGCGCAGGCTGGGCGACGCGCTGACGGCGGTGGACGGCACGTTGTCCGGCACGGGCCCCTGGATCGGCCGTGGGCTGGACGCCTCCGGGGCGGCGCTCACCACGCTGGCCGGCGTACTGCAGCAGCTCGACGCGCGGCCCGGGGCGCTGGAGCGCACCGTCGGCGGCGGCTCCCGCACGCTGGGGACGCTGGCCGCGCACCGCCGGCAGGTCTCCGGGACGGTGAGCGGCCTGGCCGCGACGCTGGACGAGCTGGCCGCGCAGCGCGTGCCCCTGGCCGCGACGTTGCGCGCGTTGCCGGCGTCCCTGCGCGACGTGCGGCTGACGCTGGCCCGGACCGACCGCAGCGTGGCCGGGCTGTCGCGCCTGACCGGCGCGCTGGCCCCGGGCGCGCGGGAGCTGCGCCGGACCGCGCGGCCGGTGGCCTTGCTGGTGGCCTCCCTGGACGTCGTCGCCCCGCAGCTGCGCAGCACGCTGCAGCGGCTGACCCCGGCTTCTCGCCCCATCGCCCGGCTGCTGGCCGAGGCCGTCCCGGTCCTCGGGCAGCTGCGCACGATCTCCGCGTCGGCCACGCCGATGCTCGCGTGCGTCCGCCCCTACGGCCCGGAGCTCGCCGGCTTCCTGGCCACATGGGCCGGGTTCGGCAAGAACTACGACGCGCTGGGCCACTACGCGCGTGCCGAGCTGCAGCTCAGCCCGTTCACGTCCAACTCGACGGGGCTGAAGCCGTCGCAGGTGGCGGGCGTCCTGCCCGGGCTGTCCTACGCGATGCCCCGCGCGCCCGGGATGAACGCGGGCGAGCCCTGGTATCAGCCGCAGTGCGGCGTCACCGAGGCCGGCCTGGACCCCGAGCAGGATCCGGAGTCCGGCGGATGAGGCCGGCACTGAAGCTCGCCGCGTTCACGACGCTGCTGGCCGTCGCCGTGCTCGTCTGGCAGCGCGACGGCGGTGGGACGCGGCAGTACCGGGTCGAGCTGGCCAACGCCGCCGGGCTGCTGGTCGACGATGAGGTCCGGATGGGCGGCGTCGAGGTCGGCAGCGTGGAGCGGCTGGACGTGACGCCGCAGACGACGGTGGTCGCCACGATCCGGCTGCGTGATGACGCCGGCGTGCTGGGCCGCGATGCCCGCGCCGACGTCCGGGCGGCCAACCTGTTCGGCGGCAAGTTCCTCGACCTCCGTGCCGGCAACCGCGCGGCGCCGCTGGCCGGCGGCGGCACGATCCCGCGTGCGCGCACGGGCGCGCCGGTGGAGATCGACCAGGTCCTCGACACCCTGGACAGCTCCACGCGCGCGCGGCTGGCGACGCTGATCGACCAGGCGGGGATCGGCCTGGCGGGACGCGGTGAGGACCTCGCGGCGGCGCTGGCCGACCTGCCGCCGACGCTGCGGCAGTCCGCGCAGCTGCTGGGGCAGCTCGGGGACGACACCGCGCGGCTGGGCCGGGTCGTGGAGCGCTCCGACCGCGTCGTGGCGACCTTCGCGCGGCAGCGCCGCGCGCTCGGCGCGCTCGTCACGACCGCCGAGGCCGCGCTGCGCGAGCCGGGGGCGCGACCGGCTGCCGTCGCCGGCACGTTGCGTGAGGCGGCGCCGTTGCTGCAGCAGCTCGACCGCTCGCTGCTGCAGCTGCGGGCTGCGGCCGAGCCGCTCGGACCCGCCGCGCGCGACCTCGGTCTGAGCGCGGGGCCGCTGCGCGACACGCTCGTCGAGCTGCCCGGCGTCGCGCGGGCCGCCACGCCCGCGCTGGCCTCGCTGCGGCGCGCGGCGCCGCAGCTGCGGTCGCTGGCCCGGACGTCGGCGCCGGTGCTGCGGCGGGCGCGACGGTCCGTCGCCTCGCTGGCGACGTTCGCCCGCGACCTCGACCCGGTCACCCAGATCCTCGCCAAGGACGGGCGCGGCGCGATCGGCGTGCTGCAGGGCTGGGCACGGGCGACCCAGGTGGCCGACTCCCTGAGCCACGTGTTCCGTGGCGAGTTCGTCTTCAGCCCGGCGGCGTTGACGTCGATCTTCACGCCGCCCGGGCGCGTGAAGCAGCTGCAGCCGCGGCCGGCCCGCCGGCCCGCGCACCGCCCTGCGAGCCCGCCGACGCCGACCGCCGAGCCGAGGCCGAGGCCGACCGAGCCCCTGAAGCCGGTGCAGGACGTCGTCGACCAGACGACCTCCGCCGTCGGCGGCCTCCTCGACTACCTCCTGGGCAAGCCGTGACCGTCGCGCGCAACAAAAGGCGTGTCGGTTTCATCGGCCCACGCGCGAGCAGATCGACACGCGGGGGGCGGACGTGAGTCGGAACGTGCTCTCGCCCCGCGGGCCGTCGCGGCGGCTGCGCCTGACGCTCACGGCGGCGGCGCTGCTGGTCCTGGCCGCGCTGGTGGTGCTGGCCGTCCGTGCGCCCCACGGCGTGCCGGGCGTGCCGACCTACCGGCTGGACGCGCGCTTTGCCGACCTGAGCGGACTGACCGCCGGCGACGACGTCCGCATCGGCGGCGTGCGGGTCGGCCAGGTCGATGCGCCGGAGCGCAGCGGCGAGACGGCGCAGGTCACGCTCAAGCTGCAGCGCGACGTGCGCGCGCTGCCCGCCGGCACCCGCGCCGAGGTCCGCTCGCGCGGGCTGCTCGGCGCCCGGTTCCTGGAACTGCTGCCCGGCGACGGCAGCGCAGGCCGCGGCCGGCTGGCCGACGGTGCGGTCATCCCCGTCACCGCGACCGGCGCCACCGTCGACCTGCCGACGATGCTGCTGGCGTTCGACGCGCCCACGCGCGCGAACCTCCGCGCCACGCTCGACGGCCTCGGCGGCGGGTTCGCCGACCAGGGTGTCGGCCTCAACGACGTCCTGCGGCGGCTGCCGGCGCAGCTGCGCCGCTTCACGGCGACCGCGACCGCGCTGACCCGCGGCGGCGAGCTGCGGCGCCTGGCACCCGGACTGGACCGTGCCCTGGCCGCGGTGGACCCGGTCCGCGAGGAGCTGGCCGCCGCGCTGGCGCCCGCAGCCGACGCCGCCGAGCCGTTCGCATCCGGGCGCCGCGACGTGGCCACCACGCTGCAGGTCGCACCGGGCGCGCTGGCCCGGACCCGGCAGCACCTGGCGGGCAGCTCCGCGCTGCTGGCCGAGACACGCCGCCTGAGCCGCAGCCTGCAGCGCACGCTGCCCCGAGCCCCCGCGGCGCTGCGGGCCACCGCGACCCTGCTGCGCCACGCCCGCGCACCGCTGGCCCGCGCCACCCCGTTGCTGGACGCCGCCCGCGCCGCGTCGCCCGCCACCGCGCGGATGGTGGCCGCCCTCCCGCCGCTGCTGACGATGCTCGACGACACCGTCGGCTCGGCCACGCCGTTGGTGCGCAAGCTCGGCGCGATCGGCTGCGACATCCACCGCTGGGGCAGCAACTGGGCCAGCATGCTCAACGTCGGCGTCACCGTCCCCCGCGGCGACGAGCGCCTCGGGCCGATGACGTCGCTGCGGCTCACCGCCGGCGTCACGCCGGACCAGGCCGAGCGGGTCCTCAACGCCAACGGCGTCCACCTCGTCGCCGCCAACCCGTTCCCCGCACCCTGCCAGGCCGGCACGGAGAAGCTGCCGTGAGCGCCGACCGTCACGGCTCCGGGGCTCGCGAGCGGCGCGCGCCCGAGCGCCGGCGAAGGGTCCCGGCGTGAACCGCACGTCCGCCACTCAGCGGCGCCGCGCCGGCCTGGTCGTGGCCGCGGGCTGCCTGTTGGTGCTGCTGGTCCTCTTCACGCGGGCGGCGTTCCTGCCGGGCGTCGGCGACACGGGGACGACGGTGCGCCTGGCGGTGACGTCGAGCAGCAGCCTCGAGGCCGGCGACCCGGTCCGCGTCCGTGGTGTGGAGGTCGGCAAGGTGGACGGCATCGAGCAGCGCGGGGACGGCGCCGTCGTCCGCCTGAAGCTCGACACGGCGCTGCCCCACCGCGACGCCGGCGCGCAGCTGCGCTGGCGCACGTTCCTGGGCGGCGCGATGTTCGTCGACCTCGACCCCGGCTCGCCCCAGCTGCCACGGCTGACCGGCACGCTGCCCGCGTCGCGCACCAGCACGCAGGTGGAGCTCGACGACCTCTTCTCGGCGTTCACCGCCCCGACCCGCGAGGGCATCCGCACCACGCTGGGCACCACCGCCGCGGCCCTGCAGCAGCGGCCGCCGGTGCGGCGCGCCCTGCAACTGCTCGGGCCCGCGCTGGACACCGCCGACCGCGGGCTGCAACCGCTGCGCGGACGTCAGCGCGACGACCTCGCCGCGCTGGTGGACGCCGGCGGCCGGACGCTCGCCGCCCTGGGCCGCTCCGAGCGGGCATTGGCCGACGTCGCCGACGGCGGCGCCGCGACCCTGAGCACCGTCGCCCGCCGGCGCCGCGACCTGGGCCGCGCGATCGGGCAGCTGCCCGCGACGCTGCGCGCCACCGACGCGACGCTGACCCGGCTGCGGCGGACCCTCGACGACCTGGACCCGCTGGCCGCGCGCCTCACGCTCGCCGTCGCGCCGATGGCCCCCGCGCTGCGTCCGTTGCGGGCCACGGCGCTGAAGGCCAGGCGGCTGCTGCGCAGCGTCCGCCCGCTGCTCACGGCGTTCCCCGCGGCCCTGGAGCCGCTGGCCCGCGCCGCGCGCTCCGGCTCGGTCGTCCTGGCCGACCTCACCCCGATCCTCCGGCGCACGCGGGAGCAGCTGCTGCCGTGGCTGGACACGCCCGACCCGTCGACCCGGCTCAAGCTCTACGAGGCCATCGGGCCGACCGCCTCCGCCGGCACCCACGGCGAGTTCGACGCAGGTGGGTACTTCCTGCCGTTCCCCGCCGCCGGCGACCCGCGCAGCCTGTACGACCTGCCCTGCCAGGTCACCGCCGACATCAACGGCGCGACCGAGCTGGCCCAATGCCAGACGCTGACCGAGCTGCTGGGCCTGCTCGGCACCCCGCCACCGACGAAGGGCCACAGGTGACGCGCCTGCGCCTGGAGCTGAGGCGCAGCCGCCGCGCGCTGTTGATCCTCGGCGCGATCGCGGTGCTGAGCGTGCTGACGGGCGCGAGCATCGTCAGCCGCCTGGACCTGCGCCTGCCCGGACGGGCGGAGATCGGCTTCCGGGTCGAGGTGGCCAGCGCGTTCGGCGTCGACCCCGGCCGGACGCGCGTCACGGTCGCGGGCGTGCCGGCGGGCACGATCACCGGCGTCGACCTGGAGCGCGGCCGCGCCGTGCTGACGGTGAAGGTCGACCGCAAGTACGGCCCGATCCGCCGCGACGCCCTGCTCTCGCTGCGCCCGCGCAGCCAGCTGCAGGACATGGCGCTGGACATCACCGACCGCGGGCGCGGGCCCGACGTCCGCGCCGGTGACGTCCTCCCCGCCGCGCAGACCCACACGACGACGCCCGTCAGCCAGGTCCTCGACGTCTTCGACACCGCCACGCGGCAGCGCCTGATGGTGCTGCTGGACCAGCTCGGCAGCGGCCTCGACGACCGCGGCGCCGCGCTGCGCGAGGCCTTCGCGCAGCTCGTGCCGTTCCTGTCCGATGCCCGCCGGCTGGCCCGCGTCACCGCACGGCGTGAGGCGCTGACCCGGCGCCTGGTCCGCAACGCCCGGCTGATGTTCGACGAGCTCGCCGCGCGCGAGGACACGCTGGCGCAGCTGACGGCCGACGCCGGGTCGACGCTCCGGGCCACCGCGTCCGAGCGCGCGGCCCTGGACGCTGCGCTGGCCCAGCTGCCCCGGACGCTGACGGCGATGCGCGGAACGTTCGCGGTGCTGCGCGGCACGCTGGACGACGTCGACCCGGCGCTGCGCAGGCTCCGCGCGCCCGTCGCGGCGCTGCCCGCCGCGCTGCGCAGCGTGCGGTCGCTGGCGACCCAGGCGTCGCCGGCGATCACGGCGCTCCAACCGACGGTGCAGCCGCTGACGTCGGCGGTGAACGCGCTCGGCCCGGTGGCCCGGTCGGCCGACGCGCTGCTCGGCGCGCTGAAGCCGCAGGTGCCGCGCCTGGAGCAGCCCATCAAGGACGTCGTCGCCTGCCGCTACCCGATCAACAAGTTCTTCCAGCACACCGTGTCCTTCTACAAGTTCACCAGTGCGCCGGGCCCGGTCGGCCGCAGCGAGCTCATCACCGGCAGCGGTTCGGGCATGGGCTCGATGAGCCCGACCGCGTTCGTCGCCGGCAACTGCTGGGAGACGAAGTGAGACGCCGTGACGTCGCCCAGCTGCTGGCCTTCGGCGTCGTCGTCGCGGCGATCTTCGCCGGCCTGCTGCGCGCCTCCGGGCAGGAGCCGCTGAGGGCGTCCGGCCGCCAGGTGCAGGCCATCGTCCCCACCGCCGTGTCGCTGTCGCCGGGCTCGGAGGTGCGCGTGCACGGCGTGAAGGTGGGGCGCGTCGCCGAGGTCGGCCGCCGCGGGGATGACGCGGTGCTGCTGCTGGCGCTGCGCGCGGGCGCCCCGCCGGTGTTCCGCGACGCCACCGTCGACGTGCGGCTGCGCACCGTGGTCGGCGAGAGCTTCGTCGCGCTGGACCCGGGCAGCCCCGCGCGCCCGGAGCTGCCGGACGGCGGCACGCTCGGGCCCGCGCAGGCGATCCCCAACACGCAGCTGGACGAGGTGCTGTCGGTCTTCTCGCCGCGGGTCCGCGCCGCGCTGCGGCGCGACATCGCCACCTTCGGCGCGGCCCTGACCGATCGCGGGCGGGCGCTCAACGGCACGCTGCAGGGCGCCGCCTCCGCCTCGGAGTCCGGCGACCCGGTGGTCGCGACGCTGGCCCGCCGGCGCGCGCAGGTCACCACGATCACGCGGTCCCTCGGCCGACTCGGCGCGGAGATCGGGACGCGCGGGGACGACATCGCGACCCTCGCCCGCCGCACCGCCCCGGCGCTCAGCGCCTTCGCCGCCCAGCGCACCGCGGTGCTCGCCCTGCTGGGTGAGCTGCCGGGGACGCTGCGCGCGGTCGACGCGAGCACCGGCCGCCTCCAGCGCTTCGGCACCCGGGCCACCCCGGTGCTCCGGGACCTCCGCCTCAGCGTCGACCGGTTGCGCCCGGCGCTTGACCGGCTGCGCCCCACCGCGGTGCAGACGACCCGTGCGCTGGACGCCCTCGACCGCTTCGCCCCCAAGGGCACCAAGCTCTTCCGGCGGCTGGCCCCCTTCTCCCGCGCGACCTCGCGCACGGTGCCGCAACTGGAGAAGGTCCTGGCCCAGCTCAACCCCGTCGTCCGGTACCTCTCCCCGTACACGCGCGAGGTCGGCGGCTTCTTCGGGTCGCTGGGCTCGATGACCGACGTCGCCGACTCCCTCGGCCACCTCGGGCGCATGAGCGCGATCGTCTCCGTCTCGACGCTGGCGACGCTGACGCCGGAGGTCATCTCCGCCTACGAGGGGCTGCAACGGCTCGGCGGCATCGACAGGTCGGTCGGGCCGCACGGCTTCAACTTCTATCCGGCGCCCGGCGAGATGGCCGACCCGCAGCCGTTCCGCGGCCGGTACACCCGCCTGCAGCCGGACCCGATCCCATCCGGCTCGTCGCCGCGTGACAGCGGCCGACGGCGAGGCTGAGGTACCATCCCCCGACCGAGGCACCTTAGCTCAGTTGGTAGAGCACACGACTGAAAATCGTGGTGTCCCCAGTTCGAATCTGGGAGGTGCCATCCGGCGAAGGCCCCGCAGCGCGGGGCCTTCGCCGTGAGTGCGGCAGCCCGTTACCCACCGCGCGCGGATCCTGAACGTGATTGGCGGGTTCCCGCTCCCCGGAGGTGGTTCACGGACACTCCGGCGCCAGGTGTTGATCCATGCGACGAACGCAGGCGAAGGGGCCTGCATGAGCACTATCCGCATCGAAGACCTCGACCCGTCGGGCGACCTGCGCCAGGCCGCCGACGACGTGGGCGCCTGGGACCCCTCGGGCACCCGGCGTGAGCTGTTGCGCAACGCGGGCATCGGCGGCGCCGCGGTGTTCGGCGTCAACGCGCTGCTCTCCCCGCTGGACGCGTTCGCGGCGGCGACGGCGAGCCAGAAGGGCCAGTACTCCACCGCGGCGTCGAAGTCGATCCGCCGGGGCAAGGTCAACGCCAACGACGTGAAGATCGGCAACTACGCGCTGACGCTCGAGTACCTCGAGGCCGCCTTCTACGCCGCGGCCGACAAGATGAACTACCCCGACGCCGACATCGCGACGGCGGCGAAGATCCTGGCCAAGCACGAGCAGGCCCACGTCGACGCGCTGAAGAAGGTGCTCGGCAAGGCCGCCGTCAAGGCGCCGAAGATCAACAACGAGACGGTCGCCAAGCTGCTGGCCGACCAGAACACGTTCATCAAGACCGCGGCGTCGATCGAGCCGGTCGGCACCGCCGCCTACGCGGGCGCCGGGCCGTACATCCAGAACCTGGCCATCGTCAAGGCGGCGCTGTCCATCCACTCCGTCGAGGCCAACCACGCCGCCTACACGGCGTCGATCGTGAAGTTCAAGGGCATCGACCCCTCGGCCAACCCGGTGCCGGAGGCGTTCAACCCGGCCTTCTCCTTCGGCAAGACGATCAAGACCGTCTCCGGTCTGGATCTCGTCGAGGGCGACCTGCAGCCGTAGTGGCACGGCACGCCACGTCGCGCCCCGTCGCCGCATGGCGACGGGGGCTCCACCTCCACGTCGTGGCGATCACCGGCGCATGCGTCGCCGGGGCAGGCGCTGAGGCCGGGGCATCCCCCACGACCGCCCCGGCCGTGCGCCAGGTCCGCCTGGCGCACATCGCGTTCACGCCGGCGACCCTGCGCATCCACCGGGGCGACAGCGTCCGCTGGACCTGGGCCGACCCGTACGTCGCGCACAACCTCCATTCGATCGGCACGCCCCGCTTCCGCGGAGCGAGCGACCGGCAGACGGGCACGCACACGGTGCGGTTCACACGGGCGGGGACCTACCGCTACGAGTGCACGCTGCATCCGGGGATGCGCGGCCGCGTGATCGTCGGTCGTGGCTGAGCTCCGTCCGGCCTGAAGTGACGGCGACCGCAGCGCGTGGCTGCGGCCGCCGTCCTGCAGCACCGCCGCGGTGTGGTGAGATGGGGTCCGATGCCGCGTCCCCGGGATCTGCTGCTCGCACTGGTGCTCGTGCTCCTGGCCGCACCGGCGGCCGCTTGGTCGGCGCCCAGCCCGACGGCGTATGCGCTGTCGGGTTCGCGCCTGCTCCGCCTGGACCTCACCGCCCCGGTCACGACCGTGACGGTGCCGATCACCGGTGTCACTCCGGGCGAGACGCTCATCGGCCTCGACGTCCGCCCGGTCACCGGCCAGCTGTACGCCTTCGGGGTCGACCCTGCGGCGGACACCGGGACGCTGTACGCCGTCGACCGCTGGACCGGGGCCGCCGCGGTGGTCGGCGGCCTGCCCTCCGGCGTGGCCTTCGCCGCGACCGACCTGCCCGACCCCGCAGCCGGCGGCTACGGGTTCGACCTGGACCCGAAGGCCGACCGGTTCCGCGTCGTGACCGACGGCGGGCTGAACTTCCGCATCGACCCCAACACCGGGCTCGGCGTCGGCGCCGCGCCCGACGCGAGCACGACGGCCGCCTGTGCGGTGGCCTACACCAACAACCTGCAGGCCCCCGCCGTCACGACGCAGTACGCGCTGAACGCGGGCAGCGACACGCTGGTCGCGTCCGGTGCGCCCGTCGCCACCGTCACCGCCGGCGGCAGCCCGCTGGACTTCACGTCGGCCGCCGGCCTGGACATCGCCAACGACGTCAACGCCCCGGCCGACGACACCGCGGTCGCCGCCGGCGCCGGCTACGCCGCGCTGACCGTCGGCGGCGTCACGGGCCTGTACCGGATCGACCTCGTCACCGGGCAGGCCACCGCGCTGGGCCCGATCGGCGACGGCACCGCGCCGGTGCGCGGCCTCGCGCTGCTGCGCGACCATGCCGACGACGGGTACCCGCTGCTCGGCCTGGCCTCGGGCGCCGCAACGCTCGTGCGCTCCTCCAGCGCCGCGCCGGGCAGCGCGACGACGCTGCCGCTCGGCGCTCCGGCGGCGGGGGAGACGATCGTCGCGCTGACGCTGCGCCCGCTGACCGGCCAGCTCTACGCGCTGGGCATCGACGCCGCGGCGGACACCGGGACGCTCTACCTGCTCGACCCCGCCTCGGGGGGCCTGACGGCGCTCGGCGCCGACGGCCAGGTCGCCTTCGCCGACGGGACGGGCACACCAATCGACCTGCCCGCCCCTGGGGCCGGCTGGGGCCTGGACGTCAACCCGGCGACCGATCGTGTGCGGGTCACGACGTCCACCGGGGTGAGCTTCCGCGTCAACCCCAACACCGGCGCGCCGGTCGACGGCAACTTCGGGGGCGCGGCCGTCGCGAACACCAACCCCGACGGCCCGATCAGCGGCGCCACCGCGCTGGCCGGTGTGGCCCACACCGCTCCGCCGGCGGCGCTGTACACGCTCAGCGCCGCGACCGACACGCTGCACGTCCAGAGCCCGCCGGACGCCGGCACCCAGGGTGCCGGCGTGGCGCTCACCCTCGACGGGGCAGCGCTGGACGTCGCGCCGCTCGCCGGGTTCGACATCCCCTCCGACCCGGACGCCGCGGGTGAGGGCTACGCGACGCTGCAGCCCGGCGGCGTGCCCGGGCTGTACCGGATCGACCTCGCGACCGGCGCGGCGACGAAGCTCGGCGACGCCGCCACGGCGACGCGGTCGCTCATCGTCGGCGACGCGCAGCGCCGCGCCCCGGTCGCGCCTGCCGCGCCCGCGGCCCCGCCCGCCGCGCCACGGACCGTCGCACCGTC
>CAYUDT010000100.1:0-17743 GCA_964443695.1 uncultured Conexibacter sp. | reverse complement strand
TCGACAACACCGAGGAGCACCTGCGCGGCACGATCCGCACGCTGCTGCAGATGGCCGTCGTCCTGACCTACGGCACCGCGATGCCCGTCGTGAAGGTCGCACGCATCGCCGGCCAGTACGCCAAGCCGCGCTCCTCCGACACCGACGCGATGGGCCTGCCGTCCTACCGCGGCGACATGGTCAACTCCATCGAGGCCACGCCCGAGGCCCGCCGCAACGATCCGGTCCGGATGCTGCGCGCCTACGCCAACGCGTCCGCCGCGATGAACCTCACCCGTGCCATCACGGGCGCCGGCCTGGCCGACCTGCACCACCTGCACGAGTGGAACATGGACTTCGTGCGCAGCTCCAACGCGGGCGAGCGCTACGAGCGTGTCGCCAACGAGATCGACCGCTCGCTGCGCTTCATGTCCGCGTGCGGCGTGGACGACTCCTCCCTGCGGACCGTCGAGATGTTCGCCTCGCACGAGCTGCTGGTCCTCGACTACGAGCGCGCGCTGCTGCGCCTGGAGAAGGACCGCCTCTACGACCTGTCGGCCCACATGCTGTGGATCGGGGACCGCACCCGGCAGCTCGACGGCGCGCACGTGGCCTTCGCCCGGCTGATCAGCAACCCCATCGGCGTGAAGCTCGGCCCGTCGTCCACGCCGGAGGACGCGGTCGCGCTGGTCAAGGCCCTGGATCCCGAGAAGGTCGACGGCCGGGTGACGCTCGTCGTCCGGATGGGCAACGGCAACGTCCGCGAGAAGCTGCCGCCGATCATCGAGGCGGTGCAGGCCAGCGGCCACGTCGTCGTCTGGCAGTGCGACCCGATGCACGGCAACACCGAGGAGTCGCCCAGCGGGCACAAGACGCGGCACTTCGACCGCGTCGCCGACGAGGTCGTGGGCTTCTTCGAGGTGCATCGCGCGCTGGGCACCCACCCGGGCGGCATCCACGTCGAGCACACGGGCTCCGACGTCACCGAGTGCCTCGGCGGCGCGCAGGAGATCTCCCACGAGCAGCTCGGCTCGCGCTACGAGACGGCCTGCGACCCGCGGCTGAACACCCAGCAGTCGCTGGAGCTCTCGTTCCTCGTCGCGGAGATGCTGCAGCGCGGGTCCTGACCTGATGGCGCCCGCGCGCAACCTCGTCAACCTCAACGCGGCGAGCAAGGGCTACGCGGCGCGGACGGTGCTCAGCGACGTCACGCTGGGCGTCTCGCAGGGCGACCGCATCGGCATCGTCGGCCGCAACGGCGACGGCAAGTCGACGCTGCTGAGGCTGCTGGCCGGCATCGAGCAGCCCGACAGCGGGCAGGTCGTCCGCTCCGGCGGCCTGCAGTCGGCGCTGCTGGACCAGGGCGACCGCCTGGATCCCGCGCACGACGCGCGCACCGCGCTGGGCCTCACCGAGGAGCACCTGCGCGAGGCGCGGGTGCGCGACGTCCTGGACGGGCTGCTGTCCGGCATCGACCTCGACGGCCCGGTCGCGCCCATGTCCGGCGGCGAGCGCCGCCGCATCGCGCTGGCCAAGGCGCTGCTGGACAACCCCGAGCTGCTGCTGCTCGACGAGCCGACCAACCACCTCGACGTCGAGGGCGTCGACTGGCTGGCGCGCCACCTCGCAGCGCGCAAAGGCACGCTGGTGGTCATCACCCACGACCGCTGGTTCCTGGACGCCGTCGTGCTCAACACCTGGGAGGTCAGCGACGGCGCCGTGCACCAGTACGAGGGCGGTTACGCCGCCTACGTCCTGGCCCGGGCCGAGCGTGACCGGCAGGCGGCGGCGTCGGAGGCCCGCAGGCAGCAGCTGATGCGCAAGGAGCTCGCCTGGCTGCGCCGCGGCCCGCCGGCGCGGACGAGCAAGCCCAAGTTTCGCATCGAGGCGGCCAACGCGCTCATCGCCGACGAGCCGGAGCCGCGCGACACCGCGGAGCTGCTGCGGTTCTCCAGCGCGCGCCTGGGCAACAAGGTGCTCGAGGCGGAGGACGTCACCGTCGCCTACGCGGGGCAGCCGCCGATCCTCGACCACCTGACCTGGCGGCTGGGACCGGGTGACCGGGTCGCGCTCGTCGGCGTCAACGGCTCCGGCAAGACCACGCTGATCCGCGTGCTGGGCGGCACGATCACCCCCTCGGGCGGCAGCGTCGACCGGGGCCAGACCGTCAAGCTCGCCCACCTCACCCAGGACATGGCCGACATCCCCGGTCACCTGCGCGTGCTGGAGTCCCTCGAGGCGGTCAAGGGCCACGCCAGGCTGGCCGACGGCAGCGAGCTGACCGCCGGCTCGATGTGCGACCGCTTCGGCTTCCGCGGCGAGAAGGCCCGGACGCTGGTCGGCGACCTCTCCGGTGGCGAGCGCCGCCGCCTGCAGCTCATGCGGTTGCTGATGGAGGAGCCGAACGTCCTGCTGCTCGACGAGCCGACCAACGACCTCGACATCGACACGCTGACCGCGCTGGAGGACCTCCTCGACCACTGGGCGGGGACGCTGGTCGTGGTCAGCCACGACCGCTACTTCGTCGACCGGGTCTGCGACAACGTCTACGCGCTGATGGGTGACGGCGGCATCCGCCACCTGCCGGGTGGCGTCGACCAGTACGTGGAGCTGCGACGTGCCGCCGCGGAGGTGCCCCCGCCCGCGCCGGCCGCCACAGCGGCGAAGGCGCCGTCGAGCAACGCCGCCCGGCGGCAGGCCCAGAAGGACGTCGCCCGCATCGACCGGCAGCTGGAGAAGCTCGGCGAGCGGGAGGCCGACCTGCACGAGGAGATGGCCGGCGCGCACAGCAACTACGCGCGCCTGGCCGAGCTGCAGACCGCGCTCGACGCGCTCACGGCCGAGCGCGACGAGCTGGAGGCCGCCTGGCTGGAGGCCTCCGAGCTGATCGACTAGGGCGGCCGAGCGAGGACGCGCCGGCCGGCTCGTGCCGTCGCAGCGCCTTCGGCACTAGAGCTTCGTCGCGTCGACCGGCCGCGGCGGCAGGCCGCTGTGCAGGGCGTCGGCGATGTGCTGCATGGCGCGGTCGGTCGGCCCGATGCCGCGGACGGCCCAGCACTCGCGGTCCAGACCCTCCGCCTCGACCTCGATGATCCAGGGCCGCCCGAACGCCACGCGGAACATCGCGGCGAAGAGCACGGCCAGCAGCGCGATCAGGAGCTCGACGGCCAGCGCCAGCAGCGGCCAGATCAAGAACCACAGCAGCAGCCCGGCCAGGATGAACGCCAGCAGGACCAGCAGCACGATCGCGAAGTCGTCGCAGACCCCGCAGTCGCAGACGTCGGTCCAGTCGCTGCCGGACGAGGAGGAGGAGCTGCTGCCCTCGGCCTTCTCCTTGGGCCGGCGCCGCCAGGCGCTGGGCAGCTTGACGTGCGCGGTGTGCCAGTCGACCGAGACCTGGTGCTCGGTGCCGTCCGGCGCGGTCACCTTGCGCGTTCGGAGGAGCATCGGGGTTGACCCTACACTCGGTGGATGTCGCTGGATCGCGCCGCGGACGGCCACCACGAGATCCGCCCCGGGCGCAGCAGCAACCACCTCGGTGAGGGCTCGCTGGCCTGTCCGTCCTGTGACGCACCGGTGCGCCTGGCCGCCCCCGCGACTCCCGCCGAGCCGCTGGTCTGCCCGGTCTGCCTGCACTCCGCCCCGGTCCGGGACTACCTGTCGCTGCGCCGGCCCACGCGGCCGGCGCGCGTGCAGGTCTACCTCACCGTCCGGGTCTGAGGGCGGCCGGTCGGCAGCAGCTACCCTCCAACGCTTCATGAAGCTCGACCTCGCAGACCTCCAGGGCGTCTTCGGCTTCGGCGTGGCCGGCAACTTCGCCGGCCACCTCGAGCAGGCCGGTGAGGCCGGCGACTTCAGCAGCGTCGCCGCCGAGCCCGAGGCCCCGAAGGGCATCTTCCCGTGGTTCGTCCCCGGCGCCGACACGTTCCTCGGGACGTTCCCGTTGAGCAACGACACCATCGCGCTTCCGCCGGGCGACGCGGTGAACCTGCAGATCGAGCCGGAGGTCGGTGTGCTGGCCGACCTGCAGTACGACGCCGGCGGCCGGGTCAGCGCCATCGTTCCCACGGCCATCGCCGCGTTCAACGACTGCTCGATCCGCCGGGAGGGCGCGCCCAAGATCAGCCACAAGAAGAACTGGGGCGCCGAGTCCAAGGGCGTGTCCGCCGTCGGCCTGCCGGTGACCGAGCTCGAGCCCGACGGCCTCACCAAGAACGTGCGCCTGGCCAGCTTCCTGCGCCGCGCCGGTGAGACCCACGCGTACGGCATCGACAGCGCGCTGCCCGACTACTCCTACTACGGCACGCAGCTGCTGGAGTGGATCATCGAGCGCCTGGCCAACCAGGAGGGCGCCGACGACACCCCGCTGGAGCCCGTCGGCCGCTACCTCGACGACGCCGGCCGGCCGGCCCGCGCGCTGATCGGCATCGGTGCCACGCGCTACACGCCGCTCGGGGAGACCACCTTCCTCGACGCCGGCGACGAGTCGATCGTCATCGTCTACGACGGCTCCGCGGCCACTCCGGACCAGGTCGCCGAGGCCGTGGCCGAGGGCTACGAGGGAACGCTGCGCGGCGCCTCGGTGCTGCGCCAGCTGGTCATCCCTGCGTCCGTCTAGGGGCGCCGCGCGGGCCCGGCGGGTCCCCTGTCCGCCGGGCCAGGAACCGGCGCTCGGCGTCGTTGCCGGTCAGCGCCCACGCCGACGCGTAGGCACGGGCCGCCGCGTCGTGGCGGCCCAGCCGGCGCAGCAGGTCGGCGCGGACGGCGTGGAACAGGTGGTAGGACGGCAGGTCGAGCCGCTCGACCAGGTCCAGCGCGGCCTGCGGCCCGTCGCGCTCGGCCACCGCGACCGCCCGGTTGAGCGCGACGATCGGGCCTGGCGCCAGGGCGAGCAACTGGTCGTACAGCGCGACGATCTGGTGCCAGTCGGTGTGCGCCGCGTCGGCGCTGTCGGCGTGCACCGCGTTGATGGCCGCCTGCAACTGGTACGGGCCCGGGCGGTCGGCCCGCAGACAGTCGCGCACCAGCGCGTGGCCCTCGGCGATCTTGACGGCATCCCACCGGGTGCGGTCCTGGTCGGCCAGCAGCACGAGGTCGCCGGCCTCGTCGACCCGGGCCGCGCGGCGGGCATCGGTCAGCAGGAGCAACGCGAGCAGACCGCTGACCTCCGGCTCGTCGGGCATGAGCTGCCGCAGCACGCGCGCCAGGCGGATGGCCTCGGCCGCCAGGTCGTCGCGGGTCAGCTCGCCGCTGGAGGCCGTGTGGCCCTCGTTGAAGATGAGGTAGACGACGGCCAGCACCGCCTGCAGGCGGTCCGGCAGCTCGGCCTCACGCGGCACGCGGTACGGGATGCGGGCCTGGCGGATCTTCGCCTTGGCCCGGACCAGCCGCTGCGCCATCGTCGGCTCGGGGACGCCGAACGCCCGCGCGATCTCGGGCGTCTTCAGGCCGCCGAGCAGCCTCAGGGTCAGCGCGACCTGCGCCGCGGGTGCCAGCGACGGATGGCAGCAGGTGAAGATCAGGCGCAGCCGCTCGTCGCCCACGGCGTCGTCCTCCTCCGGGGCCTCGTCGTCCTCCGGGTCATGGGGCGCATGCAGCCGCGCCGCCTCGGTGTGGCGGTCGTCCCGTGTGGCCTCGCGGCGCATCCGGTCGATGGCCCGGTTGCGGGCCGTGGTGATGATCCAGCCCGCCGGGCTGGGCGGCACGCCGTCGCGCGGCCAGCGCACGAGGGCCTGCGTGAAGGCGTCCTGGACGGCGTCCTCGGCGACGTCGATGTCGCCGAAGACGCGCACGAGGACCGCCACCGCCCGGCCGTGCTCCTCGCGGAAGACACGGTCGACGTCCATCAGTCGAACTGGGCGTTGACCATGGGCCGGACCTCAACGGGGATCGTCAGGATCGCGGCGGCCCGGCCGGCCCAGGCGAGCGCCGCATCGAGGTCGTCGGCCTGGATGACCCAGAAGCCGCCGACGTGCTCCTTGCCCTCGGCGAAGGGCCCGTCGGTCAGGAGCGTGGCGCCGTCGTCGTGGCGGACGACGGTGGCCGACGACGCCGGTTGCAGGCCGGCGCTGAAGACCCAGGAGCCCGCCGCGCGCAGCTCGTCGTTGAAGGCGGCCAGGCCGGCCATGATCGGTTCGAGGACCTCGGGCTCGGGCGCGGGTCCGTCGGGCTGGATGATGTTGAGCAGGTAGTGCATCTCACCCTCTACACGAACGCCGACGCCGAGATCGACACCCGGGCGTGGAGCTCGGCCAGCGCGGTGACGGTGCGGAGCGTCGGGACGGGCACGCCGGCCCCGTCGGCCAGCTCGACGACGGCACCACACAGCGCCGCGAGCTCCAGCGGCTTGCCGGCCTCGACGTCCTGCAGCGTGGAGGTCTTGTGGTCGCCCAGGAGGCCCGTCAGGGCGATGCGGTCCTCGATCGACATCTCCGGCGCGGCCCCGGCGGCGGCGGCGACGGCGACGACCTCGTGCATGATCGAGCGGACGACGTCCTGGACCCCGGGATCGTGCACCATCGTCCCCAGGCCCGCACGCGTCAGCACGCTCACCGGGTTGAACGACGCGTTGCCCATCAGCTTGGTCCAGATCTCCTTGCGGATCTCCGGGGTGCGGCGGACGGGAAAGCCGCCCCGTTCCAGGGCGTCGGCCACCGCCCCGAGCCGCGCCGACGACGTGCCGTCCGGCTCGCCGATGATGAGTCCCGCCTCCGGCCGCGTCGAGACGACACCCGGCTCCAGGATCGCGGCGCCGAGGTAGACGACGAGGCCCAGCGCGTGCGACGGCGGGATGGCCGAGAACACGACGCCCCCCGGGTCGACGGCTTCGACCGTCCGGCCCTCAGGGTGAAACCACCACCACGGGATGCCGTTCTGCGCGGTGACGACCGGCGTGTCGTCTGCGAGCAACGTCCCGACGCCCCGCGCGACCGCGGGCGTGTCGTGGGACTTCACCGACAGGATCACGGCGTCGGCGTGCTCGGCCTCCTCGGCGCTGCCGACGACCGCGGGCGCCACGCGGTAGTCCTCCTCGTCGGCGGCCCGCACGAGGACGCCGTGCGCGGCCATCGCCTCGCGGTGCGGCCCGCGGGCGACGAGGACGACGTCCTCACCGGCGCGGGCGAGCGCCGCTCCGATCCACGTGCCGATGGCTCCTGATCCGACGATGACGACCCGCATCGTCAGCCCAGGCTATCCGGCCCGTGCCGGCGGACGGGCAGCCCATGGCGTGTCGGATCGGGGCCGCGGGGTGGCCCGGACCCGACACGCCATGGCGGGAGGTGTGGAAGGTCACCACCTTGGGGGCGCCAGACGCGACGCCGCGCAGCGCAGACTCCTGACCATGTTCTCCACCAAGCTCCTCCTCCCCCTCCTGGCCGCCTCCGCCGCGGCGCTGCCCGTCGCCAACGCGGTCGCGGGCGGCAGCACGACGCTCGCCTCCCCGGACGACGTCGAGATCAGCGGCGCCTACGCCTACCACGACAGCTACCCGCCGCTGAACCGCGACCTACTGGTCGTGGTCGTCAAGACGAAGGGCCAGATGCCGCGCCGCTACGACGGCCTGATCCGCGCCGGGCTGACGCTCGGCAAGGCCCGCGGCGGCTCGACCGCCTCGGTCAACGGCAAGGCCTCCAAGTGCTACATGACGACCTTCCCGCTGAAGGACGGTCGTCTGCTCGTCAACGGCGCGAAGGGCAAGAAGGCGTCGGTCGGCTCGACGCACACGGTGACGATCACCGCGAAGGACGCCGACGGCAACAGCGTCGACGCCAGCCACTCGCTGAAGGTCAAGAAGCTCACCGCCGGTGACAAGAGCGGCAAGCCGCTTGGCTGCTGATCCCCGGCGCCCGGTCCGGCGTGTCGCCCGGCCCCACACGGGCCCCGGCACGCCGGGCGGCGCCACCCCCGCGTCGACCCGAGGGCACCTCCGTGTCCGAGCTCCCACGGACTCACGACCCGAATCACCCGGGTGATTGACGCGCCGGGTGATGTGCGCGGTCGCGCCACGTGGTGCACTGCTGGTGTGCCCACCACCGCCTCCCCCACGACGGTCGTGATCGTCGACGACGCGCCGCTGATGCGGCGCCTGGTGGGACGCCTCTGCGAGCACACCGACGGCCTGCGCCTCATCGGCAGCGCCGGCGACGGGCCTTCCGGCTACGACGCGGTCCTTGCGGCCTGCCCGACGGTCGCGATCGTCGACCTCGACCTGCCCGGGTTCTCCGGGCTGGAGCTGTGCCGCCGGATCTCCACCGCTCCCGGACGCTGCCGGCCGCAGCTGATCCTCTGGTCGGGCCTCGGGCGCCCTCGCGAGGAGGAGCTCACCGCCGCGGGCGTCACCCGGTTCGTCCGCAAGCAGGACGGCCTGAACTGCCTGCTGAAGGCCGCCACGAACTGACCGGGCCCAGGTAGCCTGCGCTGGACCGCGACGTTCGCCGTCGAACAGGCCTCCTGGTGATCACAAGCCTGCCCGCCCGTCGGGCGTTCCCACAGACCAAGTTCCACCGCCCGCCGGTCCGGCAGGAGCACGTCGAACGTGCCGGCCTGCTGGCGGCGCTGGATGCGGCTGCCTCGGCAAAGGTCGTGATCGTCTGCGCACCCCCGGGCTTCGGCAAGAGCACGCTGCTGGCGCAATGGGCGGCACGCCAGGTGGACGACGTCGCCTGGCTGTCGCTGGAGGCCGAGGACACGGGCGAGCGCTTCTGGGCCGCGGTGATCGAGGCCGTCCACCCGTTCCTGGGCAGCCGGATCGGCGACCTGCTGGCCGCATCCGATGCGCTGGACCTCGACCTCCGGGACGCCGTGCTCGTGCCGCTGCTGGACGCGATGGCCGACCGCGACGAGCCCCTCGACCTGGTCCTCGACGATCTGCATGCCGTCGAGGACGCCGCCACGCTGGAGGCGCTGGACTGGTGGCTGGAGCGGCTGCCGCGCCAGCACCGCGTCCTCGTCACCACCCGGCTGGAGCCGACGCTGCGGTCGCTGAACCGGCTGCGTGTCGGCGGTGAGGTCATGGACGTCCGCACCGACGACCTGCGCTTCGGCACGGCCGAGGCCGCCGAGTTCCTCAACACCGGCCTGGGCCTCGCGCTGGACGACGCGCAGATCGCCGAGCTGGACCGCACCGTCGAGGGCTGGCCCGCCGCGCTCTACCTCGCCGCCATGCGGTTGCGGCTCGGGGACGAGGTCGGCGAGGTCGTGGCCCAGCTCACCGCCAACGACGCGGACCTCATCGGCCACCTCACCGACGAGGTGCTGCGCTCGCTGCCGCCCGACGACCGCCAGGTCACCCTCGAGGCGGCCGTCCTGGACCGCTTCAGCCAGGAGCTCTGCGCGCACGTCGTCGGCACCGATGCCGGCGCGTTTCGCCGTCTGGTCCGCGGGTCGCTGTTGGTGGTGCCGCTGGACGAGTCGCGCACCTGGTTCCGCTTCCACCACCTGCTCCGGGACGTCCTGCGCGTGCGCCTGGCCGAGGCCGGCGACGCACGCCTGCGCGCGTTGCACCGCGCCGCCGGCGAGTGGTTCGAGACCGAGGGTGGCGAGAGCGAGCTCGACGACGCCGTCCACCACCTGCTGGCCGCCCAGGACTGGGACCGTGCCGCGGGCCTGCTCGCCCGCCACGCCGTCCGCTTCGTGCAGTCCGGGGCGATGGGCGGACGGGCCCGCGAATGGCTGGCGGCCGTCCCGGTCAACGTGGTCCGCGGCGACGCCCGCTACTGCTTCGTCGCCGCGCTGCTGGCCGCGCTGGACGGCGACGGGCGCCGCTTCGACGAGCTGCTGGCCGCCGGCGAGCGTGCTGGCTGGACCGGGCCGATGCCGGACGGCACCCCGTCCTTCGACCTCGCGGCCCAGGCCCTGCGCGGCATGCTGGCCACCGGTGACCTCGGCGCATCGGTCGCCGACGCCGAGCGCGCGCTGAGCCAGCTGCCCGTGGGCGGCGAGGTCCGCGCGCTGGTGCAGGCGTTCACCAGTTGGCACATGTGGCTCCTGGGTCGCGTCGACGACGCCGAGGCGCTGGCCCGCGCCACGACGACCGAGCACGACCGCCGCATCTCCGGGCAGCTGCCGCTGGTCGGCGCGCTGCCGTGTGCCGTGCTGGCGCTCTCGGCCACCGAACGCGGCGACCTCGAGGTCGCCGCGCTGCTGGTGGAGCGCGCGGTCGCGCTACGGGACGCCGGCACGATGCGCGCCTCGCCGCACGCGCTGCCCGTGACGTGCGCGGCCGCGCGGTTGCACACGGCCACCGGCCACGCCGACCGGGCCGTCGACGCCTGCCGGCGCGGCCTGGCGCTGGCCCCGGACTGGCGGGGCAGCTCGCTGATGGTGCCTGCGACGCTGCTGGAGCTGGCCCGGGCCCATCAGGCTGCCGGAGACGCCGTCGCGGCCGGTGACGCGCAGCGCCAGGCCCGACGTCGGATGCTCGACGTCCGCGACGGTGGGACACTCCCCGCCGCACTCGATGCTCTGGGCCCTTCACCCATCACCATCCCCGATCAGCGCCCGTCGCTTCGCGACGTGGACGGCGTCGACGAGCTCTCCGAGCGTGAGCTCGAGGTGCTGCGTGCCCTCACCGGCGACGGCTCGCTGCGTGAGATCGGCAATCTCCTCTTCATCTCCTACAACACCGTCAAGACCCACTCGCGCACGCTGTACGCCAAGCTTGCGGTCACCTCTCGTGAGGAAGCCGTCGAGCGCGGGCGGGCTCTTGGACTGATCCCCGGAGGACCTACCGGATGACCCTGTCGCAGCTGAACGTGATGGTCGTGGAGGACCACGACTTCCAGCGACGGACGATGCTCGGCATCCTCGGCAACCTCGGCGTTGGCGACCTCACCGAGGCCGCCGACGGCAGCACGGCCCTGGAGCAGCTGCACGAGGGCGTCCGTCCCGACGTGATGATCTGCGACCTCGACCTCCCCGGGGTCGACGGCGTCGCGCTGCTGCGGCGGATCGCCGACGTGCGCCCCGAGCAGGCCGTGATCATCGCCAGCGGCATGGACGACACGCTGCTGGCGGCTGCCGGCATGACCGCGAAGGCCCACGGCCTGCGGCTGCTCGGCGCCGTGCGCAAGCCGCTCACCGCCGACAAGCTCCTGGAGCTGCTGGCCCCCTACGCCGAGGCGGCCGCCGTGACCGATGCGCCGGCCGCGATCACCGTCTTCGAGCCGCAGCGCGACCTCGTCAGCGCCGCACCGGCCGGCGTCTGGGTGACCGACCCCAGCGTCGGGTCGGAGGCCCTCGTCGCGATGGCCTGCTACGCGCACCGCTCGCTGGCGGGCGCCGGGCACAGCGTCGTGGCCACCGCGTCCGTCGGCGCCGGCGTCATCGGCGAGCGCGACGCCCCGGACCTGCTGGCCACGCGCGGTGCCCTGGAGGGCGTGGCGCCCCGGCAGCTGACGATCGCGCTGCACACCAGCGACGTCACCGCGGGCGGCGCCAACGCCATCGAGCTGACCGCCCGGCTGCGGCTGAAGGGCTTCGGCGTCGCCCTGTTCGTCGACGACCTCGGGGCGCTGTCGCAGACGGTGCCCCACAACGAGCTGGTGCTGCCGCCCGCCCTGTGGCGCAACGCCGGCCCCGGCCTGACCTCCGTGGTGCAGGGCGCCCGCGCCGACGGCATCATCGTCACGGCGGCCGGCTGCGAGGACGAAGCCGATCTGACGGCAGCCGCGGCGCTGGGCTGCCAGCGGGCGCACGGTGCTGCGGTCGGTCGCATGGAGGACGCCGCGGCACTGGCCGCGTGGGCTTCCGCGCAGTGAGGCAGACCCTCACCAGCATCAGCGGCATCGCCCGTCTGACCGTCGTCCTGGCGGTGACCATCACGGCGGTCCTCTTCGCGCTCACCATCGCCCAGCAGCGGGCGGCCGACGACCGCACGACCGCCGAGACCCGGCACCTGCGCGCGGTGGAGCTGGCCCAGCGCGTGCGCCAGAGCTCCGACGACCTGACGATGATGGCCCGGCTGCACGTCACGACGGGTGAGCCCCGCTACCGCCGCTACTTCAACGAGATCCTCTCCGTGCGGGCCGGGCTGCTCGGCCGCCCGCGGGCGGAGGAGACGTCCTACTGGGCCTTCGTCCTGGCCGACCGGCCACCGACGATCGACCGCACCGCGCGCATCTCCGTGCGGCGGCTGCTGCAGCGCGAGCACTTCACCGCGCAGGAGATCGACGTCCTCAACGCCGCGATCAACGCCTCTGACTTCCTGGCCGTCCGCGAGCAGCGGGCCATGGACATCGCCACCCGCCGCGCCGCGCAGGGCGACCGGGGCACCTACCTGAAGGACATCGGCCCGGTGTACCGGACCCTCGTCGACCACTCCTACTTCAGCGCGAAGGCCGACATCGTCGACGGGCTGGACCGCTTCAAGCGCTTGGTCGACCAGCGCATCGACCGCGACGCGCAGCGGCTGTCCAACCGCACCGACGACCTCCTGGCCTGGCAGCAGTTCCTGCTGATCGTCTCCGTGCTGACGGCGCTCGCCATCCTCGTCGTGGTCTCGACCCTCGTCCTGCGCCCGCTGCGGCGGCTGACACCCCTGACGCAGCGGATGGCCGACGGCGACTACGCCGTCCGCGCCCCGGAGCGTGGCGTCGCCGAGCTGGCCCAGCTCGGCGGCGACTTCAACACGATGGCCGATGCGGTCGAGCGCGACATCGCGGCCCGCCGCGCCGCCGAGGCGAAGGCGGTCCAGGCCGACAACGCCAAGTCGGACTTCCTGGCCAAGATGAGCCACGAGCTGCGCACCCCGCTGGTGGGCATCTCCGGCACGCTGGACGTCCTGGCCCAGGGCGACCTCGACAGCCGCCAGCGCGAGCTGATCACGATCGCGTTGCAGTCCTCCCGCGCGATGCACGACGTCATCGGCGACGTCCTGGACTTCTCCAAGATCGAGGCCGGCGCGCTGCGGCTGTCGCTGCAGCCGACCGACGTCAACGCCCTGGTGCTCCACACCGCCGAGAGCTTCGAGCACGCCGCGTCCGCTGCCGGGCTGGTGCTGCGTGCGACCACCGACCAGCACCTGGCACCCGCGCACGACGTCGACGCCGTGCGCCTGCGCCAGGTGCTGTCCAACCTGGTGTCCAACGCCATCAAGTACACCGACGACGGCCACGTCGCCATCTCCGCACGGGTCGTCGCCGAGGAGGGCGACCTCCAGACGGTCGCCATCGCGGTCACCGACACCGGTGCCGGCATCCCCGCCGACCAGCAGGGCGCGCTGTTCGAGCCGTTCGCGCAGGCCGAGGGCGCCCGGCCCGCCGCGTCGGGGACGGGCCTGGGCCTGGCGATCTGCCGCGAGCTCGTGCAGGTCATGGGTGGCGAGATCTCGCTCGAGAGCACCGTCGGCCGGGGGACCACCGTCACGGCGACGATCCCGCTGCGGGTCTCCCAGGGCGACCCCGCCGCGGCCGTCACCGAGCCGGGCAGCGTCGTGACGCGCCCGCTGCCCACCCGCCAGGAGGCGCTGGCCGAGGGGTCGCTGGTCCTGCTCGTGGACGACCACCCGATCAACCGCACCGTCCTGTCGTCCCAGCTGGAGGCCGTCGGCTTCCAGGTGGATGCGGTCGAGGGTGCGGCCGACGCGCTGCGTGCGCTGGACGCGGTCCGCTACGGGCTGGTCCTGACCGACATCCACATGCCCGGCATCGACGGCTATGACCTGGCCCGCGAGATCCGCCGGCGCGGGTCGTCGATCCCGATCGTCGCGATGACCGCCAGCGTCGTCATCGGCGAGAAGGAGCGCTGCGTGGCGGCCGGCATGGACGACCTGCTGGGCAAGCCGGCCTCGCTGGCGGCGATGGCCAAGACCCTGCGCACGTGGCTGCCGGACCTGCAGTGGCCCGAGTCGGCGGGCGACGGCGTCGACCACGCAGTGCTGGCGGCGCTGGTCGGCGGCGACCCGGAGCTGGCCCGGAGCGTCCTCGACGACTTCCGGGCGACCTGCCGCGATGACCTCCAGGCCATCGAGGAGGAGCTGGACGGCGGCGCCGACCCGGCGGTCGTGCGGCGGCTGGCGCACCGCCTGAAGGGTGCAGCGGCGCTGGTTGGTGCCCAGCACCTGGCCGCCGCCGCCCTGGAGCTGGAGACGGCGGCCGACGCACGCGAGCCGGAGGGACGGCTCCGGGAGCTGGCGGGCGGGATCCGGTCGGCGCTGGGCGCCGTGCCCGACCCGTCGCGACGATCACCCGGGTGATTCGTCAGGCTCCTGGGGTGATCGAAGGCGACATCGGTGGCCTGCCCGTCGTCCTGGAGCGCGACTTCGCCGACCGGTTGATGCTGTCCTGGGACGGCGGCAGGGCCGACCTGGCGCTGGTGCCGGTGCGCCACCGCGACGACGACGGCGAGATCGCCTTCTCCGTCGGGACGCTGCTGGAGCGCCGCTACCGCCGCGGCGAGCCGGAGGCACCGGGCGAGTGGGACTTCCTCGACGACGAGCCCTGGACCTGGGAGGACGGCGACTTCGGGCTGTTCGTCTTCCACGTCGCCACCAACACCGGGCCGATCAAGCACCGGCACCTCATCGCGGCGCACCGCGAGGAGTCCTGGGAGATCGCCATCGACGACGCCGGCGTGACGCGGACCCCCGTCGTGGCCCGCCGCGAGCACGTCGCCTGGAACGCCCTCACGTCGGTGCGCGTGAAGTTCGAGCTGTCGGGCATCTGGGCGCCGGCCGCCATCCTGGTCCTCGACAGCCCCGACGACGTCCTGGTCGTCCCCGCGCCGGACACGATCGCACCGTCCTGGTGGGAGCCGCTGACGGCCCGGCTGCGCGCGCTGCCCGGCTGGGACGACGCCTGCGACGCCGCGCTGTCGGACGCGGAGACCTACCTCCCCGACGGATCGGCCGACGCCGCCCGCTGCGAACGGCCGATCTGGCAGCCGCCCGGCGTGTAGCGTCGAGCGGGATGAGCTCACCCGTCCCGCACGTCATCGCCGGCGCCGAGACCTCCGGCGCGAGCAGCCGGACCGCGCCGATCTACGACCCCGCGACCGGGGCCGTCCAGCGCGAGGTGCTGCTGGCCGAGCGCGCCGACGTCGACGCCGCCGTCGCCGCGGCGCGGGCGGCGTTCGCCGAGTGGGGCCGGGCCTCGGTCACCGCGCGCACCCGGGTCATGTTCGCCTTCCGCAACCTCGTCCACGAGCACGTCGACGAACTGGCCCGGCTCATCGCCGCCGAGCACGGCAAGGTCGTCGAGGACGCCCGCGGGGAGGTGGTCCGCGGCCTGGAGGTCGCCGAGTTCGCCTGCGGGCTGGCGGAGCTGACCAAGGGTGAGTTCTCCGAGCAGGTCTCGGCGGGCGTGGACAGCCACAGCTTCCGCCAGCCGCTGGGCGTCTGCGTGGGCATCACGCCCTTCAACTTCCCGGTGATGGTGCCCATGTGGATGCATCCCATCGCGATCGCGACGGGCAACACGTTCGTCCTGAAGCCGTCCGAGCGCGACCCGTCGGCCTCGAACCTCATCGCTCATCTGTACGCCGAGGCGGGCCTGCCGGCCGGGGTGTTCAACGTCGTGCACGGCGACAAGGTCGCCGTCGACGCGCTGTTGGACCATCCCGACGTCGCCGCCGTGTCCTTCGTCGGCTCCACGCCGGTGGCACGGTACATCCACGAGCGCGCGTCCGGGCACGGCAAGCGCGTCCAGGCGCTGGGCGGTGCCAAGAACCACGCGGTCGTCATGCCGGACGCCGACCTGGACTTCGCCGCCGACCAGCTCACCGCCGCGGGCTTCGGCTCGGCCGGGCAGCGCTGCATGGCGATCTCGGTGGTCGTCGCGGTCGGCGGCATCGCCGACGCCCTGGTCGACAGGCTCCGGACCAAGGCGGCCGCCATCACCGTCGGTCCCGGCCTGGACCCGGCCTCCGAGATGGGTCCGGTCGTCACCGCGGCCGCGCGCGACCGGATCGTCGGCGCGATCGCCTCGGGCGCCGAGGCCGGCGCGTCGGTGGTGCTCGACGGCCGCTCCGGGCAACCCGCGGAGGGCTTCTTCGTCGGGCCCACCCTGCTGGACCACGTCGCGCCGGGGATGGACGTCTACCGCGACGAGATCTTCGGACCGGTCCTCGGCATCGTGCGCGTCGAGACGCTCGACGAGGCGATCGCCCTGATCAACGGCGGCGAGTACGCCAACGGCACCGCGATCTTCACCGCGTCCGGCCACGCCGCGCGGCGCTTCCAGCACGAGGTGCAGGTCGGGATGATCGGCGTCAACGTCCCGATCCCGGTGCCGATGGCCTTCTACTCCTTCGGCGGCTGGAAGGCCTCGCTGTTCGGCGACACCCACGTCCACGGCCGTGAGGGCGTGCGCTTCTACACCCGCGCGAAGGTCGTCACCACGCGCTGGCCGGAGCCGACCACCGCCGACGCGAGCCTGCACTTCCCCACCGCGCGCTAGCGTGAGGTCACGATGCCTGCCAAGCCGCCCGGGTTCCGCGCCGTCGTCACCGGCCAGGTGCAGGGCGTCGGGTTCCGCGCCTCCGTCGTCGAGCGCGCCCGGCAGCTCGGCGTCCTGGGCTGGGTGCGCAACGGCGAGGACGGCAGCGTCCAGGTCCACGCCGAGGGAGCGCAGGAGGCGCTGGAACAGCTCGTCGCGTTCCTCGGCACCGGCCCGGCCGGGGCGCGCGTCGACGACGTCGAGCTGACCACCGTCAAGGGCGAGGGCCACGAGCAGTTCGCCGTCCGCGGAGTGCCCGCCGGCGTCTTCGTCGTGCAGGAGCACCAGGCCACCGCCCACCACTTCGACCTCCGCCTCGAGGTCGACGGCGTCATGCGCTCGTGGGCGGTGCCGAGGGGCCCGTCGCTGGACCCGGCCGCCAAGCGGATGGCCATCCAGGTCGAGGACCACTCCATGGGCCACAACGACCACGAGAGCGACCATGTCCTGATCTGGGACCGCGGGGTCTACGAGCAGGGTGGCCGCGTCGCCTGGCCGGAGGCCTTGGACCGCGGGCACGCGGTCTTCGTCCTGCACGGCGAGAAGCTGCGGGGCGGGTTTGCGCTGCAGCGCACGCGGCCGGGCGGCGCGAAGCCCCAGTGGCTGCTGGTCAAGCGCAAGGACGACTTCGCCCGGCCGGGGTCCGACGTCGTGGCCGAGCGGCCCGGGTCGGTGGTCAGCGCCCGCCGCGCGGTGTCGTGATCCTTCAGGCCTTCTTGCGCTTGGGCACGACCTTGAACGCCCCGCGCATGAACGGGTGGATGCGGCAGAAGTAGGTGTAGTTGCCGGGCTTCAGGGTCTTCGGGGTGCGGTAGACCACGGTCCCCACGCAGCCGTTGGCCAGCGCTCCGGCCAGCCCGGGGACGGCCTTGCAGTTGCCCTTGGCGGTCGGCACGTCGACCACCGCGGTCATCGGCACCGTCTGCGCGCCGTTGCCGGGCGCGTAGCTGGCCGCGTTCAACGTCGGGCCGTAGCCCAGCTCGCCGGAGTCGAAGTCCGCCGCACCGTTGGCCAGCGGGAACCCGATGCCGCTGCCCAGGTTGCAGGGCGCCCGGCATGCGGTGATCGTGTGGAAGCGCTCCGTCAGCGGCGCGTCGCGGTTGACGAACGTCAACGAGCGTCCCTGCTGCACGCGGGGCGGCCGGCCCTTGGGCGACGGGTCGGTGAGGTCACCGGAGCTGTAGAAGAAGTTCTTGATGACGACCTTGTCGACGTAGGGCCCGGGCCGCATGCGCGAGACGTCGTGGTAGGCCGCGTTGGGCACGGTCGTCGCCCTGCCGTCGATGTTCTCCGGCAGGCGCGGGTGGGTCAGCGCGTCGGTCTGGTCGATC
>CAYUDT010000099.1:0-18001 GCA_964443695.1 uncultured Conexibacter sp. | reverse complement strand
GGTCTGGGACCGGGCGGGCGTGTGCAGTGGTTGGGCAGGGAGCCCAATGGGTGCACACGGGGTCTGGGACCGGGCGGGCGTGTGCAATGTTGGGCAGGGAGCCCACTGAGTGCACACAGGTGCCGCGGCGCGCCGCCCGAGAGCCACCTCCCGCGATGACCGGACCGGACGAGCGCCCTGCTCGCCAGGATCGGAGCGGGGTCCGCGACGTCAGCGTGGGGTCGTCTCGGCGACGCGCCAGAGGAGGGCGAGTTCGTCGAGGAGGGCGGCCTGGTCGACGGGGGCGCCGGCGATGAGCTCGGTCAGCGTGCGCTCGGTCATCCAGACCAGAGCGAAGGCGCGGGCGTCGACGCGCGCATCGGGGAGCTTGGGGTCGCCGGAGCGGATGCGCGTGGTCGCGGTCTTCTGGAAGCGCTGGTGGAAGGCCTTCCAGAAGTCGTTGACCTCGGGATCGTAGGTCGACGCCTCGGTCAGCGCGGCGAGCGTCCCGCGGTGGCTGCGGAAGACGTCGAGGACGGCGGCGAGGGTGTCGCGGACGTCGCCCTCATGGCCCTGCAGCCACGGGTCTGCGGCGACCGCGACGTCGTCGAGCAGGCCCTGGCCGAGCTCCAGGACGAGCGCCCGCTTGTCCTGGAAGTACGTGTAGAAGGTGGGGCGGGACAGTCCCGCGGCCTTGACGATCTGATCGATCGTGATCTCGGCGAACGGCGTGCCGGCCTCGAGGAGCCCGACCGACGCAGCGAGAAGCGCGTCGCGGTTGTTGCGTCGCGTGTCGGCGGCGACGGAACGGCGGGAGAGGACGGCCACGACAGCAGTCTATACGACGAAACTTGTCCGGCAAGCAGGACGCTTGCGCTTGACAAGCCGTAAAGGAGCCGGACGAGCGGTGTCGTCCCGGCAACAAGTGGACCTGTCGTCATGGGTTGACAGCGTGTAAGGGCCATCTGTAAGTTTGACACGGCGTCAAGGATTGCCCGAGGGTGGATCCGGGGCGCGCGAACCACTCGGCAACCTCGGCAGGAACACGCAATGGGAACGATCACTTTCATCGAGCACGACGGCACGGCCCACGACGTCGAGTTCACCGACGGCGAGTCGCTCATGGAGCTCGCGACGAGCAACGGCATCCCGGGCATCGACGGCGACTGCGGTGGCGAGGCGTCCTGCGGGACGTGCCACGTCATCGTCGACGACGCCTGGATCGCCACCACCGGCACGCGCACCGATCTGGAGAGCCAGATGGTCGACATGTCGCCCGAGTGCGTCCCCAACTCGCGGCTGGCGTGTCAGGTGAAGGCGTGCCAGAACCTGGACGGGCTGAAGGTCCGTCTTCCCGAGTTCCAGATGTAGCCGGCGGCCAGTTCCAACACAGGCGGAGAGAGAACCGATGACGACCACCACCAGCGTGCTCAACAAGGCCAAGGCCACCATCACCGACAAGGTCCAGGCGACCGTGCCGGTCGACCGGCAGGTGCGGGCCGCGCACCTCGTCAAGAAGGCCAAGCGCCGGGCCGGCCTGGACAAGCCCCTCGTCTTCACCGAGCGACCGATCCCGGACCCGGCCGACGTGCCGCTGACCGAGATCGACGTCAGCAACCCGTTCATGAACCGCCAGGGCAAGTGGTACCCGTACTTCGCGCGGCTGCGCGAGGAGGCCCCGGTCCACTACCTCGCCGACAGCCCCTTCGGGCCGTTCTGGTCGATCACGCGCTACGCCGACATCCAGGCCGTCGACTCCAACCCCGAGGTCTTCTCGGCCGAGCCGTACATCGTCCTCGGCCAGCCGCCGCTGGAGATCGAGATGTTCATCGCGATGGACCCGCCCAAGCACGACGTCCAGCGCAAGGCCGTGCAGGGCGTCGTCGCGCCGCGGAACCTCAAGGAGATGGAGTCGCTGATCCGCGAGCGGGTGCAGGACGTGCTCGACGGCCTGCCGACCGACGAGCCCTTCGACTGGGTCCAGGCGGTGTCCAAGGAGATCACCGGCCGGATGCTGGCCACGCTGCTGGACTTCCCCTACGAGCAGCGGCACAAGCTCACCTACTGGTCGGACACGATCAGCGGGACGGCCGAGGGCACCGGAGGCACGACCCATCAGGACGACATGTTCGCCGCCGCCGAGGAGCTTGCGCGGAGCTTCGTGGCGCTGTGGCACGACAAGGCGGCGCGCCGGGCGGCCGGTGAGCCCGACGGCTTCGACCTCATCACCCTGATGCAGACGTCCGAGGACACCAAGGACCTGATCCACAAGCCCATGGAGTTCCTCGGCAACCTGACCTTGCTGATCGTCGGCGGCAACGACACCACCCGCAACTCGATGTCCGGTGGCGTCTACGCCCTCAACAAGTTCCCCGACCAGTTCGAGAAGCTGAAGGCCGACCCGTCGCTGATCCCCAACATGGTCTCGGAGATCATCCGCTGGCAGACGCCGTTGGCGTACATGCGCCGCGTCGCCAAGCAGGACGTCCACTTCGGCGGGCAGTTCATCCGCAAGGGTGACCAGGTGGTCATGTGGTACGCGTCCGGCAACCGCGACGAGAGCAAGTTCGAGGATGCGGACAAGCTCATCATCGACCGCAAGAACGCACGCAACCACATGTCCTTCGGTTTCGGCGTGCACCGCTGCATGGGCAACCGTCTGGCCGAGATGCAGCTGCGCATCCTGTGGGAAGAACTGCTCGAGCGGTTCGACAGGATCGAGGTCGTCGGCGAGCCCGAGTACGTGCAGTCCAACTTCGTCAAGGGCTACGACAGGATGATGGTCCAGCTCACGCCCAAGCAGGGCGACAGCCAAGCCGCCGCCGCTCCCGCCGAAGAAGCATCGGCCGTCTAGGAGCGCGCGATGCACGCAGATCGCGTCGTGATCGTCGGCGCCAGCCACGCCAGCGCGCAGCTGTGCGCAAGCCTGCGCCAGAACGGCTGGGCCGGCCAGATCCTGCTGATCGGTGACGAGCCGTCGCTGCCCTATCAGCGCCCGCCACTGTCCAAGGCCCTGTTGTCCGGGGAGTCGAGCGTCGAGGACCTGCCCATCCGCAAGCCCGAGTTCTACGAGAAGGAGCAGGTCGTCTTCCGTCACGCCCGGGTGACGGGCATCGACCGCGCCGGGCAGACCGTCGCGTTGGACGACGGGGAGACGGTCGCCTACGACAAGCTCGTGCTCTGCACGGGAGCCCGGCCGCGTCCGCTGAACGTGCCCGGGGCGGACCTCGCAGGCGTGCACGAGCTGCGCAACGCCGCTGACACCGACGCCATCCGGGCCACGCTTGCGACGGCCACGCGCGCGGTCGTCATCGGCGCCGGCTACATCGGTCTGGAGGCGGCGGCCTCGCTGCGCAAGCTCGGCATCGAGGTCACCGTGCTCGAGGTGGCCGAACGCGTCCTGCAACGCGTCACGGCCCCGGAGATCTCGGCCTTCTACGACCGCATCCATCGCGAGGAGGGCATCGACCTGCGCGTCGGCGTCGGCGTCGCGGCGATCGAGGGCGACGGCGCAGTCAGCGGCGTCCGGTTGGCCGACGGCGAGCTCATCGCGGCCGAGCTGGTCATCGTCGGCGTCGGCGTCGTCCCCAACGTCGAGCTGGCGCAGGATGCCGGCCTGGCCGTCGACAACGGCATCGTCATCGACGAGCACGGACGCACCGACGATCCCGACATCTTCGCCGCGGGCGACTGCGCCAACCACTTCGACGCGCGCTACGACCGCCGCCTGCGGCTGGAATGCGTGGCCAACGCGGTCGAGCAGGCCAAGAGCGTGGGCGCGGCGATCTGCGGACAGGACAAGCCGATCTCCGCGCTGCCGTGGTTCTGGTCTGACCAGTACGACCTGAAGCTCCAGATCGCCGGCCTCAGCGCCGGCTACGACGAGGTCGTGCTCCGCGGCGACCCCTCGACCGGCCGCGGCTTCGCCTGCTTCTACTTCAGCGACGGGCAGCTGATCGCCGCCGACTGCGTCAACCGCCCGCAGGAGTTCATGTTCAGCAAGCGCGCCATCGCGGAGGGACTGTCGCCGGATCACGGGTTGCTGGCCGACCCGGGCACGCCTCTGAAGTCCCTGCTGCAGGCGCCGGTGAGCAGCACCGGCTGACCTCGGTCTCCGGCCTCAGCCGAACTGCGGGTCGCGGCGCTCGCGGAACGCCGCCACGCCCTCGCGCCAGTCCTCGGTTCGGCTGAGGTCGGCCACCGTGCAGAACTCATCGTGCACCTGGGCATCCAGGTCGCGCCCGGCGGCGATCCGCAGCAACCGCTTCGTCTCCGCGGTTGCCATGCGCGGGCCGGCGGCGATCCGGCGGGCCAGGCGATCCGTCGTGTCGTCGAGCTCGTCGTGGGGCACGACGTGGTTGACGAGGCCAGACGCAGGGCGTCGGCGGCGTCGAACGTCTCCGCCAGCAGACACAGCTCCAGCGCGCGGCGGTAGCCGAGGTCGCGCACGAGAAAAGAGCTGACGCCGAGGTCAGGGCTGGCGCCCAGGCGCGCGTAGGCCGTCGCGAACGCGGTCTGCTCGGCAGCGATGACGACGTCGCAGGCCAGCGCGACCCCCAGCCCTGCTCCGGCGACCGCCCCGTGCACCGCGGCGATCGTGACCTTCGGCGTCCGGTGCAGCATCTGCACGAGCGCGGCGCCGTCGCCGGCCAGTCCGAGGATGCCGTCGTGGAGGGTGTCGGCATCGGCCGCGAACCACTCGACATCGCCACCGGCGCAGAAGGCGCGTGCCTCGGCGCGCAGCACGATGGCACCGACGTCCTCGCGCGCCACCGCCGAGGCAACCGCCTGGCGCAGGGCCGCGAGCGAGGAGGGGTCGAGAGGGTTCATCCCGTACGGGTCGCTGAGGGTGACGGTGGCGACGCCGCGATCGATGGCGAGGCGAGGTTCGGGCACGAGCGCACACGCTAGGTGGGGCAGACCGCCGCGGGCTGTGCAGGCGCCCAAATCGGCCGGCCATCTCTGTACGGGCGTGTCGAGATCGCGCCGGCCGGGTCGCCGAGGATCGTCGGCGGCCCGTCACCCGATCGAGGACGACCACCACAGCATGAGCGTCACCGTTGCCACGCAGGACACCCTTCCCGGCCTGGCCGCCGCAAGGCTCTGCGGGGCGTTCCAGGACACCGCCTCCGCCTTCGCCGACCGGCCCGCCCTCCGTGCCGAGGGCGCGGGGGTCGCGATCACCTGGCGCGCGTACGCCGAGCGCGTCCGGACGATCGCCTCCGGGCTGCGGGCCCTCGGCGTCCAGCACGGTGAGGCCGTTGCGCTGATGCTCACGCCCCGCCCGGAGTTCAACCTGGTCGACACGGCGGCGCTGCACCTCGGAGCCACGCCGTTCTCGATCTACAACACGTCCCCGCCGGAGCAGGTCGAGCACGTGGTGCGCAACGCCGGCGCACGCGTCGTCGTCACCGACATCGCGCACCTCGACACGGTGCTCGCGATCATGGACGCAGGCGTCCCGGTCGAGCACGTCATCCTCGTCGACGGCAGCCACCCCGAAGCGCTGACGCTGGCGCAGGTCGAGGCCGGCGCCGACCCGTCGTTCGACCTCGAGGCGGCCTGGCGCTCGGTCGGGCCCGATGACGTCGCGACGTTGATCTACACCTCGGGGACCACCGGGGCGCCCAAGGGCGTCGAGCTGACCCACGGCAACCTGATGTTCCAGTGGCGGGCCCTGGCCGAGGTCATCCCGCCGGTGCCCGGCGGGCGGCTGATGGCCTACCTGCCTGCGGCGCACATCGCCGACCGCCTGATCAGCCACTACCAGGCGCTGGTGTCCGGCGCCTGCGTCACGTCGGTTGCCGATCTGCGCCGCGCCATGGCGGTGCTGCCCGAGGTCCGTCCGACGTGCTGGGTGGCGGTCCCGCGCATCTGGGAGAAGCTCAAGGCGGCGCTCGAGAGCCAGGGCATCACCGACCCCCGTGCCGTGTCCGCCGAGGAGGCGTCCGCCCTGCGCCGCCGGCTGGGCTTGGACCAGGCCACCTACCTGCTGTCCGGGGCGGCGCCGATCACGGTCGAGGTGCTCGAGTACTTCGCGGGCCTGGGCCTGCACATCTGCGAGGGCTGGGGCATGACCGAGACGGCCGGCGTCGGCACCATCAACCCTCCGGAGGCGATTCGCATCGGCAGCGTCGGCCGCGTCCTCGCGGGCATGGAGGCGCGCGTCGCCGACGATGGTGAGCTCCTGCTCCGGGGAGGCAACATCATGCGCGGATATCGCGGCGACCCCGAGCGGACCGCAGAGGCGATCGACCCGGACGGCTGGCTGCGGACGGGAGACGTCGCGGTCATCGAGGATTGTTACGTCCGCATTGTCGACCGCAAGAAGGAGCTGATCATCAACGCAGCGGGCAAGAACATGTCGCCCGCCAACATCGAGGCGCGGCTCAAGGCTGCGCACGCGCTGATCGGTCAGGCCTGCGTCATCGGGGATGCCAGGCCCTACAACGTGGCGCTGCTCGTCCTCGACCCCGATGCCGCCGCGGCGTGGGCCGCCGCGAACGGCAGGAGCGATGCGTCGGCGGTTGCGCTGGGTGCCGATCCGGACGTCATCGCCGCCGTCGCCGAGGGCGTCGCCGCGGCGAACGCCCGGCTGTCGCGCGTCGAGCAGATCAAGCGCTTCCGGCTGCTGACGGTGGACTGGGTTGCGGACTCCGCGGAGCTGACGCCGACGATGAAGCTCAAGCGCCGCGGCATCGCCGAGCGATACGCGGGCGAGATCGAGGCGTTGTACGCTCCCTGACATGGTGTCGAGTCCCGTCTGCGGCGCTCGGCACAGCACCCAAGCAGAGGACATGAGATGGGCACGGGTACGCGTGGCGAGGCCCAGGACTGGCTCGAGCGTCACATCGACGGTCTCGACGAGCAGGCGCTCGGCGACCTGGCCCGCCGGCTCAGCGACTACGCCGCCCACCAGATCCCCGAGCTTGACGAGCCGGCCATCCGCGAGGACCTCCACGCGCTCGCGCGGGAGAGCCTCCGCTCGCTGTTCCCGGCACTGGTCAACGACCCTTGGCGTGAGCCCGATGTGCCCGTTGCCGCGATGGAGTTCACCCGCGTGCTGGCCCGCCGCGGATACGACCTCCCGATCCTGCTGAAGGTCTACCGGCTCGGCCAGGTCGAGTTCTGGAACGCGACGCTCGAGGTCGCCGAGAACAGCATTGCCGACCCGACGGTGCGGATGTCGGTCCTGACGATGATGTGGGGCCGGATCAGCCTCTGGATGGAGGCCATGGTGGCCTACCAGGTCGCGCTGTACGAGGAGGAGCGCGAGCGCTGGGTCCGCGGCGCGTCGACCCCGCCGGTCGGAGATGGTGCACGCGGTGCTCGGCGGCACCGAGAACGATGCGACGCGCGCCGGGCAGGTGCTCGCCTACGAGTTGGATCGTCACCACGTCGCGCTCGCGCTCTGGGCGGACGACGCCACCCCGGCTGCGGACGCCACGGCGCGCCTGGAAGCACTGGCCGGCGACATCGGGGCGGCTCTCGGGACGCGGCGGCTGTTGAGCACCGCCTCGGGGGTGCGTGGGTTGTGGGCGTGGATCGGCAGCGACACGCCGGTGGACCTCAGCGCGCTCGACGCATGGGCCGGCGCACCGGCCCGTGGCCTGCAGGTCGCCGCCGGGCGGGTCCAACGCGGGCTCCAGGGCTTCCGGGAGAGCCACAGGGAGGCCCTGGCAGCCCAGCGCATCGCGCTCCGCTCGCGGCGCCCGTCGGTCCTGACGCGCCACGCCGACGTCGAGGTCGCCGCGCTCGTCTCGACCGATGAGCTCGCGCTACGGCGTTTCGTCGAACGGGAGCTCAGCGGACTGCTGGCCGGTGACGCGTCGACGGCCCGGCTGCGGGACACGGCGCTCGTCTTCCTGCAGAGCGGGGCCAACGCCCGGGTTGCCGCGGAGCGGCTCGGGACCCACAAGAACACCGTGCTCTACCGCCTCCACCGCATCGAGGAGCTCTTTGGGCGGCCCATCGACGAGCGGCGCCTGCAGCTGGAGCTCGCGCTGACCGCCGTCGATGCGATCGGTGAGCCCGTCCTGCCGGCGGCGGGACCGACCCTCCGCCGCTGACGCCGCCGTCGCTGTGCACGCGTCCAAGGCGGTGCGCGGGCTTCGTGCGGTCGACACAGGTCCTGCGCTCGGCCTCGGGCGAGGATCGAAGGGCTGCGCGGCCACCGACCACCGCGGAGAGCACCATGAGCCCTGCCGTTGCCGAGGACCTCACGCAGGTCGACATCTCCGACCTCTCGTTGTGGGACCCGACCCCTCCGCATGAGCTGTTCGCGCGCATGCGCCAGGACGCGCCGGTGCACTGGAGCCCCATGGCCGACTGGCCCGACGACCCGGGCATCTGGTCCATCACGCGCCACGCCGACATCCACGCGATCAGCCGCGACTGGGAGACCTTCTCGTCCGAGCGCAAGGGCTTCGTCGCGATCAACGACATCGGCATCCCCCTCGAGATGCTGCAGCAGATGATGATCGGGATGGACCCGCCCCGCCACGACCGCATCAAGGGTCTCGTGCAGCGGGCGTTCACCCCGCGGAGGGTCAACGAGCACGCCGACCACATCAGGCGCATCGTGTCCGGGGTGCTGGACCGGGTGGCCGCGCAGGGCGAGTGCGACCTCATCGTCGATGTCGCGCAGCCCGTGCCGGCGCGGGTGGTCGGCTCGCTGCTGGGAACCCCCGAGGCCGACGACGCGCGCCTGGTCGAGTGGACCAACGTCCTGACCAACTTCGAGGACCCGGCGCTGCGCCCCAACTGGGAGGACGCGATGGCCTCGTTCGCCGAGGCGTGGGAATACATCATCACGATGAAGGCGCTGCGCGAGCAGCACCCCGAGAACGACCTGCTGAGCGCGCTGGCCCACGCCGAGATCGACGGCGACAAGCTCAGCGACGCCGAGATCGTCGCCTTCTTCGTCCTGCTCATGGCCGCCGGCAACGACAGCACGCGGGCGACCTACTCCTCCGGCATGCAGGCCCTGATGGAGGACCGCCGGCAGTTCGAGCTCCTGCGCGACGGTGGCCGCGAGGTCCTCTCCGACGCGGTGGAGGAGATCATCCGCTGCTTCCCGGCGTTCGCCTACATGGCGCGCACGGCGACGCGTGACGTCGACCTGCACGGGCAGACGATCTCGGCCGGCGACAAGGTCGCCCTCTGGTACGTCTCCGGCAACCGCGACGAAACGGTCTTCGACCACCCGCAGGCCTTCGACATCCGCCGCGCAGCGCTCAAGCAGCACCAGGGCTTCGGCGCCGGCGGTCGCCACTTCTGCCTGGGCGCGAACCTCGCTCGCCTGGAGCTCGCCATCTGGTTGGAGGAGACCCTTCGCCGCTTTCCCGACATCGAGATGGCGGGGGACCCCATCCGCGTCCGCGCGATGTTCCTCAACCAGAACCGGTCGCTGCCGGTGCGCTTCACTCCCGAGTCCTGACTCTCCGGGTGTGGCGCGGCGAGTCACGCGCGACCGCGCCGGTGGGCCGTCCGTCGTTGCGGGCAGCGGATGGCGGACCAACCGGGCCAGGGTCCGGACGTTGCCCGGTCGCGAACGGACGGTGGTGTCAGACGAGCGACGTCGTGGGCGGCCGAGCCGGCACTAGCATCAAACGTCTGGCGGCCGGTCGGCCGCTGCACCGCCTCTAGGGGCAGGCGTCCGGGGTGACACCGGGACCGGGCCACGCGGTCAGCTGCGATCCACGAGGAGCGTGGAATTGTTGAAGCCGTGGTTCTGTCCACACTGCGCGATGGAGATCGCGCGATCGGTGTCCCCGCCGCCGGCGGGCCGCTGCCCGGCGTGCCTGTTGGTGATCGGCCGGGGCCGGGCCACCGACACGCCATCGGCGGAGGCCGGCGAGCGCGCCCATTCCAGCGCTGCTGGGATCCTGCGCGGCAGGGCCGCGCGCTCTGACGGCGCGGTGCGCGAGCGCGACGAGGTGATGGCCGCACTGCGCGAGGCGGCACGGGCGCAGGGGTGCCCGTCGGTCGGCCGCCTGCGCATGCTCGACTACGCCCAGCGCGCGGCCGACGACCCGCAGCTTCCGTCGGTGGCCGACGTCATTGCCACCTTCGGCGGCTGGAAGGCCGCCACGCGCATGGCTCCGGAGTCCAAGTTGCCGCTGTAGCCCTGCCGGTGGGTTCCCGTGGAGGGAGGGGCCGACCCGGTGGGAGCCCCTGCCAAGGCAAAGACGGGCGCGTGAGGACCACGCGCCCGCCTGCCTCACACCGGTCCGGTGGCCGGTTGCGCGGGGCCCATCGGTCAGGCGGCCACGAGGTCCGCTCCGTCGTCGCGCGAGGCCTGCTCCGACGGCGCCGGGGCGGTGCGCAGCAGCGCCGCGGCCAGGAGCGCGCCGACGAGGGCCAGCGCGCCGGCGCCGAGGAACGCGGCGGAGTAGCCGTCGGTGAGATGCTGCACGTCGTCGAGCCGATCGGCCCCCTGCGCCGAGGCGACAGCGGTCATCACCGCCAGGCCCAGCGCGGAGCCGACCTGGTAGCTGGTGTTGACGATGCCGGACGCCAGCCCGCCCTCTTCGGGCCTGGCGGACTGGATGGCGGTGCTCAGGGAGGGGATGAACGCGAGGCCCATGCCGACGGCGGCGATGAGCGAGGCGGGCAGGACGTCGGTGGCGAACGTCCCGTCGGGACGGACCAGCGACAGGACGATCATGCCGGCGGCGAGGGCGAGCAGGCCGACGACGATGGTGTGCTTCGGGCCGAACCTCGCCGCGACGCGAGGGGCCACGACGACCATCATCAGCATGATGGCGGCGGTCATCGGCAGCAGCGCGGCGCCGCCCGCGAAGGCGCCGTAGCCGAGCACCTGCTGGAGGTACAGGTTCAGGAAGAACCACATCGGGATCCAGGCGGCTCCGAGCAGGACCTGCGCGAGGTTGGCTGCGGCGAGGTTGGGGGCACGCAGGATGGACAGCTGCATCAGCGGCTGCCGCCGGGAGGCCTGGACGGCGACGAACAGGCCGAGCGCGACGAGGCCGCCCGCGATGGTCAGCAGCGTGGGAGCCGAGCCCCAGCCCTCATCGGGAGCGCGCACGACGCCGAAGACCGTGGCGGCGAGGCCCGCGGTGGCCAGCGCGGCGCCCACGAGGTCGATCGAACCACGCTGCCGGGTCCCGGCGGGCATGAGCCCGGGGGTGACGGCGAGGACGAGCAGGGCGATCGGGAGGTTGATGTAGAAGACCCACGGCCAGGAGGCCCATTCGGTGATCACGCCGCCGAGGAACACCCCGGCGGTGCCGCCGGCCGGCGCAGCGGCGCCGTAGACGGCAAACGCCTTCATGAGCTCCTTGGGGTCGTGCCCGAAGAGCATCATCAGCAGCGTCAGCGCGGACGGGGCGATGAGCGCGGCACCCACGCCCTGGGAGGCGCGCGCGGCGATCTCCAATCCGACGGAGTCCGCGAGCCCGGCCAGCAGCGAGCCGGCGGCGAGGACGGCCCACCCGGTGGTGAACACGCGCTTGGCCCCGAAGAGGTCCGACAGCCGGCCGCCGAGCAGGAGCAGGCCGCCGAGGGCGACGACGTAGGCGTTGAAGACCCAGGAGAGGTTCTCCGGGGTGAAGCCGAGGTCTTGGCGGATCTCGGGCAGGGCCACGCCGATGATCGACGTGTCCATGATCACGATGAACTGGGCGAGGGCGATGACCCAGAGGGCCGCCCAGCGCTTGGGATGTGCAGACATGGTGGATCGGACTCCTGTAAAGGGAACGGGGGTTGGGTATCTGTGAGGGCGCGCGGAGCCCCGCGAGAGGCGCCGCGCGCGTCGGTCAGCGGAGAGGGCGGAAGTTCCGCAGCCGCAGCGAGTTTGACACGACCAGCACGCTGGAGGCGGCCATCGCGGCGCCGGCGAGGACCGGGTTCAGGAACCCGGCGGCAGCGACGGGGATCAGCGCGACGTTGTAGGCGAAGGCCCAGAACAGGTTGGTCCTGATCGTGCGGAGCGTCTTGCGCGAGAGGCGGATCGCCTCGGCTGCGCCGCGGAGGTCGCCGGAGACCAGGGTCAGGTCGGATGCCTCGATCGCCACGTCGGTCCCTGTGCCGATGGCCAGCCCCAGGTCCGCCTGGGCCAGGGCCGGTGCGTCGTTGACGCCGTCGCCGACCATGGCCACGACGCGGCCCTCCGCCTGCAGGCGGCTGACGACGTCGGCCTTGTCGGACGGGAGGACCTCGGCGATGACCTCGTCGATGCCGACCTGCCGGGCCACGGCCTCGGCGGTCGAGGTGTTGTCGCCGGTCAGCAGGACCGGACGCAGTCCGAGCTGCTTCAGCCGGCGGATCGCTTCGGCCGAGGTCTCCTTCGGCGTGTCGGCGACGACGATCACCGCCCGCAGCCGGCCGTCCCACGCGGCGACGATGGCCGTCTGCCCCGCGGCCTCCGCGGCCTGCTTGGCGGCGGCCAGTTCGCCGGTCACGGCGATGCCCCAGTCGGCCAGCAGCGCCGGCCGGCCGGCGACCACGCCATGGCCGTCGACGGTGCCCTCCACTCCGAGACCCTCGCGGTTGGCAAAACCCTCGACCGCGGGCAGCGTTCCGACCTCGGCCTTCGCCCCACGGGCGATCGCCTGCGCGACGGGATGCTCGGAGGCGTCCTCGACGGCACCGATGAGCCGCAGGACCTCCGCGCGGGTGGTGCCGGCGTCGACGACGACGTCGACGAGGGTCATCTTGCCGGTGGTCACGGTGCCGGTCTTGTCGAGCACGATCGTGTCGACGCGGCGGGTGGACTCGAGGACCTCCGGGCCCTTGATCAGCAGCCCGAGCTGGGCGCCGCGACCGGTGCCCACCAGCAGTGCCGTCGGCGTGGCCAGACCGAGCGCGCAGGGGCACGCGATGATCAGCACGGCTACGGCGGCGGTGAACGCGAACGCCGCGCTCTCGCCGGTGCCCAGCCAGAAGCCGAGGGTGCCCGCGGCGACGACGAGGACGGCCGGCACGAAGATGCCGCTGATGCGGTCGGCCAGGCGCTGCACCGGTGCCTTGCCGGTCTGCGCGTCGGTGACGAGCTTGGCGATCTGGGCGAGGGCGGTCTCGTTGCCGACCTTCGTCGCCCGCACGACCAGGCGGCCGCCGACGTTGACGGTGGCGCCGACGACCTCGTCGCCCGGCGCCTTCTCGACCGGGACGGACTCACCCGTCAGCAGCGACTGGTCGACGGCGCTGGTGCCCTGCTCGACGACACCGTCGGTGGCGACCTTCTCGCCCGGTCGCACGATGAAGCGGTCGCCACTGCGCAGGTCGCCGATCGCCACCCGGCGCTCGGTGCCGTCGTCGTCGAGGACGGCGACGTCCTTGGCGCCGAGCTCCAGCAGCGCGGCCAGCGCGCTGCCCGCCCTGCGCTTGGCCCGGGCCTCGAAGTAGCGGCCCGCCAGCAGGAACGTGATGACGATCGAGGCCACCTCGAAGTAGACCTCGTCCAGCGCGGCCGAGCGGTCCGGGAAGAGGTCGAAGCTCATCGTCATGCCGGACATGCCGGCGTCGCCGAAGAAGAGCGCGACGACCGACCAGGTCCACGCGGCCAGGGTGCCGACGCTGACGAGGGTGTCCATCGTCGCCGTCGCGTGCTTGAGGTTCTGCCACGCGGCCCGATGGAACGGCCAGCCGGCCCAGAGCACCACCGGGGTGGCCAGGTTCCAGGCCAGCCACTGCCAGTTGTCGAACTGCAGGCCCGGGATCATCGAGATCAACAGGACGGGAACGGCGAGCAGGGTGCTGACCACCAGCCGGTCACGCAGGGACCGCAGGTGGCGCTCGCCGGCGTCCTCGGCCGTGCCGTCCCCGGCCTCGGCCTCGGCCGTAGCGGGAAGGGTGGCGTCGTATCCGGCGGCGCGGACGGTCTGGAGCAGCAGCTCCGGGGACACCGCGCCCTCGTCGTAGGTCACCGCGGCCTTCTCGGTCGCGTAGTTGACGCTGGCCTCGACGCCGTCGAGCTTGTTGAGCTTGCGCTCGATCCGGTTGGCGCACGAGGCGCACGTCATGCCCGTGATGGGCAACTCGACCTGGGCGCTCATCGGTCGACCTCCTCGGTGAAGGCGGCGGTGTGGACCACACCGTCGAGCTGGAACTGCACCCAGGAGCGGTAGGTGCCGGCGCTGGGCAGGTCGACGGCGAAGGCGAGCCGGTCGCCGTCGGGGTGGGTGTGCAGGTAGGCGAGGTCGCCGGTCCGCAGGGTCACCAGGTGGCCCTTCGCCCCGAGGTAGTCCTCGAGCTCGTCGTTGATGGGACGGCCGTCGCGGAGCACGTCGAAGGAGACGGTACCGCCGTCGGTGTGGCGCCGGACGGTCAGGCCGTGGTCGTCGGTCGTCGTGTCCGACGGGGCGGGGACGGCCTGTGGGACGAAGGTGCCGGGAACCTGCAGGTCGGCGCCGAGGGTGCGCTTGACGCCGTCGACGGCGAAGTCGGCGAACACGCGGTAGGTGCCGCCGCGCGCGACGTCGACCTCGGCGGTCCAGCGGCCCTGCGCATCCATGGTCGGGTGCAGGTGCTGGAAGCCCTGCAGGTCGCGGCGCACCACGATGAGGTGCAGGCGCTTGGTGTGCTCGACGTCGAAGTCGCGCACGACGGTGTCGGTGCCCTCGATGATGCGGAAGCTCAGGTGCCGGCGGCCGCCGGCGACGGTCGTGCGGTCCAGCGCGAGCCGCAGCCCGTCGGCGGCGACCGCGAGGCCGGGCAGCGAGGCGCTCCCGGTGGCGGCCGTGTCGTGGCCACCTTCGTCGCCGTGCGTCGGGGTCATGCCGTCGTGTCCGGCGGGCTCGGCGTCGTGCGCCGGCTCGTCGGCGGTGCTGGGCTCGGGACCGACGGCCCCGCCCAGCAGCGCGGCGCCGCCGAAGACGACGGCCAGCAGCGCCGCGAACACGGCGAGCCTCACAGGGGCGGCGCTCATCCCACGACCTCGTAGCCGGCCTCGTCGACCGCGGCCCGCACGGCCGCATCATCCGCGTCGCCGCTGACGACCACGCGGCCGGAGGCGAGGTCCACGTCGACGCCGGTGACGCCGGCGACCTCGGAGACCTCCTCGCGGACGCTGGCGACGCAGTGCTCGCAGGTCATGCCCTTGACGGTGTACGTGGTCTCGTTGCTCATGTCGGTGTCCTCTCAGATAGGGGTGGGGGGTATCTGGAGCGGAACGGTAGCACACCCCTGGGGGGTATTGCTAGAATGAATTGCATGGCCACCGAAACGCGCGGCTACTCCGCCGACAAGGACCAACTCCACAAGCGCCTGCGCCGCATCGAGGGCCAGATCCGCGGCATCCAGGGCATGGTCGAGGAAGACCGCTACTGCATCGACGTCCTGACGCAGATCAGCGCCGTGCAGGCAGCGCTGGACAAGGTCGCGCTCGGCCTCATGGACCATCATGCCCGCCACTGCGTCATCCACGCGCCCGAGGGCAAGCAGGAGGACCGCACCGACGAGCTCATGGCCGCCGTCGCGCGGCTCATGCGCCGCGGCTGACGAGTCCCGCGCCCCGTCAGCGACAGGCGCGGTAACGCCGGACGCTGCGCAGCGTCCGGCCCTTGGTGGTCCGCAGCGTGATGGTCACCCGGAACGCCTTCGGGGGCACCGGGCGCAGCTTCACCAGGCGGGACATCCCACGGCCGCGAATCCGCCTGACGATCTTGCCGTCGACCGCGATCGTCGCGGACCGCAGCGAGTCGCGCCGTGGCGCGCGGCGCAGGCGGACCCGGATGCCGTGGGGTCGGCAGTTCCCCGTGGCGGCCGCTGCCGTGGGCCAGGGCAGCTCGCCCGCGGGCGCGGACGCCGGGTAGGCGTCGGGCCGGCAGGGCTGGTTCAGGACGGTGTCGCAGGCCGGATGGCCGGCCCTCGCGGTGCCGCCCGGCAGCGTGGAGACGACGAGGGCCGACGGGTGTGCGGCGTCGTGGAGGATGGTGTTGACCCCAGCGTTGGCGACCGGCTCGAGGTTCCAGCCGCCGGTCTGGCTCGGGGTGTCGACGATGACGCGGATCCGGGAGCCGACGCGGAAGACGTAGTCGAACGGGAAGACGCCGACGCGGATGAGCGTCGGCTCGCCGGGGGTGAGCGGCTGCAGGTCGCGCTGCAGGTGGGTGTGCTCGGGCATCACCGCGGTGCTGGTGCGCTCGTCGAGCCTGCGCTCCGTGGCGTTCAGCCAGCCGCGCGCGACGTAGACCTCCTGGCCGTCGGGGCGGACCTCGGTGATCGTGGCCTGCAGGTTCGTGTCGGTCGCCGTGGAGGAGAGCCAGAGATCCAGGCTGGCCGGCCCGAGCAGCTCCGCGTCGCGCTGGAGCCTCGGCGTCGTGTAGGCCTGCGCGCCGCCGGGCGGTACGCCGGGCAGCTTCCAGAGGCGTCCGGCCTGACCGAAGGCGATGCCGTTCTCGGTGCCCGCGGAGACGGTGGGGGACACGTAGGTGTCCGCCGGCTCGCTCGCGGACGGCGCCACATCGCGCAACGCCCCGCCGGTGCCGAGGAACAACCGGTGCTCGCTGGTGCGCGGCGGCCAGGCGCCACCCGACGTCACCCAGCCCGGCCTGGCGTCCGTCGCGTCGGTGGTGTCGTGCCACAGCTGCGTGTGCGGGGTGGTCTCGAAGCCGTTGTCCAGGCCCTTGACGTAACGGTCGAAGAAGCGCACGAGCTGCGCGGTCGTCGCCGCCGAAAACGCGCACAGGCCGTGGTGGCCGTTGGTGCCGATCATCCAGAGGCGCTGCGGATCCAGGCGCGGGAACAGCGTCCATGCGGCACGGCTGCCGACCTCGTCGTCCTGCCAGGACGTGCAGGCCAGCGCGGGCACCTCGATCCGGCCGGCGGCGTCGCCGACGGCGCGCGCCGTCCAGAACGGGTCGACGTAGGCGTGCTGCATCGCCGCGACGAAGATGTTCGTGGCCGGGTTGACCGTCGCCTGCGCCAGCGCGCTCTGCGCGCACTGCGGGTCCCCGGCCTGCGTCCCGGTCGCGGCGCTGCCGGCCGCGGCGGCGGGCTGGTTGTAGATGCCCCAGAAGACCCCGAACTCGTAGTTGGCCAGGCCACCGGGGTACGCGACGTCGCGGTAGAGGTCGTCGACGATCTGCCACGGCGCGATCGCCGCCAGCCCCTTCGGGTGCGACGCCGCGACGCGCGGCTGCGTCAGGCCGGGGAACGAGTCGCCGAACAGGCCGACCTTGCCCGTGGACCACGGCTGGCGCGCCGCCCATTCCACGACGGCGACGCCGTCGGTCCGCTCCAGCTCGCTGCGCAGGTCGAACTGCCCCTCCGAGCACCCCGTGCCGCGGACGCTGACCCCGGCCACCGCGTACCCGGCCTTCAGCAGCGCGGCTGCCTGCTGACCCTCGTTGCAGGTCATCGGGTCGGTGCCCTCGCAGTAGCCGTCGTACTTCATCGCGACCGGGAACCGCCCGCTGTCCGCCGGCCGCACGACCGTGTAGCGCAGCTTGACGCCGTCGGCCATCGCGACGTATCCCGACTCCGTGACCGGTGCCGCGTCGGCGGTGCCGCAGCACGCCGCCGTCGCGAGCATGGCCAAGCAGATTGCCCGGCGACCCACGAGGCGAACATACCTCGGGCGCCGCCGGCCGTGCGAAGCGCGGTCAGGCGACGGTCTTGGCGCGCTCGAGGGCCGCGGCGATCAGGCGGCGGGCCTCGTCGCGGAGGGCCGCGACCGAGGGGAAGTCCGCGGGGTCCAGCGGGGGCAGGACCTCGACGCGCGCGTCGATGTGGTCGCGCAGCACGTAGCCGGACTTCGGGAGGGCCTGCCGGGTGCCGTGAACCGCGATCGGGATCAGCGGCACCTGGTGCTGCACGGCCAGCTCGAAGGCGCCGTCCTTGAACGGGCGCAGCTCGCCGTCGTCGGTGCGGGTGCCCTCGGGGAAGAACAGCACGGGGCTGCCCTGCTCCAGCAGCTCCGAGCAGCGCTTCAGCATCGCCACGACCGACTCGCGGTCACCGCGCAGCAGCGGGACGTAGCCGTTGAGGCGCATGTTCCACCCGACGAACGGCACCTTGAAGACGCCGGTCTTGGAGACCCACTTGAACGGCCGGT
>CAYUDT010000098.1:0-18059 GCA_964443695.1 uncultured Conexibacter sp. | reverse complement strand
CGTGGATCCAGGGCATGTACTGCTTGCCGCCCGCGACCGGGCCACCGACGCCCATCTTGAACGGCGGGAGCATCGTCTTCAGCGCGCCGCCGCTCTTGTCGAGCACGATGCCCGTCCGGATGTGGACGACGCGCAGGCCCAGCTCGGCCGCGGCGTCCGCCTCGCGCTCCCAGCGCACGCACACATCGGCCAGGAAGTCGTCCCCGGCGGGCGTGGACTCGTCGACCGGTTCGTCGCCGTGCGGGCCGTAGTAGCCGGTGGCGGACGACGACACCAGCGTCTGCGGGCGTCCGGAGTCCAGGGCCTGCAGGCCCGCGACGAGGTTGCGGGTGCCGGTCTCCCGGGACTCCAGGATCGCGTCCTTGACCTTGGCGTTCCAGCGCTGCGCCACAGGCTCGCCGAGCAGGTGGATGACCGCGTCGCGGCCCTCCAGCGCCGACGCCGGGCACGGTTCGGAGAGCGGGTCCCACGCGACGGCGTCGACCTTCAGACGAGCCTTGGCCTTCTCCGGCGACCGCGACAGCACGGTCACCTCGTCGCCGCGGGCGACGAGGTCGGCCACGAGGCGCGTCCCGATCAGGCCGGTGGCCCCGGTGATGGTGATCTTCATGATTGGGGTACGGGCGCGGCCTTCAACGGGGTGAATCCGATGGGCGCGAGGTTGGAGAGCGTGGACTTGGCGATACCCGCGTAGGACAACGTATACACCGCGTCGCCGATGACGAGGGCCCGCGAGATCGTCGGGGTGTAGGACGCGTAGCCCGGCTGCTCGTTGGCCGGATGCGTGACCCGCCCGACCTCCGACAGGGCGTCCCCGACCCGCAGGCCGACGGCACCCGTGAAGCTGCTGGACCTGCCTTCGTCGTAGGCATAGGTCGAAAGCGGCAGCACCGCCAGCTTCGTCGCGCCCCAGTAGAGGAAGGCGTGGAAGTCGTTGGCGACCTGGAAGGAGCCGTTGCCGAACGCCAGCTGGGAGACCCGCTTGGGAGCGGCCGGGTCGGAGACGTCGAACAGCGACGCCGCCGCGCCGGCCGCCGAGCCGGACTGGCCGATGCCCAGCAGGCGGTCGCCGCCGACCGGGTGCAGGTAGGAGGAGAAGCCGGGCAGCTCCAGCTCGCCCTTCAGGACGGGCCGGGCCGGGTCGGCCAGGTCCAGCACGTACAGGGGGTCCATCTGCCGGAACGTGACGACGTAGCCGCGGTCCCCGAGGAAGCGCGTCGCGTAGATGCGCTCATTGATGCCCAGGCCCCGGATGCGGCCGGTCGCCCTCAGCGTCGTGCCCTCCTGCTTGAGCACCGTGATGCCGCTCTGCTGCTGGTCCTCCGGCACGTCGCTGCCGGTGAACCACAGCGGGTCCTCGGTCGAGGCGACGCGCAGGTGCCCCTGGTACTCCGACATCGCGTACTGGTTGAGGATGTAGCCGTCGACGGTGCCGGACGCCGCGTAGGTGGTCCGGTCGGGGTCGGAGATGTCGAACTTGTGGATCTCCGTCCGCGCGCGGCGCGGCAGCGACCGCCCGGACTCGGCGGCGGCCGACCACGTGTTGGAGGCGACGTACAGGGCGCCGTCGGAGCCGTAGACCACCTGGGCGCCGGCCATGATGCCGTCGCGGTCCAGCGAGTACAGGCCCTTGTCGAGGTCGACGGTCATGATCGTCAGGACGTCGAGGCCGCTGAAGGAGCGCGGGTGGCGGACCTGGTTGCACTTCACGAGCTGGCGGTTGAACGTCCTGCCGGACACGTTGCTGCGCAGGACGGTGCCGCCGAGGTAGTCCGTGGCCGTCGTGTCGTTGACCGCGTCGTCGGCGGTCTGGTCACCCTCGGGCTGGATCGGGTCCGGCGCGCTGTCGATGACCAGCCGCGCCGTGCCGCCGTTCTGACGGGCGTCGACGAAGTCACCGTCGATCGTCATCGTCCGCTTCACGACGGGCTTGGCCTTGTCGGCGATGGAGACCTCGGTGACGATCGTCTTGCCGCGGCCCGGGTACGGCGCCGCGATCGACGCGACCGGGCCGCCGGGGCCACCCGACACGGGGTAGGCGAAGCCGCCGTCCTTGGCGATGACCAGGACGCTGTCGCCCCGCCAGAGCAGCTGGTGGCCGTAGCCCTCCAGGCGCAGCTGGCCCACCAGCGCGGGGGAGGCGCCGCTGACGTCGAGGACCTGCAGCGTCTGGTCGGTGACGGCGATGATCGTCCGGCCGTCGGTCTTGAGGAGGTCCGGCTCGTCGACGTCGGTCTCCTGGTTGTTCGTGCCGGAGAACGACGCGCTGTCCTCGGCCTTCGCCGCGGTCGGCGTGGCGGCGGCCGGAGCGGGCTGCGGGGCGCCCGGACCTGCGCCGCCCTCGGCCGTCGAGGACATGGGCTGCGGCGCCGGGGTGGTCAGCGGCGTCACGTCGCCGGCGATCGCGCGCGGCGGGACGCCGGGCCGGCCGTCGGTGCGGTGCGCACCGGCCTTGGCGAAGTTCAGCAGCGCCTTGCACGTCCCGAAGGCGGGGAGCGCGCTACGGGCGGCCGACGCCGCCACCTTGGCGTCGGCCGCCGGCGCCAGCGCGAGGGCGAGCGCCGCCGCCAGAGCCAGGACCCCACCAGATCGCCTCTGCATGACCGCCACAACACCACCTCTCCGACAGGAGTTGCGGTGCCTCTGAGACTTTTGTGAGAAGCCCCTTGACGCGGGCGCAGGACGCCTGCTTGCGCGAAGGCGCTCGGCGGGCGCCGGGCGTCAGCCTGCGCGAAGGCGCTCGGCGTCCGCCGGGGCGAAGCCGATGGAGTGCTCCTCGGCCATCGCGGCGCCCGACTCGCGGGCCTCGCTGGCGACCGCGTCGGCCACCGCGGAGGCGACGTCGCGGTTGAACACCGACGGGATGATGTAGTCCTCGCGCAACTCGCCGTCGGTGACGATCTTCGCGATCGCGCGGGCGGCGGCCATCTTCATGTTCTCGGTGATCTGCACCGCGCGCACGTCGAGCGCGCCGCGGAAGATCCCCGGGAAGCAGAGGACGTTGTTGATCTGGTTGGGGTAGTCGCTGCGGCCCGTGGCGATGATCCGCGCGTAGGGCGCGGCCTCCTCGGGCGCGACCTCCGGGTTGGGGTTGGCCATGGCGAACACCATCGCGTCCTTGGCCATCGCCGACAGCGCCTCGGCCGGGAAGATCTTCGCGCCCGACAGGCCGATGAACAGGTCGCAGCCGTCCAGCGCGTTGGCCGGCGGACCGCTGACCTTCTCCGGGTTGGTGACCTCGGCGTACCACTTCTTCATGGAGTTGATCGAGCCGTCGAGGTAGTCGGCGCGCTCGGTCGACAGCAGGCCCTGCGAGTCGGCGCCGATGATGTTGCGCACGCCCGCGGCCATGAGGATCTTGGTGACCGCGACGCCCGCGGCGCCGAGGCCGGTGACCAGGACCTTGAGGTCCATGAGGTCGCGGCCGGTCAGCTTGCACGCGTTCAGCAGCGCGGCGAGGACGACGACGGCGGTGCCGTGCTGGTCGTCATGGAAGACGGGGATGTCCAGCTCGGCCTTCAGCCGGTCCTCGATCTCGAAGCAGCGCGGCGCGCTGATGTCCTCGAGGTTGATGCCACCGAACGTCGGCGCGATGCGCTTGACGGTCTCGATGATCTCCTCGGTGTCCTTCGTGTTCAGGCAGATCGGGAACGCGTCGACCCCGGCGAACTCCTTGAAGAGCATCGCCTTGCCCTCCATCACCGGCATCGCGGCCTCGGGGCCGATGTCGCCCAGCCCCAGCACCGCGGTGCCGTCGGAGACGACGGCCACGGTGTTGCGCTTGATCGTGTACTGGAAGGCCTTGTCGCGGTCCTCGGCGATCGCGCGGCAGACGCGCGCCACACCCGGGGTGTAGGCCATCGAGAGGTCGTCGCGCGTCTTCAGCGGCGACTTGTTGTGCTGCTCGATCTTGCCCCCGACGTGCAGCAGGAAGGTGCGGTCGGTCGTGTCCACGACGCGGGCGCCGTCGAGAGCGTCGATCGCGGCGATGATCGCGTCCCAGTCACCCTGGTCGGCGGCGTCGACGGTGATGTCGCGCAGCAGCTTGTCGTCGGCCACCTCGACGAGGTCAACCGCCCCGATGATGCCCCCGGCCTTGCCGATCGCGCCCGCTACCTGGCCGAGCATGCCGGGCTTGTGATCGATCTCCACGCGGATCGTCAGGGAGAACTGGGCGGACGGGGTGGTGGGCACAGTTCCAGCAGCATATGAGAGGGATGCCGTCCGCCGTCCTGCGGTCAGGCGCCCCCGATGAGCTCGTCCACCACCCCCAGCAGTGTCGCCGCGCGAACCGGCTTGGTCAGGTAGGCGTGCGCGCCCGCCGCGACGATCTCCTCACGATCCTCGCTGGTGGCGTCGGCGCTCAGCATCACCACCGGGATCGCGGCGGTCGACGCGTCCTCACGCAGCTTCGCCAGGACCTCCGTGCCCAGGATGTCGGGCAGGTGGCGGTCCAGCAGGACCATGTCCGGCAGATGCTCACGGGCCAGATCGAGGCCGAGGTTGCCGAGCATCGCCGGGATGACGGTCACGCTCGGCCGGCGCTTGAGGATCGCCTCCACGAGGCGGAGGTTGGTGCTCGTGTCCTCGATGTAGAGGAGCGTGCGCGGCCCGCCGTCGTACGTGCGGGGCTCGAGGTCGCCCCTGCCCTCGTGGCGCGTGTCGGCCGAGGGCATCTCGGCCCCACGCAGCTCGACGGTGAAGGTGCTGCCCACGCCCGGGACGCTGGCGACGTCGATGCCGCCGCCCATCGCCTCGAGCAGGTTGTGCGACAGCGCCAGGCCCAGGCCGGCGCCGTCGACGCCGCTGTTCTCGGCCCCGAGGCGCTCGAACGGGACGAACAGCCGCCGCAGGTCGGGGGCGTCGATGCCGTTGCCCGTATCCCGCACGGCGATGGCGACCCGGTTGCGCGCGGCCGGGCGGACGGTGACGAACACCTCGCCGGCCGGCCGGTTGTACTTGATCGCGTTGACCAGGAGGTTGATGAGCACCTGCTTGAGCCGCTGGCCGTCGGCGAAGACGTAGCCCGCGCCGCCCTCGTGCTGGGCCGGGTGGAGGATCACGTGGTTGGCCTGGGCAAGCGGCCTGGTGACGGTGATCGCGTCGTCGACGATGCCGGCCAGCGGCACGGACTCCATGGAGATCGACAGGCGGCCGGCCTCGATGCGCGAGATGTCGAGCACGTCGTCGACGAGGGTGGTGAGGTGGTGGGCGGCGCGGCGGACGATCCGCGCCCACTCCTTGCTCTCCGGGCCGGCGGCGAGCTCCTCCAGCAGCTCGCTGAAACCACTGATCGCGTTCAGCGGCGTGCGCAGCTCGTGGCTCATCCGCGACAGGAAGTCGGTCTTCGCGGCGCTGGCGGCGCGCAGGTCGTCGTTGGCCTGCTGCAGCTCGCCCGAGCGGCGCAGGATCTCCTGCTCCATCCGCGCGGTCTCCTGCCGCAGTTCGGTGCGGTCGGCCTGCAGGCGCACGAACTCGGTGACGTCCTCGGCCTGGTGGACGATCACCCGGACGTTGTCGTCGTCGTCGAGGACGGGCGTGTTGGCGGGGCTCCAGTGGCGGACCTCCCAGCTGCCGTCGGGCAGCTGGATGTCGTACTTCTGCACCGCCATCGAGTCCGGGCGCCGGGTCCTGAGCACCCGCTCCAGCGACGCCCGCAGGTTGCGCACGCCGTCGGCGCCGGGATCGTCGGGGTTGTCCGGGAACACGTCGAAGAGGTGCCGGCCGACGACGGCGTCCCGCTGGATCGCGGTGGCTGCGGCGTACGCGTCGCTCACGGCGATGATCGTCAGGTCCGGGGACAGGATCAGGTACTGCCCCGGCAGCCGTTCGAAGAGCAGGCGGAAGTCGACCGTCGTCACGCGCCAATCATCGCCCATGAGGAGGTACGCGCCCGTAGGATGCGCGCATGGGCAAGTGGACTGCCGCGGACCTGAAGCCGCAGGACGGGAAGACGGTCATCGTCACGGGGGCCAACAGCGGCATCGGCAAGGCCGCGGCCAAGGAGCTCGCGCGGGCGGGGGCGACGGTCATCCTGGCCTGCCGCGACACCGCCAAGGGCGACGCCGCCGCCCGGGAGATGACGGGCGACGTCGAGGTCCGCAAGCTGGATCTGGCCGACCTCGACAGCGTGCTGGCGTTCGCGGGCACCGTCAACGGCCCGGTGGACGTCCTCATCAACAACGCCGGCGTCATGGGGACGCCCAAGAGGACCACCAAGCAGGGCCTCGAGCTGCAGATCGGCACCAACCACTTCGGCCACTACGCGCTGACCGGGCTGCTCATGGACCGGATCCTGCAGTCCGACAGCCCGCGCGTGACCAACGTCGCCAGCGGCGCCCACCGGATCGGCCGGATGAACTTCGAGGACCTCCAGAGCGAGCGCTCCTACAACCGCTGGCGCGCCTACGGCCAGAGCAAGCTGGCCAACCTGCTGTTCACCTACGAGCTGCAGCGCCGCGCCGCGGCGGCCGGCAGCGACCTGCTGGTGACCGCCGCGCACCCGGGCTACGCCGCCACCAACCTGCAGTCGCACACGGAGTCCATCCAGGACGCGATCATGGGCGTGCTGAACAAGATCGTCGCCCAGAGCGAGGAGGCCGGCGCCTGGCCGACGCTCTACGCCGCGACAGAGGATCTGCCGCCCAGCACCTACGTCGGGCCGGACGGCTTCCAGGAAGGGCGAGGCCATCCGCGGATCGTCGGATCGAGCAGCCGGGCCCGCGACGAGGCCGACGCCGCGCGCCTGTGGCAGGTCTCCGAGGAGCTGACCGGGGTGACGTACGACTTCACGGTCGGCGCGACGGCGTAGCATGCGCCCCAACGAGGGAGAGGGGTGCGTGTGGGCGTGATGGTCCTCGCGGAGACGGACTGGTTGCAGTTGGCGACGATCCCGGTGTTCACGGGGGCGATCGGCTGGCTGATCAACTGGAGCGGCGTGATCATGCTGTTCAACCCGGTGCGGTTCTACGGGGTCAAGGTGCCGGGGCTGGCCCAGATCGGGCAGGTCCTGCCGCGCAAGATCCAGGAGATACCGGGGATCATGGACGGCGGCGTCGGCTGGCAGGGCATCGTGCCCGCGCGGGCCGCGAAGATGGGCTCGATCGCGGTGGACAAGGCGATCGCCAAGCTCGGCACGCCGGCCGAGTTCTACCAGGAGCTCGAGCCCGACCAGATCGCTGCGCACATCGTGTCGCAGTTCGAGGGCGAGGTCGCCGGCATCGTCGATGGCGTCATGCAGCGCGAGCATCCGCAGCTGTGGGCCGACGTCCCGCCGCGGGTCAAGGAGGCGATCTACGAGCGCGTCCGCCAGCAGCTGCCGGGCATCGTCAAGTCGATCACCGACGAGATCGGCGAGCACATCGACCAGCTGCTCGACCCGAAGATCATGGTCATCGACCACTTCGAGAAGAACCCGGCGCTGGTCAACCGGATCTTCCACGACGTCGGCCAGCGCGAGCTGAAGCTGATGGTGACGTTCGGGTTCGTCTTCGGCTTCCTGCTCGGCATCCCGGTCGCGGTCATCGACCACACGCTGCACCAGGCCTGGCTGCTGCCGATCATGGGCATCATCGTCGGCTGGATCACCAACCTGCTCGGCATGTCGCTGATCTTCGAGCCGGTCGAGGAGAAGACCGTCCTCGGCATCAGGCTGCACGGCCTGTTCCTGCGGCGCCAGCAGGAGGTCGCCGAGATCTACGCCGGCATCATCGCCAACGACGTCATCACGCTGGAGAACATCGGCTCCTTCCTGCTCGACGGCCCGCGGGGTGACCGCACCCGGCAGATGCTCGAGGAGGCGCTCGGGCCGGCCATCGACCGGGCCGCCGGCCCGTTGCGCGGCGCGGTGCGCGTGGCCGTCGGCGCCCGCGAGTTCGACGCCATCCGCGAGTCCGTCGCGCTGGAGTCGGTCGGCTACACGATGATCCCGTTCCAGGACCCGGAGTTCTCGGCGCGGCAGAGCGAGAAGATCCGCGTGCTGATCGCCAAGCGCACCAAGGAGATGCCGTCGCGTGACTTCGTGGAGATGTTGCGGTCCGCGATCAAGGAAGATGAGTGGATGCTGTACGCCCACGGCGCCGTGATGGGCCTTGCGGGCGGCCTGCTCCACCTGGCCCTGTTCGGCTCATCGTGAGCACTCCCGACGACAAGACCCAGCGCACCACGGACCTCACCGGGATGGACGCCGTCCCGGGCGTCGCCCGTGTCGCGGCGTCGGCCTACCTCCGCGCCGCGGGCTGGGGCCTGCGCGCCTCGGTCGACGTCAACCGGCGCCTGCTGCGGGCAGCGTTCTCGCCGAAGGAGGCGGTGTCGCTGCTGCAGGACGTCGAGAAGGTGACCCGCCAGGTCGCCGGGGCGATCGTCGACGTTGCGTCGGCCACCGAGAACCCCGGCACCGCCACCAACGGCGACCGGCCGGCAACGCCTCAGCGTTCGACCACGGCGGCGGCCGCCACGTCGGCGGCGACGAGGACCGCGGCGTCCGCCGCGCAGGCAGCGTCCTCGGCGATCACCTCCGCGACCAACGCCGCCGCGCGCGTCACCGCCATCCAGGAGCCGGGGCAGATGACCGCGGAGCTCGCGGCGCTGAGCGACCGCGGCGCGGCGCTGATGCGCCAGTCGCGCGACGTCCGCTATGAGGAGGACGCGCACCCCGCCTACGAGCGCATCCTCGAGGAGCTTGCGCCCGACGAGGGCCGGATCCTGCGCCTGCTGCTGCTCGGCGGCCCGCAGCCGTCGGTGGACGTCCGCACGGGCGGGCCGCTGTCGCTGGTCACCTCGGGTGAGCTCATCGCGCCGGGCCTGTCGATGATCGGCGCGCGCGCCGGCTGCCGCTACGTCGACCGCGTTCCCGCCTACCTGAACAACCTCTTCCGCCTGGGCCTCATCTGGTTCTCGCGGGAGACGTTGCGCGACGTCCATCGCTATCAGGTCATCGAGGCGCAGCCCGACGTCCTGGAGGCGATGCACTCCACGCGCTTCCCGAAGCTCGTCCGGCGCTCGATCCACCTGACGCCGTTCGGTGAGGACTTCTGCCGCCACGGCCTGGGCCTGGCCCGGGAGGACACCGGCGACCTGCCGGTCCACGCCATGCCACACGGAGACATCCCGGGGCCGCCGGCGCCTGAGCTGTGATGCGCCGGCTGCTCGGCGCCGCGCTCGGCGCGACGCCCGAGCGGCTGCTGCGCAGCGCCGGTCAGCCGCTCACGCGCACCCCACCGCCCTCGCGCTGTTCTGCCGGTTGCTCGGGTGACGCCGGCGCTGGGGGCTGCGGGCGGGTCTGCCGATGACAGGTGGCATGACCGTCCCAGGGATGAGACGCCACGTTTCATTGGTTGCAACGGCGTGTTGCATCGTCGTCGCCGGGACCGGCGGCATCACGCCCGCCGCGCAGGCCTTCCGCCTGGGCAAGGTGCTCACGGCGATCACCGCCAACCCGGCCGAGCAGCTGCTCAGCACGACCATCGAGGACGAGACCTACGAGCCCGCCACGCGCTGCACGCCCAAGGTCCCGCGGCCCGGCCTCGAGAAGCTCGAGGCGTGGCTGACCGCGCGCGGTGAGGGCGAGAGCTGGGGCAGCTACCGCTGTGAGAGGTGGGGCGCCGGTCAGGCCTCGCTGCACGCCGAGCGCCGCGCCCTGGACTGGCACCTCGACGTCGGCAACCCGGTCCAGCGCGCGCAGGGGCGCCGCCTCATCGAGCTGCTGCTGCGGCCTGACAGCGACGGCAACGCCCACGCGCTGGCCCGCCGCATGGGCATCGAGGAGATCATCTGGGACTGCTCCTACTGGTCGGCCGGCAGCGCGGACTTCCTGCCCTACAGCGCCTGCTACTCGCGCCGGGGCACGCCGAAGCGGCACGTCGACCGGACGACGGCGCACAAGGACCACATCCACCTGGGCCTGACCAGGGCCGGCGCCAACGGCCGGACCAGCTTCTGGGCGGCTTTGCAGCAGCGGTAGCGTCTGCGGGGTGACGATCGACGTCAGCGCCCACGACCGCTTCGTCCTGCGCCAGCGGGTCAAGCTCGTCATCAACCAGTACGAGTTCTCCGTTCCCGGCGAGGCGGACGACGGCGAGGCGTTCTGCTTCGTCGAGCAGAAGCGGTTCGCCTTCAAGGAGGACATCCGGTTCTTCGCGGACGACTCCAAGACCGCCGAGCTGTGGCGCATCCTCGCCCGCCAGCGCTTCGATCCCCGCGCGACCTACGACATCACCACCCCCGACGGCACGGTGATCGGGACGATCCAGAAGGAGTTCGGCAAGTCGCTGCTGCGCTCGACGTTCACGATCACCGGGGCCAACGGCGCCTGCACCGCCCGCGAGATCAGCGTCCCCAAGGCGCTCTTCCGCCGCGCCCTCGGCTTCGTCCCCTACGTCGACAGCGTCGCCGACTGGCTGCCCATCGCCTTCGACTTCGAGTTCCTCGTCGACGGAGAGCGCCTCGGCATCAACCGCCGGCGCCGCTTCAAGTGGCGTGACATCTACGACATCGACTTCACGGACGACACGAACCGCATCCTCGACCGGCGCCTCATGCTCAGCGCGGTCGTCGGCATGGACGCGCTGATGGCCCGGTAGCGAGCGTGGGGGTCGACCTGCGCCACTTCCGGTCGTTCGTCGTCGTCGCCGAGGAGGGGCACGTCGGCCGCGCCGCCACGCGCCTGTTCATCACCCAGCCGGCCCTGAGCCGGCAGCTGCAGGCGCTGGAGGAGGAGATCGGCGTACCGCTGCTGCTGCGCGTGCCGCGCGGGGTCGAGCTGACCGACGCCGGCCGCGAGCTGCTCGACAAGGCCCGGACCGCGCTGGCGGCCGCCGAGTCGGCGCTGACGATCGGCAAGGCGGCGCAGCCCTCCGGCCGGCTGGTGGTCGGGATCCCGCTCGCCGCGGACCGGGACCGCTGGTTCGGCCTGGCGGGACGCTTCACCGCCGACCACCCGCAGGTGGAGCTCGAGATCCGCACCGCGCTGACCGAGTCGCTGCAGCGGCAGGTCGCCGCCCGCGAGATCGACGTCGCGATCGTCATCGCGCCCAACCGGCTGCCCGGCCTCAGCTACACGCCGGTGCGCGTCGAGCCGTTGTCGGTGTGGGCCCACCGCGACCACGTGCTGGCCGGGCGCGACAGCCTGACCCTCGCCGAGCTCGACGGCGTCGCGATCACGCTGGTCGGCAGCGCCGCGGGTCGCGGGTCGGGCTTCAACGCCCACGTCCGCGGGTTGTTCGCCGGCAGCGGCGCGTCCCCGGTCTTCGTCGAGCCCGTCGATGCCCTGCCGATGCAGTCGCTGCGGACCGGCGAGGCCCTGGCGGTCACCGTGGACGTCGGCTTCCCACCCGACGTGGTCCGGATACCGCTCGTCCCGGAGCCGACGATGAGCTTCGAGGTGGCCCACCGGGCCGACGTCGCCACCCCCGCGGTCCGCGCGTTCGCGACGTTCACCGAACGTCATGCAGCGCGTGCATGACGCGCACCCAAACGGCATTGGATCGGGGTTCTGGGCGGGCGTAGCTTGCGCCCCATGAACACCACCGACAGCACACAGGCCCCGCCGGTCGTCCTCATCCACGGGCTGTGGATGACGGGCCGGTCCTGGGAGGCGTGGCAGGCGCGCTACACGCAGCGCGGCCTCACCGTCCTGGCCCCCAGTTGGCCCCACATGGATGGCGACGTCGCCGCCCTGCGCGAGGACCACAGCGCCTTCGACGACATCGGGATCGAGGAGATCCTCGCCCACTACGGCGAGATCATCGAGGGGCTCGACGAGAGGCCGATCGTCATCGGCCACTCCTTCGGCGGCGCCTTCGCCGAGATCCTCCTCGACCGCGGGCTGGCCGCCGCGGCGGTCGCGATCGACCCCGCCCCGGTGAAGGGGATGCTGAGCCTGCCGCTGTCGACGCTCAAGTCGGGCAACCCGATCCTGAAGAACCCGAAGAACCGCCACCGCGCGGTGATGCTCACGCCGGAGGAGTTCCACTACGCCTTCACCAACACGCTCACCGAGGAGGAGTCCGCGGCGGTCTACGAGCGCTACGCCGTCCCCGGTCCCGGCAAGGTGCTGTTCCAGGGCGCCATCGCCAACTTCAACCCGCACGCACCGACGAAGGTCGACTTCAAGAACGACGACCGCGGTCCGCTGCTGCTGATCGCCGGCGGGGAGGACCACGTCTCGCCGGAGAAGCTGACGGAGGCGAACTTCAAGAAGTTCCGCCACAGCGACGCCGTCACCGAGTTCAAGGCGTTCCCGGGACGCTCGCACTACACCCTCGGCCAGGAGGGCTGGGAGGACGTCGCCGACTACGCCATCGACTGGGCGCTGAAGGCGGTGGCCTGACCATGGACCTGGGCCTCCACGGCTCCGTCGCGGTCGTCACCGGCGCCTCGAAGGGCATCGGGCTGGCCATCACGACGGCCCTCGCCGCCGAGGGCGTCCACGTCGTCGCCGGCGCGCGGACGGTCGACGCGCTCGCGGGCCTCGCGGGCGTCACGCCGGTTTCCGTCGACCTCACCGATGCCGACGGGCCGGCGCTGCTGGTCCGCCGGGCGATGGACGACCACGGCCGCGTCGACCTCCTCGTCAACAACATGGGCGCGGTCCGGCTGCGCCTGGACGGCTTCCTGGCGCTGACCGACGAGGACTTCCGGTGGGCGCTGGACGCGAACTTCTTCACGACGCTGCGGGCCACCCGCGCGGCGCTGGTGCCGATGGTCGACCAGGGCCACGGCAGCATCATCAACATCGCCTCCGTCAACGCCTTCTTCCAGCCGGACGGCGGCACCGTCGACTACGGCGCCGCGAAGGCCGCCGTGGTGAACCTGACGCAGACGCTGGCCCAGGAGTTCGGGCCGTCGGGCATCCGCGTCAACGCGATCTCGCCCGGCCCGGTGGAGACCGACCTCTGGCTGGGCGACCACGGTGTCGCGGCGACCGTCGCGGCGATGACCGGGACCGACCGCGACACCGCGCGCCGGCGGGTCGTCGAGAGCATCGGCGGCTTTGCCACCGGGCGGTTCACCCGCCCCGACGAGGTCGCCGCGCTGACCGTGAGCCTGGCCTCCGATGCGCTGGGCAACGTCACGGGCGCGAACGTCGTCATCGACGGCGGGCTCGTCAAGACGATCTGAGCGGTTCGGCGGCTAGGGTGAGACCGTGGCCGCCGAAGAGCTCTACCTGATCGACGGGAACTCCCTCGCGTACCGCGCGTTCTTCGCACTGCCGGAGTCGATCGCGACGTCCACCGGCGTGCCGACCAACGCGATCTTCGGGTTCGCGTCGATGCTCGTGAAGCTGCTCACCGAGCACGGGCAGAAGCCGACGATCGTCGTCTGGGACGCCGGCCACTCCGGCCGTAAGGACATGTCCGCCGACTACAAGGCGACGCGGACCAGCCGCCCGGACCTGCTCAAGGAGCAGTGGCCGCACCTCGAGCCGCTGGTCGAGGCCTTCGGGTACACCAACGTGCGCGTCGACGGCTACGAGGCCGACGACGTCATCGCGTCGATCGCGCAGAAGGCCCGTCAGGCCGGCATCCCCAGCGTCATCGTCACCGGCGACCGCGACAGCTTCCAGCTCATCGACGACGACGGCCTGGTCACGGTCATGGCGACGGGCCGTGGCATCACCGACACCAAGCGCTACGACCGCGAGGCGGTCATCGAGCGCTACGGCATCGCCCCGGAGCTGATCCCCGACTTCTACGGGCTCAAGGGCGACACGAGCGACAACATCCCGGGCGTCCCCGGCATCGGCGACAAGACCGCCGCGCAGCTGCTGCAGCAGTTCGGCGACCTCGAGACGGTGCTGGCCAGCGTCGATGAGATCTCCGGCGCCAAGCGCAAGGAGAACCTGACCAATCACGCCGACGACGCGCGGATGTCGCGCGACCTCGCCACGATCATCCGGGACATCCCGGTGCCGATCGACCCGGCGGGGGAGGTCGGACGCGAGCCGGACCGCTCCAGGCTGCGCGACGTCTTCCGCGAGTTCGAGCTGCGCTCGCCGCTGCAGCGCCTGGAGGAGTACTTCGGCGGCTTCGACGACGGCGGCGCGGCAACCGAGTCGCTGACCGCGGCGTCGGACAAGAAGGTCAAGGCCCAGGTGCGCAACAGCACGGTGGCCGACCTGGGCCGCCTGCCCACCGACGCGGAGGTCGCCGTGGCGGTGATCGTCCCGGAGGCGGCCGAAGGCGAGCTGTTCGCGGTCGAGACCGAGGCCCGCTTCGGCGTCGCGCTGGGCCGCGAGGTCCACGTGGGCCCGTGCACCGACGCCGCGCAGGTGATCGCCGCGCTGGGCGACCGCAAGGTCGTCGCGCACGACGCCAAGGAGCTCGGCGTCGTCCCGCCCAACCTCTTCCACGACACGCTGCTGGGCGCCTACCTGCTGGAGCCCGCCCGCCGCGGCTACCCGTTCCGCGAGCTCTGCGAGGAGCGCGGCTTCTCCACCGACGTCAGCGACGAGGCCGGCAAGCTCGCCGTGCTCTGCCTGGCGCTCACGGGCTGGCAGCGCGAGCAGATGGCCGACCGCGGGCTGCAGGGCCTGATGGACGAGTGCGAGCTGCCGCTCGTCGCGATCCTCCGGGCGATGGAGGTGGAGGGCGTGCTGCTGGACGCCGACCGCCTGCACACGATCAAGCTGCGCGTGGACAAGGAGATCGGCGACCTCGAGCGCGAGGTCTGGGACCTCACCGGGGAGGAGTTCGTCCTCGGATCACCGCAGCAGCTCGGGCACGTGCTGTTCGAGAAGCTCGGGCTGTCGCGCAAGCGCCGCGGCAAGACCGGCTTCTCCACCGACGCCCGCGTCCTGCAGGCGATCCGCCACGAGCATCCGGTGATCCCCAAGATCGAGCGCTGGCGCGAGCTCAACCAGCTCAGCAAGACCTACCTCGAGACGCTGCCCGGGATGCGCGACGCCAACGGCCGCATCCACACGACCTTCCTCCAGGCCGTCGCCCAGACCGGCCGGCTGTCGAGCACCAACCCGAACATGCAGAACGTCCCGGTGCGGACGGAGCTCGGCCGCGAGATCCGCGGCTGCTTCGAGGCCAAGGACGGGCACGTGCTGATCAGCGCCGACTACTCGCAGGTCGAGCTGCGCATCCTGGCCCACGTCGCCGGCGAGCAGGTGCTCAAGGACATCTTCCTGCGCGGCGAGGACGTCCACACCGCCACGGCCTCGGAGGTGTTCGGCAAGACCGCCGAGGAGCTCACGCCGATGGATCGCTCCAAGGCGAAGATGATCAACTACGGCATCGTCTACGGCCTCAGCGACTACGGCCTGGCCGACCGCCTGAACATCGAGCGCGAGGAGGCCAAGACGTTCATCGACGCCTACCTCGAGCGCTTCGCCGACGTCGCGCTGTTCATGGCCGCGACGATCGAGCAGGCCAAGGAGCAGGGCTACGTCACCACGCTGTACGGCCGTCGTCGCCAGATCCCCGAGATCCGCGCCCGCAACTGGCAGGTCCGCTCGCTGGGTGAGCGCCTCGCGGTCAACACCGTCATCCAGGGCTCGGCGGCGGACGTCATGAAGTTCGCGATGATCCGGGTGGACCGTGCCCTGAAGGCGCAGGCCCTCCAGGCGCGCATGGTGCTGACCGTCCACGACGAGCTGCTGTTCGAGGTGCCCGAGGACGAGGTCGACGCCGTGAAGGCGCTGGCCGTCGCGGAGATGACCGCACCGTGGACGTTCGAGCCGCCCCTGGCGGTCGACGTCGGGGTCGGCAAGACCTGGTTGGACGCCAAGTAGGCTCGCGGCCGTGGACCGGGGACTTGCCGTCGTCGCGACCGCGGCCGCGGGTGGGCTGATCGCCGCACAGGCGCCGATGAACGGCCGCCTGGGGTCGGTGATCGGCAGCGGTCCCGCCGCGACCGTGAACTTCGTGGTGGGCCTGCTGGCGCTGTCGGGCCTGCTCATCGCGACCGGCAAGGCCGGCGCGTTCGGCGACGTGAAGGGCGCCGGGCTGCCGTGGTGGTGCTTCGTCGGTGGCCTCATGGGCGCCACCTACGTCATGACCGCCGCCGCGTCGGTGGGCGCACTGGGCGCCGGCGGGGTGACGGCGGCCACGATCGCCGGCCAGCTGACGGTTTCCGCGGTGGTCGACCAGCTCGGCCTGCTGGGCGTCGAGCGCGAGCCGATCACCCTCGAGAAGCTCGCCGGCATCGCGCTGCTCGCCGCCGGCGTCTACCTCATGGTCCGCGAGTAGCGGCACAGCGGCGTTATGGTGTGCCCGTGCCCGCCACCGGCACCGCACCAGCGGCGATCGACACCGAGATGCAGGTGATGGCAGGCATCGCCGCGACGGTCGCCGGGCTGTCGCTGTTCGCGCCCCGCATCCTGGCCCGCCTGCTGCTGATGGATCCCGACACGCTCAACGGCTCGGCCCGCTTCGCGCTGCGGCTGTTCGCCACGCGCAACGTGTGGGTGGTGTGGCGGTCGCTCGGCGGCGACGCCTCGGTGCAGTCGGCCTACCTCCCGATCCAGGCGATGGATCAGGTGGTCTTCGCCCACGCCGGGCTTCGTGGTGACATCCCGCGGCGGACGTGGGCGCTGGCCGCCGCGACGTCGGGGGCGATCGTCGCTGCGGGCCTGCGCCGCCGGGGCTGAGCCCGCCGCCCTCCTGGGCGCGACGGGGATCGCTCAGGCCGGCGCGGACCCGACCGGCTCGGGCGTGTCCTCGAACATCCCGGCGGGCGCGTGGTCGGGGAGGTCGTGCGCCGGCCAGCCGGCCTGCTGCCAGGGGTGCTCGCCGCGGCGCTTGCGCAGCGCGTAGGACGCGCGGCCACCCGCGTTGGTGGTGTACCAGACGGCGTGCACCGTCCAGGGCAGCGTCGGCATCCAGAAGCGTGGCGGCACCGGGTTGACCGGCTCCCCGGGGTCCGCCCAGGCGATGTCGGCGCAGACGTAGCCCTCACCGTCCTCGTAGGACAGGTGCGCAAGCGTCGTGCCCGCGGCGTCGCAGATCTGCGTCTCGCCGAGCAGGATCGTCGGCCAGCCCACCGCGGAGGCGAACGGCGTGCGCATCGTCACGTCGCCGACGTGTGACGGATGGACGCAGGGGACGCCGACGACCCGTGCCATGCGGCCGGGCGTCTCGCGGGCGAGCTCGACCATCGTCGCGTGCTCGCGGTCCCAGAACCAGGGCCTGGTGAGCCGCCACTGCGGAAACGACGGGAAGCACATGCCGCCCGCGACCATCCGCACGCGTCCGCGCAACCGCGCGGCGGTACGGCTGCGCAGCCACTCGAAGCCGTTGGCCACGCCGATCGGACCGTCGGCCAGGTCGGCGATGCCGGGGTCGCGACCGGGCGCGTAGTAGTTGTTCTCCCACATCGACGGCTGGTCCTTGTCGTGGAAGTGGACCGCGCCGCCGGGCTCGCACACGGCGTAGGTGCCGCGGGCGTCCTGGCCGCGCACCGCCAGGTAGCCGCCGCCGATGACGCAGCCGTGCTCGCGCGCCAGGCGGCGGTAGAGCGCCAGCGTCGGGCCGTCGAGCGGCTCGATGACGTCGCGCATGACCGGGTGGTGGACGTTCGGGGCGCTGGCGCTCTCGGGCAGGAACAGCATGTCCGGTGCGTGCTCGCGGACCGCCTGCCCGACGATGTCCTCGATGTGGCGCCGGTTGCGCTCCACCTCGCCCAGCCGCACCGCCAGCTGGACGGCGACGACGCGCTTGGTCGCGCTCATGCGGCCACCTCGACCGGCACGTCGGCCGGCTCGGCGTCGCGCGTCCGCACCGCGGGCCGCTGCGGGGGCCAGACCCAGTCCGTGCGCTCCGAGCGTGACTGCCGCGTGGAGCGAAACTCCTTGCCGAACAGCTCCTCCCGCCAGATGCCGGCGTCGATGCGCAGCTCCTCGACGACCTCGCGCGCCAGCGCACGGCGGTCGACGCCGCGGCGCAGCATCGCGCGGGCGGCGAAGCGGGCCCCGACCAGCGGGTTCAGGACGCGGTGGGGCGCCTCGACGCGGTCGAACATCTTCAGCAGGCGGGGGGAGCCGTCCCACGCGGCGAGGAGCTCGCGGTGCAGCGGGCTGACGGGGAAGATCCGCGACTCGCGGTTGCCCCAGT
>CAYUDT010000097.1:0-18159 GCA_964443695.1 uncultured Conexibacter sp. | reverse complement strand
GCTCAGCGCGGCGCGGCTCAGCGCGGCGCGGCTCAGCGCGGCGCGGGCTGATTGGCGCCGCGCGCGGTCGCCGCCGGGCGGCGTTGCTCGCCGGGCGTGGCGGAGCTGTGGCCACGGGGCGTCCCCTGGGGACCCCAGGGGTCACGTTCAGGGAGTCCCCCAGTGTTCGGGGCGGCGCGCGGCACCGAGCATGCTGTTCATGTTCCCGACCGTGATCCTGCATGACGAGGCCCGCCCCACCCGGGCTTCGTCCCCCTCCTCCCCGCCCCCGTCGACGCGTCCGCGCCTGCGCGGCCGGCGCACCCGCTTCGCGGCGCTTGCCGTCGCCGCCGGCCTCGCTGCGCTGCCCGCAGCGGCCGCGGACGCCGCGACCGTCAGCGTCACCAACGGCGTCGTCACCTACATCGGCAACGAAGGCGACGACGGCGTGGGGGTCGACAACTACAGCGAGGGCTTCATCACGGTCTACGCCGACCACGCGCAGACCACTGCCGGCGAGGGCTGCACCGAGACCACCGAGGACAGCGGCGCGTTCCAGTGCGCGGTCTCCGGTCCGCCGAAGGTGCGCATCGAGACGCGCGGCGGCGTCGACCGCGTCTCGCCGTCGTTCTACCCCAGCCTGCCCAAGGCCGACTTCGTCGTCGACCTCGGCGCGGGTGACGACAGCTTCAACGGCAACAGTGAGAACTCGACCGTCTTCGGTGGTCCCGGCAACGACGACCTCCTCGGCCTGGCCGGCGACGACGACCTCGACGGCGGTCCCGGCAACGACAAGATCCACGGCGGTGCGGGCACCGACGTCCTGCACGGTGGCGACGGCGACGACCAGATCGACGCCGATGGCATGGGTACCCGCTACCCCGACATCATCGACGGCGGCGCGGGGCGCGACATCGTCGATGACTGGATGCCCGACGAGGACCCCGCGATGGCGCCGCCGGTGTCCATCTCGCTGAACGGCGCCGCCGACGACGGCTTCGCCGGCGAGGGCGACAACGTCACCGGCTTCGAGATCGTGAAGATCGCGACCGGCGTCGTCTTCAACGGCGACGATGCGCCGAACGTCGTCGTGGCAACCGAGGTCGGCTCGCCCTCGACGATGAACGGCTTCGGCGGCGACGATCAGCTCTCGGGCACCGACCGCGCCGACGTGATCGACGGCGGCGCCGGCGCCGACGAGCTGAACGGCGGCTACGGCGGGGACACCATCACCGGTGGTCCCGGCGCCGATGTCATCAACGGCGACCGGCCCGCCCGTTGCAACGAGATGCACTGCGACATCTCCCCGGGCGCAGCCAACGACGTCATCAACGCCCGCGACGGCGAGGTCGACTCGATCGCCTGCGGCCCCGGCGAGGACCGCGTCGTCGCCGACGCCTCCGACGTCGTCGCTGCGGACTGCGAGAACGTCGACCGCGGCGGCGCGTCCGGTGGTGGCAAGGACAGCGGTGGCTCGGGGTCGGGCGCCGGCTCGGGCAGCGGCGGTGGCACCGGTCCCGGTGCCGGTGGCACGGTGAAGTTCACCGTCCTCTCGGCGCCCAAGCTCGCGGCCGCGCTGAAGTCCGGCTTCAAGGTCCGCGTCCCGGCGGCTGCCGGTTCCAAGGTGAGCGTGAAGGCGCTGAAGGCCGGCAAGGTCGTCGCGTCCGGCACGGCGAAGGCGACCTCGGCCGGCGCCGCCGTGGTGAAGCTGAAGTTCACCGCCGCGGCCCGCAAGTCCCTGAAGCGGGCCCGCTCGGTGAAGCTCATGTTGAAGGCGGGCGCCAAGTCCCTGGCGGTCACGCTCCGCCGTTAGACACCGCCGGTCGATGTCGCGCCGCGTCCTCCCGCGCGGCGCTCGTCGCGGGGTGGGGTGGTGGGAATGGGTGACGCTCAGCGTCGCTCAACCCCACCACCCCGTTTTTGGACCCCGCACCGGTCCCGCGGGGGTGGTGGGAATGGGTGACGCTCAGCGTCGCTCAACCCCACCACCCCGTTGCCCCCAACCGTCCCGCGGGGGTCAGCGGACGAGGCGCACCTCGAGGCCGCCGATCGCGGCGCCCGCAGGATCGCCGGCCCCGCGCATCAGCGCGAGGATCGCGGCGACGTAGCCCTGCGTCTCCGGAATGGCGGGGACGCAGCCACAGGCCTGCACCGGTGCCGGCCCCGCGTTGTAGGCCGCGAGCGCCAGGGGCACCGAGGCGAACTGCCGGAGCAGGTCGTGCATCAGGTGGCCCTGGGCGTTGATCGACTCGTACGCGTCATACGGGTTGCTCAGCCCGTAGGACGCCGCCGTCCCCGGCATGAACTGCGCGATGCCCAGCGCGCCGGCGCTGCTTCGTGCGAACGGGTTGAACCCGGACTCCTGGTAGAGCTGCGCGGCCAACAGTGTCGCCGAGACGTTCCAGCGCATCGCCGCCTTCGCCAGCGCGGGCGCGTACTGCGACGGCACGAACGCCGGCAGCGACGTCCGCCGGTCCGCCGAGTACCTCCCGCTGCCGTAGCCGAGCTTCGTCGTCCCGGCGCTGCGGTTCAGCCCGAAGTGCCAGGGCTCCCAGTCGTAGCGCTTGACGAACCCGAACTGCCGCGAATGCGCATACAGCCAGGCGTAGGCCGCCGGCGGACCGAGGTCCAACTCGGTCCCCAACCGATGCAACGACTTGCCCGGCGGCGCCACCCACTTCGGATCCGGATGCGCCGCGAACAACACCGCCTGCTCAGCGTCACTCCGAAACCCGCTCACCACGATCAACGACACCCCGTCCCTGCCGGCCGCCGCCGCCATCCGATCAAACGCCAACGCCGTGTCCGGCCGCATCGGCTTGCCCGACCGATACGCAAACGGCCCCGGATACTCCCCCGCGTTCACCGGCGCCCCATCCACCCCGAAGGACCCCGGCAACGCCAACTCCGCCTCCGCCACCGCCCCCGCCTTCACCCGGCGCCCCGCGCTCTCCACGTCATCGCTGACAGTCACCACGATCCGCGTCGCCGGCAACCCGTCATCACCATCCGGAAACGCCACCGAGACCTCCCGCGCCCCGTTGGCCCGAGCCGCCGCAACCGCCGCCGCTCGCCCCCGCTCCAGATAACTCCCACCCTCCAGATGCGCCGAGTTGGCCGCCCCCGCCATCACCGCCGGCTCAAACAACCGCGCATACCCATCCCGCATCGCCCGCGCCCCCGCCAACGCCCCCAGATCCGCCGCCCGCTGCTGCCGGCCCTGAACCCCGATCCCCCGCGCCACCGCCCCCAACACCACCGCCCCCACCAACACCGCCGCCAACACCCCCGCCAGGAACACCACCGCCTGGCCCGACTCATCGACACGCGAAGTCACACGAGCACGATCACCCGAACCCGTGTGACAGATCCACCACCAACATGCGGCAAACCAGCACCAACTCAGCGGCAACTTCGCGCGCTACCGTAGGTCACATGCGGCCGCGTCAGCACTGGCGAACCTAGCCCGCCGGCCCGGGCCGGTGGGCGTCCTCACGGAGGAGCCACATGCCGACCCGTCCCAGCGCCGCCCGCCGGCGCTTCCACACCGACCGCGTCATCGCCAAGCGCCTGAAGCAGGCCCACGCCCTTGGCTGGAGCTACCACGGCACGTTCGTCCGCGGCCGCCTCGACGACGAGCAGTGGTACCTCGGCTGCCACCGCGCCGCCTGCGGCATCTGCCAGCTCAGCAAGCTCCACCGGCGTCGCGAGCGCCGGCGCCAGGACCGCGAATGGCGCCGCCACGAGGACCTTGCGACAGGCGCGTAGGTTTGGGGACATGGCCTCGACGGTCGTTGACCGTGCCCGCGGGTCGCTCGTGGGCCTGGCCGTGGGAGACGCCTTGGGCACGCCGTTCCAGTTCACGTTCCCCTCCAGGACGGTGACGGACATGGAGGGGTTCGGGACGTTCAACCTGCCGCCCGGCCATTGGACCGACGACACATCGATGGCGCTGTGCCTGGCCGAGTCGTTGCTGGCGTCGGGGTTCGATCCCGTCGACCAGCTGGAGCGGTACCGCCGGTGGCTGCATGCCGGCCACAACAGCTCGATCGACGTCTCGTTCGACGTGGGCGGCCAGACGCGGACGGCGATCGAGCGGTTCCACAGGTCGGGTGAGCCCTACCCGGGCGACAACTACCCGACCGCCTTGGGCAACGGCTCGCTGATGCGGTTGGCGCCGGTGCCGATCCGCTACGCCGATGATCCCGGCCGGGCGATCGAATTCGCAGGCCTGAGCTCGCGCACGACCCACGGCGGCGTGCAGGCCATCGATGCCTGCCGCTACTTCGCGGGCCTGATCGTCGGTGCGCTCAACGGGGCGAGCAAGGACGAGGTGCTGCAGCCGCGCTACCGCCCCGGCAGCGCGTGGGCCACCGGTGAGCTGCATCCGGACGTCGAGCGGATCGCGGATGGGTCGTTCCGCACGGACGGGGCGCAGATCAAGGGCTCGGGCTACGTCCTCGACACGCTCGAGGCGGCGCTGTGGGCGCTGGCCGGCCATGACACGTTCGCCGCCGGCGCGCTGGCGTGCGTGAACCTCGGCGACGACACCGACACGGTCGCCGCGGTGTACGGCCAACTCGCCGGCGCGCTCCTTGGCATCGACAGCATCCCGCCGCGGTGGCGTGAGGTCATCGTGGAGGTCGAGCGGATCGACGCCCTCGCGGTGTCACTGGCCGGCCGCTGACGCCGCGACGAGCCCAGCGGCACCGTCACGACGCCGACCACAGCACGGGCGCCGCTTCAGCGGTCAGCGCAGCACATTGAGGATTGCGCTCACGGCGGCACGCGGCCGTGGGGCGAACCGGTTCGCGGTCACGACGGCGGCGACGACCGGCGTCCCGGGTGCGGCCTCGCGCAGACGGCTGACGGCGAGGTCGCGCACGAGGGGCTCGGCGTCGGGGGTGGCGGTGAACACAACGGCGTCGCTGACCGCGAGCTGCGCGTCGGCCACGGCGCAGCGGCCGGTGCAGCAGGCGATGACCAGGGGCAGATCCCGGTCACGGGTCGCGGCGAGGATGCGCGGGAGCTCCTCGTCATCGGCGGTCACCAGGACCGCACGGCCGGAAGCGCGAGCAGCATGGCCTCGCGCCCGCAGCTTGGCTGCGAGTGACGCTGCCGCGGGGAGACCGGGTGCTCGAACGGCAGCCGGCGGGAGGCTCGCCCCGACGACGCAGACCAGCGCGACGCGAGCGCCGCACGCCCGGGCGATGCCTGCCGCGGCGATCGCGGCCTCCTCCCCACCGATCACCGTGACGACGATGGCGGAGAGCGACACCGTCTGGGGCGCCGTCGGTGTGGCGCGAGCAGCGGGAGCGGCCGGGGCGACGAACACGGCGGCCAGGCGCTGGAGCCCCGAGGTCATCGGCGCTTCACCGCGGAGGCTCCGAGCGGCTCGATCCGCTCCGTGCGCTCGGGGTCTCCCTCGTCTGGATCGTCGCGCCGCAGCGACTCCCCCGCTTCGGCCACTGCGACCGCGGTCAATCGTGAGGCAGCGCCGGGGATGACCTCGCGCGGGCGCACGCGGACGGTGACACGGCTGTCGGAGACCGTCACGGAGACGCGGGAGCGCGACCACCCCGGCAGGGCGTCGCGGGCGGCGTCCTCCGGGTCGAGACCTTGGAGCAGCGCGGCGGCGCCGGCCTCGGCGGAGCCGTCGGCGAGCTCGTGCGCTGCGCCCGCCGCGAGCAGCTGCACCGCAGCCAGCACGATCGCGACGAGCAGCGGCAGGACGCCGAGGGCCTCCAGCGTGGCCTGCCCCGAGGCCCCGGACGCCGCCGCGCGCCGCGCGCGAGACGGCCGGAACGCGTCGCAGGAGCGCGCGACAGCCGCCCTGCAGACGGCCCGTCCGCGCATCACGACTGCTCCACGAACCGCGCCGAGGACGAGACCCGGCCGAGGGTCCAGCCGCCGATCACCGACGGAACGCGCACGACGACGCGGACCGCGCCCGAGTCGGCCGTGGTCACGCGCACGTGTGAGCGCAGCGCGCCGGGCAGGGCGCGGCGGGCGGCAGCCCGCTCGTCGCCCCCGACCGCAACGGCGCGGGCGGCGTTGCGGGCGGCGGCTCCGGACAGCCACACCGCCTGGCCGACGACGACGCACTGCCAGCACACCATCGCCAGCACGACCAGCGCCGGGAGCAGGGCGACGAACTCGACGGTGGCCTGCCCGGACTCATCACGGCGTCGTGAGCGCATGGAGGCGAGCTTCGCGAGATCGGTGTGACGGAACTACCGCCAGTGTGTGGCGAAATTGCAGCAAGAGCGTGGCTAGACTGCGGAGCACGGTGCCGACTGCCGCTCGCAACGTCCTGATCATCCTGGCGCTCGCCGGCGCGGTCTTCGCGCTGCCGAAGGGCAATGACTCGGCAGACCTCGTCCTCGGCCTGCTCAGCCTCGGCATCACGGTGTCGTTCGTGCTGATCGGCGGCAAGCTCTACCGCGAGAACCGCGTTGACATCCACGGCCTCGGCGACCCGGCACGCGCGGCGCTCTACGGCGGCATCGCGGGCATCGTCTTCAGCCTTGCCGCGGTCAACCGCCTGCTCGACACGCCGGCCGGAACCCTGGTCTGGATCGCCGTGATCTCCGGTTCGGTCTACGCGCTCTACCGCGTGTACGTCCACTGGCGCCAGCTCGCCTACTGAGCCACACCCGCACGCCGGGTGGTGGGCCCAGGTGACGCTCAGTGTCGCCGAGCCCCACCACCCCGCCGGACCCGACGCCCGCGCACCGAGTGGTGGGCCCAGGTGACGCTCAGCGTCGCCGAGTCCCACCACCCCGCCGGCCCCCACCACCCCGCCGGACCCCACCACCCGCCGGGGCGCGCGCAACGAGCAGCGGCGGCCCGAACGGACCGCCGCGAACCGACAACGACCCCGCGGGGCGTACTACGCGAGCTCGCGGAGCTCGGCGTCGAGCTCCGCGGCGTCGACCATGTCGGCCGGAAGGGCGTCCGGGACGAGCGCACCCTCGACGGGCTCCGGCGCGAAGCGGTAGCCGACACCGAAGTGGGTGTGGATGTAGCGCCAGTCGGGCGAGGACTTCTCGAGCTTCTGGCGGAGCTTGCGGACGAACACGTCGACGGAGCGGTCGCCGCGGGCCATCGCGTAGCCCCACACCCGCTGGTAGATCTCCTCGCGCTCGAGCACCCGCCCCTCGGCCGAGGCCAGGAGCTCGATGAGCTCGAACTCGCGGCGGGTCAGGTCGATGGAGCGGCCGTCGACGAAGGCCTGGAAGCGGTCTGAGCGGATCTCGATCTCACCCGCGGCGATCGGCGTCGCCGAGCTGCGCTGATCGGTCCGACGGCGCCGGCGGACGACCGCCTCGACGCGCGCGATGAGCTCCTCGGGATGGCAGGGCTTGGTGAGCCAGTCGTCGGCGCCCATCCGCAGCCCGCGCACACGCTGGGCGACGGTGGACTGCCCGGTGCAGACGACGATGCCGAGGCCCGGCAGGGCCTGGGCGACACGGTCGAGGTAGTCCCACCCGTGCGGGCCGAGGACGGCGAGGTCGACGACCAGCGCACCCAGCCGCATCGAGACGAGCGTCTCGACGGGAACGGCGGAGGCGAGGAACCGGTGCTCCCACCCGAGGCGCTCGAGGCGCTTGTTGAGGACCTGCAGGAAACCCGAGTCGGTGTCGATCACCGCGATGCGCAGCGGGGTGGCGGCGCCGGCGGCGTTGGACTGATCGACGTCGACCGGGCTGGGGAGGTGACCCGTCATGTGGGGAGGAGTTTAGGCACAGATGGAGACGTCGACAGGGCGTCAATGAGCCCCGATAACGACAATTTCACATCTGAATACCCGCAAATAGCGGGCAAGTGACACCGGTCAATGCGCCGACGAGTCCGACCAGATGTTGATTCCGAGGTCCACGGCGTGCTCCTCGATGGCTTGGAGTTCCGACGTGCCAAACTCGAGCCTCTCGAGGGCTGACAGGCTGTCATCCAGCTGCGCGACGCTGGAGGCGCCGATGAGCGCCGAGGTCACCCGGGCGTCACGGAGCACCCACGCGATCGCCATCTGCGCCAGCGTCTGCCCCCGGGACTCGGCGATCGCGTTGAGCGCCCGCACGTGCGACAGCCGCTCCTCCGTCAGCATCGACTCGGTCAGGAAGCGCCCCTCGGCCGCCCGCGAATCCGCGGGCACACCGTCCAGGTAGCGCGACGTCAGCATGCCCTGGGCCAGCGGCGAGAACGCGATCACGCCCACACCCTCGTCCCCGCAGACGTCCAGCAGGTCCGCCTCGATCCAGCGGTTGACCATCGAGTACGACGGCTGGTGGATCAGCAGCGGGACGCCGAAGGACCGGAGCATCGCGACGGCCTCCGCGGTCCGCGGCCCCGAGTAGGACGAGATCCCCGCGTACAGCGCCTTGCCCGACGTCACCGCATCGGCCACCGCGCCCAGCGTCTCCTCCAGCGGCGTGTCCGGGTCGAACCGGTGCGAGTAGAAGATGTCGACGTAGTCCAGACCCATCCGCGACAGCGACTGGTCCAGCGACGCCAGCAGGTACTTGCGCGAGCCCCACTCGCCGTACGGCCCGGGCCACATGTCATAGCCAGCCTTCGTCGAGATGACCAGCTCGTCGCGATAGGGCCGCAGGTCAGAGGCCAGCATCCGCCCGAACACCCGCTCGGCGGCCCCGGCCGGCGGGCCGTAGTTGTTGGCCAGGTCGAAGTGCGTCACACCCCGGTCGAAGGCGCGGAGCACGATCGAGCGGCACACCTCGAACGGGGTGTCGTCGCCGAAGTTGTTCCACAGGCCGAGCGAGATCCGCGGCAGGCGAAGCCCGGAGCGCCCGCAGCGGGCGTAGGGCATGCGCCCGTCGTAGCGCGCGGCGTCGGCGCGGTACACGGGGTCGAACGGGTCATGGACGTCAGCCATGCCCCGACTCTACGAAACCGTCAGAGCCGGCTGGACGAGTCCGAGAACTCGCGGAACAGCCCGGTCACCACGAACGCGGTCTGCTCGCCGATGTCGACGGCGTTGTCGCCGATGCGCTCGAACGCGCGCGCGACCATCGTCATCGTCATCGCCCACTCACGGGTGTCCTCGTCGACGCCGAAGCGGACCGCCATCGCGAACACCTCGCGGTTGATGCGGTTGACCTCGCGGTCCTGCCGGACGAGGTCCTCGGCCAGCTCGATGTCCCGCTCGGCGAAGGCCCGCTTGCACAGCGCCACCTCGGCGCGGGCGGCGCGGCCCATGTGCAGGATCGCCGACTTGATCTCCTCGACCATCGGCGGCTGGTGGCCGCTCAACGGGATGACCTTGGCGATGTTCACGCACTGGTCGCCCATCCGCTCGATGTTCTTGATGATGTGCAGGATCGCGGCGACGACACGCAGGTCGGTCGCGACCGGAGCCTGCAGCGCCAGCAGCGACAGCGCGCCCTGGTGGACCTCCAGGTAGCGGCCGTCGATGCGGTCGTCGTCGGCCACGATGAAGCCGGCCAGCTCGACGTCCTGGTGCTCCAAGGCCTCCAGCGCGCGGTCGATCTGCGCGAGCACCAGGTCGATGCCCCCGAGCGCGGAGGCCTCCAGGTCGCGCAGGAGGTCCTGGAAGTGCGGGCGCCCGTCCCCGGCCGACGCCATCAGGAGAACTTGCCGGTGACGTACTCCTCCGTCCGGCTCTCGTCCGGGTTGGAGAAGATCTTCGCCGTCGGCGCGTGCTCGATGAGCTCGCCCAGGTAGAAGAACGCGGTGGTGTCGGCGACCCGCGCCGCCTGCTGCATGTTGTGCGTGACGATCACGATCGTGAAGTCCTTCTTGAGCTCCTCGATGAGCTCCTCGACCTTCAGCGTCGCGATCGGATCGAGGGCCGAGCAGGGCTCGTCCATGAGGATCACCTCGGGCTGCACGGCGATCGTGCGGGCGATGCAGAGGCGCTGCTGCTGCCCGCCGCTGAGCCCGATGCCCGGCTTGCCCAGGCGGTCCTTGACCTCCTCCCACAGTCCGGCACCGCGCAGCGACTTCTCCACGCGCTCGTCGACGTCGACGCCCTTGATGCCCGCGAGCCGCAGGCCGGCCGCGACGTTGTCGCGGATCGACATCGTCGGGAACGGGTTGGGCTTCTGGAAGACCATGCCGATCGCGCGGCGCACGGCGACGACGTCGACCTTGGGGTCGTAGATGTCGATGTCGTCCAGCCGGACGTTGCCCTCGGCGCGCGCGCCCGGGATCTCCTCGTGCATGCGGTTGAGGCAGCGCAGCACCGTCGACTTGCCGCAGCCGGACGGGCCGATCATCGCCGTGACGCGGTTGGCGTCGTAGTTGATCGAGACGTCCTTGATGGCGTGGTTGTCGCCGTAGAACGCGTTGAGCCCGTCGACCGAGATGGTGCGCGCCGTGACGTCGGGCGTGCTGTGGGTCGTCCTGACCTCGGTGGTGAGCTCGGGGGCGCCGGCACCCGTCGCCGGGGTATCGGTCATCGGAAGCGGGTCCTTCGTGGTGGGCTGGTCGGTCATGAGAGGCGGCTCCTCCGCTGGGCGATCCGGGCGATGGTGGTCAGCAGCAGGATCGCCACGACGAGCGTGAGCGCCGTGCCCCAGGCACGCGCGACCACCGCGTCGTTGGGCGCCTGGACGTCGTTGAAGATCTGGATGGGCATCGAGTTCATCTGCGAGCCGAGCGAGTAGGAGGTGCCCAGCAGCGAGAACGAGGTGAACAGCAGCGGCGCGGTCTCACCCGCGGCGCGGGCGACGGCAAGCATCGAGCCGGTGATGAGGCCCGGCAGGGCCGTCGGCAGGACGATCCGGAAGACGACCTTCCACCGCGGCGCCCCCAGCGCCAGCGCCGACTCGCGCAACTGGTTGGGGACGAGGTTCAGCACGACCTCGGCCGACCGCGTGACCACCGGCAGCATCAGCAGCGCGAGGGCCACCGAGCCCTTCCACGCGGCGAACGTGCCGCCGACCTTCGTGACCACCAGGACGATGTAGACGAACAGGCCGAAGACGACCGAGGGCACGCCGGTCATGACGTCCACGAAGTAGCGCACGACGTTGGCGAACAGCGTCTTCTTGCCGAACTCGACGAGGTACAGCGCGACGCCGATGCCGAACGGGATCGCGATGATCGATGCGAGCCCGACGATCTCGAGCGTGCCGAGGATGGCGCTCTTGACGCCGCCGATCGAGCAGGTCGTCTGGCCGGGGAAGCAGGTGCGGCCCGTCGGGTCCTTGGTGAAGAAGTCGACGCTGATCGCGCCGAGCCCCTTGACCAGCAGGAAGTAGACGACCGCGACCAGCGGCACGAGCGCGACGCAGGTCAGGGCCAGCAGCGCACCACGCATGACGAGGTCGGTGCGCCGGCGCCCGGCCGAGATCGGCGCGAGGGTGGCAGACGGCGTGCTCACGAGATGCGCTCCGCTCGGGTGACGTAGACGCGTGCGCCGGCGTTGACCGCGAGCGTCAGGATGAACAGAACCAGGCCGGCGGCGATGAGCGCCGCGCGGTGGATCGGGTCGGAGGCGGCCTCGTTGAACTCGTTGGCGACCACGGCGGCCAGCGAGTAGCCCTGCGCGAAGATGTCCTTCGGCATGTTCGGCGAGTTGCCGATGACGAGCGTCACGGCGATGGTCTCGCCGATCGCCCGTCCAAGCCCGAGCATCGCGGCGCCGGTGATGCCGGCGCGCGAGTACGGCAGGACGGCGATGCGGATCATCTCCCAGCGCGTCGCCCCGAGCGCGAGGGCGGCCTCCTTGTGGTCCGACGGCACGGTCGCGATGACCTCACGCGAGATCGAGGAGACGATCGGGATGACCATGATCGCGAGGATGAGACCACCGATGAAGAGGTTGGGGCCGGCGACGGGTGCGCCGACCAGCGGCAGGAACGCGAAGGTGTCGCTGAGGAACGTCTCGAAGCCCTTGAGGTTCGGGATGAGGACGTAGACGCCCCAGAGGCCGTAGACGACCGAGGGGACGGCCGCGAGGAGCTCGATGAGGGTCCCGAGGACGCGGCGGAAGCGGACCGGGCACAGCTCCGACACGTAGAGGGCGCTGGCGACGGCCACGGGCACGCCGATGACGAGCGCGATCACGGACGTGATCAGCGTGCCGGTCAGCAGCGGTAGCGCGCCGTAGGTGTCCTTGGCGACGTTCCAGTCGCTGTCGAACGTGAAGCCGAAGTAGCCGAACTTCTCGAAGGCGGGATGCGCCTCGTTGAACAGCTTGATGAAGAAGTACGCGATCAGGATCAGGATCGCGGCGGCGAGCCCGGTCAGGACGCCCTTCAGGGCCGGGTCCAGGGCCCGGGCGACCGACGGCCGCTCGACGATGGTCGAGCGGCCGGTCGGGCGGTTGACGGTGGAGGATTCCACGGTCTCGCTATCGGGTGCTCAGGCTCAGCTGATCGCTGAGCCGTTGCACTGCAGGCCGGCGACCTTCGCCTTGGCCTTCTCGAGGATGGAGCTCGGGAGCGGCGCGTACTGCAGCTCCTTGGCGACTTCCTGGCCGTCGCCCAGCGCGTAGTCGAGCCAGATCTTCACGTTCTTGGCCTTGTCCGCGGTGAGGCCGGCCTTGCAGAGGTCCTGATTGACGAGCAGGAACGTGACGGCGCTGATCGGGTAGGTCTGGTCGCCCTCGGCGTCGATGGTGCTGAAGCGCAGGTCCTCCGGCGGGTTGGCGCCCTCACCGGCGGCAGCGGTCGCCTCGAGCGTCGGCTCGACGTACTGGCCGGCCTTGTTCTTCACGCTCGCGAACGTGAAGTTGTTCTGCAGCGCGTAGGCCTGCTCGACGTAGCCGACGGAGTTCTCGTTCTGCTTGATGCAGGCGGCGACGCCGTCGTTGCCCTTGGCCCCGGTGCCGCCCGGCCACTTGACCGTCTTGTCGACGCCGATCTCCTTCTCCCAGGTCGGGTCGTAGGCCCCGAGGAACTGGGTGAAGTTCTTGGTCGTGCCGGACTCGTCGGAGCGGTGGCAGGTGGTGATGTCGGTGTCAGGCAGGTCGACGCCGTCGTTCTGCTTGGCGATCGCCGGGTCGTTCCACTTCTTGATCTTGCCCTTGAAGATGTCGGCGGCGGTCTGGCCGTCGAGCTTCAGACCGGTCTCCACGCCGGAGACGTTGTAGGAGATGGTCACGGCGCCCAGGACGGTCGGGATGTCCAGCGCCTCGCTCTTCTTGGAGGCTGCGGTGAGCTCTTCGTCCTTCAGGGCGGAGTCGGACGCGCCGAAGTCGACGGTGCCGGCCGTGAACTGGGCCACGCCACCGCCGGAGCCGATGCCCTGGTAGTTGACGGTCAGGCCGGAGGCGTCCTTCAGACGGGCAGCCCACTCGGTGTAGACCGGCTGCGGGAAGGTGGCGCCGGCGCCGTTGATGGAGCCGCTGGTCTTGGGAGCTGAGGTGGAGTCGGCCGCGGTGGCCGCGCCACCGGAGCCCGACGACGTGTCGTCGTCGCTGCCGCAGGCCGCGAGGCCGAGCGTCAGGGAGCCCGCCAGCACGGCGAGCGTCATTCGGGTCGTCTTATGCATAGGTCTTAAGCCTCCGAGGCTTGGCCTTACAGCCTGTTACCGAGATGTGCTCGCCGTGTGAAAAGGATGTGAAGGCTCCGGGGCGAGTCGATAGCCGAAGCCCACATGGGTGTGGATGAAGCGCATGTCGGGCAGCGCGGATTCGAGCTTGGCCCGCAGCTTGTGCACGTAGACGTCGATGGAGCGGTCGCCGCTGCGCAGCTCTCCACCCCACACCGTCCGGTACAGGTCCCCGCGGGCGACGATGCCCCCGGGGCGGCGGGCCAGGGCGACGAGCAGCTGGAACTCGCGGACCGACAGGGTCAGCGCGCGGCCGGCCACCATGACCAGGCCATCGTCGGGGTGGATCTCGAGGACACCCACGTGCAACGGCTCCTGCTGACTCATCGCGTCGCAGGTTCGCGCGCCGATCGGGAGCGGCGGTTACCGAGTTGTGAAACGCCCGTGAACGACCGGTGACCACGAAGGGTCGCCGTCTATGGTCCGGCGCCGTGTCCCCTCGTGGTGCCCCTGACCCTGCCCTCTTCGATCTCTTCGAGGAGAGCGGCCGCAACGTCCAGCGTGCGGCGCTGACGCTGCGTGACCTCGTGGTCGACTACCCCGAGCGCTCCGACCTGGCCCGCGAGCTCGTGATCTGCGAGCAGGAGGGCGACCGCATCACCCACGACATCATCCACGCGCTCAACGGCGCCGGGCGCAAGCCGCCGCTCGATCCGTTCGACGGGCACCAGTTGGCCACCGCGCTGGACGACATCGTCGACTTCGCCGAGCAGGCCGCCGACCAGTTCGCGATCTACCAGGTCGAGGCGCCGATGGAGCAGGCCGTCGCGTTGTGCGACGTCCTCGTCGGGGCGGGCGAGCAGGTGGCGCGCGCGCTGCGGACGCTGCGCACCGGCGGGGAGCTCGCACCCAACCTCGTGGAGATCCACCGGCTCGAGAACGAGGGCGACCGCATCAGCCGTGACGCGGTCGCCTCGCTGTTCCAGACGGGCATCGACCCCATGGTCGTGATCCGCTGGAAGGACATCTTCGAGTCGCTCGAGGCCTCCGTGGACTCGTGCGAGAAGGTCGCGCACATCCTCGAAGGCATCATGCTCAAGAAGCGCTGAACCGCCGGACGGTCACCTGGCCGGCGGTCGTGGGCGTCGGCGAACGACCTTCAAAGCCGGCTCAGCGTCCTCGACGGGCCAGGAACTCCAGGCGCTTGACGATCTCGTAGTACTTCACCGGGGCGATGCGGACGAGGCGGTCCAGCGCCTTGGCGTCCTGGCCGATGAGGATCCGCTGCTTGCCGTCGAGCACCCCGCCGAGGATCACCTCGGCCGCCTTGGCCGGTGGCGTGCGGGCGATCTTGTCGAACTCCTTCTCCATCACGGAGCGGTCGGTGCCGCCACGGTCGTCGACGTGGAACTCGGCGTTGCGCACGATGTTCGTCGCGATGCCGCCCGGGTGGACGGCGTGGATGCCGATGTTCGTCTCGCGCATCTCGTGGCGAAGCGACTCCGTGAAGCCCTTCACCGCGAACTTCGAGGCGCAGTAGATCGCCTGGGTCGGGAAGGCGGCGATGCCGAAGATCGAGGAGATGTTCACCAGCGCGCCGTGGTTCTGCTCCTTGAGGATGGGCAGGAAGGCGGTGGAGCCGTTGACGACGCCCCAGAAGTTGACGTTCATCACGCGCTCGAACTCCTCATTGGAGGAGAGCTCGACGGTGTTGGACGTCGTGATGCCGGCGTTGTTGACGATGACGCCGAGCGGAGCCTTGTGCTCGGCCATGAACTCGCGGGTGTCGGAGGCCAGCTGCTGCAGGGCCCAGCGGTCGGCGACGTCGGTCGTGCGCTGGAGGACCGGCGTGGTGAGCAGGTCGGCCGTCTCCTGCAGCGTGTCCTCGTTGCGGTCGACGATGACGACCGGGCAACCACGATTGGAGAGGTTCTGGGCGAGCGCGCGGCCGATGCCCGAGCCGGCGCCGGTGATGACTCCGACGCGACCGTCGATCTGGGTTCCTGAAGGCATGGCGCGGAAACGTAGCTGATCGCTGGTACGCGCGCGTTCCAAGCATGTTCCGGGGCTGGGTAGCGCGGGTGCATGTCGTCGAGCGTGCAGACAGGGACGGTGACGTCCAAGATCCCGGCCCGCCTTGACCGGCTCCCCTGGAGCCGGTGGCACTGGAAGATCGTCATCGGCCTGGGGACGGTCTGGATCCTCGACGGCCTGGAGGTCACGATCGTCGGCAACGTCGGCGCGCGGATCGCCGAGCCGGGCAGCGGGCTGAGCGGCATCTCCCCCGCCCAGATCGGCGGTCTGGCCGCCACGATGTACGTCCTGGGTGCCTGTTGCGGCGCGCTGTTCTTCGGGCGGCTGACCGACATGTTCGGCCGCAAGAAGCTGTTCATGGTCACGCTGGCCGTCTACCTGCTGGCGACGGCGCTGACCGCGGTGAGCTTCGCGCCGTGGTGGTTCTTCATGTGCCGCTTCCTCACCGGCTTCGGCATCGGCGGCGAGTACGCGGCGATCAACTCCGCGATCGACGAGTTGATCCCCTCGAAGTTCCGCGGGCGGGTCGACCTGGCGATCAACGGGTCCTACTGGCTGGGTGCGGTCGGCGGCGCGCTGCTGTCGATCGTGATGCTTGACGAGTCGCTCTTCGCCGGCAACGTCGGCTGGCGGCTGTCCTTCGCCTTCGGCGTCGTCCTGGGCCTCGTGATCCTGATCGTCCGGCGCACCGTGCCGGAGTCGCCGCGCTGGCTGCTCATCCACGGGCGCGAGGAGGAGGCCGAGAAGGTCGTCGAGGACATCGAGCGCCAGGTCGGCGGTGACCTGCCCGAGCCCGACGAGGAGATCACGATCCGCCAGCGCAAGGTCATCCCGTTCCTGGAGATCGCCCGCACGCTCATGCGCCTCTACCCCAAGCGCACGGTCCTCGGGTTCAGCCTCTTCGTCGGCCAGGCCTTCCTCTACAACGCGGTCACCTTCGGGTACGCCACGATCCTCACGCAGTTCTTCGACGTGAAGTCCGGGCAGACGGGGTACTACTTCGCGGTGATCGCGGCGGGCAACTTCCTGGGCGCGGTGCTGCTGGCCCCGCTGTTCGACACGATCGGCCGGCGGGTGATGATCGCCGGCACCTACATCGGCTCCGGCGTCCTGCTGCTCGGCACCGCCGCGCTCTTCAAGGCCGATGCGCTCAGCGCCACGACGATGACGCTGTGCTGGTGCGTGGTGCTGTTCTTCGCGTCCGCGGGCGCGTCGAGCGCCTACCTCACCGTCTCGGAGGTGTTCCCCATGGAGACGCGGGCGCTGGCGATCAGCTTCTTCTACGCGATCGGCACGGGCGTCGGCGGTGTCGCCGGCCCGCAGCTGTTCAGCCGGCTGGTCGAGAGCGGGGAGACGTCGCAGGTCGCCCTGGCGTTCGCGATCGGCGCGGTGTTGATGATCGCCGGCGGCATCGTCGCCGCGTTCCTCGCGGTCAACGCCGAGGGCAGATCCCTGGAGAACATCGCCAAGCCGCTGACCGCGGAGGACGCCGGGGTCAGCGCAGGCGCGTCGAGGAACCGACCAGTTGCACGTGGTCCGCTTCCACCGGCGCCGAGAACGGCCGGGTGAGGCCGTAGCGGTTCAGCGTCGCCTCCGGCACGGCCTCCAGGCCCGGCGTGTCGGAGGCCTCGCCGCGCGTGTGCGGGTCGTTGGCGAAGCCGCCGACCGCGACCGAGTGCGCGGGCGTGCGGTGGCCGCTCAGGCCGATGAGGTGCAGGTGCAACGCCTTGCCCATGATGTCCAGGCGCGCCGCGATCGCCGGTTCGCTGCCGTAGGTGTAGTCGGTGCCGCCGGCCAGGAACAGGCCGTAGTTGCCGCCGTGCGGGATGAACGGCGGCACCGGGGAGGGCAGGCCGGGACCGCTGGAGCCCAGGCCGGCGGCGTGGGCCTGGATGTCGGCCAACTGCTTCTCCAGCGACTTGCGGTGCGTGCGGAGCTGGTCGAGCTGACGTTGCTTGGAGGCGCGTGAGGCGCGGACGCCCGACTGCTTCTCGATGAGCGCCACCTTCAGCTCGTCGACCTGGTCGCGCTGGATGATCGCCCGCGTCGTGACCTTCTCCTGACGCGCGGTCAGCGTCGTCAGCCTGCGCGTCTGGTCGCGCACCGCGATGCGCTCGCGCTTGACCCGGGCGACGACCTGGGCGTTGTGGTCGGCCACCTGGCGCAGGTTGTGGGCGGTCTCGATCAGCTCGCTGAAACCGCGCGCGCCGAGCACGACCGTGACCAGGTCCGGGTGCGGTGACTCGTACTGGGAGACGAGCTGCTCGGCGAGGACCTGGCGGTCCTCGGCGTACCTGCGCTTCAGGACCGTGAGCCGGGCGCGAGCGGTGCGGAGCTGCTGCTGCAACGTGTCGAGCTCGCCCTGCTCGCGGTCCAGCCGCGCCTGCAGCCTGGACAGCCGGCCGCGGAGGCCGTCGATGCGGACCTCGAAGCGCTCGATCTTCGCGCTGTCGGACCCGATGCGCTGCGAGAGCGCGCGGTCCTTGCCGCGCGACGCCCCGATGCGACCGAGCAGGTCTCCGTGGGCAGCGGGCACCGCGGTCGCGGTGATCGACAGGGTCAGGGCAGCAGTGAGCGCGCGGCGATGAGCCATGAGGGACGGCGCACCGTAGCGACCGGCCGTCTGCGATCCGGAACGTTCGCTTGCAACGGAAGGCGTGTCGGTCT
>CAYUDT010000096.1:0-18617 GCA_964443695.1 uncultured Conexibacter sp. | reverse complement strand
CCGTTCCTGTTCGGGTTCATCCTCGCGGCGAAGGTGGGCGGCGGCATCGTCGCCCAGCTCGGCGCGATGCGCGTCAACCAGGAGGTCGACGCCATGGAGATCATCGGCATCCCGTCGATCACCTTCATGGTCTCCACCCGGATGGTCGCCTCGGCCGTCGTGCTGCCGATCCTGTACCTGATCTCGCTCGGCGCCGCCGAGGGCGCGTCCTGGATGGGCTCCTACGTCCGAAGTCACACGGTGTCCCAGGGCACCTGGGAGTTCGTCTACTACACGGTGACGAACCTCAACGACATCATCTTCAGCTTCATCAAGGGGCTGGTGATCAGCGCAGGCGTCGTCACCGTTGCGCTGTACTACGGCTACCGGGTGCGGGGCGGGCCCGTCGAGGTGGGGACGGCGACCGCGCAGTCGATGGCGGTCAACCTCATCCTCGTCACCGTGCTGAACATGACGATGACCTTCCTCTTCTGGGGCTTCAACCCCCGACTACCCATCGCCTGACGTTGCGCAGCGTCCTCGCCAACCTGCAACTGCACGGGAAGCGCATCGCCGCCGGCGGCGCGCTGCTCGTCGGCGTGCTCGTGGTGGCCGTGATCATGTCCGGCGGCAGCGGCAGCTACGAGATGAAGGCGCAGTTCGACGACGTGCGCGGGCTCATCCCGGGCGCGTCCGTGCGCGCGGGGGCGGTGGACGTCGGCTCGGTGAAGAAGGTCGAGCTGGAGGGTGCGCTGCCCGTCGTGACGATGAAGATCAACGACGACTTCAAGCTGCACCGGGGCTCCACCGCCGACGTGCAGCTGTTCTCCAACGCAGGCGCCGTCAACCGCACCATCGAGCTGACCTCCGGCGACCCGACGGCGCCGGAGCTGCCCTCCGGCTCGCTGCTGAAGGGGCCGCAGACCGACCAGCCCGTCAACTTCGACGACGCCGCGGAGACGCTCGACGAGCCCACGCGCGCGAACATCAAGCGCTTCCTCGGCGGCCTGGACCAGGCGCTGAAGGGCCGCGGCAAGGACTTCGACCGCACGCTGCGCCACTCCGCAGCGGCGGTGAACGAGTCGGCCAACCTCCTCGCGCAGGTCAACAGCGACGGCCGCGCGTTCAAGACACTGATCGCGCAGGGCAGCAAGGTCACCGAGGCGCTGGCCGCCAGCCCCGGCGACCTGGCCTCCGCCGCCGACAGCACCGCCACGCTGCTGCAGACCACGGCCAAGCGCCAGGCCGAGCTGTCGCGCAGCGTCCAGCTCATCGGCCCCGCGCTGTCGCGCGGCCGCGTCGCGCTGGCGTCCCTGGCCTCGGCCACGCCGCGCCTGCGGCGTCTGGTGGTGGGCCTCGGCCCCGTCGCCGACGATCTCCGCCCGTTCGCCAAGGCGCTGCCGCCGGCCCTGAAGGCCGCGGGGCCGTTCCTGGCCGAGACGCGCCGCCTGGTCTCCGCCGCGCCCGCGGACCTGCGCGCGTTCACGCCGATCATCGCCGCGGCGCACAAGGTCGCTCCGCAGCTGGGGGCGTTGATCGATCGCGTGCTGCCGCTGGGCAACACGCTGCGCGCCTACATCCCCGAGACGGTCGGCTTCTTCCAGAACCTCGGCTCGACGATGGGCAGCTACGACGCCCAGGGCCACATGATCAACCTGGCCGGCACGATCAGCAACTCGCCGAGCAACAGCGCGACGAGCAAGACGCTCGACCCGAGCGACTGCGGCGCCGGCCTGCTGAAGCTGCCGTTCATCCGCAGCCCCGGTGCGCTGGAGTGCCAGCCCTGGACCGACTACGAGTCCAGCGCCATCACCGTGCCCGGCCGGACGGGGAAGGACCGCTGAGTGCCTGACGTCGTCGCCAAGGCCATGGCCGTCATCACCGGCTTCCTGCTCGTCGGGGTCGTCGCGATCCTCGTCGTCACGTCACGTCCGCCGTCCAACACGCGTCAGGTCGTCGCGCAGTTCCGCGACGCGTTCCCGACGCTGGAGGGATTCCAGGTCCGCACCGACGGCGCCCCCGCGGGCTCGGTCGGCAAGATCACCGTCAACAAGCAGGGCCTCGCGGAGGTCACGCTGCTCGTCGACAAGGACGTCCCGGCGCCGCGCGCCGACGCGACGGCGACGATCCGCCAGTTCGACAGCACCGGCGACAGCTACGTCGCCTACGACCCCGGCACGGCGTCCGGCCCGCTGCCCGAGCGCGACGGCAAGCCGACGATCAGCTGCGACGCGCCCGCACCGACGGCCCCCTGCACCAACACGCTGGCCGCGCCGCGGCTGGACGACCTGGTCAACGCCTTCGGTCCCTCCGAGCAGGCCGGCATCAAGCTCATCCTCCAGAACCTCAGCGACGCGCTGGACCAGCGCGGCGCCGACGTCAACAAGGCGGCGCTGCGGCTGGTGCCCGCGCTGGACGCGGCCAACGAGGCGCTGGCGGAGGTCAACGGCCAGAACGCGGCGCTGAAGCGGCTGATCGACAACATGGAGTCGGTCGCGCGGCAGGGCGCCTCGCGCCGCACCGAGCTCGGTCAGCTCATCGGCGAGCTGGAGAACACGCTGTCGGCCACCGCCAGCAAGACCGCCGCGCTGGACGCCGGCCTGCAGGTGCTGCCGCAGACGCAGGTCAAGCTGCGCCGCACGCTGGCCGGCCTGGAGCGCACCGCCACCGAGACCCGCCCGCTGGCGGTCACCCTCGCCGACGCGGCTCCGCAGCTGAGCACGCTGCTGACCCGGACGCCCGGCTTCCTGCGCGACGTGCGCACGGCGATCCGGCTGGGCGGGCCCACGCTGGAGCTGACCCGCCAGCTGCTCGTCGCCGGCGGCCCCACCATCGAGGCCGACCCGCAGCGCGTCGTCACCGGCAGCTTCGACCTGGCGCCGGCGCTGTCGAACCTGCTCACCGGCATCCTCGGCTCCGACGACACGATCAAGGCGTTCTTCGGCGACGAGAAGTACGGCAAGGCCGAGGACCGCAAGGCCTACGGCTACGGCCTCGGCGCCGTGTCCTCCGAGCCCGGCGACCAGTCCGGCTTCCCGGCCGACTGGGCGCCGCGCAACTGGGTGCGCACGATCGGCATCGTCAACTGCGAGACGTTCGGCGCCGCGGTGAAGCCGGGCTGCCTGGCCAACCTGTTGGCCGCACGTGAGCGCCAGGGCAAGACGTCGACGACGACGAAGCCGTCGGTGTCCCCGCTGAAGCTGCCGCTGCTGCGGCCCAGGCCGGCGCCGACGACCCCGAGCTCCGGCACCGCCGCCCCAACGCCCAAGCTGCCCGTCACCGTGCCCGACGGCCCGGTCAAGGACGCGACCGAGGCAGCTGACTCGCTCCTGGAGTTCCTGTTCGGCGGAGGCCACGGCTGATGGCGCGCGATCCCCGGACCGAGCCCCAGCGCCGCCGCCCGACCAGCGTCAAGGGCATGATCGCGCGCGCCAGCGAGCGCGTCGACGGCTACAAGACGCCGATCGGCATCGCGGTCCTCGCGCTGGCCGCGTTCCTGGCCTACACGGCGTTCAAGGCGACGACGGGCCCGCCGTTCCTGCCCAAGTACCGCATCACCGTGAAGGTCCCCGCCGACGCGCCGCCGCTGCGCAAGGGCGAGGCCGTGCGCGTGGGCGGCTCGCTGGCCGGCCTCATCAACGACGTCCGGCCCGACCCGAAGTCCGGCAAGACGCTCGTCGAGCTGAACATCTCCAAGACGCACTTCCGGCCGCTGCCCGTGGACACGACCGCGTTCGTGCGCGTCCACTCCATCGTCTACCTCACCTACCTCGGGCTGACACCGGGCACGTCCAAGGAGAACCTGAAGGACGGCGACACCCTGGCCGCCGAGGCGCAGTCGGGCACCGACCTCCTCGAGGTCGTCGAGCTGTTCGACAAGCAGGCCCGGCAGGACCTCTCCAAGACGCTCGTCAACGTCGGCTACGGCGCGGCCGGCCGCGGCACCGAGCTCAACGGCTCGCTGCGCGACCTGCCCGCGACCTCCAGCTACCTGCGCGACCAGCTGCGCGCCGCGACCCGCACGCCCGGCGCGCTGGGCAAGGTCATCTCCGGCGGCGCCGCCACGGCCGCCGGCCTGCGGGGCTCCCGGCCCGACGACCTGGCGTCGCTGATCTCCTTCTCGGAGAAGACCTTCGGCGCGACCGCCCGCCAGAGCGCGGCGCTGTCGCAGGCGATCGCGCTGCTGCGGCCGTTCGAGAACGAGGTGCTCGCGACGACGCCGGTCGCCGACCCGACGCTGCGCGAGATCTCGCTCACGTCCAAGGCGCTGCGCCCCGCGGTCCGCAACCTCGAGGCGCAGCTGCCCGCGCTCAACCGGCTGGCCAAGCTCGGTCCGGAGCTGCGCGAGGGCTTCACCGCCCTGCTCGGCGGCGGCGCCGGTGGCGCGGGCGGGGGCGGCGCCGGTGGTAGCACCGGCACCGGCAGCGGCCAGGGCAGCGTGGCCAACGCGGTGCTCAAGGCGGCGCGCCCGGTCGTCTCGGGCCTGTTCCCGATCCAGACGGCCGTCGGCCCGCTCAACAAGTCCCTGGCGCAGCTGCTGGCCGCGGTGCGCCCGTACCTGCCGGAGATCCAGCAGGCCGGCCAATGGCTGCAGGAGGCGTCGCGCAAGCGCTACGCCGGCGGCAAGAACGCCAACTCGCCCGCGCTGCGGCTCATCCCGATCCTGTCGCCCCACCCCTGCGTCAACGCGGAGCCCGCTCCCGGCCAGGCGCAGAAGGATTCCTGCTGATGAGGGCGATGGGACTCGCCCGGAGGGCTCACCCGTTGCGCGAGGGCTCGCCCAGCGGCGCGCTCTCCTGGGTCTTGGAGGTGCAGACGTGAGTCTGTTCGCACGGCGCATGGCCGGTATCGGGCTCCTGGTGGGCATCGCCCTGGCGATCGTCCTCGGCGTCACCAAGCCCAACCCCCTGGCCAAGAACCACAACTACTGGGCGGTCTTCGAGACGGTGCACGGCCTCGGCGCGATCGACCGCGACGTGCGCATCGCGGGCGTGAAGGTCGGCGAGGTCGGCAAGGTCGAGCGCGTGGGCGACAACGTCCGCGTGGAGATGAAGCTCAAGACCGACTACCCGATCCACACCGATGCGCGGGCGGACATGCGGCCGCACACGCTGTTCGAGGGGTCCAACTTCATCGACCTCTCGACCGGCAGCCCGGGCGCGCCGACGCTGAAGCAGGGCGGGGAGATCCCGCTACGCCAGACGACGAACTACGTGACGCTGGACAAGGCGCTGCGCGTCCTGCGACCGGAGATCCGCGACGACCTGCGCCATCTGGCCGAGGTCGGGTCGGAGACGCTGAAGGGCGAGGCCATCACCGGCATCCAGACGACGCTGAAGAACGGCCCGGCGTTCAGCCGCGCGCTGGCACCCGCCGCGCGGGCGGCGCAGGGCACGCACCGCCGCGAGCTGGTCGGCGCCATGCGCGGGCTGTCGCAGACGGTCGACGCGCTGGCCGACGAGCGCGACGAGCTGCTGCCGCTGGCCCGGCGGGCCAACACCACCATGCGCGCCCTGGCGGTCGACGGCGGGGCGCCGCTGGATGCCGCGCTGGCCCAGCTGCCCTCGACGCTGCAGGCCCTCAACGACGACGCCCCGGCCCTGAACTCGGTGATCCGGCGCCTCTCGAGCTTCTCGTCGAAGTTCGGCACCAACGCGCCGCGCGCGATCTCGCGTGCGCTGCGGGCCACGACGCCGCTGCTGACCAAGTCGACCCCGGTGCTCCGCGACGGCACGCCGCTCATCCGCGACGCCCGCCTCGTCGGCTCGCGCCTGGCTGCCGCCCAGGACGGGCTGACCACGATGTTCACCGTCCTGGCCGAACCGCTGAAGACCTTCCCGGGAACGCTGGAGGCGCTGAACGCCAAGACCACGCTCGGCGCGTCCTCCGGCGCGGTGCAGCTCGTCGCGGGGGCGTTCGCCGGGCTGGACGGCGCCGTGTCCGCGTTCAACACCAAGCAGGCCAACCCCAACGCGCCGGGCCACAAGCTCCGCGCGAACATCTACGTCGACCCGGCCGCGGCCGCCGGCCTTGCGGGGCTGCTCGGTGGCGGTGCGTCGAGCATCGGCCCCCTGAAGCGCGGCGTGTCCCAGGTGCCGTGTGAGCAGGTCGCCCGCGTGTCCAAGCGCGCCGTGCCGACCGTGCGGGCCAGCGGAGGCTGCAAGTGAGCCAGAGCCCCCTGCCCGTGCGCTTCGTCCGCGGCGCCTGGTCGTTCATCAACCCGCGGCTGAAGGCCGGTCGCGTCCCGTTCACGCGGACGATCCTCGCGATGCAGATCGTCGCGGCCTTCGTCTTCCTCTTCTACACGCTGGTCAAGAAGGACGTGCAGCTGCCGTTCTCGGCCAAGCCGTACTACGTCGAGGTCGTGATGCCCGATGCCAAGGGCCTCAACCCCGACAAGGAGCCGGCGGTCGGCCTGGCCGGCGTGACGGTCGGAAAGGTCGTGGGCGCGAAGGTCGAGAACGGCCATGCGGTCATCCGCATGCGGATGAGCCCCGACATCAAGGGCAAGATCTTCGCCAACGCCAGCGCGTTCGTGCGGCCGACGTCGATCCTGCAGACGCTGATCGTGAACATCACCCCGGGCGACCCGCGGACCGGTCCGCTGCCCGACGGCGAGCAGATCCCGGCGTCGCGGACGGCGACGTTCGTGAGCATCGACCAGCTCACGGGCATCCTCGACCCGGGCACGCAGGCCCAGGTCCAGGTGCTGCTGCACGAGGCCGCCAAGGCGCTCGACGGCCGCGAGCCCGAGGTCCGCTCGATCCTCACCAAGCTCGGCAGGCTCACCGACGGCGTCACGCCCCTGGCGCAGGCGCTGGCCGAGCGGCGCAAGCTGCTCGCGTCGCTCACCGACAACCTCGACAAGCTCACCACGACCACCGGTGTGCGCGGGCGGCAGTTGGCGCGCGCGGTCGCACTGGGCAGCCGGACCCTGGCCGTCACGGCCGACCGGGCCCCCCAGCTGGAGCAGACCACGCGTGAGCTGGCGCCGACGCTGGCGCAGGCCCGCACGGCGCTGACCGCCACGCGCGGCCTGGCCGACGACCTCGTCCCGGCGCTGGACGCGCTGGATCCGGTGGCGTCCAAGCTGGGCCCCACCGCCGACCAGCTGGCCGCACTGGCCCCGGAGTTCTCCAGGTTCATCGACAAGGGCAAGGCGCTCGTCGACGTCGGCACGAAGCCGGTCCACCTCCTGGCCGGTGGCCTGAAGGGCCAGGCCGCCCGTGTCCAGAGGGACCAGATCCCGGCGCTGCGTGAGCTGGCCCACCTGTCCCAGTTGCTCTACGACTACCGCAACGGCATCGTCGAGACGGCGGTCAACATCTCCGGTGCGGCGTCGACCGCGCGCACCGCGGGCATCGCGGCCCAGATCAAGCTCGTCAACCTCGAGACCGACCCGGCGTCGCTGGGCCTGTCCGCCGCGGAGGCCGGTCAGCGCATCGGCGGGCAGACCAAGCTGTCGCGGATGTTGGCCAAGATGCTCGAGTACACCTGCCGCGACGCCAACCCGTCGGCCTGCGTGCTGCGCTTCAGCACCCCGGGCCTGCCGGCCAAGGCGCTGCTCGGGCCGGTCGCTCCGAAGGGAGGCGGGCGCTAGATGGACCATCGGATACCCAAGGTCGGCATCGCGATCTCGCTGTTCCTGGCGGTCCTCGCGGCCATCACCTTCGTCTTCCTCAACCAGCGCTTCCAGGGCCCCAACCCGGTCGGCTTCCTGCAGTCGCCGTTCACGCTCACCGCGCGCTTCGCCGACAACAAGACGCTGCCCACCAAGCAGGCGGTGCTCTACCACGGCGTGGCCGTCGGCACGGTCACCGGCGTGAAGTGGGACCCGGGCCGGCGCGAGTCCGAGGTGAAGTTCACGCTGAAGGACGGCTTTCGGCTGCGCAAGGACGCGGTCATCCGGATCGGCTACCGGTCGTTGCTCGGCGACCCGTACCTGGCGGTCGACAACCGCGGGTCGGACTCCCAGCCGGAGCTGCGCAGCGGTGACGAGGTGCAGCACACGACCACCACCGTCGACTTCGACGAGGCGCTGTCGTTCCTGGACAAGGAGGGCCGTGAGCACGTCAGGTCCCTCATCCGCACCGTGGCCGACGCGACCGCTGCGCCAGGCAACGGCGAGCGGCTCAACGGCACGCTGGGCGGCGTGTCCCGCACGGTCTCCGAGCTGCACACGCTGACGAAGACCGTTCACGGCCAGGAGGACCAGATCGCGTCGCTGGTCAAGAGCTCCTCGACGGTCCTGTCGACGCTGGGCTCGCGCGAGGACGCGATCCGCAACATCGTCTCCTCCGGGCGGACGACGCTCGACGCGCTCGCGTCCAACAGCGCGTCCCTGGAGCAGGGCATCGCCGAGCTGCCCCGCCTGCTGTCCAGCGGGCGCGCGTCGCTGGCCGAGCTGCGCCCGCTGCTGGTGCAGGCGCGCCCGGTGTTCACCAAGCTCCGCAAGGTCGCGCCGGCCCTGTCCTCGGCGCTGGATCCGAAGGCGCAGTACCCGCTGAGCCGCACGGTCGGCAACCTCATCGCGGTGATCCAGGGCCTGGAGCCGCTCAACAAGCAGGCCACGCCGGTGCTCAAGCGCCTGCGGGTGCTGCTCGACGAGCTGGTGCCGGTCGTGCAGGCCGGTGGCCCGGCCGCCCGCACCCTCGTGCCCTCGCTGGACTACCTGACGCCGCGCAGCAAGGCGATCGCGACCGGCTACGCGCTGCTGGCGGCCACGCTGAAGGCGTCGGACTCCACCAGCCGCTACGCCCGCGTCGGCCTGGGCCTGGATCCCAACGAGGTCAACGACTCGGCGCCCGATCCCAACCACAACGCCTACCCGGGCCCCGGCGACGCGACGAACCCGCAGCGGTTCACCGGCACCTACCCGCGCATCACGCCGTGCACGGTACCGTCGCGCAAGACGCCCAAGGAGCCCTGCAAGTAGTGGAGCCCGAGGCACGCGCGGTCCTCGGCCTGGTGATCGCGCGCGGGATGGACGTCCCGGCCCTGGCGGCCGCGACGCGCCTGCCCGAGGCCGACGTGCGGGCGCGGCTGGTGGGCGCCGTCGTGTCGCTCGGCCTCGGCGCGCTGGACGAGGACGCCACGCTGTACCTGCTGGGCCTGCGTCCGGGCGATCCGCCCCGCTCGCTGCCGGTGCGCCGGGCCGCGCAGGTCGCGGAGGCACTGCAGGCCGAATGGCCGGAGTACCGCGCGCCGGGACTGCCGCCGGCGCGGGCGGGCCTGCTGGTCTGGAGCGTCTGCGGCGCGGTCGTCGCGGCGGCGGTCCTCGGCATCCTGCTGGTCGCCGGGGTCTTCGACTCCTCCTCGGACCCTGCGGCGACGGGGTCGGTGCCCAAACCGGTCGCGCCGGTCCGGATCGTGATGCTGGCACCGGGCGGCGGCAGCTCCTCCGGTGGTGACGTGACGATCGGGCTCGACGCGAAGTACGCGCCGTACATGACAGTGGCGTTCACGGCGCTGCCCGCCCCGCCGCGCGGCGAGGTGCAGCTGCTCTGGATCGACAACGGCAACGGCCGCGGCTTCCCGCTGCCCACGCCGCTGCAGACGCCGACGGGCGGAGGCAGCTTCCGTCAGCGCTACGCGCTGTCACCCGCCCTGGCGCCGCTGCTGTCCCTGGCGAAGTACATCGACGTCGTGTCGGTGAGCGCCTCGCGGCTGGCCCGGCTCTCCGCGCAGATCGAGGCCTCGGGCCGGGCCGGTGCAGGCACCTCCGCGTCGGACCTGCCCCAGCGTCCCGGCACGATCGTGCTGCGCGGCGCCGTCCCGAAGGGGTAGCGCCGGCTATCTGTCCAGGAGCGTGCGGAACTCCGCGTCGCTGCGGGTGACCGAGCGCGAGCCGAAGTCGCCGACGGAGTGCTCGAGATGGTGACGGACCGCGCTGTTGGACGCCCCGCCGGCCAGGAAAGCCCCGACGATCGTCAGCGCGCCGATGGCGATGAGCATGACGGTCATGTCGTCAAGGTAGGCCGGGCCCGAACGGCCCACTGTGACGTCGGTCACGGTTGCTCAGTCGTCGATCCGGTAGGAGAGGACGTACATCGCGCTGAGCAGCAGGACGACACACGCGACCGAGCCGAAGTGCAGGATGGCCAGCGTGAAGAAGGCCGCCAGGAGGCCGAACAGCGTGGCGCCGAGGGCCACCAGACGTGCCCCAGGGCGCACCTTCAGCAGCGACCGCGCAGCCCCCAGCTGGGCCCCGCCGACCATGATCAGCACCGCGCCCCAGGCGCCCAGGCCCAGGTAGAGCTTGCCGAAGCTCGGGTTGGATTCGATCTCCTGCACGTTCTGCTCCAGGGCGGCGTTGCCGGCCAGCGCGGCCAGCCCGAACACCACCTGCGTCGCACCTGACATCACGAGGATCACGGCACCTGCCGTCTCCCAGCCGGTGCGGGGCCGCCGGGGCGCCTTGCGCGTCATGCGTCGCGCTCGTCGACCCCGTGCGGTGAGCCGTAGTCGGCCAACAGCTCCAGGTAGGGGGCGGCGTCGAAGCTCTCGGGGCCGAGGACGCCGACCCCGGACCACACGCCGGTCGCGAGCAGCTCGATGCCCACCACCGCGCACACCGCGGTCTGCCAGACGACGGCCTGGTGGCCGTACTCGCGCATCGACCACTCGTTGTCGACCACGTGGTAGAGGTAGGTCGCCCGCGGGCTTCCGTCCTTCCCGGTACCGGTGACGTAGGTCCCCGCGCAGGTCAGGCCGGTCATCCGGTCGCCCAGCGTCGCCGGGTCCGGCAGGGCCGCGGCCACGACGTCGCGCGGGGCCACCTGGACGCCGCGGACGGTGACCGGCTCGACCCGGTCGAGCCCGAGCTTGTGCAGCGTCCTGAGGACGTCGATGAACTCGTCGCCGAGCCCGTACTTGAACGTGACGCGCGCGCAGTCGACCGCGCGCGGCACCAGGACGACCTCCTCGTGCTCGACGTTGACGCACTCCACCGGGCCGATGCCCTCGGGGAAGACGAACGTCTCGGGCTCGCTGAACGGGGGCGTGGTGTAGAAGCCGCGGTCGCGCTCCCAGATGAGCGGCGGGTTGAGGCACTCCTCGATCGTGGTCCAGATGCTGAACGTCGGGGCGAAGTCGTGGCCCTTCACCTCGAGGTTGGCGCCGTCGCGGACGCCGACCTCGTCGATGGAGCTGAACATCGTGTCGGCGGCGTGGCGCGCGAAGACGTCGGCCAGGCCCGGCTCGACACCCATGCCCACGAGCGCCAGCTGCTCCTTCTCCACCCACGCGTCGTGCTCGGCGAACTGCGCGTCGCCGAGCAGCACCCCGGGCAGGGCGTACGGCTGCTCGGGGTGTGGGGAGGACAGCGTCATCGCCATGTCCACGTAGGTCGTGCCGGCCTTCTGCGCCGCCGCGAAGATCGGCGGGTTGAAGCGGGGGTCGCACGCGTTGAGCACGATGTCGACCTTCTCGGCGACAAGCAGCTCGGCCAGGCCGGCGGCGTCGGCCGCGTCCGCCGTGATGCCGGTGAAGCGCGCGTCGCCGGTCGACCGGGCCGCGCGCTGGGCACGGGCCTCGTCGACGTCTGCGCAGATGACGTGCGTGAACACGTCGCGCCGCGCGGCGATGGCTGCGGCGGCGGCACCGACGCCGCCGCTGCCGAGGACGAGCAGACGGGACATGGGCCCCGCCTACGGCCGACGCGGCCGGTCGCTGATGGGCCCGCGCCTGCGCGCGGCCGCCGGCACCCGCAGCCGACTCACACAGCCTCGCCGTTGGCGGTGAGCGTCACGTCGATGTTGCCGCGCGTCGCGTTGGAGTACGGGCAGACCTGGTGAGCGGTCGCGACGATGTCCTTCGCGTCCTCCACGCTGGCCTGGGGCAGCGAGACGTCGAGCGCCACGCTGAGCTTGAAGCCGCGCTCGGGCGTGGGGTGGAGGTTGACGCTGGACGCGATCGACACGTCACCGACCTCGACCTTCTTGCGCATGCCGACCACCTTGATCGCGCCCTCGAAGCATGCGGCGTAGCCGGCCGCGAACAGCTGCTCGGGGTTGGTGCCGCCGCCGGGGCCGCCCATCTCGGCCGGCAGCCGCAGATCGACCACCAGGGAGCCGTCGTCGCTCTCGGCGTGGCCTTCGTCGCGTCCGCCGGTGACGGTCGCGCGTGCGGTGTACAGCACCTTGTCGCTCATAGGGCAGCGACGCTACCAAGGTCGCTGACGCCTAATCTCGGGGAGGTGAGCGCGTGGCGGCATCTGATGCTCGGTCTCGGCCTCGCGCTCGTCGTCGGCGCGGCGGTCGCGGCAGGCGTGGTGGTGGCCGAACGCGACCCGTCGCCCACCGCCTCCCGGACCACCGTCCGGCCGGTCGGTGCGCCGCCGACGCCGACGCCGGCGGCCCGGGTCCGCCCACCGATCCCGCGCATCCGGGTCTACGCGCGGGGGTTCCCGGCGCAGACGAAGGCCGCCATCCGGGCCATCAACCGGGCCCAGCGCGTGATCCGCGTGCGGTCGGTGCACACCGACCGTGCCGAGATCCGGGTGGCGCGGCCCCGGCTGTTGCCGCCGGCTGCGGACGGCCAGCTGCTGCGCGGTGCCACGCGCGTGTACGGCGTGTCACCGCTGGTGGCACCCGCGAAGGTCGTCGTCGACCCGCGCACGCCGGAGTGGGAGTTGGGCGTCGTCGTCCTGCACGAGGTGCTGCACGGCCTGGGTCTCAACCACCGCGGGAGCGGCCGCACGGGGTGCTCGGTGATGTACCCCAACATGGACATGGTCGTCGCCCGCTGCGGCGGGCGCGTGCCGCAGCGCCTGCCCTACCGCGACCGGGTGGCGCTGGAGAAGCGCTGGCGGACCTGGCGCAACGTCCCGCCCCGCGCCGCCTAGATCTCGCCGAGGATCTCGCGCCGCTTCGCGTCGTACTCGGCGCCGGTGACAGCGCCCAGCGCGCGGAGCTCGTCGAGCTGCTTGAGGCGGCGGGCGACGTCGGAGACCTCCGCGTCGTCGGCCTTCTGCCGGGAGACCTCGCTGAGCGTCGAGGCGAGGTTGGCCAGCGACGGGGCGACCGGCTGCCCGGTCGCGGGGCGCGGCGGGCGCGGCGGCGGGGCGGGAGCCTTCGGCTGGGGCCGGTTGGTGCCCTGCCGGTCGCGCTCGGCCATCGCCTTCTGCAGGCTGCGCTGGCCGGTGGCCGCGCCCCTGACGGCGAACAGGACGGCGATCAGCGAGACGCCGCCGATGCCCCAGAACGTGATCGCCACGGACGTCGAGCCTGCGGCGCTGTCGCCCGAGTGCGCCGGGCCGTGACCGGCGACCCAGGCGGCGGTGCCCATCGCCAGCCAGCCGAAGGTCCAGAGGTTGACGATCATCCCGCCGACCGAGATGCCGCCCTTCAGGCCCTTGGCCCGCAGCGCGAAGACCGCGACGGCGATCGCGGGGAGGACGAAGATCGCCGCGATCAGCAGCAGGACGTGGCCGCCGGTGCCCTCCGGGCACGGGCGGGCGCTGATGTACGGCCCGCCGGAGGCGCACGTGCCGATCCTGCTCAGCTCATAGATCTCCAGCGCGGCCAGCGAGACCGCGAACGCCGCGAGGACCGTGCCGAGCAGGCCGAACAGGTAGAAGCGGGCGGTCACTTGAGGCACCCCAGGATCGTCTCGGTGTCCTGGCCGGCGGCGCGCACGCAGCGGATGACCGCCAGCGCCTGCGGGCCTTCGTAGGAGTGGGTCTCGCCGTCCTTCGTCGCGCTGTAGTGCGCGTACTGCGGGTCGGTGGAACCGACGGGTGAGCGCGCGTACTCGGCCGCGGAGCGAGCCTCCTGGTCGGGGTCGGGCTCGCCGCTGAGGCGTGCGTACCTGCCCTTGCCGTTGGCGTACCACGTCTTCTGCTTGATCGGGACGTCCTCGAAGTAGGCGCTCCAGTCCGACGGGTCGCCCTCCTCGGCCGGGTCGTAGACCATGTACTCGAGCTTCTTGGGGTCGAAGTGCGTGCGGTCGAGGATCGCGGCGAGGAAGCGCTCCGGAGCGGAGGCGTCGACGTTGCGCAGGCCCAGTTCGCCGTCGCCGCTGGTGGTGCCGCTGGAGCTGATGTGGACCTTGTAGGCGAGGTCGACGCCGAAGTAGCGCTGGTCGCCCTCGGTGTCGCGCGCGGTGACGTTGAGCGCGCCGGGGTCGAGGCGGAGGTTGGTGACCACCTCGTCGGGCTTGAGCTTGGCCTGCACCGCGCCGAGCGCGCGCCTGAAGTTCGCCTGGCGGATCAGCGACAGCCCGGTCGCCCCGGTGACCTCGCCACGGGCAGCCTTCTGCACGGGGTCGTTGACCGCCTTGTCCTCGGCGTGGTGGAGCAGCAGGTAGGTGCCCACGACCGTCAGGACGATGAACAGCAGCAGGAAGAGGCGGTCGCCGCGGGCGACGCTCACGATCTGCCGGTGCTCGTCGCTGACGGGCGCTGCGGCACCGGCCGGGCGTGCCTCGCCGAAGGGATTGACGTCGTCCTTGTTGCGACCGAAGGCCATCGAGATCGCAACGCTAACCGGCGCAGGCCCCGGCGTATTACGCTCGTGCTCAACCTTGAGAGGAGATCGAGACGCCGTGTTGCTGCTGTTCGACATCGACGGGACGTTGCTCATCAAGGCCGCGGACGCCCATCGCGACGCGCTGTACGAGGCGCTGCGCGAGGTCCATCACGTGGAACCGCGCCCCGTGGACACCGCCGGGCGCACCGATGGCGACATCGCGCGCGGCATGCTGCTGCAGGCCGGGGTGGATGCGCGGACGATCGACTCCCGGGCCGCGGACGTGCGCGATGCCACCGTCGCGGCCTACGCACGGCTGTGCCCCGGTGACCTCTCCGACCGCGTCGCTCCGGGCGCGCTGGAGTGCCTGACGTCGCTGGCGGAGGGTGAGGACACCCTGGGCCTCGTGACCGGCAACCTCGAGCCGATCGCGCGGCTGAAGCTGACCCGGGCGGGCCTCGGGCGGTTCTTCGCGCGCGGCGCCGGTGGGTTCGGCTCCGACCACGAGGACCGCGCCGCGCTGCCCGCGGTCGCGCGCCGGCGCGCCGGCCGTGTCCCGCGGGAGGACACGGTGATCATCGGCGACACGCCGCTGGACATCGCCTGTGCGCGCGCCGACGGCGTGCGGTGCGTGGCCGTCAGCACGGGGCCGTTCGCTGCCGCGCAACTGCGCGACGCCGACGTCGTCATCGACGGGTTGTCGTCGTTGCCGGCGGTGCTTGACGGCTGGCGGCCCGGATAGGGTCGCCCCATGGGAATGCTCGGAGGGACCGTCACGATCGAGATCGATGCCTCGATCGAGGTCGTCTACAGGATCGTCGAGGACGTGGCCACCGCACCGGAGTGGCAGGACGCGCTGGTGCGCATCGAGCCGCTGGAGCGCGACGCCCAGGGCCGCCCGACCCTCTGCAAGTCCGTCGCCGACGCGAAGGTCCGCGAGGTCACCTCCCACATCCGCTTCTCCTACCGGGAGAACGAGGAGGTCCGCTGGGTGCAGGAGAAGGGCGACCTGAAGTCGCTCGTCGGCTACTGGCGGCTGTCGGAGCTGCCCGACAACCGCACCCACGTGGAGTACTCGCTGACCGGCGACCCGGGACGGGTCCTCGGCATGCTCGTCCGCGGCCCGGTCGAGTCGCGCCTGAACGACGTGCTGGTCAAGGGCCGGCCGGCCGAGCTGGCCGCGCGGGTCGCGCAGGAGGCGTAGCCCGCCGGGGTCGGGTCGGCCCCACCCCTCCGTCCGGGCAGCGAGTCCCGACATGGGGCGCTGCGCGCGGTCTCACCCCGTGCTCGGGCGCAGATGCGTCGCGCGCGGGGACGTGTGTGAACCGGTGTCGCACCGCTCCGACAGCAGTCCACACACGTCCGGCGGGAAGGCCCCGGAGGAGCGGCCTCCTAGGCGGTGCGACCGCTCAGATCCCGGCGGGCCGGTAGGTCCCGAAGCTCCAGGCGTTGCCGTCCGGGTCGCGCACCGTGGCGTGACGCCCACCGTAGTCGGCGTCGTAGGGCGCGAAGACCTCCGTGGCGCCGCGGTCGAGCGCGCGCCGGTGGATGGCGTCCACGTCGGCGTCCTTCTCGAGCACCCAGTAGCTGCTGCTGTGGCCGGGCTTCTGGTCCAGGCCCTCCTCGCGGCCGGTGCCGCACATGAACATGGCGCCGTCGATGGTCAGCTCGGCGTGGCGGACCTCGGGGCCCTCGTCAGGAGTGACCATGACGAGCTGGGCGCCGAAGGCGTCGACGTAGAAGTCGATGGTCGCGCGGGTGGTGATGCGGACGGCGGGCATGGCGATGGCTGACATGGGCTGACGGTACGTGCGCGCCGTGCGCGCCGTCTTGGAAGGATGTGACCGGGGTGGGGTTGACGCGGCGTTCCTTCGTGGTGGGTGCGACCGGTGCGGCGGTCCTGTCTCCTGCTGCCCTCGCGGCGGCGCGACGGGACCCGTGGCGGGCCGAGGCCGACGCGGTCCGGGCCACGGTCGCGACGGCGTGGGACGCCTACCGCGCGCACGCCTGGGGCGCCGACGAGCTGCGGCCCGTCTCCCGGACCGGGTCGTCGTTCTTCGGCGACGGCTCGTCGCTGGGCCTGACCATCGTCGAGGCGCTCGACACGTTCGCGCTGATGGGGCTGTGGGAGGAGCTGGCCGAGGGGACCGCATGGGTCCGGTCGTCCCTCGAGGCCGACCAGGACGTCGCGGTGAACGTCTTCGAGGCGACGATCCGGCTGGTCGGTGGTCTGCTGTCGGCGTACGGCGCGACGCGGGACCCGCTGTTCCTGGCGCGCTGCGCGGACCTGGCCGACCGGCTGCTGCCCGCGTTCGCCACGCCGACCGGCATCCCGTCCGGGCGCGTCAACCTGCGTAGCGGCGAGCGCCTGGACCCGGTCGTCGGGGTGGCGCCGGCGGTGACGCACATCGCGGAGTTCGGGCTGCTGTCCCGGCTGACCGGTGATGCACGCTACGTGCAGACCTCGCGGCGGGCGGTCCGCGCCGTCCTCGGCGCGCTGACGCCGCTGGGGCTGCCCGGGTCCTGGATCGACTCGACCACCGGCGTGTGGACCGACACCGACTCGACGCTCAACCCGCCCGGGGACTCGTTCCTGGAGTCGCTGTGGGACGGCTGGCTGATCACGGGGGAGACGTGGCTGCGCGACGCCTACCGCACCGCGACGGCCGCGACGCTGCAGCGCCAGCTGTCCGGCCCCTGGGTCGTGCCCGCCTCGTCGCTGACCGGCGGCCTGGTGACCACGCGCCAGAACGCCCTCGCCGCGTTCTACCCCGGTCTGCTGGCGCAGTCCGGCGACATCCGCCGGGCGGCCAGGCTCTGGCGGGCCTGGGAGACCGAGCGCCGGGCGCGCGGTGGGCTGCTGGCCGAGTGGTTCGACCCGGCCACGGGAGAGATCATCGACCCGCACGCCGCGCTGCGTCCGGAGCACGTCGACGCCTGCCTGCACCTGTGGCTGGCCACCCGCGAGGACCGCTACCGCCGCGCCGCGGCCGCCGCGATGCGCGACGAGCGTGCGCGCTGCCGCACCGACGACGGCCTGCCCTGCGTCGTCGACGACGTCCGCACCGGGGCGCGGGGCGACCTCTTGCCCGCCTACTGGTGGAGCGAGCAGACGAAGTACGCGTGGCTGCTGTTCCACCCCAGCACCCGCGTCGACCTGCGGCGCCTGGTCCTCAACACCGAGGGCAACGTCCTGGCCGGTTGGCGGGCGCCGCTCAGAAGACGAAGCCGCCGGCGTGGCGCTGGGCGAGCAACGCTCCGGGGGTGACGCCGGAGAACGCGCGGACGTCGCGGTTGAAGTGCGCCTGGTCGTAATAGCCGCAGTCCAGCGCGATGGCGCCGAGCTCGTCGTTGCCGGTGCGCAGCCGCTCGACGGCCCGCTCGAAGCGGATCATGCGGCCGAAGGTCTTGGGTGTCATGCCGACCACCTCGCGGAAGCGCACGGCGAGATGCCGGCGCGAGCAGCCCAGCTCGTCGACCAGGGTCGCGATCGGCACCGTCCCCGAGGTCGCCACCAGCCGGCGCCAGGCCCAGTCGACGTCGGGTGACACCGGCCGCGCGAGCGCCACCCGCGCCAGCAGCCAGCGGTCCAGCGCGGCAAAGCGCGACGGCCAGTCGGGCAGCAGCGCAAGCTCCTCGACCAGCAGCTCGCCGTCACGACCGGTCAGGTCGGAGAAGTCGACCACCAGGCCGGCGAGCTCGGAGCCCGGCAGTCCGAAGATCGCCGCCGCACCCAGCGGTGTGAGGTCGAACTGCAGCGCCTGCGTCGGGCCGCGCGACAGCGAGACCGCCGGCCGGTCGATCAGGCCGCCGACGAACGAGGTCCGCCAGACCAACGGTGCATCCTCGTCCGCGGCGACGTCCCACCCGCCCTCGAACGCGAGGATCACGGCGACGCCGGGGAACGGCATCTCCCGCCGCCGCAACGGCGGGCTCCAGTCCGCAAAGCCGCCGTAGCGCTTGACGTAGGAGGCCAGCAGGCGGTGCGGCGACCCCGGAAACGCGCTCCAGGTCTCGCCGCCCGCCATCGGCTCAGCTCCGCGTGAGCTTCTTGTAGGAGATGCGGTGCGGGCGGTCGGCCTCGGCACCGAGCTTGGAGCGGCGGTACTCCTCGTAGGCCTCGAAGTTGCCCTCGAACCACTCGACGTGCGAGTCGCCCTCGAAGGCCAG
>CAYUDT010000095.1:0-18831 GCA_964443695.1 uncultured Conexibacter sp. | reverse complement strand
GCGGGCAGGCCCTCGACGATGCAGGTGAGACCGGGGCCGTGGGACTCCCCGGCGGTGATGAGCTTGAGCGCCGCCATGCGACGGCCAAGTCTAGGACCCGGTGGCCTTCAGCCGCTTCTTGGCGACGAAGATGACGGCGCCGCGGGACTTGACGATCTTGCCCCATGGCGTGGTCTTGGACACCGCGCTGGGCACCCGCGCCGCCGAGGCCTTCTTGGACTTCTTGACCTTCTTGCGGTGCAGCAGGCCGTCCTGGCGGGAGTAGGCGTAGTCGCCCAGCTGCGGGATGAGCTTGGCCGCGTTGGCGGCCTGGACCGCCCGCGCGCCCTGTAGGTGGAACGCCGCCCGGGCCTTCGCGAGGTTCTCCGACGCCGGCACGTACTTCTCCTGGACGGTCAGGATGTCCAACTGGAACTGCGTGACGTCCGCGTCCTCACCGGTCGGCGAGTAGTCGAAGAACTCGGTGTCGCCCTTCTTCAGCTCGATCGTCTGGCAGTCGGTCTTGCGGGGGCGGCAGGTGCCGTCGCCGGTGGCCGTGACGTCGGAGGAGATCATGAAGACCGCGGTCTGCTTGTCGTCCAGGACGCCGAGGTAGACGAAGAACGGGAACTCGCTGGAGGGCAGCGGCGTGAAGCGCTCGATGTTCCTGCGCGTCTTGAGGTGGCCGGACTTGCCGAAGCGGATCGAGACCTTGTAGACGTCGCGCGGATCGGGCTTGGCCGCCGGCGGTGTGACCTGCGGGGCCGTCGTCGTGCCGGTCGTGGTGGGGGTCGTCGTCGTGTTGCCCCCCACGGTCGCCGGCGTCCCGCCCGTCGTGTCCTTCGCGGCGTCGGTCGTGGTCTTCGTGGTGTCGGCGGCGCTGTCCGTCGCGCAGGTCGTGGTCGTCGGCGCGGCGTTGCCGGTGTTCGACGCGGCCACCGAGCACTTGGGCGCGTGCAGCTGCTTGAACGGGTCCCGCGTCCTCCCGGCGCGCTTGACCGGTGCGTTCTCGAGCGTCTGGTCCAGGCTCACCTGCTGGCTGGTGCCGACGGCGTTGGCGTCGGCGACGGCGGCCTGCGCACCGGGGACCGGCGCGGGCGGCGTGGGGGTCGACGACCCGCCGGACCCGAGCATGACCGGAACGGCGATGAGCGCGAGGACGAGCACCAGCGCGACCGGCCACAGCTTCTTCTCGACGAGGTCGGTCCAGATGTTGCGCAGCGCGGTCATCGTGCAGCTCCCGTCCCGGTCGCGGTGTTCGTGGTGGTGGCGGTGGCCGTCGCGGTGCCGGCACCCGCGGGTGCCGTCGGCGTGGCGCCGGCCGTCACGGCCTGGTCCTGCGGCAGCATGTAGGCGGTCGCGTGGACCTGCGCCGTCATCGCCGGGAAGCCGGCGGGCGCCGCCTCCAGCGTGAAGCCGTCGACGGTGAGCAGGCGCCCGCGGACGGTGACCGAGCCGTCCTTGGCGACGCGCGTGAACTTGTCGAGCTCGTTGAGGAACTTCTCCAGGCGGAAGAAGCGACCCACGAACTTGAAGTCGAACGGCATGGTCGGGAAGCCGGCGGCGCCGACGGCGGCCCCGGGCGGCAGCCCGGCGGCGGCGGTCTGGGTGGCCGCGACCGGGGCCGCGGCAGCGGCCGGGGCCGGGGTTCCGGTCGCCGGGGTCGAGGTCGTCGGCGTGGTGGTGGCACCGGGGGTGGTGGCGGTCGTGCCCTTCTCGGCGGCGCCGAGGGCCGCGACCTGGCCGGCCGTCGTCGACGGCGGCGCCGCTACCGCGGCACCGGAGCTGACGAGCTGCAGCGAGCGGAAGTCGACCGACGCGCGGTCCGAGGCGGCCTGCAGCTGGTAGATCAGCGAGGCGGTGTCGTCGTCCTGCGGCACGGCCTTGCCCAGCCGGGCGACCGTGGCGTAGTCCTGCTGGTAGCCGGCCTTCGCCTTCTGCGCGGCGCTCACCGCCGCGTTGGCGGTGTCCAGACGGGTCTGGGTCACGGCGACCTGGGCGTCGAGATCCTTCAGGTCGGCGCGCTTGGGCTTGATCGCCAGGAAGAAGAACGCGCCGAACACGGCCAGCACGCCGACGACCATCAGCACGGTGCGGTCACGCTGGGTCATTGCGCAGCTCCGGTCGTGGTGGTGGCGGGGGCGCCGGACGCCGTCTGCGCGGTCGCTGCGGCGGGGGTCGCCCCGGGTGCCGGCGTCGCGGCGGGCAGCGCCGCGGCCGGCTTGGGATCGAAGAAGATGACCAGCTGGAACTTCGGGTACTTGGCGCTGCCCTGGGTGCAGTCACCGGCCCCGCCGCCCGCACCCTGGCCGGCGTCGTTCTTGATGGCCGACAGCAGGCTGACGCGGCGCACGCCGTCCACCTGGCGCATCGCGGCGATCATCCGCGAGACGTTGGGCTGGCTGGTGGTGCAGCCCAGGATCTCCAGCGCGGGGGCCGAGACGGACTGGCGCAGCGCGTTGGAGGCCGCCCCGCCCTGGACGCTGACGTCCGGTGAGACGGTGCCGCGCAGCGCGGTCAACCAGACGTCGGACGGGATCGTGCGGGCGACCTCGTGCAGCGTGCCCGACCAGTCGAAGCGGCTGCCGGCGATCGACTGCACGGTCGCCACGCGAGCGGCGCGCAGGCTGGCGAAGTCGGTGTAGCTCTTCAGCGACGCAGCCTGCGTCTCGGCCGCGGTGGCCTGCGCCTGCAGGGTCGCCAGCTCGGCCTTGCGGTCCTTCACCTTGGAGGAGCTGCTGACGTATAGCCCGGCCATGAGGACCAGGGCGGCCAGGGCGCCGAGGACGATGTAGGCCGCGCCACCGGAGCGGCCGGCGTGGCCGCCGGCGCCGCGACGGGCCTCGGCGGGGATGAGGTTGACGGCCTTCATGCTGCGCGGGCCTCCGTGAGGGCCAGGCCGGCGGCGACCGTGAGGTCGCCCGCGTAGAGCCCGGCAGGGGCTTCGACGACGCCGGCGTCCACCGGCATCCGCAGCTCGGCGGCCAGCGCCTCGGCGAAGCCGGAGATGCCCGCGGCTGGCCCGGTCAGCACGCAGCGGGTGACCATCGCGTTGCCGTCACCGGTGTGGAAGTCGACGGAGTTGCGGACCTCGCCGGCGATGCGCCGCACCCCGTCGGTGAGCACCCGGCGGGCCTCCTCGACGGTCTCGGGGTCGTCGGCGTAGGCGGGCAGTGCCTCGACGGGCAGCTCCAGCCCGACCTGGGCCAGCCAGGCGCGGGCGCGGTCCAGGGACAGGGCGCCGCGCTCGGCCAGCTCGACGGCCAGCGCCTCGACGCCGCCACCGACGACACGCGCGAAGTGGCAGGTGGTGCCCTGTGCGACGGCCAGGTTGGTCAGACCGCCGATGGAGAGGTAGACGACCACCTCGTCCGGCGTGGTCATGTGCTGCAGCGCGCGGATCATGCCGAAGGCCGCGAGGTCGATGCCCTCGGGGCGCAGCCCGGCGTCGCGCACCGCGGTGAGCACGCGCTCGACCATGTCGCGGCGCGCCGCGACGATGACGACCCGCTGGCGCGGGCCGGCGGGCGTCTCGACGATGTCGAGCGCCTGGAAGTCCAGGACCGCGGCGTCCAGCGGCATCGGGATCTCGTCCTGCGCCTGGAAGCGCACGGCGGACTCCAGCTGCTTGGGGTCGGAGATCGGCGGCAGCTCGATGAGGCGCACGACGATCTTCGCGTTGGCGATGCCGACGCGGACGCGCTTGTCGAGGTCCTTGTGCTCGGAGAACAGCGTCCGCAGCGCCTCGGTGAGCGCGGTGGCGTCGGTGACCTCGCCGTCGCGGACGACGCCGGGGTCCAGGGGGGCGAGGGCCGCGTAGGTGACGGCCAGCCGCCCGGACGTGTTGACGGACGCCGCGTGGACGGCGGACGGCTCGATCTCGAGGCCGGTCAGCAGTGATGAACGCTTGGGCATGGTTTGGGGTGGTGCTCGGCGCCCCGGTTGGGCGCCTCACAAGGTCCTTTTCGTCCAGAACCGCGGACGGCTTGAGCGCAGCCGTCGATGCGTCCACCGACCCTCAGGTGCCGAGCTCGCGCCAGGTGTTCTGCAGCACCCCGGCGGAGCCGTAGGAGCTGATGGCGTCGTAGGCGTTGAGGTCGAGCTGGATGTTGACCTTCGACGAGCCGGCCACGACCGTCGCGCCCCCGTCGACGAGGATCCCGCCGACGATGCTCGCGTTGCCCTGCACCTGCACGGCGCTGCCGGTCACCGCCGCCCCGTTGGCGTGGTAGAGCACCCCGTAGTAGTTGACCGTGCCGCCGATGTAGAGCGTGCCCGTGTTCATCAGCACCAACCCCGGCGCCTGCGCGCTGTTGTAGACGCTGTTGCCCGTGTAGGAGCAGTTGCCGGCCTCGATGTAGACGATCGCACCGGCCAGGGAGGACGGGCATCCGGTGTAGTAGGTGCCGTCCGCGATCGCGCGGGCCTTCAGCCGGGCCCGTGCCTCGGCCGACATCGCCGCTCCGCCGGTGAACCCGGTGACGGGCGTCGTCCCGGCGATCTGCGTCGTCAGGTAGCTCAGCAGGTCGGTCAGGTTCTTGTACCTGCCGATGCCGAACAGGTGCCCGATGCACGGCGTCACGTCGATGAGCTGCGGCGTGCAGCGCACCGCCACCGGCCCGGCCCCGCCGCTCGCGTCGATGATGATCTTGTTGCCGTTGTTGGAGATGTCCAGCCGGCCGCTGATCAGCGCTGCGTGCGGCAGCTCCTCGGACTGCAGCTGGGCGCGGACCAGCGCGACGATCGTGCGCGTGCGGCCCCGGGCCGTCGCGCTGGCGCGCACCCACACGTTGCCATCGCCGTTGGCGTCGTAGCCGGGCTGCGAGGAGATGGCGCTGTCGCTGTAGAAGCTCTGCGAGGACGTCGGGCCGTTGTCCTTGACGGTCGTCGACCAGGTCGCGCCCGCGGCGTCGGCCGACGGGATAGACGCCAGCAGCGCGTCGTTGGACGGGCAGCGCGTCGAGGCGACCCCCGGGGCGCAGTTGGGGTACTGCGCCAGCGACTGGCCCTTGCCCGGCCAGTCGCGCGCCAGCGCGAAGACCTGCGCGTTCATCGCGGCCTCGGCCAGGTTGAAGGCCGTCTCGCGCTGCCGCTGCGCCGAGGACTGAGTGCTCTGCACGTCGGTCATCGAGGCGAGCGCCAGGCCGCTCATCATCATCACGGTCATGAGCATCAGCGCGGACACCAGCGCCCAGCCGCCCTCATCCTTGCGCACGCTCATCCCACGACCACCTGGGCCGGCGCGCTGCCCTGCAGGCCCGCCGGGTCGCTGACGGTCAGCGTCATCGTGTGGCTCGTCCCCGGCGTCACCTTGTGCGTGTAGGCGATGCCGTTGCCCACGAGCGTGCCGCCGTCGTACCAGTTGTAGGTCAAGGGGTCGCCCTCGGGGTCGTAGGAGGCGCTGCCGTTGAGCGCGATGCCCTGGGCGCTGCGGACCGCGCTGAACGCCGCCACCGGGCGCCGGTTCTGGTTGCGCAAGAACACGCCGGTCTGCACGACCGCCGCCGGCGCGGTCTTGGCCTTGTCGACGATGCGGAGCTCCACGCTGATGCGGCTGATGTCGGTCAGGGTGGTCGCGTTGTAGGTGAAGACGGAACGACCGTCGGCGACGTTGGTCAGGCCCGCGACCAGCCGCTCCGAGGAGGCCCAGCCGTTGCCCGGGCAGCCGGAGAGGGCCGGCATGGCGGGCGCGGTGGCCGTCGTCCAGACCTGCACCTGCTGCCACAGCTCGCCCGTGCTCGTGGCCAGGCAGTAGCGGACCCGCCGCACGTTGGTGACGTTCTGCCCGCTGTTGGGGCCGACGCGGTCGACGGTCTTGAACACCAGGTCGTTGGGCCCGGCGTAGTCCACCGCCTCCGGCTGCTCGGGCACGGGGCTGGCGAGGTTGCGCAGGGCGCGGGCCACGCCGTCGGAGGCCCGGCGCGCGAAGTCCTGCGCGGTGGCGCGGTGCTCCAGCGCGCTGGCGTGGCTGTTGAAGAGGTCGAAGACGGTGAAGCTCGTCAGCATCACCACGACCGACAGCGACATCGCCACCAGCAGGCCGCTCAGGCTGGACTCCCCGCGCTGGCCGAGCCTCATTGCGTCACCGGCCCCACGAGGCTGGAGGACGCCAGCTGCCCGTCGACCGCCGCCACCCAGTAGGTGTGCGCGACACCGCCCGTCTGCGTGTCGGTGTAGGTCAGCAGGCTCGGGTCGCCCGTGCGGTCGTAGCGGTCGGCGTAGGCGGTGCCGTCGCGGTAGATGACGTAGTGGTCGATGCTGTCGCCGGGGTCGACGTCGGCGACGGCGGGGGCCGACCAGGTCAGCTGCACGCCGCCGCTGATCGAGGTCGCCTGCAGGCCGGTCGGCGGGTTGGGCGCGTGGTTGCCCGGGACGACGGTCACCGTCGCCGACGGCGTGCCCTCGCGCAGCGCGTTGGCCGCGTCGCGGTCGACCGCGACGACGCGGTACTGCGCGCCCAGCGCGGGTGCCGCGGTGTCGCGGCAGGAGGTGGCGGTCGTCAGCGCGCAGGCCTCGGTCCACCCCGCGCCGCTGTTGCGGTAGACGCGGTAGCCGGCGATGTCGCGCTCGACGGGCGGCGACCACTCCACGACGACGTCGCTGCCGTCGAAGCCGGCGCCGACGCCGGCCGGCGCGAACGGCGCACGGCGGTTGAGGACCACGGTCAGCGACCGCAGCGGACCGGGCTGCGCGTCGCTGTCGAACGCGCGCACACCCACGAGGTAGGTGCCGTCGGTGACCTCGTCGGCCCCGGGAGCCGCGCCGCCCGAGACCGTGCCCAGCGGCCAGGAGAACGTCCAGCTCGCGCCGGAGGCCGATGCCGTCCCCTTCTGGGTGCCGTCGAGGTACCAGGCGACGGCGGCAGGAGTGGCCGACGCGCCGGCGGTGAACGTCAGGGTCGTCGTCGCCGAGCTGGTGACCGGCAGGGCCTGCCCCGCGGTCAGGCTCGTCACGGTCGGGGTGGCCGACAGGCCCGGGTTGGCCAGGGTCGTCGTCTGCAGCACCCGGCGCAGGCGGTTGCCGTCCATCCAGGTCACCAGCGAGACGACGCGCTTGTAGTCGCCCGGGACCTGGTCGTAGGAGGAGCCGCCGCACGTGCCGACGCACACCGTGCCCACCGCGTCGATCAGCCCGTCCACCACGCCGTCGGCGTTGAGGTCCAGGCCGCAGTCGCCCATCTGCGCGGTCGCGTTGGCGGCGGCGATGCCGGTGGTCAGCTGCCCGCTGACCGAGAAGAATTGCGAGCACGTGCTCGGGCTCGCGTTGCCCGCACCGGAGGCGCAGAACACGCCGGCGTCGTGACGGCCGATGCCGTCACGGGGGTCGTCCACCGTGCAGCTGCCCAGCGAGACCGTGTAGGTGAACCCGCGCCGCCGCACCGTCCAGCCGGCCTGGCTGTGGGAGGCGTCGGCCAGGCCGGGCGCCGCGGCGACGATGTTCGGGGTGGACGCGGGCGTGACCTGGTCGTAGGGAATGCCCTGCGTCGTCTCGACGAGCTCGCGCTGCAGCGCGGTGGCCGCCTCCTTGCCGCGGGTCGACTGCAGGGCCGCCTGGCTGGTGTCCAGCATCGTGAACATCGCCAGCAGGCCGGTCACGAGCAGGGACGCGGCCAGCAGCACCTCGATGATGGTGAAGCCGTCCTCCTGGGTGACCGCTGCGCGTGCCTCCATGGCACTCGTCTGGTTCGGTTCACGCGCCTAATTGCGTGAACGAACTCGTCGGGTCTCCTAGTACGCGCCTCCACCTCGTTGGGGAGGCCCGGCTGGACGGTCGTTCTAGAAGGTGTCGGTGTAGGCGTCGACCAGGCTTTCGCCGACAAACAGAGCGACCAGCGCGCCGAAGGCCAGGAACGGGCCGAACGGCACGGCCGTCTTGCGGCCCTCCGCGACGCCCTTGCGGGTCATGATCGCGGCACCGACAACGACGCCGGTGATGAGCGCGATGAAGATGCCGGGCGCCACGGCGCGGCCGAGGTACAGGCCCATGACGCCGGCAAGCTTCACGTCGCCGCCGCCCATGCCCTTCGGGTAGGCCAGGACGGCCAGCAGGAAGAAGAGGTAACCGGCGGCCCCGGCGATGAGCTGCTCGAGGACGAAGCCGCTGTCCAGCGCCAGCCCCAGCACCACGGCCAGGATGGCGAACGGCAGCGTCAGCCGGTCGGGGATCAGGCGCACGTCGAGGTCGATGAGCGTGACCGGCACCAGCAGCGTCACCAGCGCGAGGCCCAGCGCGATGTCGGCGGCGTCGTCCCACTTGGCCAGGACGACCGCGAGGTACAGCAGGCCCGTGACACCCTCGACGAGCGGGTAGCGCGGGCTGATCGGCGCCTGGCAGGCCCGGCAGCGGCCCCGCAGCCACAGCCAGCCGAGCACCGGGACGTTGTCGTAGGGCTTGATCGCCGTGCCGCAGGACGGGCACGCCGACGGCGGGTGGCTCAGCGACTCCCCGCGCGGCAGGCGGTAGATGACGACGTTGAGGAAGGACCCGATCGCGAGCCCGAAGAGAAGTGCGAAGACGGCGACGACGACCATGGCGAGGGGAAGAACCTAGACGAGGGCAGAAAACGAGCGAGGCGGGCCGATCGGCCCGCCTCGCAAAGGACTGCTCGGTGTCAGTGGTGCCCGCGGGCTACCACATGTTCCCGTCGGCGTCGGCCGTCTTGCAGCCGCCGTTGCCGGCGGTGGTGCAGGTGCGGGTGAACTTGCCGTCGTCGCCCTTGGTGATCGTGAACGTGTTGCCCGACTTCGACGTGGCGGTGGCCGCGAAGCCCTTGCCGGTGGTGCCGGCGACCGCGGTCGAGACGGTGTCCGGCTGGCCCTGGTACTTGTTCGTGTCGACGCAGTCGGCGTAGGTGGGCGAGCTGTTGGCGTCGGTGAAGCAGGACTCGACCTGCGTGACGGCGTTACGAGCGTCGCTCTTGGCCGAGGAGTCCTGACCCTTCTTCTGCTGGCCGAGGAACGTCGGCAGCGCGATCGCGGCGAGGATGCCGATGATCAGGATGACGACCAGGAGCTCGATGAGCGTGAAGCCCTTCTCGTCGTCGTTGGCGCCACGCAGACGCGCGATGAGGTTGTGCAGCATTTCCATCCTCCTGGGATGAGTTGGACCTGGTGACTTGAGCCGTCCACCGCGGTTCGCCCTGAATGCCGCTCGGGTCCAACTGGAACATCCCCGTGTGGCAGCCCGACTCCCTCCGCGCAGGTGGCGGAGGTCCGTGGCTTTGCGTCCCGGCCTCGCGACCGGTTTGCCGTTAGCACCTTGGAGGCTTGGCTCGAGGTCCGTATCGGGGGATGGGGTCCAGACCTTAAGGTCCATCACCAGATTTCCTGCGGATCTGGACGTCCGTACTAGGGGACGGGCCCCGTTCTGGCTGGACGCCCGGGCGTACGATCGGCGAGGAACGGGCCGGGAACGCCGCGAGGCGGGCCTTGCGGCCCGCCTCGCGTGAAACGGTGGGTGTGTCAGTGGCGGAGCGCCGCTGCTACCACTGGTTGCCGTCGGCGTCGGCCGTCTTGCAGCCGCCGTTGCCGGCCGTGGTGCAGGTGCGCAGGAACTTGCCGTCGTCGCCCTTGGTGATGACGAAGGAGTTGCCCGACTTCGACGTGGCCGTCACCGAGAAGCCCTTGCCGGTGGTGCCGGCGACCGCGGTCGTGACGCTGTCGGGCTGGCCCTGGTACTTGTTGGCCGCGACGCACGCGGTGTAGGTCGGCGAGCTCGACGCGTCGGTGAAGCAGGACTCGACCTGCGTGACGGCGTTACGAGCGTCGCTCTTGGCCGAGGAGTCCTGACCCTTCTTCTGCTGGCCGAGGAACGTCGGCAGCGCGATCGCGGCGAGGATGCCGATGATCAGGATGACGACCAGGAGCTCGATGAGCGTGAAGCCCTTCTCGTCGTCGTTGGCGCCACGCAGACGCGCGATGAGGTTGTGCAGCATTTCCATCCTCCTGGGATGAGTGTTGGACCTGAGTGACATGTGAGCCGGCCCACCCTGCTTTCGCCCTGTTGCCGCTCGGGTCCATCCCCGGTTGGCAGCCCGGCTCCCTCCCCGTGACAGGAGGCCCGTGGCTTTGCGTCCCGGCCTCGCGACCGGTTTGCCGTTGACTGGAGGCTTGGCTCACACCCCGCATCGGACGATGGGATGCGGTCCCTGAGCGCATCACCAGATTTCGGGCGAAATTGGACATCTGTTCTAGGTGCGCAACCCCAGAGGGCCGCCTGCCACAATGCGCAGGCTGATGGCCGCGCGTGTCCTGCTCCTCTTCGTCGCCTCCCTCCTGCTCGTCACCACGCTCACCAGCGTGCTGGCGCCGCGGGAGCTGCGCCGCGGCACCGGCGCCGCCGCGCTGTCGGCCTGGGCGGCCGACCCGGGACCGGCCGCCGGCGCCCCGCGCGAGATCACGGTCAAGCTGCCGCGCTCCGCACCTATAGGCGCGCGCGTGGGCGACGCGGTGACCCTGGTGGTCCGCAGCGAGCAGGACGACCAGGTCCGCGTCGAGGACCTCGGCTACGACGCACCGGTGGGCCCGGACACCCCGGCAAAGCTGCTGGTGCTCGCCAACGAGCCGGGCTCCTACCCGATCACGCTGGCCTACAGCGGTCGCTGGATCGGGACCTTGAACGTCCATCCGCAGTAGACGCGCGCATCCCCACTATTGGGGAGAACGACCTTGCTGCCGATAGGGCCAGTGTGAGGCCCGCTGGACGCAACCACCCCTTCCCCAGCGACGAGTCCGGGTTCACGCTCGTCGAGGTGCTTGTCGCCGGCGCCCTGCTCATCGTCGCGATGCTGGCGACGTTCTCGCTGCTGGACAACAGCGCGAAGGCCACCGCGCAGGGCCGCCAGCGCGACGTCGGCAACGCGCTGGCGCAGGAGCTCGTCGAGCGCGCCGTGGGCGGCCGCTACACCGCCGCCAACAACGACATGACCGACGTCACGGTCGCCGCCGCGCAGCCCGGGCCGGCCGACCGCCTGCGCCTGGCCATCGACCCGGACCTCGACCAGTCCAGCGGCACGATCGCCCCCGCGACGGTGGTCTCGGGCTCGGTGCCGCTGCACAACACCGCGCAGTCCTGGACGATCACCCGCCGCGGGACGGTCTACACCGTCTCCTACAAGGCCTGCACCACCTCCGACGCCTTCGGCGGCGTGTCGATCGCCGGGCCGTTCGACTGCTCGTTGCCTGCGGGCACGGCGGACCCGCCCCCGCCGAACGTCGGCACCTCCAACGGCTGCGTCGTGGGCATCGGCTCGCCGCCGCAGGGGGCCAACGCCAACATCAACGTGACGCTCCGCGTGCTCGGCCTCTCCGGGCTGAACGGCTGCGTCGCGCTCCCGGCCGAGCTCACGCAGGCGATCTGCAACCTGGCCGGCACCTCCACGCTCCTCAACGGCGCGATCAACAGCCTCATCGGCGCCAACGGCATCGCGGCCAACCTGCTGGGCAGCCTGTCCAGCCAGGCCGGCGTCAGCATCTGCCCCGCCTCGCAGGTCGACACCCTGATGCAGAAGGTCTACGCGGGCATGGCCGCCTCCACGAACCTCACCGTGAGCGTCAGCTGGAAGGACATCCAGGGCAAGACGCAGTCGATCACCCGGACGTCGACCCTGCGGAGGCCGACCTGATGCGCGCCGTCGCCCGCGACGAGCGGGGCGCCTCGCTCGTCGAGCTGGTGGTGACGATGGCGATCGCCACCGTCGTGCTCATCGCCATCTTCAGCGGCATCGACGCGTTCACGAAGGCGGCCAAGACGGCCGACAACGAGGCCCGCGCGCAGGACGACGCCCGCCGCACGATCGACCAGATCGTCCACCAGCTGCGCCAGGCCCGCGTGGCCGCCGGCCAGACGTCGCCGATCCCCACGGGCTGGACGATCTCCCGCAGCGACCTCGTCGTCGCGACCTACGTCACGTCGGCCACCAACGCCACCCCGGGCAGCACGAAGGGCTGGGTGCGCTACTGCACCAGCACGGTCGGCACGAGCGTCTCGCTCATCGCGGGCGTGCGCGCCGGCGACACCTACGCGGCCCCCGGGGCGTGCGCAGCGGGTGACACCACCAACGGCTGGACGCAGATCAAGCTCATCAACGGGACGCTGCAGGGCGCGTCGACGCTGTTCGACTACCAGTCGACGACCTGCATCGGCAGCTCCTGCACGCCGGCCGCCGCCGACGTCCGCACCGTCGGCATCAACCTCGCCGTCGGCACCGCCGCCGGCGCGGGCCCGGCCCATCGCAGCCTGGTCCGTGACGCCGTCTCCTTCCGCAACCGGGCCTGAACCATGCGCATGCTCCGACGACTCGACCACGGTGAGGGCGGCTGGGTGATGGTCCCGGCCATCGTCATGCTCACCATCACCCTGGCGCTGGGCGCCGCGCTGGCCGTGGTCGTGCAGGTGCAGCACCGCGCGGGTGGCACGCAGCGCTCGGCCGACAGCGCCCAGACGTTGGCCGAGGGCATCATCAGCGCGACGGCCAACGTCATGGCGACCGACCAGAGCTCGGCGGTCTGGCCCACCACCGGGGCCTGCACGGCCTACACCGGCACGGTCGGGACGGCCGCCGGCACCGGCCTGGCCGCGCTGATCACCTCGCAGATCAACACCCAGTTCCAGCCCAACTACTCCGGCAGCACCTGGCGGGCCACGGTCTGCCCCGTCGCCGGCTCGGGCACCCCGACCTGGACGCAGGACGCCGAGAACACCTGGAACGACACGTTCCTGACGCGCACGATCACCAGCCAGCCCAGCGGCGTCGGCCCCAGCCAGATCTCCGTCTGGATCCGCGGCGAGGCGACCATCCGCGGCGCCCAGGCCACCCTCGGCGCCACCCGCGCCGTGGTCTCCAAGGTCAAGCAGTCCAGCACGATCTTCACGCCACCGGCCAACTACGCCGTCGGCACGGGCGTCTTCTCCACCGACGTCTCGACGGGCCTCAACACCGTCCTGTCCGCCAACAACTCGGTCGTCGGCGCGCTCACCAGCAACCTGCTGGGCACCCAGCCGCTGATCAAGAGCCAGACGTCCAACGTCGGTGTGCGCTGTGGCCTGCTGAACACGCTCAGCGCCAGCGGCGTCTGCCTCAGCGGCGTCTTCGCCGGCGTCAGCAGCCTCAGCAACTCCACCGGCCTCTCGGTCCTCGACGGCATCATCGGCGCCGGGCGCACGAAGACGCTGCCGACCTGGCAGATGGCGCCGCCGGACGCGATCGCCTCCTGGAAGGCGGAGGCGCAGGGCAGCGGCGGCGTCTACAAGGCCAGCGCCTCCGGCGCCGGTGACGACAAGACCCACGCCGGCGTCTCCGGCGCGCCCGAGTGCTTCACCGAGACGACAACCGCGAACTCCGTCGTCTACATCAAGCAGGTCGGAAACGGCGAGCAGTACTGCACGATCAGCGGCACCCGCACGGCCAAGATCATCATCGTCGAGCGCGGCGCGGTGCGGATCACCGGCACCGTCAACGCCGTCGTCTACGCGCTGAACATGCAGGAGTGCGGCGGGGACGACGTCTGCGACGTCGACCCCGAGCGCAAGAACGCCGTCCAGCGCGAGGTCGTGCGCATCGAGGGCACCTCCGGCAAGGTGAAGGGGGCGGTGTGGGCGGACGGCGCCGCAGGCGCGGTCGGCATCTACCCGTCCACCTCGCTGACGTCGCAGTCGCTCATCGGCAGCATCACCGACAGCTCCGGCGTCTGCGGCTTCAACGGCATCCCGTCCCTGGTCTCCGGGCTCACGACGACGCTCAACACGATCCTCAGCAACGTCACGAAGATCCTCCTGGGCCGCAACACGCGCATCCCCGGCGCCAACGCGGGCAAGGGCGCCTGCCAGCTGCTCAAGGAGAAGCTCGCGACCTACTCCGTCGACGACCTCACCACCCTGTACAAGGTCGGCGGCACCGTCTCGATCCAGGTCTCCGAGCACGCGACGTGCGCGCTGCTCATCCTCTGCACGTCCTACTCGGTCGACAGCCAGGACATCCAGAACCTCGTCATCCCGCCCGTGCTCGGCGACTCCGGCGTCGTCAACCAACTCGGGTCGATGCTGGGCACGCTCAACAACACCTACACCGCGGTCGAGTACGACAACGCGATCGTCAACGCGTCGTCCGCGTCGATCACGACAGGCGCCGGGCCGGTCATCGGCACGTACGCCAACGTCAAGCGGACATAGACCATTGCTAGCGTCGCGGTCCACGTGGCCGCGACCGCTCCTGCCCCACCTCCCGCGCGTCTGGCCGCCGTCGACGGGTTGCGCGCGGTCGCCGCGCTGAGCGTCCTGGCCTACCACGCCTGGCTGTACTCGCTGCCGCGCGTCACCAGCGGCCACCGCGAGACGACGGGCGATCTCATCTGGCACGAGCTGCGGCTGGGGCTCGTGCTGTTCTTCGTGATCAGCGGGTTCCTGCTCTACGGGCCCTGGGTCCGGGCGTGCGCCGCGCGGAGTGCCCGGCGGCCGGAGACGTTCGCCTACTTCGTGCGCCGGGCCGCCCGGATCGTCCCCGCCTACTGGCTGTGCATCGTGGTGTCGGCGCTGGTGCTGTGGCCGATCGACGGCACGCCCGGCGTGCGGCTGCCCGAGGCGGTGGACCTCTGGAAGTTCTTCGTGTTCGCGCAGAACTTCTCCGAGGACACGCTGCTGAAGCTTGACGCGCCGATGTGGACGCTCGCAGTCGAGGCGACGTTCTACGTGCTGCTGCCACTGCTCGGTGCGTTCGCGGTGGCCACGCGCCACCGGGCGGGCGCCGTCGTCGTCGCGCTGCTGTTCGGCTTCGTCGGATTCCTCTACAACCTGCACTACTCCGACCAGAGCGGCCTGCCCGCCACGGTCTCCAAGGTGCTGCCCGCGATGGCGCCCTACTTCGCCGCCGGGATGCTCTGCGCGGTCGCCGCCCACGGCCGGCGCCTGGGGCGCACCACGATGTGGGTGGTGCTCGTGACGGGCATCGTGCTCGTGGTCGGCGATGCCTGGTGGGCGGCCGACGAGGCGACGCGGGGCTCCCACGACCAGAAGCTGCGGATCTGGCGTGACCTGCCGGCCGCCATCGGGTTCGGCCTCATCATCCTCGCGGTGACCGACGCCGTGCGGGCGCCCGCCGCGCTGGCCGCCCGACCGGTGCGCTGGGTCGGGGAGGTCTCCTACGGCCTGTACCTCTGGCACGTGCCGATCCTGCTGCTGCTGCGCCACCACGGCCTGCTGCCGCGGTCGGCGGGCTGGGCGCTGGCGGTGGCGCTGGGCCCGGTGCTGCTGGCTGCCTGGCTGAGCTGGCGCTACGTCGAGGCGCCCGCGCAGCGGCGGGCCCGGGACTGGCTGGCGGCGCGGGCCTCAGCCCGCGGCTGACTCCTCGTCCTTGCGCCAGTGGGCCTGGGCGTTGTGCTCGGGCAGCCACACGCCCGAGCCCTCACACCACGGACACTCGATGGTGTTCGGCGACCCGCCGAGGTTGGAGATGACGGTGCCCTTGCCGTCGCACGGCGGGCAGGGGATCGGCTCTGCGGGGGCTTCTTCAGCGCTCACGGATTGGCGACCATAGCGATTGCGGGTGCGCGCAGCGGCTACCGTCGGCGCCGATGGACGGTCGTTATGCGCCAAGTCCCACCGGGACCCTCCACGTCGGCAACCTCCGCACCGCCCTGGTCGCCTGGCTGTTCGCACGGTCGGCGGGATCGCGCTTTGCGATGCGGGTGGACGACCTGGACTCCGGGCGCTCGCGTGAGGAGTTCGTCGCCGCGCAGCTTGAGGACCTGGCCGCCCTGGGCCTGGACTGGGACGGGCCGGTGCTGCGGCAGTCGGCCCGGTCGGCCGCCTATGAGGAGGCGCTGTCGGTCCTTCGTGCGGGGGGCCTGCTCTATGAGTGCTGGTGCACGCGCGCGGAGATCCGTGAGGCCGCGTCCGCACCGCACGGCGACCTGCCCGAGGGCGCCTATCCCGGCACCTGCCTGCATCTGTCGGCCCGCGAACGGGCCGCCCGCGCCGCGTCCGGGCGGCCCGCCGCGCTGCGGGTCCGGGCCGACGGCGCCCGTGTCGAGGTGCAGGATCGCCTGGCCGGCCCGGTCTCCGGGGTGGTCGACGACTTCGTCGTGCGCCGCACCGACGGCGATCACGCCTACAACCTCGCGGTCGTCGTCGACGACGCCTTCCAGGGCGTCGAGGAGGTCGTCCGCGGCGCCGACCTGCTGTCCTCCACCCCGCGCCAGGTCTGGCTGGCCGGCGCGCTCGGCGTCCAGGCGCCGCGGTCCTACGCCCACGTCGCGCTGATGCTCGGCGATGACGGCGCGCGGCTGGCCAAACGGCACGGCGCGGTGACGCTGGCCGACCGCGCCGCCCTCGGGCAGGACGCGGTGTCGGTGCGCTCGGAACTTGCCGCGTCGCTGGGCCTCTGCGCGGCCGGGGAGCAGCCGACGCTCGAGGAGCTGCTGGCCGGATTCGACCCCGCGCGTCTGTGACCATGTCGGTTGTGCACGACGTCGCGATCATCGGTGCGGGGTTCTCCGGGCTGGCCGCCGCGCGGTCACTGGCGGGGAACGGCCGCGACGTGGTGGTGCTCGAGGCCCGCGACCGTGTCGGCGGGCGGGTGCTCAACCAGGACATCGGCGGCGGGCAGGTCGTGGAGATCGGCGGGCAGTGGGCCGGGCCCGGGCAGACGCGGCTGTACGAGCTGGCAGCCGAGCTCGGCGTGGCGACCTTCGCCACCCACGACAGGGGCGCCCATCTCTTCGAGCGGGACGGGCGGGTGCGCCGCTACCGCGGCTGGATCCCGCGCGCGAGCCCGCTGGCCCTGGCGGTCGTCGGCCCCGCGCTGGCGCGTCTGGAGCTGATGGCGCGGCGCATCGACGCCGAGGCTCCCTGGCTGTCGCCCCGCGCGCGCCGCCTGGACGAGCAGACCTTCGCGACGTGGCTGCGCCGCAACGTCCCCAACGCCGAGGCCCGCGGCATCCTGCAGATGGCCGTCGAGGCGGTCTGGGCCGCCGACCCCGCCGACCTGTCGCTGCTGCACGTCCTCTTCTACATCCGCTCGGCCGGCTCGTTCGTGCGGCTGACCGACACGGCCGGCGGCGCGCAGCAGGACCGCTTCGAGGGCGGCTCGGCGCGGATCGCCGCGTTGATGGCCGACACGCTCGGCGCGCGGGTGCGGTTGTCCTTCCCCGTGCGGCGCGTCGCGCAGGACGCCGCCGGTGTGCTCGTCGAGGGCGAGGCCGGCAGCGTGCGGGCCCGCGAGGTCATCGTCGCGATCGCACCGGCGCTGGCCGGGCGCATCGCCTACGCCCCTGCGTTGCCCGGTGACCGCGACGGCCTGTCCCAGCGGCTGGCGCAGGGCAGCGTCATCAAGTGCCTGGCGGTCTACGACGAGCCGTTCTGGCGGGCCGACGGGCTCTCGGGCCAGGCCACGTCGCTGGAGGGGCCGGTCAAGGTCACCTTTGACAACAGCCCGCCCGGCGGGCGCCCCGGCGTCCTGCTCGGCTTCCTGGAGGGCCGGCAGGCCCGGCACTGGGCGCGGCGCCCACCGGCCGAGCGCCGGGCCGCGGTGACGGGCGTCCTTGCGCGCCTGTTCGGCCCGCGCGCCGCCCGGCCGGAGGCCTACTTCGACAAGGTCTGGGCCGACGAGGAGTACACGCGCGGCTGCTACGGCGGGTACCTGCCGCCCGGCGGCTGGACGGACTACGGGCCGGCGCTGCGGCGGCGCGAGGGCCGCATCCACTGGGCCGGGACGGAGACGTCGGCCGTGTGGAACGGCTACATCGAGGGCGCCATCCGCGCCGGCGAGCGGGCTGCCGCGGAGTGCCTGGTCGCGCTCGCGGCCGGGACGGGTGTCGCCACGGCCGGATAGGGTCGGGACATCGCCTCCCCCGACACCCACGACATCGCGCGCCGCGCCCGCGAGCACGGGCGCTTCTGCATCGACACCGAGTTCATCGGCGAAGGGCGCTACCGGCCCCTGCTGTGCCTCGTGCAGATCGGCGTGGACGACGGCGACGGTGGCACCGACGTCTGGGTCCTCGACCCGCTGGAGGAGCCGGCCTTCGACCACGCGCCCCTGGCCGACCTGCTCGCCGATCCCGACGTCCAGGTCGTCTTCCACGCCGGCCGTCAGGACGTCGCGCTGCTGCGGCGCGTGTGGGGCAAGGCGCCGGTCAACATCTTCGACACGCAGGTCGCCGCGGGCTTTGCGGGCATGCGCGCCCAGCTCGGCTACGAGGCGCTGCTGAACGAGCTGCTCGACGTGAAGCTGCGCAAGTCGGCGAGCTTCACCCGCTGGGACCGCCGGCCGCTGACCGACGAGCAGCTCGGCTATGCGCGCGAGGACGTCCTGCACCTGCTCCAGGCCACCGACGAGCTGCAGCGGCGGCTGGAGCGGATCGGCCGCTGGGAGTGGGCCGTCGAGGAGTGCCGCTACCTCGAGGACATCCACGACGACCGCGACCCCGACGTGCTCTTCGAGCGCCTGCCGCGGGTCGGCTCGCTGGATCCCAACCAGCGCGCGGTCGCCCGCGAGCTGGTCGAGTGGCGTGAGGGCGTGGCCCGCGAGAGCGACCGGCCGGTGTCGTCGGTCCTGCAGGACGCCGCGCTGGTGGAGATCGCCAAGCGGCGTCCCAAGGACTACGAGCGCCTGACCCAGATCCGCGGCGTCAACGAGGGCACGCTGCGCCGGCGCGGCACGTCGATCCTCGAGGCGATCGAGCGCGGCCGTGAGCGGCCCGGCATCCCGTCCGAGCGCGAGCGCCCGCCGCAGACGTCCCCCGAGGACGCGCCGCTGATCGCGCTGAGCGAGGCCGTCGTGCGCACCCGCGCACTGGAGTCCGGTCTGGCCTACGAGCTGCTGGCCGCGCGCGCGGACCTGCAGCGCATCGTCACCGC
>CAYUDT010000094.1:0-18868 GCA_964443695.1 uncultured Conexibacter sp. | reverse complement strand
GATCCCCAACTGCGTCGCCTACGACCCGGCCTACGCCTACGAGGTCGCGGTGATCATCCAGAGCGGCCTGCAGCGGATGGTGGCCGACCAGGAGGACGTCTTCTTCTACGTCACCCTGATGAACGAGAACTACCAGCACCCCGCGCTGCCGGAGGGTGTCGAGGACCAGATCCTGAAGGGCATGCACCGCGTCAGCGGCGACGGGGACGGCGCGATCCGCCTGCTGGGCTCCGGGACGATCCTGCGCGAGGCGCTGGCCGCCGCGGAGCTGCTGGCCTCGCAGTGGGACGTCAGCGCCGACGTGTTCAGCGTCTGCAGCTACACCGAGCTGCGCCGGGACGGCATCTCCACGGAGCGCTGGAACCGGCTGCACCCGACCGAGCAGCAGCGCACGCCGTTCGTCGCCGAGCAGCTGCCGGGCGACGCCCCGGTGGTCGCCGCGTCGGACTACATGCGCGAGCTGCCGGACATGATCCGGCCGTTCATCGCGGGCGACTACACGGTGCTCGGCACCGACGGCTTCGGCCGCAGCGACTACCGCGTGGCCCTGCGGAGGTTCTTCGAGGTGGACCGCCACCACATCACGGTCGCGGCGCTGAACGCGCTGGGCCGGCCCGACGACGCCGCCAAGGCGATCACGCAGTACGACATCGACCCGGAGGCTGTGAACCCATGGCAGCGGTAAACGACGAGGGGCCCGCCGCCGGCGGCACGGATGCGCCCGGTGGGCGCAGCCAGGCACAAGCCGCCTCCGGCACCCTCACCGTCGAGGTCCCCGACATCGGGGACTTCACCGACGTCCCGATCATCGAGATCCTCGTCAAGCCCGGGGACACCGTGGCCGTCGAGGACGCCCTCGTGACGCTCGAGTCCGACAAGGCGACCTTCGACGTGCCCGCGCCGGTCGCGGGTGTCGTCGGCGACCTCCTGGTGAAGGTGGGGGACGCGGTGAGCCAGGGCTCGCCGGTCCTGACCATCGTGCCCGGCACCGACGGGGCGGCCGCCGCGCCGGTGGACGACCAGCCCGCCGACCCGGAGCGGCCCGCGGCGCCGGACTCCGCGGGCCCGCCACCCGCCACCGCCGCATCCGAGCCGGCCCCGGCTCCGGCCACGCCGGGGGCCCCGGCCGCCGCCGCGGCGAAGCCCGCCCGGACCGGCGACGGCGTCTACGCCTCGCCGAGCGTCCGCCGCCGCGCCCGCGAGCTCGGCGTCGACCTGACGCGGATCACCGGCTCCGCCCGCGGCGGGCGCATCGTCGCCGAGGACCTCGAGGCGGCGCTGAAGGGCGTCTCCCGCGCGGCCGGCCCGGTTGCCTCGCCCGGCGTCGGCGGCGCCGGCGAGCGGATCCCGCTGACCCGGATCCAGAAGCTCAGCGCGGCCAACCTCTCCAACGCGTGGCAGACGATCCCGCACGTCACCCACCACGAGGACGCCGACATCACCGACCTGGAGGCGTTCCGCAAGCAGCTCAACAGCGAGCAGAGCGACGTGAAGGTCACGATGGTCGCGCTGCTGCTCACCGCGGTGTCCGCATCGCTGCGGGCCTACCCGCGCTTCGCGTCGTCGCTGGACGGCGACGAGCTGGTGATGAAGCCCGACATGCACATCGGGTTCGCCGCGGACACGCCCAACGGCCTCGTCGTCCCGGTCATCCGCGACGTCGACCGCAAGGGCCTGCTCGTCGTGGCCGAGGAGCTGACGACGCTGTCCAAGAAGGCCCGCGACGGCAAGCTCACGCCGAAGGAGATGAGCGGCGCGGTCTTCACGATCAGCTCGCTCGGCGGCATCGGCGGCACCGGGTTCACGCCGATCGTCAACCCGCCACAGGTGGCGGTGCTCGGCGTGGTGCGCAGCGCGATGCGGCCGGTGTGGGACGGCAAGGAGTTCGTCCCCCGGCTGATCCTGCCGCTGTCGCTGTCCTACGACCACCGCGTCATCGACGGCGCGGTCGCGGCCCGGTTCTGCGCGCACCTCGCGGGCGTGCTCGGCGACCTGCGGCGGGTGCTCCTGTAATGGCCTCCGTCGAGATCATCGTCCCGGACATCGGGGACTTCTCCGACGTCCCCGTCATCGAGCTGCTCGTCGCCGCGGGCGACGCGGTCGAGGTGGAGACGCCGCTCATCACGCTGGAGTCCGACAAGGCGACCTTCGACGTGCCCTCCACGCACGCGGGCACCCTGAAGGAGCTGAAGGTCGGCCTCGGCGCGAAGGTCTCCGAGGGCGACGTCATCGCCGTCGTGGAGACCGCCGAGGCCGAGGCACCGACGGCGCCCGCCGCACCGCAGCCCGAGGCGGCGCCCGCCGTCGAGCGCGGCGACATCCACGCCGAGGTGCTGGTCCTGGGCTCCGGCCCGGGCGGCTACACCGCAGCGTTCCGCGCGGCGGACCTCGGCAAGAAGGTCGTCCTCGTCGAGAGGTACGCGTCGCTGGGCGGCGTCTGCCTCAACGTCGGGTGCATCCCGTCCAAGGCGCTGCTGCACTCGGCCAAGGTCATCACCGACGCCGAGGCCGCGCACGGCATCAGCTTCGGGGCGCCCCAGATCGACCTGGACGAGCTGCGCACCTGGAAGGACGGCGTCGTCGGCAAGCTCACGGGCGGCCTGGCCGGCATGGCCCGCGGCCGCAAGGTGCAGGTCGTCGCCGGCGAGGGCAGGTTCACCGGCCCGCACGCGCTGCAGGTCGGCGACCAGACGATCTCCTTCGACCACGCGATCGTGGCCGCCGGCTCGCGGGCGGCGCTGCTGCCCGGCCTGCCGGAGGACGATCGCATCATGACCAGCACCGGGGCGCTGGAGCTGGCCGACATCCCCGAGCGGCTGCTCGTCATCGGCGGCGGCATCATCGGCCTGGAGATGGCGACCGTCTACGACGCGCTGGGCTCCAAGGTCACGGTCGTCGAGCTGCTCGACACGCTCATCCCCGGCTGCGACCCGGACCTCGTCAAGCCGCTGGAGCAGCGGATCCGCTCGCGCTATGAGGCGATCCACCTCGGGGTGAAGGTCGAGGGCGTCGAGGCCGCAGACGACGGCCTGCACGTCACCTTCGCCGGCACCGACGCGCCCGCGCCGCAGGTCTACGACCGCGTGCTCGTCGCGATCGGCCGGGTGCCCAACGGGGCGGACCTCGGCCTGGACGCCGCAGGCGTGCACGTCACCGACCGCGGCTTCGTCGAGGTCGACGCGCAGCTGCGCACCAACGTCGCGCACATCTTCGCCATCGGCGACATCGTCGGGCAGCCGATGCTGGCCCACAAGGCGATGCACGAGGCGACGGTCGCGGCCGAGGTCATCGCCGGCCATGACGCCGTCTTCGACCCGCGCGGCATCCCGTCGGTGGCCTACACCGAGCCGGAGGTGGCATGGGTCGGTCTCACCGAGACGCAGGCCGCGGCCGACCGCACCCCGGTCGAGAAGGCCGTCTTTCCCTGGTCTGCCTCCGGCCGCGCGCTGTCGATGGAGGCCCAGTCGGGCCACACCAAGCTCCTGGTCGACCCGGAGACGCGCCGGGTGCTCGGCGCGGGGGTCGTCGGCGCCGGGGCCGGCGAGCTGATCGCCGAGCTCGGCCTGGCGCTGGAGATGGGCGCGGTCGCGGAGGACATCGGCCTGACGATCCACCCGCATCCCACGCTCAGCGAGACAGTCGGCCTGGCCGCGCACGTCGCCGAGGGCACGGTCACCGACCTGCCACCCGCCCGCAAGCGCAAACGCTGACCGGCCGAACCGCCTTTTGCACCCCGGAACCGGGGCGCAAAAGGCGGTTCGGCTCTCAACGGCGTTCGGCTCTCAACGGCGTTCGGCCCTCAACGGCGTTCGGCCCTCAACGGCGACCGGCCCGCACGTGCGTGCGGGCCGGGCGCCGATGGATGGATGGGGTGTTCGGGTGTCAGTTGGGGGCGACCCAGTTGTCGCCCATGTGGGGGATCAGGACGTTCTGGATGTCCTGGTCGGTGGAGGGCTGGGCGGCGAGGGCCAGGCCCTCGCAGGGGCCCTCGTCGTTCTGCGGGTCGTAGTGGTGGCCCTTCCTCTCGATGCGGGTGATCGGGAAGCCGGCGGCCTTCATGGCGTCGGTCTCGGCGCGGACGCCGTCGATGCCGTAGGTCGTGTCGCAGGTGTGGGCCAGGTGCACGACGTTGAACTTCCAGGCGGCAGCGTTGAGCGAGTCGGCCTGTGAGGACTCGGTGTCGCGGAAGGGCGAGGTGTTGACGGCCAGCACGCCGGCGAACGTCCTGGCGTTGTAGAAGGCGGTGCGGTAGGACAGGTCGCCGCCGGAGGAGTAGCCGCCGATGACGACGCGCTTGGGGTCGATGTTGAAGCGGGTCTTCGCGTCGGCGATCGCGGTCATGACGCGGGCCGGGTGGGTGTTCATGTTCCAGCAGCCGCCGTCGGCACCGTCGGGCGCGATCGTGATGTAGGTCTTGTCGTCGTAGTAGTCGCCGACCGTGTAGGTGTCGCCCGCGCTCTCACCGCCGCAGCCGTGCAGCCACACCAGCAGCTTCGTGGGGGTCTGGTTGGTCTGGTCGTAGTCGGTGGGGACGAAGGCGTAGTACTTGCCCATGGCGTCGGCGATGGCGAACGGGGCCTCGGTGGCCGGCACCTTCACCGGCGCGCAGGCGGGCGTGCTGCAGGGCGCGGCCGCGCCGGCGTCCTTTGATGCGGGGGACGGCGTCGGCGCCGGGGAGGGGGTCGGCGTCGGGGCCGGGGTCGGCATCGACGTCGTGTCGTCGCGCTGCGGCGTGCCGGCCACGCTGCGGTCCAGGGCGACGCGGCAGTTGTTGGCCTCCGAGCGCTCGCGCACCGTCCGGCCGGCATCGGCGCAGACCTTGAACGGCACCTGTGCGTTGGCCAGGTTCCTCTTGGTGACCCGGACCGTGACGCGGTAGGAGCCGGTGGGGCCCAGGCGCGGCACCGAGAAGCGCTTCAGCGCATGGGCGCCGACGACCAGCGACGCCGACGAGCGCCCCGCGGTGCGCCCGCTGTTCTTGATGGTGAACGAGCCCGTGACCGTGTTGCCGCTCACCGAGAGCGAGGCGCGGGAGATCGAGAGGTCGGCCTTGGAGGCGGCCTGCGCGGCGGTGGCGGGGGTGACGGCGGCCACGGCGGCGAGGGCGATGAAGGTGGAGCGGAACATGGGATGCAGTCTCCGCTCGGGACTCCTGCGCGAGTACGTCGTTTGACGGGGAAACTCCCCGCTGTGCTGCGGCCTACTGCGCGGGGGCGATCCAGTCCGCGGCCATGCCGGGACGGACCAACTGCTGCTGGACGTCGTCGGAGGTGCCGGGCAGGTTTGCCTTCGGGACCCCGTCGCAGGCGCCCTCGTCGGGATCGTCGTTGGGGTCGTAGTGGTGCCCGGCGCGCTCGACCTTGGTGAGCGTCACACCCGCGGTCCAGCCGGCGTCCAGCATCTGCTGCAGCTCGGCGCGGACGCCGTCTGCGGGGTAGGTGCCGTCGCAGGTGTGCAGGACGTGGCGGACGTTGAACTTCCACGTCGCCGCCGCCAGCGCGTCGGCCGCCGAGGCGCCGGTGTCGCGGAACGGCGAGGTGTTCGTGGCCAGGACACCGGCGAAGACCTTGGCGTGGAAGAACGCGGTGCGGTAGGCGAGGTCACCGCCCGAGGAGTAGCCGCCGATCACCACGCGGCGCGGGTCGATGTTGAAGTGGGAGATCGCGTCGTAGATCGCCGTGAGGACCCGGCCCTGGCCGCGGGTCATGTCCCAGCACCCGCCCTCGGCGCCGTCGGGCGCGATCGCGATGTACTTCGACTCGTCCCAGTAGTCGGCGGCCGACCACAGCTCGCCGTGGTCCCCACCGCAGCCGTGCAGCCAGACCAGCAGCTCGTAGGGCGTGCTGCCGTCGTAGTCGTCGGGCACGAAGGCCCAGTACCTGCCGTCGGCATCGCCGACGGTGAAGTCGTCGGCCGTTGCCTTGGTGAAGCTGATCGGCGCGCACTTCGGCGTCGCACACGAGGCGGGCACACCCTCCTTCGGGTCTCGCGCGGGCGCGGGCGTCGCCTGCGACGTGGGCGTCGGGGATGGCGTCGGCGTGGGCTGCGGCTGGGGCTGGGGTACGGCCGTCGCAGCGGCCAGCTTCACCGTGCCCGCGAACCGGCAGTTGTCGGTCGAGGTGTCGTGATCCTCGTCGACCTTGTCGCCGGGGTCGATGCAGGCGGTGAGCCTGTAGGACCCGGCGGCCAGCCCCTTCAGCGCCTGCAGCGACCGCACCGTCAGCTTCTTGGACCTCCTCGGACCGAGCGCCGGGACCCGCATCCGGACGAGCACCTTCGTCGTCCGCCCGACCTTGGTCCTCACCACCGCGTCGGTCTTCGCCGCGCCCTTGACGACGTCCCTGTTCCGGACGGTGACCGTCCCCTTCAGCCCGGTCGTCCCCGCAAGCTGCACCGCCGCCGCCGAGACCGTGAGATCGGGCTTCGGCTTGGGTCGGGGCTTCGCGTCGGCCGGGCCGGCCGACGCGAGGAGGATCAACGTGACAAGCGCGACACCCCACCGCATCCACCGACCGTAGCGCGTCAGGGCGCCGGTGCCTGCCAGTTCAGCGTCATGGCGGGCACCAGCTCTTGCTGCACCGCCTCGTTGGTGCCCCGCTGGCCGGGCACGTAGCAGTCGGCACCTTGGTCGTTCGTCTCGCCGTTGGAGCAGTCGTAGTGGTGCCCGGTGAACTCGCGCGCTTCGAGGTCGGCGTTCGTCCAGCCGGCGTCACGCATCGCCTGGAGATCGCTGCGGACTCGGTCGATCGAATACGTCTCGTCCTGGAGGTGCGCAACGTGGAGGACGTGGAAGCGCCAGCTCGTCGCGGTGCCGGTGGACAGCGCGGTCGCCTGAGGGATCTCGATGTCCTTGAACGGCGCGGTGTTGATCGCGAGCACGCCGGCAAACGCCCGCGGCGTGGTGAACGCCATGCGGTAGGACAGGTCGCCGCCGGACGAGTAGCCGCCCACGACCACGCGCCGGCCGTCGACTCGGAAGTGGCGCTTGACGTCGGCGATCGCCGCGTTCACGCGGGCCGGGGCGCTGCTCAGGTCCCAGCAGCCCCGCTCGGCTCCGTCCGGGGTGATCACGAGGTACGGCGTGCCGTCGTCGTAGTAGTCCGCCGCCGTGTAGATGCCGTATTCGCTGGTGCCGCCGCAGCCGTGGAGCCAGACGAGCAGCCGCGTCGGCGTGGCGTGGGTCTTGTCATACCCGCGTGGGACGTACACCCAGTAGGTCCCGGCCGAGCGCGAGTCCGTCACCGTCAGCCGGACGCCGGAATCGTTCCCGTCGATGGTGTAGGCGAGCGGCTCGCAGGCGTCGCAGGCAGGTTCCGGGTCGGGGTTCGGGGCAGGCGCGGGATCCGGTGTCGGTGTCGGTGTCGGTGTTGGTGTCGGCGTCGGGGTCGGCGCTGCGGACGGCGTCGGCGTCGGCGTCGTACCGGGTGACGGCTGCTTGGCCGCCGCAGCGACGATCGTGAACCGGCCGACCGACGCGCAGTTGTTGCTCTCGCTGCGCTCACGGATCTTCCCCGTGCTGTCGACGCAGACCTTGAGCTTGTAGGTGCCGGCGGGCAACTCCGGGATCGGGATGCCGACGTCGAGCGTGACCGACCTCCCCTTCCGCAGCGAGGGCACGCTGAACGACTTCAGCGACAGGTCCCGGCCGCTCGCTCGCGTCTTCAGGACGACGCGGAACGTCCCGGTGTTCTTCGTGCCACGGTTCTTCACGGTGAACGTCCCCGTGAGGCGTGCTGTCTGGGAGACCGAGCCGGACGGCACGGTGAGGTCGGCCTTGGACGGGGTGCGTGGCGCCGCGGTCGCGACAGGCCAGATCAACGCGGCCAGGACGACCACGAACGCAGCACGGGGCATCCCGCGACGGTAACGGTCGCCGTCTCCCGCCACCACGGGGGTAAACACTCACATCCGCCGGCCCGCGGGACGCGCCGCGCAGCGCCGCGCAGCGCGCCCGGTGACCGGACGCGCTGCTCCTGCGGCTCAGGTGATCGTCACCGGCGTGCCGACGTGCAGCAGCTTGTCCAGCCGCCGGATCGCGTCGTTGCGCACGCGCACGCAGCCATGCGAGATGCGGCCGGGGATCAGCCCCGGCTCGTTGGTGCCGTGGATGCCGATGAACCCGCCGCCGGGCCAATCGGTCAGCGTGCGCGAGCGCGCGCTGGTGCCGAACGCGACCGGCCCGTAGATGCCGCCGGCGTTGCGCGGCACGATTCGGTCGCGGATGTAGAAACGGCCCGCGGGGGTGGGCGCGCCCGGCATGCCGATGCCCACCCGCGCGGTCCAGATGACCTTGCCGGCCCGGATCAGCTTCGCCCGGCGCGCGCGGCGGTCGACCTTCAGCCACAGGTCGGTCGCGCGGATCTCGCCGAGGGCGTCACGGGGCACCCATCCGGTCGACCCGGTCGGCCGCAGCGGCAACTGCACCCGCACCCAGTCGCGGCCCTTGACGACCCGCTCGGACAGCACCCCGACGAGCTCGTCGGTGCCGTCCTGCGTGCGCAGCGTCAGCTTGCCCACGACCCGGCCGCTGCCCGACGCCGTGGCGTAGACGGTCGTCGGCCGGTTGAGGAACGCGTAGTGCGCAGCCTGGCCCGGGGCGTAGAGCTCATGGGGTGCGGCCACCGCCGCCGCGGGGGACAGGCCCACCGCGGCGATGGCACAGCAGAGCAGTCGCCGCATCAGCCCGTGAACTGTGGCGTGGCGCGGCGGACGACGACGTGGCTGCCACGGACGACGCTGCGGGACAGCCCGAAGCAGACGTCGGAGCGGACGGTGATGCGGCCGGCCTTCGACGGTCGCACCCTAAACAGCGCCACCCCGAGCGCGTTGGTGCGCTTGGTGATGATGCCGTCAGGCGTCTGGACCCGCACGATCGCGTTGGAGATGTTGATGCCGTTCTCCCGGATCACGACGCGCACCAGGTTCTGCTCGCCGGCGGTGACCCGCAGCTGACGCGGCAGGGAGATGCAGCGCGCGGCGTTGACCGTGGAACCCTGGACGACACCGCTCGTGGGGATCTGGGGCTCGGTGCCGGGCGGCGGGGGCGGCGGCACGGGGCAGACCGGGTCGTCCGGCGCGGTGGCGGCCGCAGACGGCGGGGCCGCGTTGCCGTTGCCCTTGCCGTTGCCGACACCGCCGTTGCCGTTGCCGTTGGCCTGGCCGTTGCCGGGGTTGTCCTCCTTCTTGGCCTGCCCGTTGCCGTTGCCGCCCTTGGCCCGCGTCTGCGCGACCGGCGGGCAGCTCAGGCGTGCGGTGTCGCCACCCGACGCGAGCACGCAGGCGTAGCGGACCATGTAGCCCGGGCCTTCCCCGAGCCCGCTGCCCGCGTCGGGGGCGAGCTTGAAGCGCAGGAAGTCGCCCTTGTTGCTGGGCGTGCCTGCGGTCAGCGTCAGCGTGACGTCCTTGGTGGGCTGGTCGAACGTGACGCTCGCCGGGTTGAACGCCGGCGCGGCGCTGCCGTCCTTCATGACCTTCCACGTCGCGCTGGGCGTGCCCTTGTAGGGCTGCTGCGCGGTGACCCTCAGCGGCAGCGCGAAGGTCTGCCCGGCCACCAGGCACTGGGTGACCGTGATCTTGACGATGCCTTGGCCATGGCCTTCGGCGGTGACGGTGTAGCCGGTGCCGGGGGCAGCGCTGTACAACACGCGGCCGGCGAGCGCAGACGGGGCCGCCACACTCGAGACCACGAGCGCGCAGGCCGCCCCGGCGAGCGCGAAACGCACGCGAGACATGAAAACTCCTATTGGCGAGAAGACACGGGACCCGGTGGACGTCCCTGACTGGCGAACCCGGGTCGTTCAACCAATTTCCCGGGCGCGTTGGCACGCAAACGCCAGCGTTCGCTCGATTCGTGACATCTGCCGTTTGCAGTCGGCCGAAGTACATCGGGAGAAGCGAATCGGCACGCCCGTCCCAAAACAGGCACGCTCGTCCCACTTCTGTATAGGGTCCGCTCATGACCACGGTTCGCGAGGCCACCTACGACCTCTTCCGCAAGCACGGCCTGACCACGATGTTCGGCAACCCGGGCTCGACCGAGCTGCCGATGCTGAAGGACTTCCCGTCGGACTTCCGGTATGTCCTCGCGCTCCAGGAAGCCGTGGTGATCGGCATGGCCGACGGCTACGCGCAGGCCACGGGCCGCGTCGCCCACGCCAACCTCCACACCGCCCCGGGCGTCGGAAACGCGGTGGGGGCGATCTTCAACGCGCAGGCCAACAAGTCACCGCTGCTCATCACCGCCGGTCAGCAGGTCCGCCCGTACATCACGATGCAGGCCAACCTCACCAACCGCGATGCGGTCGAGGTGCCCAAGCCGTTCGTGAAGTGGAGCTTCGAAGCGCCGCACGCGCCCGACGTCCCCGCCGCCATCGCCCAGGGCATCCACCAGGCGTCGCTGCCGCCGAAGGGCCCGGCCTTCGTCTCCATCGCGATGGACGACTGGGACGCCGAGACCGACCCGCAGCAGGCGCAGTGGACGACGGCCCGCACCGTCACCGGCCTGGCCTGCGCCGACAACGAGACCGTCCGCTCCGTCGCCGCGCGCCTGGACGCCGCGAGCAACCCGGTCATGGTCTGCGGTCCCGACGTCGACGCCTCCGGAGGCTGGGACGCTGCCGTCGCGCTAGCCGAGAAGCTCGCGCTGCCCGTCTGGGCGACGCCCGCGCCGGGCGGGGGTCGCATCGGCTTCCCCGAGGGCCACGGCAACTTCCGCGGCGTGCTGCCTCCCGCGATCGGCCCGGCCGGCCAGACGCTGGAGGGCCACGACCTCATCCTGGTCGCCGGCTCGAGCGTCTTCCCCTACTACCCCTACCTGCCCGGTCCCGCGCTGCCCGAGGGCGCCGCGCTGATCCAGCTGACCAACGACCCGCATGAGGCGTCCCGCGCGGTCGTCGGCGACGCGGTCGTGGCCGACGTCAACCTGACCCTGCAGGCGCTGGTCGCCGCGGTGCAGCAGACCGCCCGCCCGCAGCCGGAGCCGATGCCCGCCGCGCCGCCGGTGGAGGACGGCGAGATCCTCAGCCCGTCCGCGGTGCACCAGGTGCTCAGCGAGGTGCTGCCCGACGGTGGCCGCATCGTGCTGGAGTCGCCGACGAGCACGCTGGCGCTGCGCAACCGCCTGCGTCTGTCGCAGCCCGGCTCCTACTTCTTCGGCGCCGGGGGCGGTCTGGGCTTCGGCCTGGCCGCCGCGCTCGGGGTGCAGTTGGCCGACGACAGCCGCCGCACGGTCTGCGTCCTCGGCGAGGGCAGCGCGCAGTACGCGATCACCGGCTTCTGGACGGCCGTCGCCTACAACATCCCGGTCACCTTCCTGATCCTGCGCAACGAGGAGTACGGCATCCTCAAGTGGTTCGCGCAGATCGAGCAGGTCGAGGGCGCGCCCGGGCTGGACCTGCCCAAGCTCGACGTCTCCGCGGTGGCCACGGGCTACGGCGTCCCCTCGGTGAAGGTCTCCGGCCTGGAGCAGCTGCGCGACGCGCTGACCAACGCCATCGCCACCGACGGGCCCAGTCTCGTCGAGGTCGGCGTGACCCCCGGCATGGCGCTCTTCTAGGAGACCCCCATGGCCCAGCAGACCGCCCCGCTGCCGCCCAGCGCACCCGCCGACGACCGCCTGCCGGAGGCGCTGGCCACCGGCAGCGACCCGGGGCTGGCCCGCGCGCTGGAGGACCTCCTCGGCCCGGGGCGCGTGAAGTCGCGGGCCCTGGACCTCGTCGCCTACGCCTCCGACGCCAGCCCCTACCGGCTCGTGCCGCAGGTCGTCGTCGTCGCGCGCGACGCGCACGACGTGGCGACGGTCTTCACCTATGCCCGCGACCACGGCATCCCGGTGACGCTCCGCTCCGGCGGCACGTCGCTGAACGGCCAGGCCCAGGGCGGCGGCATCCTTGTCGACGTGCGCCGCCACTTCCGCGGCGTGAAGGTCCTGGAGGACGGCGCCGCGGTGCAGGTGCGACCGGGCACGGTGCTGGGCCACGTCAACAAGCTGTTGCGCCGCCACCAGCGCCGGATCGGACCGGACCCGGCCTCGACGGACATCGCGACCGTCGGCGGCGTTATCGCCAACAACAGCGGCGGCATGCGCTGCGGCACCCGCCAGGACACCTACCAGACGCTGCGCTCGCTGACGTTCGTCCTGCCGTCCGGCACGACGATCGACAGCGCCGCGCCCGACGCGCAGGAGCGGTTCGCCGCCGCTGAGCCCGCGCTGTCGGCCGGCCTGGCGGAGATCCGCGACGCCATCCGCGCCGACGCGGAGCTGGTCGCCCGCATCGAGCGAAAGTTCGCGATCAAGAACACCACCGGCTACCGGCTCTGCGCGTTCCTCGACGCCGACGACCCGGTGCAGATCTTCGCCAAGCTGATCGTCGGCAGCGAGGGGACGCTGGCCTTCGTGGCCGACGCGGTGTTCGACAGCGTCGAGCACGGCCACCACACGCTCACGGGGCTGCTGCACTTCGACAGCGTCGAGGGCGCGGCCGAGCCGATCCCAGCGCTGGTCGCCGCGGGCGCCACCGCCGTCGAGCTGATGGTCAACCCCACGCTCATCGCCGCCTCCTGGACGCTGGACGGCATGCCTGAGGCCTGGCGCGAGCTGCCGCCGGAGGGCGCGTCGCTGCTCGTCGAGCTGCGCGCGACGTCCGAGGAGGCGCTGGCCGAGGCCGAGACCCGGTTGGAGGCGCAGATGCCCGGCGCGACGGCCTCGCTCTCCCGCGACCCGCACGCCACCGAGGTGCTGTGGACCGCCCGCGAGGGCATGCAGGGCGTCGCCGGCGGCCTGCGTCCACCGGGCAGCGCGCTGATCATCGAGGACGTCTGCGTGCCGCCGGAGCGCATCGCCGAATCGGTCCGCGACCTGCAGGCGATGCTGGGCGAGCACGGCTTCCTGCAGGGTGTGGCCGGTCACGCGTCCGCGGGCAACCTGCACTTCCTGCTGACGCCGAACCTCACCGAGGCGGCCGACCGCGAGCGCTACGAGTCGTTCATGGCCAAGCTCGTGCCGCTCATCGTCGACAAGTACGACGGCTCGCTGAAGGCCGAGCACGGCACGGGGCGCAACATGGCGCCGTACGTCGAGGCCGAGTGGGGCCCGCAGGCCACGGAGTACATGTGGCAGGTCAAGCGGCTCGCCGACCCGGACGGCATGCTCAACCCGGACGTCCTGCTGTCGCGTGACCCCGGCATCCATCTGGCCGACCTGAAGTCCACGCCGCCGATCGAGGAGGCAGGCCGCGCGCACGTCTGCATCGAGTGCGGGTTCTGCGAGCCGGTCTGCCCGTCACGCGACCTGACGACGACGCCGCGCCAGCGGATCGCCCTGCGCCGGGAGATGGCCCGCCAGCCGGAGTCCAGCGCGCTGCGCCAGACGCTCGCCCAGCAGTACGAGTACGACGCGCTGGACACCTGCGCGGCCGACGGCTCCTGCAAGCTCGTCTGCCCGATGGGCATCGACACGGGCAAGCTGGTCAAGGAGCTGCGCGCGCAGTCCCACACGCCGAAGGCCGAGCAGACGGCCGTCAAGGCGGCGGCCCGGTGGGCGACGGTGGAGAAGGCGTCCCGGGCCGGGCTGCGCGCCGGAGGCGCCGCCGCCAAGGTGGTCGGCGACGACCGCGTCGCGGGCCTGGCCGAGGTCGGCCGCAAGGCCTCCAGGGGCGCGCTGCCCGGCTGGTCGCGGGCGCTGCCCGCGGCAGCCGACCCGCACCTGCCCGCAACCTCACGCGACGGTGCGGCCGCGGTCTACCTGCCTGCGTGCATCAACCGGATCTTCGGCCTGTCCCGCCAGGGCGGCGACGGCATCGGCCTGCCCGCCGCGCTGGTCGCCCTCAGCGCGCGCGCCGGCAAGCCGGTCTGGATCCCCGGGGATGTCGCGGGCACGTGCTGCGCGACGCCCTGGTCGTCGAAGGGTTTCACCGACGGCCACGCGGCGATGTCGTCGACCCTCGTCGAGGCGTTGCTGCGCTGGAGCGACGACGGCGCGCTGCCCGTCGTCATCGACGCGACGTCCTGCGCGCACGGCATCACCGCCGAGATCGAGGACGAGCGGCTGGCCGCGGTCACCGTCCTGGACCCCGTCGCGTGGGCGGCCCGCGAGCTGCTGCCGACCTTGCCCGCGGCGCGTCGCAAGGCGCGCAGCGTCGCGGTCCATCCGACGTGCTCCTCGCGCCACCTCGGCACCGCCGACGCACTCGTCGAGCTGGCCCGGGCGGCCGCCGAGGAGGTCGTCGTCCCGCCGTCGGCCGGCTGCTGCGGCATGGCCGGCGATCGGGGCCTGACGCACCCGGAGCTCGTCGCATCCGCCACCCGTGCGGAGGCTGCGGAGGTCGTCGCAGCCGGCTGCGACGCCCACGTCAGCGCCAACCGCACGTGCGAGATCGCGATGGAGACGGTCACCGGGCGGCCCTACGAATCGGTCATCCAGCTGCTGGAGCGGGTCACGAGGTCCTAAGATGAATGAAGGTGTCTCTGTCGTCTGAGGACATCGTCCTTGCCCTCTTCGTCGCGTTCGCCGAGCGCGATGTCGACGCTGCGCTCGCGCTGGTCGCACCGGAGTTCGAGTTCTGGCCGCAGGGCACCGCGGGGCGCACGGGTCGCGGCGCTCCCTACAACGGACCCGAAGGGCTGCGCGAGTACTTCGCCGACGTCGCCCGCGTGTGGGAGCACCTCCGCGTCGAGCCGGGCGATCTGCGGGTGGCGGGTGGCGGCGTCGTCGCGTTCGGCACCGCGCACGGACGCGCGCTCGGCGAGCCCGCGCCGGTCGACGTCCCGGTGATCTGGGTCTTCAAGGTCGCCGGTGACCGCGTGACATCCGCCCGGGTGGTCGCGACCGCCGCAGAGGCCGACGCCGCGCTCGCCTCCGCCGACGCGTGGTGAGCTATCCGACGGGCGGCTTGGCGCGCAGCGGCGGCAGGAAGATGCCGGCGACGCCGCGCAGCGTCGCGAGCGTGTAGTTCATCCAGTCGAACGAGTCACGCCAGACGGTGATCTCACCGTCCTCCACCTCGAAGCGCCCCCAGACCCAGAACTGCACGCGCATCGGGCCCACGGTGAGGACGTCGATCCGCTCGGTGAGGACCGCGTCGTCATCGGACGCCGCGTGGCGCGTGTAGACCTCGAAGGTCATCGCATCGCGCCCGAGCGTCGCGTGGGCGAGCTTGCGGACCTTCTCGCGCCCCCGGATCGTGGGCAGCGACACGTTGGTGTACTCGACGTCCTCGGCCAGCAGGTCGATCGCGTGGTCGATCTCCTTCGCGGCAAAGGCGTTGAGGAACTCGGCGACGAGCGCGACCTTCGTGTCCGACGTCACCCCAGCCGTCGTGGCGGTCATGGGGCCACCCTACCGGGCGGTACGGAGCGGTTCAGGCGGCTGCGGCCAGCGCCGCCTCGCGGCGGGCCTTCTTCCAGGTGCCGAACGTCGCGATGACGCCCGACAGCGGCGGCAGGTCCGGGTCCTGCTCGGCCTCCTCCTGGTAGTCGAGCATGCGCAGGCGGTCCAGCGGGCAGCCGACCGCACCGGCGACGTCACGCAGCGCGACGGTCACCACTTCCGGCTCGAGCGCCTCACCCTGCTCACGGCGCGCGGCGTTGGCGACGACGCCGGCGGCGCTGCCGTGGGCGCGGGCGCCGTGCTCACCACTGTGGCCCTCGGCGCGGGCGCGGCCGGCACCGATGACCAGCCGGCAGTGCGGACACGGCATCGGGGCGGCGGGGTACGGCAGGCCCCGTGCGTCGGGGATCGACAGCAGGCAATGGGGGCAATGCACGGAACCGGACATGTCTCTCCCCTTACCCACCTCTGGCTGGGGCGACGCGCCCGGTGTCACCTGGGCGACGCCGCCCCCCAGCCCATGTTTCAGACGGTGCCGCGGGGGCCGCGGCCGCCGTAGACGCCGGTGGGGAACCCACCGAGGATGACGAGGATCGCGGCAACGATGCCGACGATCGAGGGAAGGCCGAGCGCGACGCAGAGCGCGTAGACGAGCGCTGCGACGAGGACGGCGATGAGCATGGCGATCATGTCCCCGATGCTCTCCGGTCCGCCGCATGGTCAAACCGGGGTGGCCGGGTAGCCGATGCACATGCCAACCCTCGAGATTCCCGCCCCTCCGGGCCCTGACGTGTTCCCCGACCCCGTGCCGCCGTCCCCGCCGCCGGAGCCCGACCCGGTGCCCGAGCCGACCCCCGACCCCGTCCCGGACCCGGGGCCGCCCGGGGAGCCCCCGACGCCGCCGGCCCCGGAGCCCCCGCACCCGCCGTCGCCGCAGCCGGCCTAGCCGTCCCGACCGACACCCCCGGTGGCCGCGCCGACGACGTGCTCCATCGTCACCTCGTCGCGGGTCACCTGGGCGACGGCACCGAGCACTTCGTCGGCCAGGCGCCAACCGTCATCCGGGTCCACCGGGGTTGCAGCGATGCGGACGACGATCTCGTCCTCGTCCAGCGACTTGAGGTCGATGTGCGGCCGCCGCAGCGTCGGCGTCTCGACATGCTCATCGAGCAGTTGCTGCACCTCTGACGGCAGCACCCCCGAGCGCAGGCGCGCCTCGAAGTCGACGCCCTCCGGCTCGCGCAGCGGGATGACCGCCGCGGCCAGCGCCGCGTTGTTGGGGATCATGATCCGGTCGGCGCCGTGGGCCAGCGTCACGTACATCAGGCCCAGCGAGACGACCGTGCCCTCGGCCTCACCGGCGATGCCGCCGCCCTGGAAGCGGACGCGCTCGCCGACGCGGAAGGGACGGGCCGACAACAGGACAGTGCCGGCGAACAGGTTGCCCAGCGTCTGCTGCGCGGCCAGACCGACGACGACGGCGGTGAAGGCGCCGCCGACGGCCATCTCACGCGGTTGCAGTCCGGCGATGTGCAGCGCGACGAGCAGCGCGACGAACACCGTCACCAGGCGGATCAGGAAGCCGACCGTGCCCGCCGTGGCCGGGTCGAGCCGGCCGAGGAGTTGCGGGCCGAACGCGCGGCCGAGGTCGCGGGCCAGCGCCCAGCCGACGGCCATCAGCACCACGACCGCGGCGATCTGGATCTGGGCCTCCAGGCCCGGGAACCACTCGTGGCGGTGGTTGGAGACGATCAGCGTGCCGACGAACAGGGGGGCCAGGAGGGCGACCTCGCGGCGCGCGTGGCGCGCGGCGGAGACCGCCTCGTTGCGCAGCTTCACGGCGCGGTCTCGCGCAGCGTTCGGGGGTCTGCGGCGTGTTCTCACCCTCTTCGCCTTGCCGGGACATCGGCGAGGTGAAACACGGCCCAGCCCGGGTACGCCCCATGACAACGATGTCAGAACAAGGCACCCCCGACCGCGATACCACCGACGACGACCGTCACGACGACGCGCCGCCCACCCAATCCGATCAGAACGGCGAGGAGCAGCACCCCGGCGTGGCCGCGCCCGAGCCCCGCGACCCGGACCCCGACGACGAGTCAGAGGACTGACGTCGGCTACAGCTGCGACCGCAGCGCCGCCGCGCGCTCGCGGAACGTCTGCACGTTGCGCAGCTTGATGTCCTCATAGCCCCGCACGACGTCCGGCAGCTCGGCGAGCTCCCGGCAGACGCCCGCGGTCTGCGGCGTCAGCTTTGACGCCGCGAACCGCATCAGCTCCTCGTACTCGCCGATCAGCGCCCGCTCGACCCGGCGCACCTCGGCCTTCCCGAAGATGTCCAGCGCGCTGCCCCGAAGCCGCCGCGCCCGGTAGAGGCCACGCAGCGCCGGGGTGAACCAGGGCCCGAACTTCAGCTTGCGCTTCATCCCCATCGCCCGCAGGATCGGCGGGTGGAGGTTGACCTGGACCTTCGCGCCCGGGCCGAACTCCGCCTCGACGCGCGCCTTCTCGGCCGGGTCGAGGTGCAGGCGCGCGACCTCGTACTCGTCCTTGTAGGCCATCAGCTTGAACAGCCCGCGGGCGACGGCCTCGGTGAACGCCTCGTCGCCGGTGCGGCGCATCTCCGCGACGAAGGCCTCATACCGGGCCGCGTAGTCGGCGTCCTGGTAGGCGACGAGCTCTGCGGCCCGCAGCGCGACCACGTCGTCGACGCCGTGTGCGGTCTCCCGCGCCGGCGTCACCGCCGCGATCGCGTCCGGCGCGGCGACCACCGCCCGGCCCCAGGCGAACGCCGCGAGGTTCTTGTCCACCGCCGCGCCGTTGAGGCGGAAGGCCTGCTCCATCGCGGCCAGCGAGACGGGCAGCAGCCCCCGCTGGAACGCCGCGCCGAGCACGATGGCGTTGGCCGGCATGTGGTCGGCGAACAGCGCCTGCGACAGCGCCTGCGCGTCGAGGTAGACGTTGCGCTCCTTGACGGTGTTGCGGTCGATGCGGTCGAGCTGCATGTCGATGGCGGGCATCGAGCGTGAGACGTCGGTGACCACGGCACCGGTCGCGGTCACGCTCGTGGAGACGACCGCGACGGTCCTCTCCGGCGTCGCGGTCCGGAGGTTCTTCGCGTCGGCGCCCCCGAGCGCGTCGAAGGCCAGGTAGGCGTCGACCGATCCCGGCGCCGCGCGGTTGGTGCCGTCGATCGGGTGGTCGGCGATCAGCACGTCGGAGACGACCGGCCCGCCCTTCTGCGCCAGGCCGGTCTGGTCCAGCGAGGAGACCTCCAGGCCGTCGAGGTGCGCGGCCATGCCGAGGATCTGCGAGACCGTGACGACGCCGGTGCCCCCGATGCCGATCATCCGGATCAGCGCGGTCGAGGGACCCGGCTCGGGGTCGGGCAGGCCGGTCGGCGTGTCGGGGGTCGTGTGCGCGGCGGCGCGCAGCTTGGCGCCGTCCTTCGCCGGGATCACCGTGATGAAGGAGGGGCAGTCGCCCTGCAGGCAGGAGAAGTCGGTGTTGCAGGACGCCTGGTGGATCTGCGTCTTGCGCCCG
>CAYUDT010000093.1:0-18975 GCA_964443695.1 uncultured Conexibacter sp. | reverse complement strand
ACACGCGCCTGACCGAGGAGCAGGGCGAGGAGGAGGCCGTCGGCGCGGTCGAGCGCTTCGTCGAGGCCGTCGAGCACACGCTTCCCGACGACGCGCGCGTCATCAAGACGATCGGCGACGAGGTGATGATCGTCGGCGTCGACCCCGGTGCGCTGGTCGACTGGGCGGTGGGTTTCCAGCAGCTGATGACCGAGCGGCCGCTGCCGCGCATCGGCATCCACTACGGCGAGACCCTCTACCGCGACGGCGACTACTACGGGCGCGAGGTCAACATGGCGGCGCGCGTCGCGGCGCGCTCGGCCGGGGGCGAGGTCATCGTCACCCGCCCGCTCGTGGAGTCGGCCGACGACCACCTGGAGTTCGTGCGTATCGGCGAGGTCCGGCTGAAGGGCTTTGACCAGGCGACCGAGCTGTTCATCGCGCGCCCCGCCGACGAAGACTGAGGCGGGCGTGGACGTCGTCGAGCAGGTGCGCGCGTCCGGTCTGCTCGGCGCGGGGCGCCCGGTGGTGGTGCTGCTCTCGGGCGGGCGGGACTCCGTCTGCCTCCTGGACGTCTGCGTGACGATCTGCGGCGCGGAAGCGGTGAGCGCGTTGCACGTCGACTACGGGCTGCGCGACGCGTCGCCGGCGGACGCCGAGCACTGCGCGTCACTGTGCCGCCGCTTCGGCGTTGCGCTGGAGGTCGAGCGACCCCGGCGCCCCGAGGACGCTCCGGGCAACCTGCAGGCCTGGGCGCGCGACCTGCGCTACGCGGCGGGCACCCGGCTGGCGCTGCAGCGGGGCGCGCTGCTGGCGGCGGGCCACACGGCGTCCGACCAGGCCGAGACCGTGCTGTACCGGTTGGCCACGTCACCGGGGCGGCGGGCGCTGCTGGGCATGCAACCGCGCTCGGGACTGCTGGTCCGGCCGCTGCTGGGCGTGAGCCGCGACGACACGCGGGCCCACTGCGAGGCGCGCGGGCTGCCCTTCGTGGACGACGCCTCCAACGCCGGTGACGTCTTCGCGCGCGCGCGGGTGCGCCACGGGCTGCTGCCCGCGCTGGAGGCGGTCGATGGGCGCGCGTCGGCCAACGTCGTCCGCACGGCGGAGCTGCTGCGCGAGGAGGCCGAGGTGCTCGACACCGTCGTGGACACGGCGCTGGCGGGCCGCGCCGAGATCGCTCTGGCGCACCTCGCCGACCTGCCGAGGGCGCTGGCCCGGCTGGTGCTGCGCCGCCTGGCCGAGGACGCGACCGGCGCGCTGTGCCCGCGGGCATCGTCGCGGCTGGACGACGTGCTGGCGCTGGACGCCGGCGCGCTGGACCTGGGCGACGGAGCGCGCGCGGTCGTCCGCGACGGCGTGCTGCGGATGGAGCAGACTCCGCCGCTGCCCTGACCGCCCGCGTGCGGGCCGACGCCGGGCAGCCGCACACCGGCGCGGCACGCGTCCCGCTAACCCTGGACCGGGGTCCAGGCCTGCACCGTAATGAGGGCGCCGTGCGCCGTCCTTCCCGTGCGGCCGGCGCACTTCACGTGCCCGACCCCGCCTTTCCGCCCAAGCGCCCCTTCCCGCGCCCGGCCTCGCCGCAGGCCGATCCGCCGCCGGTTGCCCCGCAGCCGGCCGAGCGCCGGGCCCCGGGCTGCTCCGACGGCGGCACTGCCGAGCCCGTGGGTTAGTGCCGTGAGTCGGAAATTCGCCGCCGAATTTCTGACTCGGGGCACTAGGTGCCCAACGCGCCCGGGAGCTCGTCCCGGCCGCTGACGCCCAGCTTGCGGTAGGCGTTGCCGAGGTGCCACTTGACGGCCTTCGGCGTGACGAACAGCTGCTCGGCGATCTCGCGGTTGGTCAGGCCGCCGGCCGCCAGGCGGGCGACGCGCAGCTCTCCCGGCGTCAGCGCGTCGGCGCCCGTGGTCCGCGCCCGGCGCGGTCGCGCACCGATGTCGCGCAGGGCCCGGCGCGCCCGCTCCGCCGCGACCGTCGCGCCGCTGCGATCGGCCAGGTCCAGCGCCGCGGCCAGGACGTCACGGGCACCGCGGTCGCCGACGGCGGCGAGTTGCAGGCCACGTGCCAGGCAGACCCGCAGCTGCTCGCTGCGGTCGGTGCTCTGCGCGACGGCGTCGGCGGCCTCCTCCAGCAGCGCGGTGGCCCGTTCCGGTTCCGCCGCCGCCTGCGCGCGCAGCGCGGCGCCGAGCGCCTGCGGTGAGCCCCACTCGCGGGCCAGGCCGAGGTTCTCCCGGGCCAGCGTCGCGGCGCCCGCGTGGTCGCCGGCGGCGCGGCGGGCGATGACCAGCGAGGGACGCCAGTTGTAGCGGCCGATGCACACACCGAGGGCCGCTCCGCGGCGGGCGGTCTCCTCCAGCAGCGTCACCGCGCGGGCCGGGTCGCCCTGCGCCAGCGCCAGCTCGCCGCGAGCCAGCGGCAGGACCGCGTAGTCGTTGCCCTGCGCGAGCTCCTGCTCGCGTGCCGGCGTCAGCTCCAGCAGTGCCTGCGCTGCCGCGAGGTCGCCGCGGCGCCGGGCGATGCCGGCCGCCACCCAGCGCGCGGCCGACGCGTACTGGCCCCACCCGACCGCCTCGGCCGCGATGGCCTCCTCCGCGGCGGCGGCCCCACCGGGCAGGTCGCCGGTCAACATCAGGAAGGACCCGCGCACGTAGGACGCGGTCGCGGCCACCAGCGGCAGCCCGGCCTCGCGGGCCGCGGCGGCGATCGCGTCGATGACGGCCAACGCCTCGTCGATCGCGTCGCCGTCGGCCAGGACGGCGCAGGTGGTGAACGCCGTGGCGTCGCCGGCGCCGAGCCGCTCGACCATGCGGCCCCCGTCCCAGGCCCGGCGGGCGAGGGTGAGCGCCGTGTCGCGCTGCCGGCCGGTCAGCAACAGGCGCGCGGCCAGCTGGGTCAGCGCGATGTGCTCGCCCGCCGCAGACGGGCGCTCGATGGCCAGCACCGTCTCCTGCGCCTGGGCGTAGACCTTGCCGCCGGCGTCGGGAAGCCACATCGCGGCCGACGCCCAGCCCGCGCGCAGCTCCTCGTGGTGCGGCCCGCCGGGCTGCACCTCGGCCGAGCCTCGCTCGAACGTGGCAGCGGCGTCGGCGTACCGGCCGCGCTGCAGCAGCATCCGGCCGAGCGCGAGGTGCAGCGCCGCCCGTTGCGTCGCGCCGTCCGTGACCGCCAGGGCTGCGGCGAACCGCTCCTCGGCGTCCGCGGCCCCGGCCCGGCCCGCCGCGAGGGCCAGCGCCGTGCGCAGCTGCTCGGAGTCCTCCTCGTCGAGCGCGCGCTCCAGCAGCCGCGTCGCGGTTGCCGCGTCACCGCGTGCGGTGGCGCTGGCCGCTGCCGCCTGCAGGTGCGCGGCGAAGGCCGCCGAGCCCTGCGGTGAGCAGCGCAACAGGTGCTCGGCGATGAGGTGGTCCGGCGCGTGCGCGGCGGCGAGCACCGCTGCAGCCGCGGCATGCGCGTGATCGCGCTCCAGGTCCGTGAGCTCGGAGGCGATCGCGTTGCCCACGACGGGGTGCACGAACCGCGGCGCGTCACCGGGGGCCAGCAGCCCGTCGCGCTGCAGCTGCCCGGCCAGGCGCGTGGCGCGCGCCGTCGGCAGGCCGGCCAGGGTCGCCGCGTCGGCGATGCGGCAGCCGTCACCCAGCGTGGCGATCGCGCTAACCAGGTCGGTGGCGCCGGGGTCGAGGCGGTCGAGGGTGAGGAACACGGCCTCGGCCACCGCGACCGGGCCCACCTCGCGGACCATCGGCGCGCCCTCGGCCGTCGGCGGGATGCCGCGGGCGGAGACGACCAGCAGCAGCTCGCGCAGGTAGAGCGGGTTGCCCGCGGTCGACTCGGCGCACGCGTCGACGAAGGCGGGTGCCGCGCCCGCCAGTCCGGCCTCGGCGACGATGTGGGCGACGCCGGCCCGCGTCAACGGGCCCGGCGTCAGGCGCTGGGCGCCGGGCAGCGTCCGCAGCTGGCGCAGCAGGTCGGCCGTCGGGCCCCGGTCGACCGGTCGGCCGGCGACGATCAGCGCGAGCTCGAGCTCCGTGGCACGGCGGGCCAGGTAGATCAGCGCCCGCAGCGACGCCTCGTCGGCGAGGTGGGCGTCGTCGACGAGCAGCGCGAGGGGGTGCTCGGCGGACAGGCCCGCCACGACCCATTGCAGGCCGTGCTCGATGCCCGCCGGCAGGGCATCGGTCGGACCACCGCCGAACAGCGGCTCCGCCAGCGCCGCCGCCCCGGCGAACAGCGCCTGCCGGGCGCCGTCGGTCAGCTTCGCGACCGCCGGGGACAGCAGCTGCACGATGACGCCGAGCGCCAGCTGCTGCTCGAGCTCGTGCCCCGTGGCGGTGAGGACCCGGCGCCCATGGGTGCCGTCCGCGGCGTCCTGCAGCAGTGCGCTCTTGCCGACGCCGGCGTCCGCCTCGATCACGGTGACGCCGCCGGCTGCGCCCAGCAGCGCCTGCAGCGCCGAGCGCTCAGGCTCGCGCTCCACCAGCACGCGCGTCGTGCGGCCGGGCATCCCGTGCGCGACTGTAGGACCGGTCGGCGCCTGCGGGGGACGGCCGGTCAACGTGCGGACAGCAGGACGTCGAGCAGGTCGGCCGGTGCGGCGGCCAGCGCGTCGGCGTGCTTCAGCTCGTCGTGGTCGCCGAAGCCCCAGAGGACGCCGACCGCGCGGATGCCGCGGGCCTGCGCACCGTCGACGTCGTGGTGGCGGTCGCCGACCATCGTCACGGTCCTGACGGGCGGGTGCTGCAGGGCGACCAGCGCCTTGCCGATCGTCGCGTGCTTGTCGTCGTGGGACGGCGGCACGGGGCCCTCGATGGCGGCGAAGTGACGGGCCAGCCCGAGGCCCTTCAGCAGGTCGACCGCGAGGTGCCTGGCCTTGGAGGTCGCGACGCCCAGCAGCACGCCCCGGGCCTGCAACCCGGCCAGCACCTCGGGGATGCCGTCGTAGACCGTCGAGCCCTCGACCATGAGCTCGGCGTAGGTCGCGCGGTACCGGGCGACGAGCGCGTCGATCGTCGCCGGGTCGGTCTCGCCGGTCAGCGTCGCGAACGTCTGCTGCAGGGGCGGGCCGATGAACGGCCGGATCTCCTCGACGGCGTGGGACGTGCCGAGCGTCGCGTTGATCCCGGCCGCGATGCCCGGCGCGGAGTCGGTGAGCGTGCCGTCGAGGTCGAAGAGGACGACGCCGTTCACGTCCGCGCGCCCCGCCGGCGAGCCCTCGGCGCGTGCCCGTCGCTCACTCGGTGCCGAACATCCGGTCGCCGGCGTCCCCGAGACCGGGCCGGATGTAGCCCCGCTCGTCCAGCCCGCGGTCCAGCGCGGCGACCGTGATCGGGATCTCGGGCTCCTTCTCGCGGACCGCCGCGATGCCCTCCGGAGCCGCGACGAGGCAGACCAGCCGCACGTCGGTGGCGCCGGCGGCCCGGACGCGCCTCAGCGCCTCGCAGGCGCTGCCGCCGGTGGCCAGCATCGGGTCGACGACGAAGACCGTGGCGTTGGGCGTGACCGCCGGCAGCCGCTCGTAGTAGCTCTCGGGCTCCAGCGTCTCCTCGTTGCGCGCCAGCCCGACGTGGCCGACGGCCGCCTCCGGATCGAGCGTCAGGAAGCCGTCGACCAGGCCCAGGCCCGCGCGCAGCACGGCGACGACGACGATGTCGGTGGCGGGCTTGATCGCCGGCGCCGGCTCCAGCGGGGTCTGCACCTCGAACTGCGCGGTCGGCACGTCGCGTGTGGCCTCGTAGGCGAGGATCGCCGCCGCCTGGGACAGCGACGCGCGGAAGGTCCGGCGCGAGGTGTCCTTGTCGCGCAGCACCGCGAGATGGCGGTGCAGCAGCGGATGGTCGACGACGTTGAGGGTGCCGGTCACGGGCGCGGACACTACCTCGCGCGGATGAAGCGGAAGGCGGGCGCGAGCAGCATGGAGCGCGACGCCGGGAGCCCTAGACCCCGATGGGGTGCCAGGCCGTCTTCAGCTCCAGCAGCCGGCGGATGCGGTCCAGGCTGTGGGCGTCCGGCTCGTCGATGCTCACCGGCTGCGGGCGGCTCACCCGCTTGACGGTCTCGGCGGCGCCCTCGTCGACCGCGACGGCGTGCGCGGCGTCCCCGGCGTCGACGATCGCGTTGACGTCGCGGTGGGTCACCAGCGCCTTGAGCAGCTCGGCGCGGTGGCCGGACAGCAGGTTGACCGCGCCGGCGGGCACGTCGGAGACCTCGAGGATCTCGCCGAGGTCCAGGCCCGCCAGCGGTGCCGACTCCGACAGCGCCACGACCGCGGTGCAGCCGGCGGCCAGCGTCGGCGCCAGCTCGGCGACGACGCCCAGCAGCGACGGCTGCTCGGGAGCGAGGATGGCCACGACCCCCGTCGGCTCGGGGAAGGTGAAGGAGAAGTAGGGCGCGGCGACCGGGTTCACGCCGCCGAGCACGTGGTGCAGCTTGTCCGTCCAGCCGGCGTGGTGGACCAGGAGGTCGATCGCGGCGTCGAGCTCCGGCGTGCCGACGCTGGTGAACGTGCCCCGGCGCGACTCCAGCGCCTCGGCGAAGCGGTAGAGGATCTGCCCCCGGTTGTAGGCGGTCCTGCCCGCCCAGCCGCTGTGGGCCGCGCGCGCGGCCTTGACCGCGTCGCGGACGTCCTTGCGGGATCCCTGGGGCACCTCGAAGCCCTCAGCGCGGTAGGTCCGCCCGGACTCGCTGCGCGCGAACGCGCCACCGATGAGGTGCTTGTAGGTCTTGGTGACAGGAGCCCGCCCACCCGCGTCGGTCATGCGTTCCTCACATAGGGGAGCAGGCCTGCGGCGCCGCCCTCGCGGCCGAAGCCCGACTCCTTGTAGCCGCCGAAGGGCGAGGTCGGGTCGAACGTGTTGTAGGTGTTCTGCCAGACCACGCCGGCCTGCAGCTTCGTGGCGACCTCCAGGGCCTTGGAGCCCTTGTCGGTCCACACGCCGGCGGCCAGGCCGTAGGGCGAGTTGTTGGCCTTCGCGATGGCCTCCTCCGGCGTGCGGAAGGTGAGGATCGAGACGACCGGGCCGAAGATCTCGTCCACCGCGATGCGGTGGATGGGGGCGACGTTGGTGAACATGGTGGGGGCGAACCAGTACCCGCTGGTGGGCAGCTCACAGGCGATGCTGCGGCGCTGCGCGCCCTCCTCGGCCCCGGCGTCGACGAGCTCGGTGATGCGGTCGAGCTGGGCGCGCGAGTTGATGGCGCCGACGTCGGTGTTCTTGTCCAGCGGGTCGCCGACCCGAAGGCGGGCCATCCGCTGCCAGAGCGCCTCGGTGACGTCGTCGGCGATCCGCTCCTGCAGCAGCACGCGCGAGCCGGCGCAGCAGACGTGGCCCTGGTTGAAGAAGATGCCGTTGACGATGCCCTCGACGGCCTGGTCGAGGTCGGCGTCCTCGAAGACGATGTTCGCGGACTTGCCGCCGAGCTCCAGCGTCAGGCCGACGTCGCGTCCTGCGAGCGCGCGCTGGATGTCCTTGCCGACCTCGGTGGAGCCGGTGAAGGCGATCTTGTCGACGCCGGGGTGGCGGACCAGCGCCGCACCGGCGGTGCCATCGCCGGTGATGATGTTCACGACGCCGTCCGGCACGCCCGCCTCGATGCAGAGGTCGGCCAGCAGCAGCGCGGTGAGCGGCGTCGTCTCCGCCGGCTTCAGGACCGTTGTGTTGCCCGCCGCCAGCGCGGGGGCGAGCTTCCACGCGGCCATCAGCAGCGGGAAGTTCCAGGGCACGATCTGGCCGACGACGCCGATCGGCTGCGGCAGGCCGGGGCCGGGCGTCGCGTAGCCGAGCTTGTCGGCCCAGCCGGCGTAGTGGAAGAAGTGCGCGGCCGCGAGCGGCACGTCGATGTCCCGGGACTCGCGGATCGGCTTGCCGCCGTCCAGCGACTCGAGGACCGCCAGCTCGCGCGCGCGCTCCTGGATGAGCCGCGCCAGGCGGAAGATGACCTTGCCGCGCTCGCGCGGGGCCAGCGCCTGCCAGGCGGGCAGGGCCGCACGTGCCGCCTTCACCGCACGGTCGACGTCGTCCGCGCCCGCGTAGGCGACGTCGGCCAGGGCGGTCTCGTCGGCCGGGTTCAGCGACGGGCGGTAGTCGCCGGCGACCGGCTCGGCCCAGGCGCCGCCGACGAACAGCTCGTAGCGCTCGCGCAGGCGCAGGACGTCGGTGGACTCCGGGGCCGGTGCGTAGTCCCAGCTGAGCTTGGTGGGGTCCGGGGTGAGGGTCATTCGAGCGAGTAGTCCTCGGCGCGACCGTAGCGGCCGGTCGTGAGCTTGTCGTACTGCATGAGCAGGTCGTTCAACAGGGAGGAGGCGCCGATGCGGAAGCGGTCCGGGGTGAGCCAGTCGTCGCCGAGGGTCTCCTTGACCAGGACCAGGAGGTGCAGCGCCTGCTTGCTGGTCCGGACGCCGCCGGCCGCCTTGACGCCGACGACGCGGCCGGTCCTCCGCTCGTGCTCGCGGACGGTCTCCAGCATCACGAGCACGACTCCCGGGGTCGCAGCGGGGCTGACCTTGCCGGTCGAGGTCTTGATGACGTCGGCCCCGCCCGCGATGGCCAGGTGCGAGGCGTGGCGGACGTGCTCGTAGCCGCCGAGCTCGGCCGTCTCGAGGATGACCTTCAGGTGCGCCTCGCCGCACGCGTCCTTGACGGCCTCGACCTCGGCGACGACCCGGGCGTCGTCCCCGCGCAGGTAGGCGTCGCGCGAGATCACCATGTCGATCTCGGTCGCGCCGGCGGCCACCGCGTCACGCGTCTCCTCCAGGCGCAGCTCCAGCGACGTCTGCCCCGACGGGAAGCCCGTCGCGACCGACGCCACCGCCACGCCGGTGCCGCGCAGCGCCTCGGCGGCCACCGCCACCTGCGCGGGATACACGCAGACCGCGGCGCATGAGGGCACCTCGGGATGCAGCGGGGACGGCGTCACGGCCTTGGCGCACAGCTGCCGGACCTTGCCGGGGGTGTCCTGACCCTCGAGGGTCGTCAGGTCCACCATCGACGTGGCGATCCGGATGCCCTGGGCCTTGGCCTCGGTCTTGATGGAGCGCTTGCCCAGCACCGCGGCCCGCGCGTCGACGCCGACGCGATCCACATGGGGAAGGACGCGAGTCACGAAGCCGACGATACGGGGTCGGTAGCGTGCGCGGCCAATGGCGGCGCAGCGCAACGTGGAGCTGAAGGCCCGGGACCGGGACCCGGAGGCAACCCTTGCCCTTGCTCTGCGAAGTGGTGCGTCGGACGAGGGCGTGCTCCATCAGGTCGACACCTACTTCCGCGTGGCCACGGGGCGGCTGAAGCTGCGCGAGCAGACCGGCCCGGACGGTGTCACCACGGCAACGCTCGTGCCGTACGTCCGCGCCGATGAGGCCGTGGCCCGCACGAGCAGCTACCGGCTGGTCGAGATCGCCGATCCGGAGACGTTCAAGGCGGGCATGGCCGAGACGGCAGGCATCGAGATCGTCGTCGAGAAGCGCCGCCACCTGCTGCTCAAGGACAACGTGCGCATCCACCTCGACGACGTGCAGGGACTGGGCAGCTACGTCGAGCTGGAGGCGGTCGTCCCCGACGGAGGGGACCCGCAGGCCGAGCACGCCAAGGTCGCCGAGCTCGTCCAGCAGCTCGGCATGACCGAGGTCGTGCCCGACGGGTACGCGCAGCTCCTCGCGAGGCGCAGCGCGCCGCAGGACCTCGTCCAGGCGGCCATCGACGTCATGCCGCGCGCGTACGCGCGCCACTCCGCCTTCCACGTCGGCGCGGCGGTGCGGGCCGAGGACGGCCGCATCTTCTCCGGCGCCAACGTCGAGAACGCCTCCTACCCGGAGGGATGGTGCGCCGAGGCCTCCGCGATCGCCGCGCTCATCGCCGCCGGCGCGACGGCGGTCACCGAGGTCGCCGTTGCCGCCGACACCGCGCTCATCACGCCCTGCGGCGGCTGCCGCCAGCGGCTGCGCGAGTTCGCGCAGCCCGACACGAAGGTCCACCTCTGCGGCCCCGAGGGCGTCAGGCGGACCCTGACCCTCCAGGACCTGTTGCCCCACTCCTTCACCGAGGACGACCTGTGAAGCACTGGCAGAAATGCGCCGCCATCCTGCGGGACAAGGGCGGACGCGAGAGGGCGCAGCCGCGCTACGGCATCGTGCTCGGCTCCGGCCTGGGGGACCTCGTCCACGCGGTCGAGGACGCGACCCACGTCCCCTACCGGGACCTGCCCGGCTTCCCGGTCGGCAACGTCGCCGGGCATGCGCAGCAGGTCACGCTCGGCGCGCTCAACGGCACGCCCGTGGCGCTGCTGGCCGGCCGCGCCCACCTCTACGAGGGCACCGACCCCGCGGCGATCCGCATCCCGGTCCGCACGCTGCACGAGCTCGGCGCCGAGGCCCTGATCCTCACCAACGCCGCCGGCAGCCTCGACCCGGAGACGGGCCCGGGGCAGCTGATGCTCATCAGCGACCACATCAACCTCAGCGGGACCAACGCGCTCGTCGGACCCAACGACGACGAGGTCGGCCCGCGCTTCTTCAGCATGGCCAACGCCTACGACCGGGATCTCCGGGAGGCGATGAAGCAGACGGCCGCCGCGCTCGGCGTCGCGCTGGCCGAGGGCGTCTACCTCGCGGTGTCGGGTCCTAGCTTCGAGACCCCCGCGGAGATCCGCGCCTTCAAGAACCTCGGTGCCGATGCCGTCGGCATGAGCACCGTCCACGAGACGACGGTGGCCCGCCACTGCGGCCTGAAGGTCGCGGCCATCAGCGCCATCACCAACCTCGCCGAGGGCCTGGGCGACGAGGAGCTCACGCACGAGGGCACCCTGGACGCCGCGGCCGTCGCGGCCACCGACCTGCAACGCCTCATCACGGAGTTCGTCACCCGATGATCCACCTGCTGGAGCTCACCACCGACGTCGCCAAGGAGACCACGGTCACCGAGCTGGCTCAACAGGCGCGCAGCTACACGACCGCCGCTGTCTGCGTGCCGGCGGCCATCACCGCCCGCGCCGCGGCCGAGCTGGAGGGCACGCAGACCAAGGTCGCCGCCACCATCAGCGAGGACGACCCGCAGTGGGTGGCGCGCCAGGCCGAGGCCGCGACCGACGAGGGCGCCGACGAGGTCGACCTCGTCATCCCGGCCGACACGGACCTCGACGAGCTGCTCGACGCGGTGCTTCCCGAGGTCCAGCTCCTGAAGGTCCACGTCGACGGCGAGGTCGCCGCCCTCGCCGCGCTGCAGGCCGGTGCGGACTTCATCGCCATGGACCACGCCCAGGCCCGGGCCGCCCTCAACGCGGTCGCCGCGCACGGCAGCGGCGGGGTGAAGCTCACCGGCCTCAAGGACATCGTCCACGCCCACACCGCCATCGAGGCCGCGGCGGAGATCCTCGGCGCCGCGTGGGCGACCCCCGACACGTTCCGCCTCGGCGCCCGGGCCGTCCTGGCGTGAGCATGCGCCCCGTCAACGAGCTGTTGCGCAGCAAGCGCGACAAGACGCCCTGGACGGCTGAGGAGGTCGCCTACCTGGCCAAGGGCATCGGGGACGGCACGCTGGCCGACGAGCACGTCGGCGCCTTCGCGATGGTGGCGTTCCTCAACGGCCTGGACACCACCGAGAAGGCCGCGCTGACGAAGGGCCTGCAGGACTCCGGCACCACGCTGGAATGGGACCGCCCGGTGCTGGACAAGCACTCCACCGGCGGGGTGGGGGACAAGGTCAGCCTGATCCTCGCGCCCATCGTCGCGGCGCACGGCTTCGGCGTCCCGATGATCTCCGGCCGCGGCCTGGGCCACACCGGCGGGACGCTCGACAAGCTCGAGTCGATCCCCGGGTACGACGCGACCCCGGACCTCGGCAAGCTCCGAGAGGTCGTCGCCGAGGCGGGCTGCGCGATCATCGGGCAGACCCCCGACCTGGCCCCCGCGGACGGCCGCCTCTACGGCATCCGCGACGCGGTCGGCGCGGTCGAGTCGATCCCGCTCATCACCGCGTCGATCCTCTCCAAGAAGCTCGCGGCCGGCCTCGACGGCCTGGTCCTCGACGTGAAGTTCGGCTCCGGGGCGTTCATGGACACCTACGAGGAGTCCCAGGAGCTGGCCCGGTCGCTCGTCGCTGTCGCGCAGGCCAACGGCCTGAGGTCGGCCGCGCTGCTCACCGACATGGACAGCGTCCTCGGCCGCACCGCCGGCAACGCGCTGGAGGTCCGCGAGTCGATCGACCTGCTCACCGAACCGGGGCACGCCGATCCGCGCCTGAAGGAGTGCACGCTGGCCCTGACGGCCCGGCTGCTGGAGCTCGGCGGGGTCGCCGACGCGCGCGCCAAGGCCGAGGCCGCGCTGGAGGACGGCAGCGCGGCCGACCACTTCCAGCGCATGGTCACCGCGCTGGGCGGCCCCGGCGACCTGCTCGAGCACCCGGCCAAGCACCTGGCCAGCGCTCCCGTGATCCGCCCGGTCTGCCCGCCGCGCGAGGGCTTCGTCAGCGCGCACGCCACCCGCGACCTCGGGCTGCTGGTCACCGCGCTCGGGGGTGGGCGCGCGAAGGCGAGCGACACCATCGACCCGGCCGTCGGCCTCAGCGACGTGGCACCGGTCGGCGCGGAGGTCGGGCCCGAGCAGCCACTGGCCGTCGTCCACGCCCGCAGCGAGGAGGAGCACGCCGCGGCGGCCGCCCGCCTGCTGGAGCTCATCACGGTCGGGGAGGAGCGCCCCGGTTGGACCGCCTACCCGCCCGCTGAAGCCGTCGTCCGCGAGGAGATCACGCAGTGACCGTCCCGAAGGCCGAGCTCCACGTCCACCTCGAGGGGACGATGACCCCCGAGCTCGTCGCCCGCATCGCCGACCGCAACGGCCTGCCGGTGCCCGACGGGCTGGTGACCGACCACGGGCACTACGTCTTCGAGGACTTCCTGCACTTCCTGCAGCAGTACGACAAGGCCGCCAGCGTCATCCGCACCGCCGACGACTACGCGGACGTCACCTACGAGTACCTGAAGGCCTGCGCCGACGAGGGCGCGGTCTACGTCGAGCTCATCGCCAGCCAGGACCACGCGGCGCTGATCGGCCTCAGCGACGCCGAGCACTGGGACGGCATCGCCCGGGGCATCGACCGCGCGCACGCCGAGACCGGCATCGAGGGCTGGATCATCGCCAGCATCGTCCGCAACTTCGGCGTCCCCGCGGCGGAGCGGATCGCCCAGAACCTCGTCGACGAGCCACATCCGAAGGTCGTCGGCTTCAACATGGCCGGCGACGAGGCCAACTTCCCGGCCGGGGACTTCGCGCACGTCTTCGACAGGGTCGCCAACGAGGCGGGCCTCGGGTGCTCCGTCCACGCCGGTGAGCACGCCGGGCCGGAGAGCATCAGGGCGGCGCTGCAACTGCCCGGCGTCACGCGCATCAGCCACGGGGTCCGGGCCGTCGAGGACCCACGGCTCGTCGAGGAGCTCGCCGAGCGGGACATCACGCTGGAGGTCTGCCCGAGCTCCAACATCGTCCTGAAGGTCTACGACGGCTTCGCCGCGCATCCGCTGCCCCAGCTGCGGGCAGGAGGGGTCAAGTGCACCCTCGGTTCCGACGATCCCCCGTACTTCGCCACGACCATCGGCCGCGAGTACGACATCGCCGCCGAACACTTCGGCCTGTCCGAGGACGACCTTCGTGAGATCACGGAAATGGCGCTGTATGCAGGGTTTGCCCCGGAATTGGTCCGACGGTCGGTCCTCAACCGCCTGAGCGACCGGTAGGTTGCCGCCGTTCCACAACGCCAGATGGGAGTCTGCGTGACGCACTTGCACCTTTCCCGGCGCCTTGCGGTGGGCCTTGCGGCCGCCGTCCTGGGCTCCGGTTTCCTTGCGGCCTGCGGGTCCGATGACGACAGCGACAAGTCTGAGTCGGCGAAGCCTGCTGCGACCACCACCCAGCCTGCGGGCAAGAAGATCAAGGTTGGCCTGGTCACCGACATCGGTGGCCTCAACGACCGTTCGTTCAACGCGCTGGCCAACAAGGGCCTCGAGGACGCGAAGTCCCAGTTGGGCGTCGAGGGTCGTGTTCTGACCTCGAAGTCCAACGCCGACTACGTCCCGAACCTTTCGACGCTGGCCCAACAGCAGTACGACCTCGTCATCGGCGTCGGCTTCCTCATGGCCGACGCGGTCGACAAGGTCGCCACGAAGTTCCCGAACACGAACTTCGCGATCATCGACGTGTCCCAGCCGACCATGAAGCACAAGCCCGAGAACGTCCTGGGCCTGATCTTCAAGGAGCAGGAGGCGGGCTACCTCGCCGGCTACCTGGCCGGGCTCTACGCCAAGGACGCGAAGATCGACACGATCTCCAGCGTCGGCGGCCTGAAGATCCCGCCGGTCGACCATTACATCGCGGGCTACGAGGCGGGAGCGGCCGCCGCCAACCCGGGCATCAAGACCATCCACGGCTACTCCCAGGACTTCGTCGACCAGGCGAAGTGCAAGGAGCTCGCGCTGGACCAGATCGGTGACGGCTCGGGCGTCGTCTTCCAGGTCGCCGGCCAGTGTGGCCTCGGCGCGCTGGACGCGGCCAAGGAGAAGGGCAAGCAGGGCATCGGCGTCGACGCCGACCAGGGCTACCTCGGCACGCACATCATCACGAGCGCCCAGAAGAAGGTCGACGTGGCGGTGCTGACCGCGATCAAGGAGGCCCAGGGCACGTCGTTCACGGCGGGCAAGGACGAGGTCTTCGACGTCAAGAACGGCGGCGTCGGCCTCGGCAAGCTGTCCTCTGCGGGCCAGCCCTACCAGGCGAAGGTCGAGAAGATCCAGCAGGACCTCGCGGCCGGCTCGATCCAGGTCCCGGACACGGTCGCCAAGTAGCTCCTTGTCCGACCTCGCCCTGGAGCTGCGTCAGGTCACCAAGCGCTTCGGCAGCTTGGTGGCCAACGACGCCGTCGACTTCCAGCTGCGCCGTGGCGAGATCCACGCGCTGCTGGGGGAGAACGGGGCGGGGAAGTCGACGTTGATGAACGTCGTCTACGGGATGCTCACCCCGGATGAGGGTGAGGTCCTGCTGGACGGCAACCCCGTGCGCGTCGCGTCCCCCAAGGACGCGATGCGCCTCGGGATCGGCATGGTGTTCCAGCACTTCATGCTCATCCCGGTGATGACGGTCGCCGAGAACTTCGTCCTCGGGGCCGAGCCCAGGAAGGGCATGACGCTCGACGAGAAGGGCGCGGCCCGGCGGGTCCGCGAGCTCGGCGGCAGGTACGGCTTGCAGGTCGACCCGGACGCCAAGGTCGCCGACATCACCGTCGGGCAGCAGCAGCGGGTGGAGATCCTGCGCGCGCTGGACCGCGGGGCCAAGGTGCTCGTGCTCGACGAGCCCACCGCGGTGCTCACCGCCCAGGAGACCGAGGAGCTGTTCAAGGTCCTCAACGTCCTCCGCGAGCAGGGGACGAGCATCGTCTTCATCTCCCACAAGCTTCCCGAGGTGCTCGCCCTCACCGACCGGGTCACCGTGCTGCGGCGCGGCCGGACCGTCGGGACGGTCGACACCAAGGACGTCGACGAGGCCGAGCTGGCCCGCATGATGGTCGGCCGCGAGGTGCTGCTGCGTGTCGGCAAGGAGCCGGGCACGCCCGCCCAGCCGCTCCTGGAGGTCAAGGACCTCGTCGTCGAGGACGACCGTGGCCTGGCCGCGGTGGACGGGCTCAGCCTCACCGCCCACGCCGGCGAGATCGTCGCGGTGGCCGGCGTCGACGGCAACGGCCAGTCCGAGCTGATCGACGCGATCACCGGGCTGCGCACCCCGCTGCAGGGGACGATCACCGTCGATGGTGTCGACACCACCGGCCAGACCCCCAAGCAGCTGGCCGACCGGGGCGTCGGCCACATCGCCGAGGACCGCCACCGCCGCGGCCTCGTGCTCGACTTCAGCCTCAGCGAGAACCTCGCGCTGCGCGACTACTCCGAGGACGCGCGCCTGGGCCTGATGAACCTGCAGCGCCAGCGCGAGCGGGCCACCACGCTGCTGAACGAGTTCGACGTCCGTGGCGGCGGGGACAACACCCCGGCCCGTTCGCTCTCCGGCGGCAACCAGCAGAAGGTCGTCATCGCCCGGGAGATCGCCTCCAACCCCAAGGTCCTCGTGGCCGCGCAGCCCACCCGCGGCCTGGACGTCGGCGCCATCGAGTTCGTGCACCGGCGCCTCATCGCCGAGCGCGACGCCGGCCGCGCCGTCCTGCTCGTCTCGCTGGAGCTCGAGGAGGTCCGCAACCTCGCCGACCGCATCCTCGTGATCTTCGAGGGCCGCATCGTGGGTGAGCTGCCCCCGACGGCCTCCGACGAGGAGCTCGGCCTGCTGATGTCCGGCTCCAAGGCCTCCGCGGCATGACCGACCAGACGCCGACGCCGCCCACCCCGGACGCCCCGCAGCAGACCACCACCGTCGCGGGCCGCCTGTCGGAGCACCTGCGCGGCGGCGGGTTCATCGCCCCGATCCTCACGACCATCCTCGCCTTCCTCGTCGGCGGCCTGGTGGTCCTGGCGACCGGTCACGACCCGCTGGACACCTACAAGGCCATCTGGGAGGGCACCGGCCTGAACTGGCTGGAGCCCTGGGTGTCCGGCAACGACCGCACGCTGGCGGCCAACAACCTCCAGCAGACGCTGATCCAGACGACGCCGCTGATCCTCACCGGCCTGGCGGTCGCCTACGCGTTCCGCGCGGGGCTGTTCAACATCGGCGCGCAGGGCCAGTACCTCATGGGGTCGTTCTTCGCCGTGTGGGTCGGCTCGACGATGCACGGCCTGCCCGGCTGGCTGCACATCGTGCTGGCGATCATCGTGGCCGCGGCGGCCGGCGGGGCCTGGGCGGCCATCGCGGGCGTCCTGCGGGCCACCGTCGGGGCCAACGAGGTGATCACGACGATCATGCTCAACTACACGGCGATCGCGATCGGCCTGTACCTCTTCGGCCTCGGTGGACCGCTGCAGAGCGACACCGACAAGGACAACCCGATCTCCAACACGATCGACGGCGGTGCCCACCTGCCGGTGTTCTGGGGTGACCCCGAGCTGCAGGGCCTGCACATCGGCCTGTTCATCGCGCTCGCGGCCGCCATCGTCTTCTGGGTCGTGCTGAACCGCTCCACCCGCGGCTACGAGGCCCGCGCGGTCGGCCTGAACCCCGAGGCCGCGGCCTACGGCGGCATCAACGTCCGCTCGACCTACGTGCGCGTGATGGTGGTCTGCGGCGTCTTCGCCGGCCTCGGCGGCGCGATGGACGTCCTCGGCTGGCAGTTCAGCGTGGCGACCAACGACGTGCAGATCTCGCAGGTCGGCTTCCTCGGCATCGCCGTCGCGCTGCTGGGTCGCAACACCGCGATCGGGACCTGCGCGGCCGCGCTGCTGTTCGGCGCGCTGTCCAACGGCACCTCCACGCGGCACCTCGATCCGGAGGTCTTCCCGCCGGCGCTGGCGACCAACCTGACCACGATCATCCAGGGCGTCATCGTCCTGCTGGTCTCCGCGGACGTCCTCGTCTCCTGGCTGTTCGTCCGGCGCCGACGCGCGAAGGCGGGCGCGACGACGGCGGAGGTGACCGCATGAGCGGCCGGCGCGCCGCGACCGCCGGCCTGGTCCTCTCCGGGTTGACGCTGTTCGTCACGCTGCCGCCGCTGCACCTGCGCAGCACGGCGGTCGCGTGGGTCCTGTGCGCCCTGGCCGCGAGCCTGGGCGCCGTCGCGGTCCGCGAGGAGCGCAAGCTCGGCGTCATCACCATCGCCGTCGCGATCCTCAGCGCCGTGCTGGCCTACGGCGCGACGCACTCGGGCCTGACCAACCTCGAGCGGGTCTTCACCTGGGGCACGCTGCTGGCCGCGATGCTGCGCTACGCCACGCCGCTGGTGTTCGGCGCGCTGGGCGGCCTGGTCTCCGAGCGCTCCGGCGTCGTCAACATCGCGCTGGAGGGCATGATGCTCACCGGCGCGTTCTTCGCCGCGTACGGGGCCGACAAGACCGGGTCGTGGGTCGGGGGCCTCGCCATCGGCATCCTCGCCGGCATGGCGCTCGCGGTCATCCACGCGGTCTTCGCGGTGTCGCTGCGGGCCGACCAGATCGTCTCCGGCACGGCGCTGAACTTCATCGCGCTGGGCGTGACCGGCTACTTCTACATCGACCAGTACGGCGACCAAGGCACACCGGACAACCTGGCCAAGATCCCCGAGATCGATCTGCCGTTCGGGGGCTTCGGCTTCCTCGACGACGCGATCGGCCACCAGAACTTCGTTGTGTGGCTGTCGTTCATCACGGTGGCGGCGGTCTGGTTCGTGGTCTTCCGGACGCCGTTCGGCCTGCGGCTGCGCAGCGTCGGCGAGAACCCCAAGGCGGCCGAGACCGTCGGCATCGACGTGATCCGGATGCGCTACACCGCGGTCATCGCGTCGGGCGGGCTGGCGGCGGCCGGCGGCGCGTTCATCTCCATCGGGTTCGTCCACTCCTTCACCCAGAACATGATCAACGGCAAGGGCTTCATCGCCCTCGCGGCGCTCATCGCCGGCCGCTGGAAGCCGCTGCCGACGCTCGGCATCGCGCTCATGTTCGGCTTCTTCAGCGCGCTGGGCCAGCGGCTGCCGGTCTTCTCACCGTCGGCGGCGACCCTGTTCCAGGCGCTGCCGTACATCGTCACCCTCATCGTCGTCGCGGGCGTCGTGGGACGTTCGATCCCACCCGCCGCCGATGGTGTGCCCTACAAGCGCGAAGGATAGATTCGAGACGTGCGCGATCCCTTGCTCGGCGAGATCCTGGTCCAACCCGACGACCTGAAGCGGCGTGTCCGGGAGTTGGGGGAGGAGATCACGGCCAGGTACACCGGCCAGGACCTCCTGCTCATCGGGGTCCTGAAGGGGGCGGTGTTCTTCCTCGCCGACCTGATGCGCCAGATCGACATCCCGTGCGAGGTCGACTTCATGGCGGTCTCCTCCTACGGCTCGGCGACCGAGTCCAGCGGCGTCGTGCGGATCATCAAGGACCTCGACGAGTCCATCGAGGGCC
>CAYUDT010000092.1:0-19089 GCA_964443695.1 uncultured Conexibacter sp. | reverse complement strand
CGGCGCGAGCCGAGGTAGACGTGGGCGACGTCCGGCTGGGCCTGGAAGACGGCGCGCATGAGCTTGGGCAGCCCGGGGTCGATGTCGGCGACCTCCTGGAACTCGTCGAACACCAACGCCACCTGCCGGCCCCGCTCGGAGGCCAGGCGGGCCGGAAGCTCCAGCAGGTGTTCCAGCGTCGCCGTGACGTCCTCGGGCGGGGCGGCGCTCGCGTCGAAGGAGAAGTTGAAGTCACCGGAGTCCGGGTCGACGGTCACCGTCGGCCGGATCCGCAGCGCTTGGAACACCTTCAGCCGCTCCTTCGCGCGGAACAGCGGCGAGGCGATGTCGTCGTGGATGGCCCGGGCCAGCTTCTCGGCGAACTTCGCCGGGGTGGGCGTCGTCATCAGGTCCACCTGCGCGACGAGCACCTTGCGGCGGACCAGCACCTGCGCCGCCCGCCAGATCAGCGAGGACTTGCCGTAGCGGCGCGGGGCGTAGATGACGATGTCCTGCCCGGCCCGGACGTCCGCGACGATCTCGGCCAGCTCGTCCTCGCGGTCGGTGAAGGCGTCGTCCAGCGCCAGCGCGCCGAAGCGGAACGGGTTGACGTCGGGGTCGGCCATGCGCTCCCATTTTGACACGCGTCTCTGCGTTACGCAATTGTGCGTCACGCAGGTACGCGTGTCGCTGCTGCCGGACCGAGGCGTGTGGTCGACTATGACCATGGCCACCACCGCCACGCAGCGCATCGCCGCCTGGGCCGCGGCGCTCGCGCCCGACGACATCCCCGAGGCGGTTCGCGACGCCGCCGAGCTGCACGCCCTGGACGCCCTCGGCTGCGCGTTCGCCGCGCACGGGACGGGCGAGGGCGACGCCGTCCGGGCGCTCGCCCGCGAGGAGGGCGGCGTCCCACAGGCCGCGGCGATCGGCCTGGGCCGGGTCCCCGCCGCGACCGCCGCGCTGGTCAACGGCACGCTGGCCCACACCCTCGACTTCGACGACACCCACGACGCCTCGGTGTGCCACATCAGCGCCGTCGTCACACCTGCGGCCGTGGCGGGCTGGCAGGCCGCCACGAGCACCGGGTCCCAGCCAGGAGCGCCCGCGGCCGCAAGCGCCGGGTCGCATGGTGACCTGGCGGCGGCGCTGGTGGCGGGCAACGAGGTGGTCGCGCGGCTGGGGATGGCGGCCCCGCGGGCGTTCCACGCGCGGGGCTTCCACCCCACCTCGGTCTGCGGCGTCTTCGGCGCGACGACGGCCGCGGCGCTGCTGCGCGGCCTCGACGAGGACGGCATCACCCGGGCGTTGGGGCTGGCGGGCTCGCTGGCGTCCGGCCTGTTCGCCTACCTCTCCGACGGCTCGCCGACCAAGCCGCTGCACGCCGGCTGGGCCGCGGCCGCCGGCGTCCGCGCGGCGGCGCTCGCGGCGCACGGCCTCAGCGGGCCGGCGGCGATCCTCGAGGACCGCCACGGCCTGTACGCCGCCTACACCGACGGCCCCCACACCCTCGACGAGCAGCTCGCCGACCTCGGCGACCGCTGGGAGACGCCCGCCATCGAGTTCAAGGCCTACCCCGCCTGCCACTTCATCCACGGCGCGTTGGACGCGCTGCGGGCCGCCGGCGACCTCGACGGCGACGACGTCACCCGCATCGACGCCACCATCAACGCGGCCGGCGCCCCGCTGGTCAGCGACCCGCGCGAGGACAAGCTCACGCCGACCAGCCCCTACGGCGCGCGCTTCAGCCTGCCCTACGCCCTGGCGGCCCAGCTCGTCACCGGCTCGGCCGGGGCCCGGACGTTCACCCAGGAGGCCATCGGCGACGCAGCCGTCCTGGCCCGGACCCCGGACGTCCACACCCACGTCTACGACCGGCCGACCGCGAGCTTCGCCGGCGGCGTCACCGTCACGCTGCGTGACGGCACGGCCGTCACGCACCACCTCGACGCGCCCCGCGGGCTCGACGCGCAGGGCGTGCGTGACAAGGCCCGCGACAACGCCGCGCTCGCCGGCGTGGACCTCGCTCACCCGACCCTCACGGACGCGCTCGACGCGCTGGTTAGGCTCAGCTCCTAGATGCGCCAGATCATCGGCGACGTCGCCCTCGGCGGCAGCCCGTTCCCCCCGATCGCGGACTACGGGTTCCTCAGCGACTGCGAGACCACCGCGCTCGTGGCACCCAGCGGCGCGGTGGAGTGGATGTGCCTGCCGCGCATGGACTCGCCGAGCATCTTCGGCGCGATGCTCGACCGCGACGCAGGCCACTGGAAGCTCAACCCGGTCGACACCACCGTCCCCACCGGTCGCCGCTACCTGCCCGGCACCAACATCCTGGAGACGACGTGGGGCACGCGCACGGGCTGGGTCATCGTCCGCGACGTCCTGCTGATCGGACCGTGGCGGCACGACAAGGAGCGCAGCCACACCCACCGCCGCACGCCGACCGATCACGACGCCGAGCACGTGCTGCTGCGCACGCTGCGCTGCGTCAACGGCCAGGTGGAGATGGACATGGACTGCGACCCCAAGGCCGACTACGGGCGGGCGCGGGTCACGTGGGAGTACGGGGACGCCGGGTACGGCAAGGGCATCGCGACGATCCCCGGCAGCGACACGAAGCTCCGCCTCACGACCGACCTGCACCTCGGCTTCGACGGCAGCCACGCCCGCTTCCGCACGACGCTGAAGGACGGCGACGTCGCGTACGTCGCGCTGAGCTGGAACGACCACGAAGGCCCGCAGACCCACGACGACGCCTACGCGCGGCTGGTCCGCACCGCCGACTTCTGGCACGAGTGGCTGGCCCGGGGGACGTTCCCCGACCACCCGTGGCGGACCTACCTCCAGCGCAGCGCGCTCACGCTGAAGGGCCTGTCCTACGCCCCGACCGGCGCGCTGATCGCCGCCGCGACGACGTCCCTGCCGGAGACGCCGCAGGGCGAGCGCAACTGGGACTACCGCTACAGCTGGGTGCGCGACTCGACGTTCATGCTCTGGGCGCTCTACACCCTGGGCTTCGACGCCGGCGCCAACGACTTCTTCTCGTTCGTCCTGGACGCGGTGCGCGACGGCTCGGACCTGCAGGTGATGTACGGCGTCGGCGGCGAGAAGCAGCTGACCGAGTCGACGCTGCCCCACCTCTCCGGCTACGAGGACGCCCGCCCCGTCCGCATCGGCAACGGCGCCTTCGACCAGAAGCAGCACGACGTCTGGGGCGTGTTCCTGGATTCGATCTACCTGCACACCAAGTCCCGCGACCAGCTGCCGGAGTCCGCCTGGCCGCTGCTCTGCGCGCAGGTCGAGAAGGCGATCGAGCACTGGCGCGAGCCGGACCGCGGCATCTGGGAGGTCCGCGGCGAGCCCCAGCACTTCACCTCCTCGAAGGTCATGTGCTGGGTCGCCTGCGACCGCGGGGCACGGCTGGCACGGCTGCGGGAGGACGACGACCGGATCGCCCGCTGGCAGGCCGCCGCGGACGAGATCCACGCCGACATCCTCGCCAACGGCGTCGACGACCGCGGCGTGTTCACCCAGCACTACGGCACCGCCGCGCTGGACGCCTCCAACCTGCTGATGCCGCTGCTGCGCTTCCTCCCGGCCGACGACCCGCGCATCGTCGCGACGGTCAACGCGATCGCCGACGAGCTGACGGTCAACGGCATGGTCCTCCGCTACAAGGTCGACGAGACCGACGACGGCCTGTCCGGCGAGGAGGGCACGTTCGCGATCTGCTCGTTCTGGCTGGTGTCGGCGCTGGCCGAGATCGGCGAGCACACCCGCGCGCGGGCGCTCTGCGAACGCCTGCTGAGCTACGCGTCCTCGCTGCAGCTGTTCGCCGAGGAGATCGACCCCGCCTCCGGCCGGCACATGGGCAACTTCCCACAGGCGTTCACCCACCTGGCCCTGATCAACGCGGTGATGCACGTCATCTCCGCCGACCAGCAGATCATGGCCGCCAACCAGCCGCTCGACGCGCGGCGTCAGGAGACATGAGCATGGAGGTCGAGCAACTGCACGACGGCGAGGCGGTCGCCGCCCGGCTGGCCGCCGTGATGGCGGCGGAGATCGCCGCGGGCGCGCGCGATGTCGTCCTGGCCGGCGGCACCTCGCCGATGCGGGCGCACGAGCTGCTCGGCCCGCTGGTGCCCGACTGGAGCGGCGTCCACCTCTGGTACGGGGACGAGCGCTGCGTCCCCCCGGAGGACTCGGAGTCCAACCACGGACAGGCCGTCGCGCGCCTCCGGGCACCAGGTGCGACCTGGCACCGGATGAAGGGCGAGCTCGGGCCCCTCGCCGGGGCCGCGGACTACGAGGAGGAGCTCGGCGACACCGCGCTGGACCTCGTCGTCCTGGGGATGGGCCCGGACGGCCACACCGCGTCCCTCTTCCCGCACCATCCGCTGCTGCAGGCGGTCAACCCGGTGGCCGGCATCAGCGATTCGCCCAAGCCACCGCCGGAGCGGATCACGCTGACGCTGCCGCGGCTCAACTCCGGGCGACGCATCGTCCTGGTGGCGACCGGCGAGGCCAAGCGCGAGGCGCTGGCCCGCGTGCTCGACGGCCCGGACCCGGGCACGCCGGCCTCGCTGCTGGAGCGCAGCGTCCTGCTCGTCATCGCCGACGCCGCCGCGCTGCCGTGACCAACGCCAACGCCGTCCACCTGCTGCGCCACGGGGAGACGGAGTGGTCGCGCGCGCACCGCCACACCGGCCGCACCGACGTGCCGCTCACCGCCGCGGGCGAGGCGCAGGCGCGTGCGGCGCAGGAGGCGCTGGCCGGCCACGAGTTCGCGCTGACGTTGGTGTCGCCGCTGCAGCGCGCCCGCCGGACCGCCGAGCTGGCGGGAGCCACCGGGCTGCGCCTGTGCGACGACCTGATGGAGGTCGACTACGGCGCGTACGAGGGCCTGACCACCGAGCAGATCCGCGCGGACGTCCCCGGCTGGACGGTGTGGACGCACGGCTGCCCCGGCGGCGAGACGGCCGCCGACGCGGGCGTCCGCGCCGATCGCGTGCTGGAGCAGGCGCGGGCCGCCGCCGGCGACGTCCTGCTCGTCGCCCACGGCCACCTGCTGCGGATCCTCGCCGCGCGCTGGCTGGAGCAGCCCGCGTCGTTCGGCGGCCGGCTGCGGCTGGACACCGCGACGGTCAGCGTCCTCGGCTACGAGCGCGAGACCCCCGTGATCCTGCGCTGGAATGCGCGCTAGTTCTCGGTCCATTGCACGTTCACGCTGGCAATGCCGCGTCCGTACCCGTGCTTCGGGACGCGACTGTGGGCCGTCGTGGGGGCGGTCGCGGTCGCGACGGTCTGGTCGTCACCCGCCCAGGCCGACCTTCCGCGCGCGCTGCACGACCTCACGCACGTGACGCCGTCCGCGCCGCTGCGCGCCACCCTCGGCACGGTCGCGGGGTCCTCGACGGTCGAGCTGCGCGCCCGCTCCCGGAGGTGCGCGAAGGCCACGCCCGTGACGCTGCTGATCAGCGTCGACGCCCGGCGCATCGCGCGCGTCAAGCTGCACAGCGCCAACTGGCGCAACGTCTCCGTCCCGCAGAAGCTCGCGGCGGGCGGCCACACGCTCCTGGTCGGCGTCGCCGGCCGGCCCGCCTGCAGCCGTGCGACGGTGGACGAGCTGCGCCTCGGCGGCAGGGCCGACCGGCCGGCCGACGCTCCCGCCCCGCCGGGCACGCCGTTGGGACCCAAACGCCGCATCCCGATCGGTGCCGCCGTCAACTGGGACATCAGCACGCGCCTGGACCGCGCGGAGGACCAGGCCTTCCTCGGGCACTTCCAGGGCCTCACGCCCGAGAACGCGATGAAGATGACCTACGTCGAGCCGCGTCGCAACGAGTTCGACTGGAGCGAGACGGACCCACTCGTCACCTACGCGATGGACCAGCACCGGACGGTACGCGGGCACACGCTGATCTGGCACAAGCAGCTGCCCGGCTGGCTGACCCAGCGCCGCTGGACGCGCGAGGAGATGACGGCGGTGATGAAGGAGTGGATCAGCGGGATCGCCGGGCGCTACAAGGGCAGGATCACCGACTGGGACGTCCTCAACGAGCTGTTCGACGAGCACGGCGCCTGGAGGACCAACAGCCCCTGGTACGACGCGCTGGGCCCGGACCTCGCGGACATGGCGCTGCGCACGGCCAGCGAGGTCGACCCCGGCGCCCGGCTGTTCATCAACGACTTCGACATCGAGCTGCCCGGCCCCAAGCAGGACGCCGTCTACAACCTCGCCCGCGACCTGAAGGCCCGCGGCGTGCCGCTGGACGGCATCGGCATCCAGGCCCATTGGTCCGGCGAGAGCCTGCCGCCGGAGCCGACGCTGCTGGCGACGATGAACCGCTTCGCCTCGCTGGGGCTGCGCGTCGAGCTGACCGAGCTGGACATCACCACCGACCGCTTCGCCGACGCCCTGCAGCGGCAGGCCGACGCGTACGCGATGGCCGGCCGGGTCTGCCAGTCGGTGGCCTCCTGCGACCGCATCACCGTCTGGGGCATCAGCGACAAGGACTCCTGGAGGGGCGGCGTCAACCGCCCGCTGTTGTTCGACGACAAGTTCAACGCCAAGCCCGCCTACGGTGCCCTGATCGGCGCCCTCGCCGCCGGCTGAGGGGCGCCGGAGCGCGCACGCGACCGGTCGTCGTGCGCACACCGGCCGCGTGTGCGCAGGCGGGTCCCCGTCGGTCGACCGCCTGCACTGGTGGATCGGCGCTCGCGAACTTGCGAGCATGGTCCGCCTCACATGGCGAGCGAACCGAGCACCAAGCAGAACGGCAGCGCGCACACCGGCGCCCATCCGCCCCGTCGCGGCGCGATGGACCCGTACATGGACGAGCAGTTCGTCGCGGACCCGACGCCGTTCGTCGAGCGGCTGCCCACGCAGTCCCCGTTCCCCCCGATCGCCGACTACGGCTTCCTCAGCGACTGCCACACCGCGGCGCTGGTCGCGCCGGACGGCACGGTCGAGTGGCTCTGCCCGCCGCGCTTCGACGCGCCGTCCATCTTCGCGGCGATCCTCGACCGCAGCGCCGGTGGCTTTCGCCTGGGACCGTCATCGATGGGCGTCCCCGCCGGCCGCCGCTATGAGCCAGGAACGAACATCCTCGAGACGACGTGGATGACGCCCACGGGGTGGCTGGTCGTGCGCGATGCGCTCATCATCGCCCGCTGGCGTGAGCGCACCCAGGGCACCGCCACCGCGCACACCCGTCCGCCGACCGACTTCGAGTCCCACCACTGCCTGGTCCGCACGATCCGCTGCGTCCACGGCACGGCGCAGATCGAGCTGCTCTGCGAGCCGATGTGGGAGTACGGCCGCACCCCGGCGATCTGGGAGCGCGTCGAGGGCGACCCCATGAGCGTCGACGCCACCGACAGCGACAACAGCGAACGCCGCGTGCGCCTGACCTCCGACCTGCGCGTCGGCATCGAGGGCTCGGTCGCGCGGGCCCGGCACCGCATGAAGACCGGTGAGACGCGCTACTGCGTGCTCTCCTGGTCGCGGCTGCTCGACGGCCCGCGGAGCGCCGAGGAGGCCGAGGAGGCGTTGCAGACGACCTCGGAGTACTGGCGCGGGTGGCTGGCCGACGGCAAGTTCCCCGACCACCGCTGGCGCGGGCAGCTCCAGCGTTCGGCCCTGGTCCTGAAGGGCCTGACCTACGCGCCGACCGGCGCGATGGTCGCCGCCGCCACGACCTCGCTGCCCGAGACCCCGGGCGGTGAGCGCAACTGGGACTACCGCTACACCTGGATGCGCGATGCGACGTTCACGCTGTCGGCGCTGAACTCCCTGGGCCTCTCCTGGGAGGCCGACGACTTCATCCAGTTCGTCGCCGACGCCGAGCGCAACGAGGACGGCTCGCTGCAGATCATGTACGGCATCGGTGGCGAGCGGGAGCTCCTGGAGCGGACGCTCGACCATCTCACCGGCTACGAGGGCGCGCGCCCGGTCCGCATCGGCAACGGCGCCTTCGACCAGCGCCAGAACGACGTCTACGGCGCGGTCCTCGACTCGCTGTACCTGCACACCAAGGAGTACGGCCACAACTCCCAGCGCCTCTGGCCCGTCATCGAGGACCAGGTCAAGCGGGCCATCGAGATGTGGAAGTACCCCGACCAGGGCATCTGGGAGACCCGCGGGGAGCCCAAGCACTACACGTCCTCCAAGCTGATGTGCTGGGTCGCGCTGGACCGCGGGGCCCGCCTGGCCGCGCGCCGCGGCAAGGTCGAGCTGGCCGACGAATGGCGCGAGGTCGCCAACGAGATCCACGCCGAGATCTGCGACAAGGGCATCGACGACCGCGGAGTCTTCACCCAGCACTACGACACCGACGCGCTGGACGCCTCGCTGCTGCTGATGCCCCTGGTCCGCTTCCTGCCCGGCGACGACCCGCGCATGCGCGACACGGTCATGGCCATCAACGACGAGCTGACCGAGAACGGGCTGGTGCTCAGGTACCGCGTCGATGAGACCGACGACGGCCTGCGCGGTGAGGAGGGCACCTTCCTGATCTGCTCGTTCTGGCTGGTGTCCGCCCTGCTGGAGGTCGGTGAGCGCAAGCTCGGCCGCCAGCTCTGCGAGCGCCTGCTGTCGCTCTCCAGCCCGCTGGAGCTCTACGCCGAGGAGCTGGACGCCGCCACCGGCCGTCACCTCGGCAACTTCCCCCAGGCCTTCACGCACCTCGCGCTGATCAACGCCGTCATGCACGTCATCCGCGACGAGGAATCCGCCCCGCTGGCCTGACCGCAGGCTGTAACGAACGTGTAAGTCGGCGCCAAGTTTGTTGTAACGCGACCCGGCCCGGGCAGACTGTCCCGCAATGCCCGTCCGGCACGCCGACCTCGAGGCCACTCGCGATCGCACCCTGCGGCTCATCGCCCACCTCGGCCCCGAGGACCTCGAGCGCCAGCTCGATCCGATCATGTCGCCCCTGGTGTGGGACCTCGCGCACATCGCGGCGTACGAGGACCTCTGGATCTGCCATCGCCACGGCGGGCTGGACCTCTTGCACCCCGAGCTCGCCGCGATGTACGACGCGTTCGAGACTCCGCGCGCCGTCCGTGGCGACCTGCCGCTGCTGGACACCGCCGGTGCGCATGCGTACCTCGAAGACGTCCGCTCCCGCAGCGAGCAGGTGCTCGCCGAGCGCGGCCCCGGAGACGGCACGATCGTCGAGCTCGTGCTCCGTCACGAGCTGCAGCACACCGAGACGATGCTGCAGCTGATGGCGATGAAGGACCTGCTGCCCCCGGACGCGCCCGAGCTGCCCCGCGTGGGCGACGGTGAGTACGCCGTCATCCCCGGCGGCCCGTTCACCATGGGCGCCGGCCCCGACGGCTTCGCCTACGACAACGAGCGCCCTCGCCACCAGCGCCACGTCGACACCTTCTGCATCCAGCAGCACCCGGTCACCAACGGCACGTGGATGCGCTTCGCCGAGGGTGGCGGCTACCAGCGCCGCGAGTGGTGGAGCGACGAGGGCTGGGCCTGGAAGCAGTGCTACGACATCACCCACCACCCCGCCATCGCGGCGGGGCACCCGGACGCACCGGCCTGCCACGTCTCCTGGTTCGAGGCCGACGCCTTCGCCCGTTGGGCTGGAGCGCGGCTCCCCACCGAAGCGGAGTGGGAGAAGGCGGCGACCTCGGACCAGTTGGACGCCACGGGGCTGGTGTGGGAATGGACCGCTTCGCACTTCACCGGGTACGACGGCTTCGTCGCCCACCCGTACAAGGAGTACAGCGAGGTCTTCTTCGGCGACGAGTACCGCGTCCTGCGCGGCGGCTCCTGGGCCGCCGCCGAGCGCGTCGCCACCCCGACGTTCCGCAACTGGGACCTGCCGCAGCGGCGGCAGATCTTCGCGGGCGTCCGCCTTGCCCTCGACGCCGCAGGCGTCGCGACGTCGCCGGCCGTCAGGCGAGCGACGCGAACGGCCGACGCCGTCGGCCCCGACCCCGTCCCGGAGGACACCACCGCATGAAGCCCGTCGAAACGACTCGTCCGACCGACACGATCATCGTCCGCAACCTGCTGGGCGGCGATGAACGCTCGCTGGCCGATGACGTCCTCGACGGGTTGACCAAGCCGTTCAAGGAGCTCCCGCCCAAGCACTTCTACGACGAGCGCGGCGCCGACCTGTTCGACCAGATCTGCGACCTGCCCGAGTACTACCCGACGCGGACCGAGCGGGCGATCCTGCACGCGCAGGCCGCCGTCATCGCGGAGCGCACGGGGGCCACCGACCTCGTCGAGCTGGGTAGCGGCACCGCCTCCAAGACGCGCGTGCTGCTCAGCGCCCTGCAGGACGCCGGCACGCTCGAGCGCTACGTGCCGCTGGACGTCACCGAGGGCATGGTGCGCGCAACCGCAGAGCAGCTCGTCGACGAGTATCCGGGCCTGCGGGTACACGGCATCATCGGCGACTTCGAGCGCCACCTCCCGGCGATCCCCCCTGCCGCGGGACCCCGGATCATCGCCTTCCTCGGCGGCACCATCGGCAACTTCACGCCAGGCTCGCGGCGCCGCTTCCTGCGCGGGCTGGCCAAGACAATGCGGCCCGAGGACCACCTGCTGCTCGGCACCGACCTCGTGAAGGACCCGACCGTCATCGAGGCCGCCTACGACGACAGCGCCGGGGTGACTGCCGAGTTCAACCGCAACGTCCTGCACGTCATGAACCGCGAGCTCGACGCGGCCTTCGCCCCGGATGACTTCGAGCACGTCGCGTTCTTCGACCGCGAGCGTGAGTGGATCGAGATGCGCCTGCGCGCCACGCGGCGCCACGTCGTCCGCATCGGCGCGCTGGACATCGACGTCGCCTTCGAGGCGCGTGAGGAGATGCGCACCGAGATCAGCGCGAAGTTCACCCCGCTGCGCCTGGAGGGCGACCTCGCCGCGGCCGGCCTGCGGCTCACCGAGCTGTTCACCGACGACGACAGGCTGTTCGGGTTGTCGCTCTCCCAGCGGCTCAGCTAAAGCCGGCAGGCCCGGTACCTGCGGGTGACCTGCGTGGCCGTCCCGGTCGCGCCGGTCACCGTCACCGTGAGGCTGTAGGCGCCCTTCCTGGGCGCCTTCACCACGATCGGCCGCGACAGCTGCGCGCCTTTGCGGGTGACGGTGCGTCCGGCAAGCTTGACCGTCACCTTCCGGGCCTTGGTCACCCGCAGCGCGATCGCCTTGCCGGGCGCCAGGCAACGGCCGGGGCGGGGCAGGCCGGTCACGGGCACCGCCGCCTGCGGGGCCGCCTTCGCGGACTCCCAGTCCAGCGTCCAGCCCTCCGTGGTGGTCCCGGGGATCGGCCTGGGCGTCTGCGCCCCGCTGACCTACACCATCATCGGCGTGGCGGTGGAGCCGTCGAGATACCCGAGCCAGGCACCGTCGGCCGACCAGACCGGGTTGCTCCCCAGCGCCGACGGCGTGACCCGCCGCGTCGTCGTGCCGTCGTCCACCGCGCGGACCATGAAGGCCAGCCGATGGAGGTCCTGCTCGTTCTCGCGGACGCCGTAGGCCACCTGCTTGCCGTCGGGCGAGAAGGTCGGCGAGCTCTCCGACTGCGGCGTGTTGGTCAGATCCTTGAGGTCTGAGCCATCGGCGTCGACGATCCACAGGTCCCAGTTGCGCCCGCCGTAGGTGGCCTGGACGAAGACGATCCGCGAACCGTCGGGCGACCAGCGGGCCTGGCCGCTGGTGGTGTTGGGCGTCGTGACGAGCGGCACCGGCGCCGCGCCGTCGAGCCCGATGACCCGCAGCTCGCGGGTGGTGTCGGTCGAGGCCGTGTACACGAGCTTGCGACCGTCCGGGGACCAGCTGGGGTTCTCGTTGGTGTAGGTGCCGTTGCCGGTGGACGTCAGCTTGCGGGGGTTGGCGCCCGAGGCGTCCATGACCCAGATGTCGCGCCACTGCCGGTTGCCGCTCTGCCGCGAGCTGGAGAAGGCGATCCTGGTGCCGTCGGGCGACCAGGTCGCCTCCGTGTCGAAGTCTCCGGGCGTGTTGGTGACGTTGACGTCACCAACGAAGATCTCGCCCGCACCGGTGCCGACCACGGCCCGGCCGTTGACGCCGGGAAACGCGGCCTCGGCGACACCCGTGCCGGACAGCGCCACGAGGACGGTTGCTGCTGCGATTACTGGCGTGCGCATGTCCATGAGACGCGTGCGGAGCCGCGCGCTTACGGTCCGATGGGCGACACCCGCCAGGTGAACTCGTTTCAGTTAGGGTGCGGCCCATGCAAATCGAAGGCAGTGGAGCACTCGTCGCCGGTGGCGCGTCGGGTCTGGGTGAGGCGACGGTCCGGCTTCTTCACGAGAAGGGCGCGGTCGTCACGATCGCCGACTGGAACGACGAGAAGGGCGGCGAGCTCGCCAACGAGCTGGGCATCGACTTCGTGAAGGTCGACGTCCGTGACGCCGACCAGGTCCAGGCGTCCGTCGACAAGGCCGCCGAGGCCGACGGCGGGCTGAAGATCGCCGTCTGCTGCGCCGGCGTCGGCGTGGCCGTGAAGATCGCGTCGTCCAAGGGCGCGCACCCGGTCGAGCTGTGGGACAACGTCATCGGCGTCAACCTCACCGGTCACTTCAACGTCTGGCGCCTGGCCGCCCAGGCGATGCTGGGCAACGAGCCCAACGAGGAGGGCGAGCGCGGCAACCTCATCGGCACCGCGTCGGTCGCCGCGTTCGAGGGCCAGGTCGGCCAGCTCGTCTACTCGGCGTCCAAGGGCGGCATCGTCGGCATGACCCTGCCGGCCGCGCGCGACCTCGCCGACAAGGGCATCCGCGTCAACACGATCGCGCCGGGCCTGTTCGACACCCCGCTGCTGGGCGCCGCCCCGCAGGAGGTCCGCGACGCGCTGGGCAAGCAGGTCCCCTTCCCTCCGCGTCTGGGCAAGCCCTCGGAGTACGCGCACCTCGTCCAGGCGATCATCGAGAACCCGATGATGAACGGCAACACCTGGCGCCTCGACGGCGCGATCCGGATGTCGCCCCGCTAGGACCTTCCGGGGAGCGTCACGCGCGCAGCGTGACGCTCCTCGTCCGCGTCGTCGCGTTGCCGGCGGCGTCCTTGACCGTGACGTTCAGCGTGCCCCGGACCTGGCCGGCCGCCCTGAGCAGCCTGCGCGCGGCCGCGGAGAGCCGCAGGTTCACGGTTCGCCGCGTTCCCTTGGTCAGCGCGACCGTGGCCTTCGCCATCACCGATCGGCCCTTCCGCAGGCGGAGGACCGCCGTGGCCCGCTCGTCGGACGTCAGGACCACGCGCAGCGGCCGGCGGGCGCTGGTCGACAGGGTCAGCCGCGGGGCGGTGGTGTCGGACAGCCCCCCAGCTGCGCCGCCACCACCTGCCCCGCTGCCGGTCTGGCCCCCGCCGGGCTGCGTCGTCCCCGGGTCCCCGGTCGCCGGCGGGTCCCCCGTTGCGCCGCCGCTGCCGGGTGGCGCGGACACCGTGAGCGTCCTGGCCGCCGTCGCCGACTCGGGCCCGATGCCGGCCTCGGCGTTGTCGTCGGTCACGCGCACCTTCACGCTCACGGTCTGGCCGCCCGTGTAGACCCTGGAGGCCGTGCTGTCGTCGACGGTCTCGAAGCTGCCGTTGCCGTCGAGGTCCCACTCGTACTTCGTGAGCGCGCCGTCCGGGTCGCTCGCCGTCGCGGTGAAGTTCGCGGTCTCTCCCGACGCGATCGTCGCGGGCCCGTCGACTGAGACGGTCGGCAGCTGGTTGTCGGACACCGTGACCACCGTCCGCATGCCACCGGTCGCGGTGCCGTGCTTCTGGCAGTAGAAGACGAACGTGCCGGAGCTGTTGAAGGCCCGCGAGAAGTCGGTCGTGCCGCTGGTCTGCTGCGGCGTGTCGCCGCCGTCGTAGAGCGGATGGTCGGAGAAGTTGCCCTTGAACACCACGCCGTCGCCGACGGGCATGCGCAGGGCGCTCGGGTCGTAGCGGTTGCCCACCCCGCCGCCGAACGCGACGTCGTGCGAGGCCGCCAGGCCGGGTGCCGCGAAGAACAGGTGGATGGCGAGGCACAGCAACCCGCCCACGCGCGCGCTCATACGCGTCCAGACGCCGACGAAGCCCATTCCTTCCCGAGACGGCATCCGGCTCAGCAGGCCGAAGGCGTACGGCCGTCCTTCAGCAGCTCGGTCGCCCGGCCCACCGTCATGCCCGGGTCCGGCGGCACGGCGACGGCATCCGGCCGCGCCGCACCGCCGTCCCGTGTCAGCTCCCAGCACTGCGCCAGGAACCGCACACGCGTCGCGGTGACGGCCAACGGTGCCGTCGCCACGCGGGTCGCGCCGAGGTTGGCGTTCAGCCACGCCCGGGCGCGAGGATCACTCACACCCGCCGGCACCATGAGGGCGCCGTTGTACTCGCGCGGGACGTCATCCAGGCCGGCCGCGCGCGGCTCCTGACGCAGGCCGTCGTGGCTGTGGACCTCCAGGTCGAGCACCGCGTCGTCGGCCACGTGCACGCGCAGCACCGCCGGCGAGCACTGGGCGTTGAAGTCGAGCAGCTCCGCCGGGGCGCCGCCGATGCTGCCCGCGTAGCGCCGGTCGTCGGGGGCGACCTCCGCGGCACGCCCGGCCAGCGGCAACCAGCGTCCACCGAGCACACCACGGGCGGCCACGAACGCCCAGGCCCGCGCCGCCAGCGGCTTCTCCCACCAGCCAGGCCGGCCGCGCCGGTCGCGCCCGGCGACGCGCAACAGCCGGTCGGCGGCCTGCAGGCCCGTCGTCAGCAGGGTCACCTTGTCGGTGAAGCGGCCCGGAGGGCGGGCGTGGCGGACCCAGCCGGGCGCGGGCAGCTGCCAGCGCGCATCGCCATTCCCGGCCGCCGGGTCCCACGTGTAGGAGGTGAAGACGGTGTTGGCGCCGGAGATGTCGAAGTCGTACATCCGGGTGAAGAGCTCGCCGCGGCGGCTGACCGCCAGCACCGTCGACCCGGACGCCGAGATCGTCGCCAGCGGGACGGTCCCCCGGCGCGGGCCGCAGACCTCCCGGCTCTCGTCGTTGGGCAGCCAGGGGTCGAGATAGGTGATGCGGCGGCCGTCGCCGCGCAGCGCGTAGAGCGTCGCGGCGCCGACGGCATGGTGGTCGCGGCCGGCACGGTCGCGGACGAACTGGTCGCTGTCGATCTCCGACGTCGACCACGTCCGCACGTCCCCCCACAGCCGCATCCCCAGCCCGGTCCAGAAGAACGGGCCCCAGCGCACCGTCCAGCGCTCCGGCGACGCGTCGGTGTCGATCGTGTCGTGCGAGTAGATCTGCCCGTCGGCGGTGGTGGCCAGCAGCAGGTAGCGGTCCGCCGACAGCGCGGCGACGCGGCCGTCGAGACACGCCGGCAGCGTCAGCACGCGCCACGGCCGGCCGGCGACGACACGTCCGTCCCGGGCCGGGCGCACGTACACGCGGCCGTCGCGCAGGACGAAGGCCTGCCCGCTCGTGAACGTCTGCGTCAGCGAGCGGAAGACCACGTCCTCGGGCAGCGCCACGCCTCTCGCGACGGGCCCGATGCCGCCACCGGCCACCGACGGCAGGTCGTGCCCGACCAACGGCACACCGGCCTGCCCGCCGTTGAGCGCCACGCATCGCGGGTCGCTCGGGCCCATGCCCTGCGCGGCGGCGCCCGCCGGCCACAGCAGCACCGCAAGCGCCAGCATCCATCCCCAGATCCCCCGCCCCATGCGGCCGGGAACATACCCCGCTGCACCGATAACCTCGCCGCCATGGCCGAAGAGCTCAGCCCCGCGGACCGCTCGTCGCTTGCCGCCGAGCAGGGCCCGGTCAACATGGCCGTGGGCGGCGTGATCATCTTCGAGGGCGGCCCCGGCCTGGCCCTGGACGACGTCCACCGGCGCATCGAGGAGCGCATCCACCTCATCCCGCGCTACCGCCAGCGCCTGCAGATGCTGGCTCCCGGCGTCACCAACCCGGTCTGGGTGGACGACGAGTCGTTTGCGATCGAGTGGCACCTGCGCCACGCCGCGCTGCCCGCCCCCGGCACCGACCACGAGCTCGCGTCGCTGGTCGGGCGCGAGATGTCGCGCCGGCTGGACCGCACCCGGCCGCTCTGGGAGATGACGCTCGTCGAGGGCCTCTCCGGCGGGCGCGTCGCGCTGCTCTACAAGATGCACCACGCCCTCGTGGACGGCATCGCCGCGGTCGACATCGGCACGGTCCTGCTCGACCCGACGCCGGAGCCGCTGGTGCTCGACCCGCCCGACGGGCCGTGGGAGCCGCGGGCATACGACCGCGCCCGCCACCTCGCGCGTCTGAGCATGACGCCCTTCGTCACGGCCCAGAAGCTGGCCTGGGAATCCGCGCAGCGGGCGCTGCTGCCCTCGCCGCGCCGCGCCGCCAACGACGTGATCCGGGCCACCGAGCTGCTGACCGAGCTGGCCCGCACGCGCCCGGCCGCGCCGATGACGCCGCTCAACCGCCCCATCGGACCCAACCGCCGCTACGCGCTGCTGCGCCAGTCCCTGCCGGCGATCAAGCAGGCCGGACAGCGCCACGGCGGCACGATCAACGACGTGATGCTCGCAGCCGTCTCGGGCATGCTGCGGCGCTACCTGATCGCCTCCGGCACCAGCGTCACGCAGCCGCCGGTGGCGCTGGTCCCGGTGAGCGTCCGCAAGGAGGGCGAGGCGGGCGGCAACCGCATCTCCACCGTCCTCGTCGACCTGCCCGTGGCCGTCGAGGATCCGGGCGAGCGCCTGCGCCAGGTCCACACGACCATGGACCGCATCAAGGAGTCCGCGGCGGTCCGGGCCGGGGCGCTGATGGTCGGCGCGTCGGGCTGGGCGCCCCCGCTGGTGTCCTCCACGCTGGCGCGCGCGATGAGCGGGGTCCGGGCGTTCAACATCGTCGTGTCCAACGTCCCCGGCCCACAGCAGCCGTTCTACATCAACGGCCACCGCGCCCTGGAGGCCTACCCGGCCGTGCCGCTGAACCCCGCGACGCAGGGCCTCACCGTCGGCATCCTCAGCTACGACGGCTACGTCCACTTCGGCCTGTTGAGCGACCGGGACCTCGATCCCGGGGTCGACAAGGCCGCGGAGTTCCTGCGTCAGTCGCTCGACGAGCTGCTGGCGACATAACGCGGGCAGGACCACACCCTCGAGGAGCACTCGAGGGTCACGGCCAGACGCCGCCGCCGCGTCCCGCCCGCCGATCGACGGGTGACGACGGGCCGGCGAGCAACTCTCGACGTGTGGTCGAGGGTGCCCATAATCTGCACGCGTCAGCCCGGGCGAGCCGCCAGTGCCGCCTGATCGGACCGCGAATCCGACACGGCGCGCTGGAGTCCGTCGGGGTCGACGCCCGCGAGTTGCACGCGCGGCCGGATCGCATATTCGCCCTGCCGCTGGACCGTCCAGCCCCGCGACTGCAGCTCGGTGATGACGCTCGCCGGCACCCGCGCGTCCTCCAGCGCCAACGTCGAGGTGCCCTGGCTGTCGAAGCGCTCGGCGTCGACCGCCTCCGGCACGCTCATGCCGAAGTCGATGCGGTCGAGGATCGTCTCGAGGACGCCCATGATGATCGTCGCGCCACCTGCCCCACCGGTGACGAGCAGCGGCTTGCCGGTGTCGGGCGAGACGACGATCGTCGGGCTCATCGAGGACCGCGGCCGCTTGCCCGGGGCGGGCTGGTTGGCGCTGCCGGGGGCGCCGAAGTCCGTGAGCTCGTTGTTGAGCAGGAAGCCGGCCTCCGGGACGACGACCGCCGAGCCGAACTCCTGCTCGATCGTGCAGGTCACCGACACCGCGTTGTCGTGGGAGTCGATGATCGAGACGTGCGTCGTGGAGCCCAGCGGGTTCTCCTCGGGCGGCAGCGGGCCCGGGCTGTGGGCCTTGGTCGTCTCCCCGATCTCCGCGCGGCGCTGGTCGGCGTACGCGTCGGACACGAGGGTCGCGGTCGGGACGCGGACGAAGTCCGGGTCGGCGACGTACGCGCCGCGGTCGGCCCAGGCGATGCGCTGGGCCTCGGCGATGAGGTGGATGGCCTGGGCGCTGGGGTGACCCGAGGCGCCGAGGTCGTAGCCCTCCAGCAGCTGCAGCATCTGGAGGATCGCCACGCCGCCGCTGGTGGGCGGCCCCATCGCGTCGACCTCATGGCCGCGGTAGCTGCCGATCAGCGGCTCGCGCCACCTGGCCCGGTAGGCGCGGAGATCCTGCAGCGTCAGCAGGCCCGGGTCCGGCGTCGAGCGTGGCGCGCGCATGTCGCGCACGATCTGGGCCGCGATCGGCCCGGAGTAGAACGCGTCCGGCCCACCGCGGATGAGCCGCCGCAGGGTCGCACCGAGCTCGGGCTGCAGCAGCGTCGACCCCGCGGTCACGGGCCGGCCCTCGGGCAGCCAGATCCGCGTCGAGGCCGCGAACAGCTTGAGGCGGTTGGCGTTCTGGGTGACCGACTGCGCCAGCGACTGCGGCACGACGAAGCCGTCGCGTGCGAGCAGCTCGGCGGGCGCGAGCACCTGCCGCCATGAGAGCGTGCCGTAGCGGGAGAGCGCCGACGCCATGCCGGCCACGGTGCCGGGGACGCCGACGGTCGTGTGGCCGGTGAACGCCTTGGCGTAGGGGTCGTTGACGAACTGGTCGGCGCGGATGGCGGCCGGCGCCGTCTCGCGGAAGTCCAGGGTGCGCACGCTGCCGGTGTGGCTGCGGTACACCAGGAAGCCGCCGCCGCCGAGGCCGCACGACTGCGGCCGGGCCACGCCCAGGGCGAAGACCGTGGCCACCGCGGCGTCGATGGCGTTGCCGCCACGTTCGAGGACGGCCCGGCCGACCCGGGACGCCTCGGGCGACTCGGTCGACACGACGCCGAACGCGCCCTGCACACCCTCGTGGTAGCGCGAGCCGCGAGTCGCGTGGGCCGGGGTCGCGGCAAGCAGCGCCACGATCAGTCCAACCACCGGCCACACGCGCACTCGCATGGCCGGGGACTACCCGGCGGCCGCCGATGCAGCGGCCGCCGGTCAACAGGCGAACTAGCGCAGGCGCTCGACGATCATCGCCTCGCCCTGGCCCTGCGCGACGCACATGGTCTCCAGGCCGATGGTGCCGTCGAGGGTCTCCAGGTCGTTCAGCAGCGTCGTCATGATGCGGACGCCGG
>CAYUDT010000091.1:0-19654 GCA_964443695.1 uncultured Conexibacter sp. | reverse complement strand
CTCCAGCTCGGCCAGCCACTCGGGCCACGGCACGCGGACGAGCAGCGCCTCGAAGACCTTGTCGCGCGAGCCGTTCTGCTTGTACATGGGAAAGACGACGAGGTGCTCGATGCCGTCCTGGCGCACGAGGTCCGGCCGGAACGCGTCCAGCGAGGCGCCGAAGTCCGGGACGCCGAAGCCGCCGTCGGCCCAGGCCCGCAGGTCGCGCACCGTCAGCTTCAGATGCTCGGCCTGGTGGGGGAAGCGCGGGGCCAGCGCCTCGATGCCGGACACCATCACGTCGACCAGGCGGGCGGCCTCCTCGCGCGAGGCGTCCGCGGCGAGCTCGCCGGCCGGCGTCTGCAGCGCGCGCAGCGACTCGGTCGCGTCGCGCAGCAGCATCCAGGCGTTCTCGTGCTCCACGCCGGAGCCCTCCGCGCCGTGCGCCGAGGCGAAGGCGTGGCCGGCGGCCCAGTAGACGAGGTTGGTCCACAGCGCGCGGTGGCCGTGGGCGCCAATGCAGTCGTCGCCGAACAGGTCGGAGTCCGCCGCCACCACGACGCGGCCCAGGCCGTGCGTCGTCACCGCCAGCAGCGGCGCGCTCGGGGTGGAGGCCGAGGGCGACGTGCGCGCCAGGACGCGTGCGCCGTTGCTCAGCGCCAAGGTGCCGGAGCGGTAGAAGACCGCGTCGTCGACGCGCGCCAGCAGGTCGACGCCGTCGCGCACGCCGCCGTCGAGCTGCGCCTCGATCCACGAGGGGGCCTGGACGTGGTGGTCGTAGTCCTGCACCGCGTCGTGGGCGACCTCGATGCCGAACCGCGAGACGAGCGCGTTGAGGTTGGTGGCGTACTTCTCCTGCTCCTCCTCGCCGAGCACGATGAGCCCGCCACCGGCGGCCACCCAGGCGACGATCGCGTCGATCTCGTCCTCGCCGAACACCGGCGACCGGGCCCCGCCCCCCACGACGCGCTCGAACTTCGCGTCGGCGGGGTGGGCGATGACCAGCACGTCGGCAGCGGCCAGTGCATCCGCGTCGAGGTGCGCGGTGTTGGCCGCGACCGTGAAGTCACGCGCGCGCAGCGTGTCCGCCGCGTCGGCGTAGGACGAGTCGGCGGGGTGCGACGGCTGCAGCTCACGCGCGAGCTCCGGGCGGATGGTCCAGGCCTCGGAGTGCGCCTCGTCGAAGAGGACGTGGGGCATGGGGCAGACGGTAGCGGCTGGTTTGCGCTGTTTGGCGTCGTCTTCGTGCAAGAATCCTGCGTGTGGACGACGTCGATCGACAGATCCTTGCACTGCTGGTCGAGGACGGTCGGAGGACGTACGACGACATCGCCGCGCAGGTCAACCTCAGCGCCCCGAGCGTCAAGCGGCGCGTCGACCGGCTGCGCCGGGACGGGACGCTGAAGGGCTTCACCGCGGTGATCGACGAGGCCGCGATGGGGCTGGGCACCGAGGCGCTGGTCGAGCTGTTCTACGCGCCCGGGACGTTGCTGGACGAGGTCGCCACGCGGCTGTCGAAGGTGCCGGAGGTCGTCGAGGCCTGGACGATCACCGGCGAGGCCGACGCGATCGCGCGCGTGCGCACGAAGGACAACGCCGACCTCGAGCGGGTCATCATGGACCTCCAGCGCGACGGCGTCCTGATCCGCACGCGCTCGCAGGTCGTGATGTCGCGTCTGGTGAGCCGCTGAGCCGCCGGCGTCGCGACGGCCGTACCATGGGCCGGCACCCGCGATGCGCCGCGCCGCGCCGCGACGCCCGCGAGCACGACCGCTCGTCGCTCGGGGCGTCAGACTCCGGGCATGGGTCGAGGGACGGTGGCGCTCGTGGTCGCGGGTGCGGTGATGGCAACGGCTGCCCCTGCGCACGCTGCGGGCTCGCTCTACGACGGGCCGGGGCACAGGCCCGGCCCGAAGCTGCTGTACGCGCCGGAGGCGGTCGCGCCGCAGCTGCAGAACGTCGCGCCGTTCAGGGCCGCGCCGATCCTCGTGTCCGGGGCGAGCGCCTACCGCGGCGGCGAGTTCCTCTACCAGGACTACCTCTACGACGACCATGGGGCACGCCTCACGCCCGACCCGTCCGACGCGCGCCTGACCAAGCAGCCGTTCAGCCTCAACAACGGCACGCTCACCTACCCGAACGCCAAGGCCTACGCGCACAACGCCGCGGACCTCGTCGAGCTCCGGATCCTGCCGCAGACCGACCGGACGCTCGTCCGCCTGACGCTCAACACGATGCTCGACCCGAAGCTCGTCGCCGCGAGCCTCGCGCTCGGCGGCAGGGCGGGCACGACGCACCCGTTCCCGGCGGGCGCGAACGTCAGCGCGCCCGCGGACCGTTTCGTGACCGTCCACGCCAAGGGCGACGCGTTCGTCGTGGACGTCGCCGACGCCGTGAGCGGCCAGGCGCTCGCGCCCGGCAGTGCGACGGTCGACCTCCAGCGGCGCCAGATCACGATCGCGATCCCGCGCAGCGACTGGGACCCGGCGGCGACGACCCAGCGGGTGGCGGCCGGCGTCGGGCTCTGGGACAACGCCGCCCAGCGCTACCTCGTCCCGGGCGCGAGCGCGAGCGACGGTGTCCCCGGAGGTGCGGGTGTGGTTCCGGGCCCGGCGGCCTTCTTCAACGTCGCCTTCCGGTCGCAGGAGCCGCTACCGGACATCACGAGCCTCTACTCGATCGCGGCCGACCCGGCGTGGTGGCGCGACAAGCAGCAGGGCGCGGCGCTCGCCGCCCACGACATCTCCGGGTTCCACGCCGACGTCGACTTCGGCAAGCTCGCGGCGAAGGCCGACGACGAGTCGGGCGTCCCCCGGACGGGCGCGCTGAACCGGATCCTGCCCAGCCACTTCGAGACCGCTCAGGGCACCGACCCCTCTGAGACGTGCGCGGCCGAGCCCTGCCCCGGCCCCTACCTCGGGCGGCTGCAGCCCTACGCGATCTACGTGCCCGACAAGCCGCAGCCGCCGCGCGGTTTCGGCCTGACGCTGCTCATGCACGCGCTCTTCACCAACTACAACATGTACGCGGGCAGCTTCAACCAGTCGCAGCTGGGCGAGCGCGGGCGGGGCTCGATCGTGATCACGCCCGAGGCGCGCGGGCCCGACGGCGGGTACACCGGCTACGCGCTGGCGGACGTGTTCGACGTGTGGAACGACGTGGCCCGTCGCTACCACCTCGACCCCGACTGGTCGGCGGCGACGGGCTACTCGATGGGTGCGATCGGCACCTTCGAGATCGCCGAGATGTACTCCGACCTGTTCGGTGCGGCCCAGTCGACGAGCGGCGCGGACGCGACCGGCGAGACGGTCTCCCTGCGCAACGTCCCGATGCTCATGTGGAACATGGTCGCCGACGAGGAGGTCACGCCGGACAAGTACCTCCCGACGATCCAGAAGCTCGACGACCTCGGCTACGAGTACGAGGCGGACCTCTTCGCACCGGGCGAGCACAACACCTTCGCGGTGGAGGACCAGTTCGCTCCCGTGGCCGCCTGGCTGGCCGAGCGGCCGGTGCCACGCAACCCGGCGCGCGTGACGTACGCGATCTCCCGGCCGGACCTCGACGTGCCCTCGCTGGACCTCGATCCGGCCGACCACGCCTACTGGCTGGAGGACATCAAGGCCCGCGTGCGGGGCGGGGTGCCACCGGTCGTCGACGCGGTCACATCGGGCCTGGGCAAGGGCGAGGGTCCCGTGGGTGCGACGCAGCGCGGCGCCGCCACGCTGAGCGGTGGGCACTTCCCGTTCCCCGTGCTCGCCTACACCCGCCAGTACCGCACCCGCGGGCCTGCGTCGGCGACCGCGCGCGCGGACAAGGTGACGATCACGGCCACGAACATCGCCAGCGTCACGATCAACGCCGCGCGGGCGGGGCTGAGCTGCCACCCCCAGGTGGTGCTCAACAGCGACGGCCCGACCGCCGTGCGCTTCACGGGCTGCCCTCGGCCTGCTCGGTGTGCCAGGACGGTGACCCTGAAGCTGCCGAAGGGCGCGCGCCGCGTGAGCGCGCGCGTCGGCGGCAGGCCCGTCAAGGTCACCCGGCGCGGCACCCGCGTCCGCGTCCGCGTCAGCGCCGTGCGCGGCAGGCGGGCGACCGTGCGCCTGCGCGTCCGGCTGCGCGGCGGCACGACGCGCACGTTGACCCGGCACGTCCGCGCCTGCTGACGCTGCGGGCTACCTCGTGTTGCCGATGATGGCCATCTCGGTGTCGTGCATCTTCCTGAGCAGGTCGCTGGTGAGCTTGACCTGACCCTTCTCGGACACGGGCGCCGAGGCCGCAGCCCCGTCTCCTGCTGGGCGCTCTCCGTCTGCCAGACAACCACGGGCGAGGTACCGCTACAGCCATGCAGCGGGTGCCCTGACAGCAGGCTGACAGGCGCCGGTGCCTGGCGTGAGAACACTCTGAGAAGCCGTATCGCGGCGGCGGGCGAGCGCAGTTGACTGCTGCGCATGCCCACCCCACACCCCCTCCGCGCCGCCGGTGCCATCGCGGTTCTCGCCGGCGCGGCCCTGGCCACCGCTGCTGCCCCGCCCGCGTCCGCCGCGCCGTACTGCGCTGCGGGTGCGAAGGACGGCATCGCCCGCGTGCAGCTCTTCGCCGACGCGCATTGCCGCGGAGGTTCGATGATCATCAAGGCCGGCAGCGACGGCGACCGGCCGAACTTCGCGAGCTTCCGCAACTTCGATGGACGCGTCTACAACGTCGACAACTCGCGGTCGTCGGCGGCGGTTGCGGACGGCACGTGCATCCGCGTCTTCGACGGCGCCAATTACACCGGTGAGCAGTCCAACATCCTCTGCGCGACGAACGGGACAGGGTTCTTCGGCTTCTTCGCGTTCGACAACCGGACGTCGTCGATCCGCGTCTGCGCCGCCGACCACCAGCGGCGGTGCAACCGTGACGGCGGCGGTGCGCCCCCGGCTCCGACGCCCACGCCGCAGCCCACGCCCACCCCGACACCGACGCCCGGTGCGGGCGGCTTCCCCGCGGACGTGACCAGCGCCCCGGACGTCGCCCGCTACGACGACGCCGCGCCCTGGCAGGGCGGGCGCAACTGCACGAAGGGCTTCACGGTCGGCGCCAAGCGCCTGCAGGCCTGGTTGCGCGCGAACTGGGGTGCCGCCACGATCCAGGGCTTCAACTGCCGCCCGAACACCGCCGACACCAGCAAGACGAGCATCCACGGAGTGGGCCGGGCCAGCGACTGGTTCCGCAACGCCGGCAGCGCCAAGCACCGCGCGCAGGTGGCGAGCTTCATCAGGCGGATGACGGCCCACGGTGCCGCCCAGGCGCGTGCGATGGGGGTCCAGTACTGGATCTGGAACCACAAGCAGTACAGCGTGCGCGGCCACTCGGTCCTCGTCCGCAGCTACGGCGGACCCAATCCGCACACCGACCACGTCCACATCGAGATGAACCTCGCGGGGTCGCGCTTGCGGACGTCCTACTGGAAGCTGCCGGGGGCAGCCCGCCGATAGGTCTCGACGGCCACCGTCGGAGTTGAGGCCCTTCTCGTCGCTGACGGGGAGGGCCTTCTCCGTGGTCTGCCCAGATCAGCTGCCGCCTCCTGCGCGCACGTCCGCCGGGTTGTGTCGACTGCCGCACGCAGGCCCATGCGCAAACCGACACGCGCCTGCAGGCGCTCCGACTCACCCACCGCGCCGTTGAGGAATCGGAGGAGGTGATTGTCGGGGAGCGCGCCGCGCAACGTGCGTGCACCGGTTGGGCTCCCTGCCCAACCAGTGCACACACCCGCCCGACCCGTGACCGTGCGTGCACCCACGTGGCTCATTGCCCAATGCGTGCACGCACGTTCTCGCCGGCGGCGTGCGGCGAGGCGGTCCCAACGCGCAATGCGACAGTGACCCTCGTAGTGCACGCCACGGTGTGCACCCCTGGCAAGATCAGGCGAGGCCGGCGATTTTCGGCACGAGGTCGGCGGGCCTCGGCAGCGTCGCGATCTCGTCGGCCACCTCGGAGGCGGCCCGGCCCAGCTCCGGGTCGGTGAGCAGGCGGTCGATCAGCTCCGCGTCCACCTGATCCGGCTCCGAACGCAGACCGAGCCCGCGCCGCGCCACGGCGTCCGCGTTGACGTACTGGTCGGCGCCGTGCGGCAGCACGAGCTGCGTGACTCCGGCGTCGATGGCGGTCAGCGTTGTGCCGGCCCCGCCGTGGTGCACCAGCGCCGCGCAGGTCGGCAGCAGCGCAGACAGCGGCACCCACCCGGCCGCCCGCACGTTGTCCGGCAGTTCTCCCAGTGGCGACGGGTCCGCGTCGCCGAGGGCGAGGACGAACTCGGCGTCCATATGCCGTGCCACGTCGACGAGTTTGGTCAACGACGCGAGCGCGCCGACCTGGGTCAGCACCGTGCCGAGTGTCACCGCGACGCGCGGGCGCGCGGGCCGTTGGAGCACCCACTCGGGCAGCACGCCGCCTCCGTTGTACGGCACGTACCGCATCGGCCAGCCGCGCACCGGCCGGTCGACCATGCTCGGCGGCGCCACGTCGATCGACTCGCGCACCTCGGGAAACCCTTGCACGCCATGCCGTTCGCGTTCCTCGACCATCTCCTCGAAGATCGCCTCCGTCATCGGCGCCTCGTCGGCGAACCCGAAGCCGTGCGACACGGCCGGTACGCCGAGCTTCGCGGCGACCAGCGGCCCGGTGCCCTCCATCGACGAGTACACGACCACGTCCGGCCGCCACGATTCAGCCGCCGACACGGCCAGGTCCACCGACACGCCGGACAACTTGGCGAAGATCGCGCCGACGAACTCCAACCCCTTCTCGGTGTCGACGTCCGTGCTGTAGTCGAACTCCTCGCGTTGCTCGCTGGCCGCCTGGTGGAACACCGCGCCGATGTCGACACCCGGCGCGGTGTCCACGACGTGCAGGCCGGCGTTCGCGGCCTCCTTGCCGCCCGCGGTCGCCACCAGCACCTCGTGGCCGGCGGCACGCAGCGCGTGTGCGAGCGAGATCGTCGGGAACACATGGCCAAGACCGGGAGAAGTCGCGAAGAGTGCGCGCACGACTCCCATTTAACCCGGATGTTGCAAATGCCCGGGCCAGGAACGTCGGTCGGCGTAGCGCCGCGAGGAGGAGGTCTTGCCCCTAGGTCTCGGGCTGCTCCAGCGACACGATGAGTGCCTCTAGGAGAAGGTCCGTCGGCTGCTCGGCGCGGAGTGCGTCACGATCTAGTGAGTGCCCAGCGAGGTCTCGACGACGGCTACGGCCTCAGTGAACATCGAGCTCGTCCTCCCGTCGTCGTTGAGCAACTTGTCGACTTTCTCCATCTGCTTTGCCACGGCCTTCGACGTTGGTCGCGCCAGCGGCTGGCCATTGAGAGCGAGGTATCGGAACGCCATGAGGAGGTGCCATCGTGCCGGTCGGCACTGGCCGTCGATACGCCCGGAGTTGTACAGGCTGTCGAGCCGGTAGTGGGCGAGCGCGCTCGTGTAGTACGGCAGCAAGCGTGCTTGCGCAAACTCGCGCAAAGCGGCTGTCTGCCAAGACCGACCGGAGCTATGCCGGATGCCAATCCGGCATAGCTCGTGGTGCCGCGAGCGCCAGCGCTGTCGTGGCGGGAGCTCCGCTCTGCGCGGCACGGGATCGCCGCCGTTGCTGTCAGCCGGGCAGTTTGGAGGCCAGGATGTCGAGCTTCTCCAGCGTCGGCTCACCATAGAGCTCGCCGGCGTTCTCCATCAACGCCGCCGCGACCTTGCCGTTGAGGTGGGCGTCGCGACCGTCGTCGTCGGGGAAGACGTCGAAGATCCCGTAGGTCGTCGGGCCCAGCTTGATTGCGAACCAGGCGGTCGTCGCCGGCTCCTCCAGCACGATCGCAAGGCCACCATTGAGGAACGCCTCGACGTCGGCTTCCCGCCCCGGATTGGCCTCGATGCGCACAAGCAGTCCCTTCGTGACGGTGCCCGTCTGAGAAACCGTGTTAGCCATGGTGCTGTTTCCGATCGTTAGCGGGTGTACGTCCGAGCCTACTCCTCCCCGAGGGGTCGCACCTCAGCACTGACGAGACCCTTCTGCATGCGCGTGATCGCAGGAGCGCGACTGTGCTCGGAGGCAGAAACGACAGGCGGCCGACTTCGGTCGAACGACGATCCTTCAGTCGAATCGCCAACCGTGACGCAGGGCAAGGTCCAGCGCCTCGGCCGGTTCACCAACGGTGGCGAGGCGCTCGAAGAACAGCTCCATGCCCGCCGGCGAGAACACGACGACGCGCGACACCGGGACGTCGCTGATCACGCGCCCGTCGTGGACCACGCCGGCTGGGACGTGCACCGAATCGCCCGGACCGAGTTCCCGGAGCTCCCCGCCGACGTGCATCTGCAGGTGGCCTGCGGTGACCGTGATCGTCTCGCTCTCGGCCGCGTGGCGATGAGGCGGCAGCGTCCATCCGACCGGCGCCTCGTCGGTGAGCAGGCAGAAGCGACCGTCGCTGTCCTCGCCGCGGACGACGATCCGAGCGACCACGCCTCCGGGCAACGTGAGCACCGACATGCGACCGAACCTACCTCAGCGATCGATCACACGACAGAGCAGCCACAGCTTCTCCGGTCGGCGCCCCCCTGGCGCAGCAGACCGTGGGTGTGGCTGTCCGTTCGCAGCGGATCTGAGTGACTGGGGGCGCGGCGCCGTGTGTGCACTGGTTGGGCTGTCTGCCCAACCAGTGCACACGCCCGCCGGATGCCTCACCGTGTGTGCACTCATTGGGCTCCACGCCCAATCAGTGCACGCACCTCGTCGCCGGCGGCGCCGCGCGCCGCGCCGTGGTCGTGACGTGCGTGGACTGCTGTCGCAGCGGTGCGACACGAGTCCACACACGTGCCCGTCGACGCGGGCCGACGGTTGCTCTCTCCCGAGGAGCCCCGGCCCAGAGGCTTGACCCGCGCGGGCTGGGGACGTGGGAGTCCATCCCGGCGGAATCACCGCCGCGCGAGAGCTAACGGACCGCCAGCGCGTAGGTGCCGAAGGGATCGCCCGCCAGGTAGTAGCCGGCGAAGACGGAGTCCGAGGCGTCCTCGGGGACGGTGCCCGGCATCGGGCCGAAGTCACCGTCGACCGGCGCGGACGCCTTCAGGTTGACGAGCACCGAGCGCTTGCCGCCGATCGTGAAGATCGCGCGCGACCGCTTGCCGGACACCTCGATCTCGGGGTCGCGGACCACGATGTTGATGCCGTGCGCCTTGTAGGAGAACTTCACGACGCCCGTGAAGCGGACCGCGGCCTGGCCGGAGGCGGCGTCGAACCAGCCGTCCCTGAACGTGAAGTCGAAGTCGTAGTCCAGCGCGGCGTCGCTGCCCTTCTGGACGCTCTTGCCGGTGGGCCGGGCGTCGCCCGAGGCGGTGATGCCCTCGCCGCCGTTCATGTACTGCACGAACGAGTCACGGATGTGCCAGCGAAACGCGCCGGACGTCGCGTCGACCGCTGTGCCCGGACGCGCCAGCACGCCGACGCCGCCGGCGCGGACGGTCGCGTCCGCGTCGAGTCGTGCGAAGCCGCCGGACTTCAGCGAGGCGCCCAGCGCGCGGCCGAGCGCCTTGGCCGCGTCGGGCGTCAGCGACATCTTCGCGCCGGACAGCGTGAGGTCGGAGCCGCTGACCTTCGCCCGCCGGGCCGCGCCCTGCAGCAGCGCGATCCGCCGGCCGGAGAGCTTCGCGGTCAGCGTCGGCCGGGAGGTCGACAGCGACAGCGTCAGCGACGACAACCTCGCCGTCCGGCCGCCCTTCTTGAGCGCGAGCCCGCCGCCGAGCTTCAGCGCCTCCGGCGTGCCGGACGACACGGTGAGCGTGATGCCACCACCTGACGCCGACGCGCTGCCCACGCCCGACACCTTCACGCCGGCGGCCTTCAGCGCCGAGGCCGCCCGGCCGCCTGTCTTCATCGTCACCACGCCGGAGGCCGACGCGGAGGACGGCACCACCAGCAGGACGGCAACGGCCAGGACAAGACGCTTCATGCGGAAGGCTCCTTCAACCAGGACACGTGCAGCGCGGTGCGCCCCGCACGTGCGGACTCCAATGACGCATCGACGCCCCACACGTCGTGCAACAGCTCGGGCCGCAGCACCTCGGCTCCGGACCCGCGGGCGACCGTGCGCCCCTGCGACAGCACCACGACCTCGTCGGCGACGGCAGCCGCCAGCGCCAGGTCGTGGATCACCAGCACCACGGCCAGGCCGTCGTCCGCGAGGGCTCGCAGCAGCTGGGCCAGCAGCGCGGCCGCACCCAGGTCCAGGTGCGCCGTCGGCTCGTCGGCCAGCAGCGCCGGCGCCTCCTGGGCCAGCGCGACGGCCAGCTGCACGCGCTGCAGCTCGCCTCCGGACAGCGTCGTCAGCAGGCGGTCGGACAGGTCCGAGACGCGCGCACGGGCCATGGCGCCGGCCACCGCCTCGCGGTCGTGCGCTCGCGGACCGGACAGCGGCGACAGGTGCGGCGCCCGGCCCAGCGCGACGGCGTCGGCGACCCGCACGCCGGCGGGGACCGTGATGCGCTGGGGGATGAACGCGCGCTGCCGGGCCAGCGCCCGGCGGTTGATCGCGCCGATGTCCGTGCCGCCCCAGCTGACCGAGCCGGACGTCAGCGGCTGCAGCCCGGCCGCGGCCCGGGCCAGCGTCGACTTGCCCGCGCCGTTGGGGCCGACCAGCGCGACGAGCTGCCCGGGCGCCACCGCCAGCGAGGCGCCGTGCAGCACCTCGACCGCGCCGAAGCGGACGACCGCGTCACGGACCTCCAGCATCAGATCGCCCGCCGCAGCAGCATGAGGAACACCGGCACGCCGAGGACCACCATGAACGGCCCGACCGGCAGCTCGATCGGCGCCTTCACCACGCGCGCGAGCGTGTCGCCCAGCGTCAGCAGCGTCGCGCCGACCAAGGCCGAGGCGGGAACGACGAAGCGGTGGGAGACGTTGCCGCCCAGCATCCGCACGAGGTGCGGCACCACGATGCCCAGGAAGCCGAGCAGGCCGGCCATCGCGGCGGCGGCCGACGCCAGCAGCGCCGCACCGACGGCCGCGCCCAGCCGGATCCGCCGGGGATGCGTGCCCAGCGACTCGGCCACGTCGTCGCCCAGGGCCAGGCGGTCCAGCGGACCGGTCAGCACGATCGCCAGCGCGAAGCCGGCGACGAGGTAGGGCCAGGTCACGTTGAACGTGTCCCACCCGTCCGAGGACAGCCCGCCGGCGAGGAACAGCACCGCCGACTGCACGCGGTCGGAGTAGGCCACCATCAGCGACGTCGTCGCGGCCGTGAACATCGCGCTCACGGCGATGCCGGCCAGGATCAGCCGCCCGATGGAGCCTGCGCCCGTGCCGCTCCAGGCGATGGAGAACACGATCACCGCGGCGACGGCGCCGAAGACCAGCGCGCCGACCGGCAGCAGCGCGATCGAGTCCGGGAAGACGAGCAGGATGAGCACCGCGCCGAAGCCCGCACCGCCCGTCACGCCGATCACGTCCGGCGAGGCCAGCGGGTTGCCCAGCGCTCCCTGCAGCAGCGCGCCCGCGACGCCCAGGGCGGCGCCGACGACCATCGCGCTGACGGTGCGCGGCAGGCGGATGTCGACGATGATCGTGCGCAGCGGGCCGGGGTCCAGCTGCCCCGTCAGCGCGTCGCCCACGGTTCGCAGCGGGATGTGGACGGCGCCGAACGCGACGGACACGACGGCGCTCGCGGCCAGCACGAGCGCGGCGACCATGAGGACCGTCGCCGACCGTGCCGTCCCGGCGGTCATCCGTTCTTGAGGAAGCTGCGCCGGACCTTGGTGATCGTCGTGCCCACGTCCGTGCCCGGCTGCAGCAGCGAGTTGTCGGTGGAGACGTAGATGCGCCCGTTGCGGACGGCCCTCGTGTTCTTCCACGCGGCCTTCGTGCGCATGTACTTGGCGACCTTGCTGATGCTCTTGTTCTCGCCGTGGGGCACGCAGATGATGACGTCGGGGTTGCGGGCGGTCACGACCTCGTCGGAGATCCGCGCGTAGCCGCCGCCGGCCTTCAGCCCGTCGGTGAGCAGCCGGCCGCCGGCGCGGCGGACGACGTCGCCGCCCCAGCTGTTGGCCAGCATCGCGTAAGACGTGCGGCCGACGCCGAGGATCACCAGCACCCGCGGGTGCGACCTCACGCCGGCGGTCGCGGACGCGATCTGCGACTGCAGCGTCCGGACCAGCTTCCTGCCCTTCTTCGGGGCGCCGATGATGTCGGCGATCTTCTGCGTGTCCCCCGGCAGCTCGGCGACGCTGCGCGGCTCGGTGGGCACGACGCGGACGCCGAGCTTGCGGATGCCGGCGTGGCCCTTGCTCCAGATCGGCCCGGACAGGACGAGGTCCGGGTTGACCAGCGCCAGCTGCTCGAGGTTGGGACCGTTGGGATGCGACAGCGGCAGGATCGGGGTGCCGTTGAGCGAGGCGTTGAAGCGGTCGTGCCCGCCGACGGTCTCCCCGATGGCCGCCGGCCGGACGCCCAGGTCGGCGAGCGTGTTCGCGGTGAACGGTGTCAGCGCGACGATGCGCTTGTACTTCGCAGCCGAGGCAGGAGTCGCGCCGCCTGCGATCAGCAGCAGGGTCGCGCACAGCGCGGCCACGCGGGGGCGCGTCAAACGGGGGTACACCGTTGTTAGGGTACCCGAACATGCGTGGTCACCGGTCTCTCGCCGTCCTCACCGCCGCGGCGGCGCTCGCCGTCCCCGCGGCCGCGCGGGCGGACGCCGTGAGGTCCGGCTCGCTGAGCTGGTCGCTGGCCCACGTCTACGACACCGGTGCGCCGGACAACACCAACCGCACCTACCTGGGTTACGTCACCTCCTCGGGCCCGCCGTTCACCAACGGCACGGCCCGGCCGTCCAACGGCGCGACGGGTGACACGGTCACGCCCAGCAGCGCCAAGGGTGCCGACAAGACCTACGCCTTCCGCTACGCGGGCGCGACGGGGACCTACGACCGCATCACGGGCGCGGGGACGCTGGAGCTGAAGGGCACCGTCACCTTCCACTCCGACGTGCACGGCTTCACGATCACGATCGTCGACCCGCTGGTCACGATCGGCGCCGACAAGAGGGGGACGCTGGCGGCGAGCGGGCAGACCGCCGACCGCAGCAGCGGCGCGGCCGGCACCTACGACCGCAGCACACCGGTCTTCGACCTCGACCTCAGCCGGGCGACGGTCACCCCGGCGCTGGACGGGTCGACGTCCATCACGGGCATCGTGCCCGCGGTGAAGACCGACATCTTCAGCGGCTACCCGCCGGGCTCGGGACCGGACCGCACGCCGAACACGTTCGGGGCGTTCGCGCTGACCGTCTCGCCCAACGCCGCGAGTGACGGCAGCGGCGCCCCGCCGACGCCGACGCCCGCAGAGCCCGCGGCTTCCCCGGTCGACAAGGCCCCCGCGAAGGCGTCGGTGCGCGGCGCCAACCGCGGCGCGACCGTCGTCCTGAAGCTCAACCGCGACATCGCCAACAGCGCCCGGAAGACCTACGCGGTGCACCTGCGCCGCAACGGCCGCACCGTCGCGACGGGGTCGCTGCACAAGCGCCTGTTGACGCTGCGGGTGAAGCGGGCGGGCAGGCGCTACCCGCTCATCCGCGGCGCCTACAAGCTCGTGCCGGCCAGCCGCAAGGTGAAGTTCGGGCCGGTGAGGCTCACCGTCAGCTGACCGAGCAGGCCGTCGCGCCGATCTTGTCGGCGGCCCGCTTGAACGGCCCGGCCAGCGTGCTGATCTGGGCCAGGTCCTGGATGCCGCTGGGGTCCTTGGCCTTCGCCTTGTCGAGGATCTTCTTCAGGAAGGCGACCAGCTTGCCCTCCTCGGCGAGGAAGCTGTCCCAGTCGGCCTTGACGTCGTCAGCGGGCTTGAGCGCGCGGAGCCGGTCCAGCTCGCCCTTGGTGATCGGGTAGATCTTGCCGAGGTAGGCCGACGCCGCCGCGGCGCTGGAGCCCGCCTGGCCGAAGCCTTCGGGCACCTCGACCTTGGCGGCCTCCTTGCCGGACGCCGTGCAGATCTCGTCCGCCTTCTTGGCCAGCTCGGCCTTCTCGAGCTTCGCCTCGCCGCCGTCCCCGGAGGAGCCGCAGGCGGCCAGGCCCAGCGCGGCGGTCGCGGTCAGCAGGGCAAGGATCGGGGTGCGCACACCGCGAGGCTACACCCGGCCGATATGGACCTCTCCAGCGTCCAGCGCCGTGTGGCCACCGCCTTCCAGGAGCACCACGAGGCGCCCCGCCCCGTCGATGCCGTCGCCGATCCCGCTGCCCCCGTTCCAGTGGATCTCGCGCCCCAGCAACGTGTCGCGGGCGCGGTAGGCGTCCAGCAGCTCGGCGGTCGGCAGCGCCAGGACGTCCTGGAGGTGATCCAGCAGTTCGCGCAGCGTCGGCTCGAGCTCCTCCTCGGAGCGGCCCAGCGTCGTGGCGGTCTCGTGCAGTTCCGGCGGCAGGTCCTCGACCTTCAGCGCCACGTTCAGCCCGATGCCCAGGACGGCCCAGCCTTCCTGGGGGCGGCCCTCGGCGAGGATGCCGCTGACCTTGCGCCCGTCGAGGTGGACGTCGTTGGGCCACTTGATCCGGGCTGCATCTCCGCACGTGCGGGCGACGGCGACCGCCGCCGCCAGTGGCAGCAGGCCGAACTGCCCGGCGTCGCTGCGCAGGACGACGGACATGAGCAGCGCGGTGCCCGGCGGCGCCGACCAGGTGCGGCCCTGGCGACCGCGACCGGCGGACTGGGCCGACGCCGTCACGACGGTGCCGTGCGGCGCGCCGGACTGCGCGAGCTCGCGCGCGCGGTCGTTGGTGGAGGTCGTCTCGCGCAGGTGCACCCGCGGGTGGCCCAGGGTGTTCATGCGGGCCGGATGAGCAGCTCGGCGTCCAGCTCCAGCCCCAGCAGCTCCTTCGCCGAGCCGCGGTTCACCGCGATGGCCAGCGTCCGGTAGGCGTCCTCGTAGACCAGCAGCTCGCCCGGGGCGACGTCGGCGAACGTCGTGGCGTAGCGGCCCTCGCGCTCGTTGACCTGGACGGTCGCCCCGAGCCGCAGGCCGCTGCCGGTGATCTCCTCGTGCTCGACGTCCAGCGTGACGTTGCCGAAGCGGTCGAAGCTGATGGCGTGGGCCACCAGCCCGTCGGGCTCGACGTGCGCCATCGGCATGTGAAGCCGCGCGACCTCGTCGGCGTCGAGCGGGTCGCCGGCGTCGGCCAGCTCGGCGCCGGAGGCGAGGTACGCCGCGACGGGGGCGAACAGGTCGCGGCCGTGGAACGTCGCGCTGGTCGGCTCCAGGCGGTGCGGCGAGCGGCTGACGTCCACCGCCTCGACGATGCCGCCGAAGCGCTGGGCGGCCAGCGACAGCAACCCGTTGTCGGGGCCCACGAGGAGGCGGTTCTCCTCGGCGGTGCGCAGCGCGATCGCGCGGCGCCGCGTCCCCACCTCGGGGTCGACGACCGCCAGGTGCACGCCGGGTGCGCAGTAGGGCAGCGCTCGTCGCAGCGTGAGGGCACCGGTGCGCACATCATGGCGCGGCACCCCGTGGGTGAGGTCGACGATCGTCGCGCCCGGGGCGATCCGCTGGATCACCGCGTGGCAGACGCCGACGAAGTCGTCATCGAGCCCGTAGTCGGAGAGGAAGGTGACAGGACGCGGGGAGGGCACGCTCCGACCCTAACCGCCTAGATCACGGCGGGGTCGCCGGAACCGGAGGTGCCCGTGCCGCTGCCGCTGTAGTCACCGTCGTAGAGCAACCAGCGGCCGTGATCGCGCAGCAGCGTGAGCGGGTCGGCGCGGTCGTCGGCATCGTCGGTGCCCGGGAAGTCGACGACGACGGTGGCCGCGTCGCCGGTGACCTCGACGTCCTTGCGGTCGACGCTGACGCGCCCGAACAGCCGGCGGTTGGGGCCGACCTTGCGCATCACCAGGCCCATCGCGGTCGGGCAGGTGAAGCCGTCCTCGGCGAAGGCCTTGCGCTCCTCGTAGGTGCGGGTCTGGCAGGCGGCGCGCGCGTCGCCGACCGCAAAGGCGTGCAGGTACTTGCGCACCACGCGCACGATGGCCGACACGTCCTCGGCGCTCGTAGGCGTCGGTGTCGTGGCGGCGGCCGGCGCGGTCGCCGCCGGGGCCGTGAGGGCCTGGGCCCGCCCGGGTCGATCGTCCTGGCCGCAGGCACCGAGCGCGAGGGTTGTCAGCACCGCCAACGCTGCCATCGTCGCTCGCACGGGCGTCGACGATAGCGACCTCAGGTCGCGGTTCGGAGCAGCGCGGCGACGAGGCCGTCCGGCGTGTGCGGGTCGGCCTCGGCGACGGGCGTGACGCCCAGCTCGCGCAGGACCGCCGACGTCGCCGGACCGATCGAGACGATCTGCGGGCCGGCCAGGGAGCCCCCGGCCGCGGTGTGCAGCGAGCGCACCGAGGAGCCCGACGCGAACAGCGCGTAGTCGCAGCCCAGCGCCGCGTCGCGCAGCTCGTCGTCGAGCACCACCGGCTCGGTGCGGTAGGGCGTGACCAGCTCGTGGTCGACGCCGTGCTCGCGCAGGTGGTCCAGCAGGACCTCGCGGCCCTCGACGGCGCGGACGACCACGACGCGGCGCAGCTCGCGGCCGTCGAGCGCCTCGATGACGCCCTCGCCGGAGGACCTCTCGGGGACGATGTCGGCCTCCACGCCGCGCTCCCGTAGGGCCGCGGCGGTGCCCGGGCCGATCGCGCACACGTCGACGCCGGCCAGCGCACGGGCGTCGCGCAGCTGCGTGAAGAAGCGCTCGACCCCGGTCGGTGAGGTGAAGACGACAACGTCGCCCAGGTCGGCGGGCACGGTGAAGTCGACCGGCACGGTGCGGATCGTCGGGGCCTCCACGACCAGCGCGCCGAGCTCGCGCAGCCGCGCGCCCAGCGCGGACGCTTGCTTGCGCGCGCGGGTGACCGCGACCGAGATGCCGCCCAGCGGGCGCGCGGCCTTCAGCCACTCCAGCTCGTCGTGCAGCCCGGCGACGGCTCCGACGATCGTGATCGCCGGTGCCTTGATCGCCTGGGCCTGGGCGGCGTCCGGCAGCTCGGCCAGGGGCGCGGTCAGCGAGCGCTGGTCGCCCAGCGTCCCCCGCTCGACGATCGCGCACGGCTCGTCGGCCGGCCGGCCGGCGGCGATGAGCTGCTCGGCGATCCGGGGCAGCTGGCGCACGCCCATGTAGAAGACGAGGGTCCCCGGGAAGGACGCCAGCGCGGGCCAGTCGATCTGGGTCTCCGGCTTGGCCGGGTCCTCGTGGCCGGTGATGAACGCGACGCCCGGGGCGATGCCGCGCTGCGTCACGGGGACGCCCGCGTAGGCGGACGCGGCGACGCCGGCGGTCACGCCGGGGACGACCTCGAAGCGCACGCCCGCCGCCGCGCAGGCCTGAGCCTCCTCGCCGCCGCGACCGAAGACGAAGGGGTCACCGCCCTTCAGGCGCACGACGCTGCGGCCCGCGAGCGCATGCTCGACCAGCCTCGCGGTGGTCACGTCCTGGGGCACCTGCTTGCCACCACCGATCTTGCCGACGTCCTCCAGCAGCGCGTCCTCGCGGACGACGTCCAGCGCCTCGAAGGGGATCAGCTTGTCGTGCAGGACGACGTCGGCGGTCCGCAGCAGCTCCAGCGCCCGCGCGGTCAGCAGCCCCGGGTCACCCGGCCCCGCGCCGACGAGGTACGCCACACCGGCCTGCGCCCCGCTCACGCGCAGACCCCACCGAACGCGTGTCGGCCTGCTCGCGGGTGGATCCCACGGAAGGCGTGTCGGCTTGCTCGCGGGTGGATCCCACGGAAGGCGTGTCGGTCTGCTCGCGCGGGGGCCGATGAGATCGACACGCCAATTGCGGTGACCCCGCTCATCCGATGAGCTCCCCGGCACCGGCGGCCAGCATGCGCGCGGCGACCTCACGGCCCAGCGTCTCCGGGTCGCTGCCGGACGCCTCGTCGGCGACCCAGTGCGAGCCGTCGACCGCACCGGCCCACGCGCGCAGGGTCAGCGTGCCGTCCTCGCCGCGCACGGCGTGCGCGCCCACCGCGCTGTGGCAGTCGGCGCCCAGCGCGGCGACGCAGGCGCGCTCGGCCCACAGCCGCGGCCAGGCGTCGGCGTCCCGGGGCAGCGCGACGTCGGGCCGGGCCTGCAGGCAGACGACGCCCTGCCCGGCGGCGGGCACCCACTCGAGCATCGCGCCCCGCTCGCTGCGACCCAGCCGCGCCAGTCCGGCGGCGGCGAGGATCAACGCGTCGACCTCGCCGGCCGCGAGCTTGCCCAGCCGCGTGTCGACGTTGCCGCGCACCTCGACGACCTCGACGTCCGGGCGCGCCGCGCGCAGCTGCGCCGCCCGGCGCAGGGCAGCGGTCCCGACCCGGGCACCATCCGGCAGCGACGCCAACGACTCCACACCGACCAATACGTCACGCGGGTCCTCGCGGGCCAACACGCCGCCGAGCACGGTCCCCTCGGCCAGGACCGACGGCACGTCCTTGGCCGAGTGCACCGCCACGTCGATCTCGCCCTCGACGAGGGCGCGCTCGAGCTCTGCGGTCCACTTGGCCTTGTCCACCAGGGCGCGGTCGCGATCGCCCCGGGTCTCCACCACGACGATCTCGACGTCGTCGCCCCCGCCCAGCGCGGCCGCGGTCAGCTCGGCCTGGGCCAGGGCCAACGCGCTGCCGCGCGTGCCGAGCCTCACTGCTCGTGCCGGCGGCGCAACGGCGTCACCGACGCGTCGGTGGCCTGCGCGCCCCCGGTGGTGGCACCGGGCTCCAGGCCGAACAGCTCGCGGGCGATCTGCAGGCGCCCGTGGCCCGACGGATGGTCGTCGGCCAGCGTCTTCAGCCGCAGCGTCGGCTCGTGCAGCGCGCGTTGCATCACCGCGCGGGCCAGCGCCTCGATGCGGGCCAGGTCGCGCGGCGACATCGTCTCCCAGCGGCCCGAGTTCTCGGCCAGGACCTGCTCGACGATCGCGTCGCCCGAGGCGCGCAGCGCGCTGATCGTCGGGCGCACGTCGAGCTGGCCCATCCACCGCGCGAAGCGCTGGATCTCCTCCTCGACGATGTCGGCGGCCAGCGCGCGCTCGCCCTCGCGACCGGCCAGGCCGGCGGCCGCCGCGCTCTGCAGGTCATCGATGTCCAGCAGCGTCACGCCCGGCACGTCGGCACACGCCGGCTCGATGTCGCGCGGCACCGCGATGTCGATGAGCACCAGCGGACGCCCGGCCCGGGCCTCCATCACGAGCTCGAGCTCCTCCACGTCGATCAGCGCGTGCGGCGACGCGGTGGAGGAGACGACGATGTCGGCCTGGGCCAACCGGTCGGGCAGCTCGTCCAGCGACGCGACGTGGCCGCCGAACCGCGAGGCCAGCGACCGGGCCCGGTCGGCGTGGCGGTTGGCGACGAAGATCGTGGCGACGCCGTGGTCCGACAGCGCGCGGGCGGTCAACTCGCTGGTCTCGCCGGCGCCGATGACGACGACGTCGCGGTCGCGCAGGTCGCCGACCGCGTCGCGGGCCATCTCCACGGCGACCGACGCGACCGACACGTGCTGCTGGCTGATGGCCGTCTCCGAGCGCACGCGCTTGCCCGTGGTGAGCGCGGCGGTGAAGACCCGGTTGGTCATCGGCCCGGTGGTGCCCGCGGCCAGCGCGGCCTCGTAGGCGCGCTTGACCTGACCCTGCACCTCGGCCTCGCCGACGATCATCGA